>CAZOGB010000015.1:0-51828 GCA_964579145.1 uncultured bacterium | reverse complement strand
CTGGAGAGACTTGAGCAAACAGTCGCGGAACTAGCGGAGGTTGTGCGCAACCTGGTGAGAACCGTTGAGAAAATCGAAAACCCGCTTGCTAAAGTTTCAGGGTTCTACTACGAGTTCGATTACCGTCAGCGTGCCCCGTCCTATTTTACTCGCCTGCTGCGTCGCACGCGGGGGCTCGTGCCGCAGGATATCGACGAACTGGTGGAGCCTTACCTATCCGATGAGGAGCTGGCTGATTTCTACCGAACGGATGTGATAGTACGCGGCAGGTGGAAACAGGATGGGGAATTCGTGTATTTCGCGATGGAGGTCTCGGAGACAGTAGAGGCAAACGACGTGGCACGCGCCCTGC
This sequence comes from uncultured bacterium, assembly GCA_964579145.1. GTDB lineage: Bacteria > Armatimonadota > HRBIN16 > HRBIN16 > HRBIN16 > HRBIN16. Next base: position 51,476 of record CAZOGB010000015.1, on the reverse strand, counting down.
AAAGAACAGAGCTTCTGCGCAAAGCTGGGCTGCGCGCGGTCCCCGCCGTGGCAGGAAGCGATGCCACCAAAGAAGCCAGATTTATGGCTGGTAGCGAAGGGGTACTGCTTGTTACCGATGGAGTAATGGAGAACCTTGAGGCTGTTCAGCAGTACCTCTCCGCCAGTGCCTAAGCTGGCAGTTTATTCGCCTGCTGTTCCAGCCTTTGCCACATGGATTCTCCAACAGATACGCCCGCCTGCTCCATCGCCATACAAACCGCCGAGACCACCATCGGGAAGCGCGGACGCACCACCTCTGCCAGCGTGCTACGGTAAACCCGTTCGCGAAAGGCTTCGTGCAGAGGTTGCGGCGCGTTCGCAACTCCCCCCACAATGCCTACCCTGACCCGTTGATACTGCATTCCGAGCTTACGCAGAACCACAACCGCCATCAACCCCAGCTCCCTGCCTGCGCCGCCCAGGATGCGAATCGCCATGCGTTCGCCCAGTCTGGCGGAGTCCGAAACCGCCCGCGCAGCAGAGGCGATTTCCGCACGAGACATCTGCCCAGAGTAAATGCGCTGATGGAGAGCACGCAAACTATCTAACCCGAAATGCGTCAGGATGGCGCGCTTGAGCCACGTGTTGGGAATGCGACCGTCCTCGGCGCGGGTGCAGACGTTCAACGCCTGCAGGGCGATCCAGTACGCGCTCCCTTCATCGCCCATCAGATATCCCCATCCTCCAACGGCAGCGGTCTCGCCCAGCTCGTTCATCCCGTACGCCACCGAGCCTGTGCCTGCTATCACCACCGCGCCTGGCAACCCCTGGGTGATGCAGTACAGCGCGGTGCGCGTATCGTGGGTCACAACTACCTTCTCGGCAGGCAGCTCCTGCTGACAAATCTCTTCCACCAGCGCACCACCGCCAGTCATCCCGCAAAGCGCCACGGCGAATCGGGTATCCGGGGGCAAAGAAGCAGATTGCAGTGCACCGTTCACCGCATCACGCAGAGACCGGCGAAGTCGCTCGGGTCCGCCGGGTTCATGGATGTGATTTGCGGCTCCTCCTACTCCCAGACCAAGTAGATTGCCCTCGGTGTCCGCAATCAGTGCCCGGGTGGTGCTCTGTCCACCGTCAATACCCATGACCAGCATGTGCGGCATTGTCTCTACCCTCCCTATCAGCGTTTACAGATTAAGCTATATATGTGTAATGAGAATCTCTTCCTCTGTTGCACTCTTCGCCTGCGCCAGGTATCCCGAACCATCGCGGGTTTGCGAAGCATGAGCGACGATGCTGGATCGCCCCTCAACAACCACATCGTCAAATAGACTGCCTACCATCATCGGGTTGATGCCAATGATTTCGGGATGATGCTGGCAAGCCTGCCACAAGCCCATTTTCCAGCTCTCCGCCTGCTCCGGTGTCCACGGCAGGGGGTTAAACGAGGGCTGCGCAATCAGGCGTGCTTTCTGCTTCACCAGCGTCTCCACAACGTCGGCGTGGAAGCCGTCCCAGCAGATGGCAACCCCCAGTCTACCTGCCGGGGTATCCACCACCCGCAAATCTTCCACCCTGCCCGCACACAGGTCCATCCCCTCCTGCTGTTCCAGTGGGATGAGGTGAACCTTGCGCTGGGACAGAATCAGCCTGCCCTGGTGGTCGAAAACGTAGCTGGTGTTGTATACTTCGGAGGTACGCTTTGCATCGGGTAGAGGCGCGCTGCCTGCCACCAGTGTCATCCGATACTTGCGTGCCAGTTGCGAAAAGATTCGATGATAGCGGCTTTTTAGCGTCTTGCCCAGCACTACCAGCAAGGCTCGCGTGGGGGAAACTTTGTAGGTGTCTATCACCCGCTGGAGAGGTAAAGTATGTCGCCGGGAGAGTACCTCAGCCGCCTCGTAGATGCTTTTACATGCTTTGACCGCCTCGTAGTCATCGATGAACAGCATCCCCAATCCAACATCTTCGGGGAAGACAACCACCGTGCTGGCATCTGGCTTCACGCGCGAGCGCACAGAGCCAAGCAGCTGGTCGATTCTGTTCGCCAGATACCGCTCACTCTGATAATCCTCGAGCGTGATGCGCATCTGCACGGCGACCAGTGCCGTGTCCTTCCCGGTCTGCATTCTCGCTTCCTCCAGATGCCCTCATTCTCCGATTCAACAAAATATGTCATTTTCCTGCAAAGTGCCCTTTTGAAGGGCGAGGCTTTCGCCGAGCAGAACCGCCGTCCCTGCTTCGCCAATATTATCCAGACCTTGACACCGCCCTGCAGCCTCTGGTACATATACCTGCGTGCTTCTGAGGAGCAACAGGCGGGGCAATGAGTAACGAGAATATTCCAACCCATTGCGGTTTTGTGGCTATCGTGGGCAAGCCCAATGTGGGCAAGTCCACCCTGCTGAACGTGATGCTGGGGGTGAAGGTGTCCGCCATCACCTCGCGCCCTCAGACCACCCGCCGCGGCGTGCGAGGGGTGTACACTGAAGGCAACCGACAGGTGGTGTTTGTGGATACGCCCGGCTGGCATCAGCCCAAAGACCGCCTGGGTGAGATCATGAGGGAGCAGATAGACACTGCGCTGGAGGATATTGACCTGGTGCTGTGGGTGGTGGACCTGCGCCATCCGCCGACCCCTGAAGACGAAGACCTTGCCAGCCGATTACAAGGGGTAGGCGTGCCGGTGTGGATAGTGGGCAACAAACGGGACGCCGCGAAGTATCCCGAGCAGGCAATGCAGGCGTATGCGGCGCTGTTGCCAGACGCTCAAAGGCATATTACCCTTTCCGCGCTGAAAGACCCGAAAGCGGTCTATCGCCTGCGCGAGGAGATACTGCTGGCGATGCCCGAGGCGCCGTTCTACTACCCGGCAGACATCCGCTCGGACCAGTCGCGCGAGCAATGGGCGGCGGAAATCGTGCGCGAGCAGGCGATGAGCCTCCTGCGCGAGGAGATACCTTACAGCATCGCCGTGCGGGTCACCGATTGGCAGGAGCGCGAAAACGGGGTACAGTATATCCGCGCGGAACTGATCGTGGAACGCGAGGGACATAAATCTATTGTCATCGGTAAGGGCGGGCAGATGCTCAAGCAAATCGGGCAGGAAGCCCGCAAACAGCTGGAGCTGTTTCTGGGAAGCAAGGTGTACCTGGAACTGGTGGTCAAAGTAATACCAAACTGGCGACGCGACCCAAGGGCGTTACGGGAGCTGGGCTATGAGTAGAAAAAAGAAAGCAGGTACGGCGAAACCGCTCATTATCGTGGAGTCGCCGGCGAAAACCAAAACACTAAAAAACTTTCTGGGCGATGCATACCGGGTGGAAGCCACGATGGGGCACGTGCGCGACCTGCCTGAAAACAGGTTCGGCGTGGACCTGGAGGACGGCTTCAAACCCGAATACGTCACCCTGCGCGACCGCCGGGAGGTGCTCAAGAGGCTGAAGGAGGCGGCTCAGCAGGCATCGGAGGTCTATCTGGCGTCCGACCCCGACCGCGAAGGAGAAGCCATCGCCTGGCACCTGAAAGAGGCGTTAAAACTGCAAAACGCCCGGCGCATTGAGTTCAACGAGATTACCCGGCAGGCGGTGGAGCAGGCACTGCAAAACCCGCGCGATATCGACATGAACCGCGTGAACGCCCAGCAAGCTCGACGCATCCTGGATCGCATTGTGGGCTATAAACTCAGCCCACTGCTGTGGAAAAAAGCCAGTCGTAACACTCTCAGCGCGGGGCGCGTGCAGTCGGTTGCGGTGCGCCTGGTGGTGGACCGCGAGCGCGAGATCGAGTCCTTCGTGCCGGAAGAGTACTGGACGATCACCGCCCGGCTGACGCCCGACAGCCCTGATAATGCCTTTGATGCCACCCTGCGCCTGCGCGACGGCGAGAAACTGGAACTGCATAACGAAGAGGAAGCCAACGCCGTTTTGCAGGATCTGGAAGGGGCGCAGTATGTTGTCCAGCAAATCAAGCGCACCGAGCGCAAACGCAACCCCGCTCCGCCCTTCATCACCAGCACCCTCCAGCAGGAAGCGGCACGCAAACTGGGCTTCAGCGCGAAACGCACCATGCAGATTGCCCAGCAGCTGTACGAAGGCGTGGAGCTGGGTGAACAGGGCTCCGTCGGGTTGATCACCTATATGCGCACCGACTCCACCCGCGTGGCGAACGAGGCACAGGCTCAGGCACGCGAATACATCAAGGGGGAGTTTGGCGACCGCTACCTGCCCTCCAAACCGCCACAATATCGCTCGCGCCGCGGCGCCCAGGACGCTCATGAAGCCATCCGCCCTACTTCCGTAACACGCACACCCGAATCGGTGAAGCAGTATCTTTCTGCCGACCAGTTCCAGCTGTATCGCTTGATCTGGCAGAGGTTTATCGCCAGTCAGATGGCTCCGGCGGTGCTGGACGTGGTGACGGTGGACATTCAGGCGAACCGCTACACCTTCCGCGCCACCGGTTCCAGCGTGAAGTTCGACGGCTTCATGCGCATCTACGTGGAGGGCAAAGACACCAGCGAGCTGAGCGATGAAGAGCGACCGCCCCTGCCCCCGATGATTGAAGGGCAAATACTGACCCTGCTCGCCCTGGTGCCGGAACAGCACTTTACCGAGCCGCCACCCCGTTACACCGAAGCCACACTGGTCAAGGCGCTGGAGGAGAAAGGCATCGGCAGACCCAGCACCTATGCCACCATCCTCTCCACCATTGTGGAGCGGGGCTACGTGGAACTGCGCGACAAGCGGTTCTACCCCACCCCACTGGGCATCGCCGTCACCGACTATCTGGTGAAGCACTTCCCCGATATTCTGGATGTGCAGTTCACCGCGGGCGTGGAACAACAGCTGGATGAGATCGAGGAAGGCAACCGGGAGTGGACGGAAGTCTTGCAGGCGTTCTACGGACCGTTCGCGCAAAAGCTGGCGGAAAGCGAGCAGAGCGAGGAACGGGTGCAAGTGCAGGTTCAGGAAACCGATTACGAGTGCCCCCTCTGTGGCAGTAAGATGGTGGTGCGCACAGGACGCTACGGCAGGTTCTTAGGATGTTCACGCTACCCGGAGTGCAAGGGTGTGCTGAAACTCACCAAAAACGGAGAACCTGCCCCACCCGACCGCGAAACGGATGAGAAGTGCGAACAGTGCGGCTGGCCTATGGTGATTCGCTGGGGGAAATACGGGGACTACCTTGCCTGCACCAACGAGAAGTGCAAAGCTCGACGTCCACTGAACCCCCCAGATATTACCTGCCCATCCTGCAAACAGGGCAAGGTTGTGGTAAAGCGTTCACACAGGGGCAGAGTGTTCTACGGATGCAACCGCTACCCCGCCTGCCGCTTCGTGTTATGGGATAAGCCCACAGGAGGCACCTGCCCGAAGTGTCACAGCCTGCTGGTAGAGAAACGCCGCGGCGAAGAGGTGGTGGGCATCGTGTGTTCCAACAAGGACTGCGGCTATCGGGAGGACATCCCCGCCGAGGGCCAGGCGCTGGCGTCGTGAAAAGGAGACTTTCGCCCTGACTGCGAATATTTGTTGCAGGAGGGCAGTTTGTGGACACTCTTTACGAACAGAGCCTGCGACTGCTGCGCAATGGGCTGAACGACCCATCTGCGACCTTTTACGAAGGACAGTGGGAAGCGATTGAGGCACTGGTCCGCCATCGCGAGCGTTTACTGCTCGTTCAACGTACGGGCTGGGGCAAAAGCGTTGTCTATTTCATCGCCGCGCGCCTGCTCCGCGAAGAATCCGGAGGGAAAGGACTTTCCCTGCTCATCTCTCCGTTACTCTCCCTGATGCGAAACCAGCTGAGCATGGCGGAGCGGTTCGGGGTAAAGGCAGAAGCGATTCACTCGGGTAACACCGAGGAGTGGGCGTATGTGGAGTCCTTGTTAAACCAGAATCAGGTGCACCTGCTGATGATCAGTCCCGAACGCCTTGCCAACGAGGATTTCCGACAGCGGTTACTGCCCTCTATTGCCCCGCAGGTGTTCCTGTTGATTGTGGACGAGGCGCACTGTATCTCGGACTGGGGGCATGACTTTCGCCCGGACTATCGGCGCATCACACGCATCGTGCAGCTGCTTCCGCGAAACATTCCCCTGCTGGCGACCACCGCTACAGCCAACGACCGCGTCATCGCCGATATACGCGAGCAACTGGGCAGTACCCTGCAGGTACAGCGAGGCAACCTGGCAAGACGAAGTCTGCGTCTGCAAAACGTTATTCTTTCCTCGCAGGCGGAGCGGCTGGCATGGCTGGCAACCCATTTGCCCCATTTACGCGGTAGCGGCATCATCTACACCCTGACCATCGCCGACGCCGAGCGCGTGGCAAGGTGGCTCCAGCAACGGGGGATCGAGGCATACGCCTATCATGCAGACCTTGATACGCCCCGGCGGGAAGAGCTTGAACAAAGACTGCTCCACAATGAGGTGAAAGCGCTGGTTGCTACCGTCGCGCTGGGCATGGGCTTTGACAAACCAGACCTCGGATTCGTCGTGCATTTTCAACGACCGGCGTCGGTGGTGCACTATTATCAGCAAATCGGGCGAGCGGGGCGAGGCATCGACGAAGCCATCATCGTGCTGTTGTGTGGAGAAGAAGACGACGAGATTGCTGATTACTTCATCCAGACCGCTTTCCCGCCGCAGGCACATATCGAATCCGTATTGGGCGCCCTGAGAAGTTCGCGCGAAGGCTTGACCAGAACCGAACTGCAAAGAGAGGTCAATCTCTCTGCGAGCCAGATAGACAAAGTACTTCGCCTGCTGGGTAGTGAATCGCCATCGCCGGTCATTCAGCGCGACAGCAAATACTTCGCTGCCCCTGTACCGTATGCGGTGCACTGGACGCGCATTCACAACCTTACCGCCCAGCGTCGCGCGGAACAGGAAGAGATGCGCCAGTACATGCACAGTCAGCAGTGCCTGATGCAGTTTCTGCAGAAAGCCCTCAGCGACCAGACAGCCCAGCCATGCGGACGTTGCTCGGTGTGCATTGGTCAACCCATTGTCCCGGTAACGGTAGATCATCGTACGGTTCAGGAGGCAATACACTTTCTGCGACGTTCGGAAGTGCCTCTGACTCCGCGACAGAGATGGCCTGCCAGAGAGGGGCTTGCTTTCACCGAGGGAAAGGCAACCATTCCTGAACAGTATCGCGCCGAGGAGGGACGTGCGCTGAGCCTGTGGGGCGATGCCGGCTGGGGTGCAATGGTGCGTGAGGGAAAATACCAGCGTGGACACTATGACGATGAGCTGGTGGAAGCGGTTGCCCAGATGATTGCCCGATGGTCACCCCAGCCAGCGCCGCGATGGATCACCTGCATACCATCCCTGCGCCATCCCAACCTTGTGCCCGATTTCGCCCGAAGGCTGGCTGAACGGCTGGGATTGCCGTTCGTTCCCTGTGTGCAAAAAGCACGGGAAACCCCGCCCCAGAAAGAGATGCAAAACAGCTTCCATCAGGTGCGCAATCTGGAGGGGGCGTTTCGCGTGCAAATATGGCAGGGGATGAGCCAGCCTGTTTTTCTGGTGGATGATGTGGTAGACTCTGGATGGACACTGACGGTGGTCGCGTTCCTTCTGCGCAAGGCGGGAAGCGGACCGGTATTTCCCGTCGCGCTGGCGAAGCAGGTACTCCGAGGAAGTGAGTAAGATGGAGCCATTACATCCAACAACACAGGTCGCCTGTTTGCTGTGCGGTCACCTGAGCAAGGGGTCCGCTCCTTTGCTCACGCAGGGCGAATTCGCAAGCCTGTACCAGTGGCTTGTTGAACAGGGGGTCGCTTTAGAGGCATTGCTCGAACCACAAGGAGTATACCCCCTGCTGGAAGAGATTGAACAACAGGTGGGTCTCTCTGCGGATCGCCTGCAATCCTTGCTTCAACGGGGGGTACAGCTGGCGATGTGGCTGGAGCGGTGGTTGAACGCCGGCATGTGGGTGCTTTCGTGGGACGATGCCGGGTATCCCCGAATCCTGCGCGAACGGCTGGGCGAACAGGCACCTGTACTACTGCACGGCTTTGGCAACGCCGACCTGCTTCACCTGGGTGGGCTGGCGATTGTCGGCTCCCGAGAAGCCAGCGAAAGCTTGCTGGATGTGACACGATATATCGCAAACCGGTGCGCTCAGGAAGGATGGAACGTGGTCTCCGGTGGGGCGCGGGGCGTTGACAGAGCTTCCATGACCGGCGCATTAGAGGAAGGCGGAACCTGTGTGGCGGTGCTGGCTGCGGACCTGGCACGGGTGGCTACTCTGGCGCCATTGCGCGACCCGCTGTTGATGGGCAAGCTGTGTCTGGTCTCTCCCTATCATCCCGAAAGCGGGTTCAGCGTCGGTAACGCAATGGGGCGCAATAAGGTTATCTACGCGCTCGCTGATTATGCACTGGTCATCGCCTGCCAGCACAGGAAAGGCGGCACCTGGGCAGGGGCGCAGGAGGCGCTGAAGAAGGGATGGGTTTCGGTGTTCGTCTACGCAGGGGACGAAGCCCCTGCTGATAACGCCGCGTTGATTAAAGAGGGCGCCTTGCCCTTTGTTCCAGCAACATACCAGTCGCTACGCCAGCAGATGGAGGAGGCGGAGGCTTCCGCCCGCACACAGCAGATTGCCAGTACCTCCCCAATGTCCAATACCGAGCAGGCAAAGCCCGGTCAACTGACGTTATCGCTATAGAATCACTGCAGAATCCTCTGCAAAGCCCTTTCCACCTCGGTGGGTTCTGCGTCTATCAGGTGCAGTCTGCCCGCCCGGTCGATCAGGTAAAGCGAGGGAACCGAATGTACCCCATACGCGCGAAAGACCGCGCTATCCCAGCCCAGCTTTGCACCCGGAGGCACGGTGCAGGCGACATAAGGCAGTCGCTGGGCGTGCAGGTATGCCTGCAGTTGAGGTAAAGGGAGCGAAGCATCGTACACAGCCACAATGCGCAGACCGCGCGAGGCGTACCGGGCGTGCAGTTGCCTGAGCCAGCGCGACTGTTCTTCCACCGCCGGATTATAGGCAGAGGCAAACTGCAGTAACACCACCTGTCCCTTCAGGCGGGGAAGTAACCTGCCAGACAGCACGCGAAGCCCGGATAGCGGCGGTGTAGGACTGCCCGGCTTCAACCGCGCCTCCGGCAAGCGGCTCTGGTTCGGCGCCAGCACGAAGTCAACATCCGTTGAACCTACCGGCACGCCGATACGATCGCCTGCCATTTCCTCCGCGACCACCTGAACCGTCATCTTCTTACCGGGCGGTAATCCCGTCACCCTGTAGCGCCCCTGCGCGTCTGTTTTTGTTTGGCGCGAAATCACCAGTGCCTCGTCGTACACGCTGACATACGCCCCTGCTACGGGCTTCCCGTCGGCTGTGAGCACCCTGCCTGCGATAGAGCCGGTGGCGCGCTCCATCACTATCTCGCCAAGGTCCTTATCGGTGTCAATCGGCGTCTCCGGCAGGCTGAGCGGAGCCGTCTCCCAGCTGCTGAAAAGGAAAGCGTATCGCCCGGGCAGAACGCGCAACACGAACCGACCGTCGGACTGGGCGGGCACTTCGAGTTTGGGCAACATCACCCAGTTATCGCCAAACTGCTCCCTCTGCATCACCGTGACCTCCGCTTGCTGGACAGGTCGCCGGTTACGGTCCACCAGCCGCCCCGAAACGGTGGCGAGCGGAGACAGCTTCACGCTCAGCTGCACCTCCTGTCCCGGTTGCGGCGTGAAGGCGGTTTCTGCGCCCAGAGTGTGCTGTTTGTCCATCAGGCGAAGTCTATAGTTCCGATTAGGCTCCAGCGATTCCAGCACGAAAACGCCCCTGTCCTGCGCCTTCAGTATGCCGGCACTCTCTACGATTATCTCGTCCAACGGGTTGCCGTTTGGGTCTGTCACGTGCAGAATCGCGCGTGCCGTGCGGGCCACGGTAAAACGCAGTTCAGTTGGATTCCTGTCTCGTTTCAGGCTGATTTCCTGCGCTTGGTCGGCTCGGCTGTAGCCCTCACCGGGCTGAATAGCCACCCACCAGTCGCCCTCTGGCAGATAGAGGGTAAACGTGCCGTCCTGCGCGGAGGTTGTGGACGGTCCCCAAATTGTCGGCTCCGTGCTCACCTGGCGATACTGCGATGTTATCTGTATCCCCCCAACGCCCTGTCCTGTCTGGGCATCTCGCACCGTTCCACTCACGGGGATGCCCGGCTTCAGCAGGATATCGGGACACCTGCGCGATTTTCCCTCCTCTGTCTTCGGCAAAAACTGCGGAGCGGCGACGAGGTTTGGCTCTGTCAGGTGGAAATCCACCCACATGATATGCTTTCCCGGCGGCAACTGCGCCAGCACAAACCTGCCGCTGGCATCGGTGCGGGCGGAAGGCAACTCGTACCGTTCCGGAACAAGCGAGGTGGGCATTGCCGCATGCACAACCACACCCCCTGCGCCTTTCCCTGTGTCGGCATGGAGCACCCTTCCTGTGATCCTTACCTCTTTTGGCAGGGCAACGGTCACCGACGGCGCCCCTGCTCTGGCATCCCCATACGCCACAGCGTAGCCCGGAGCAGAAAACAGCAGGAAAGCCTGAGCACCGGGAGGCAGATTGGCGATTCGAAACCTGCCAGCGCTGTTGGTAACGCCGGACAGGGCAGGAACATCCGGGCAGGTGGACGTCTCGTTGAAGCCCAGAGCTTCCGCCGGCACTATCAGATATTGGACACGCACCCTGACCCCCGCCAGAGGCTTGCCCTGTGTGCTGGTAACAACGCCGGACACCGCCAACGCAGGGGGCAGGGAGATATTCAGGTCGGTTTTGCTCTCGGCAAATCGCCTTACCCACACGCCGTAGCCGGGCTTGAACACGAGGATCGCCCACTGCTGATACTTACCGCGTGGATGAGACACCCGAAACGTCCCATCTTCGCCGGTTTTGACCCTTTGCAGTGTGGGAGTGCGCATCTTCAGCCAGATATCGTCCCAGTGAACGGCATACAGCACAACTTCCGCCCCGGCAACAGACTTCCCCTGCGGGGTGGTCACTTTGCCCGCGAAGGTTACCTGCTGTTGCTGGGCATGGCAGGCAACCACTATCGTCATTAGCAGGGCAACCCATACCGTGCGAAGCATGTGCATGACCTCCTCATCACAGTGTCAGTTCCACTGTTTCCGATGCGACCTCGAAAGGTCCCGCGTCCATCACAGGCACAAGAGTTATCTTCTTGCCCTTCCAGTCGTGTGGCGCTCTCCACGAGAGCGAACAGGTAAACCCTCAACCGTACTCAAACTTCAGCACCGTCAGCTCTTTTCCGTCGGCATCCAGGAGGCGCAGAATCGGCTGGGACGGACGGGAATCGTCCACCGTGAGGTCGGATATCTGCTCGCCGGCGGCGGTGGTGAACTGGAGCGTGAAAAGATAGCTTTCACCTATTCTGTCGACCTGTACACCCGCCTTCAGGGGCGCACTGAGTCCAAAGCGAACGGGAGCACCGGGTTGAACCTCTAAAGAGGGAGGCTTCGGCATGGTGGCATTATAGCCGCCCTGCACCCGCCACAACCTGCCCGACTCGTCCCGTTTCTGCACCACCCAGCTCAGTACACCGTACCTGCCTGCCGGTACTCGCGCGACGCCCGTCGTCGTGTGCACCGACAGCACACCCAGCTCGTTAACTAGCGACAGGCGGAACTGCGCCAAGTCCGAACGCACCTCTACCAGTGGCGTGTTGTCCGGGGTGACTGTTATCGCCAGACCGTCTGCCCGCTTCTGCACCCGGTACAGCTTTCCTCCAAGCATAAAGCGAGCCGCGCCAGCCAGCACCTCGTCCGACACCGGATATTCCTGGTCAAACTGCCCGTTTCCGTTGAAGTCTATCAGCAGGAGGTCTCCGGTGCCCCGGTCACTGTGTTCAAGGTCGGGCATATCGTTGAACAGTCCGTTGGCGTTTTCGTCTACCAGCGCCACCGGGTATCGCTTGCCGTTCAGGGACACCGTGCCCAGCGTATAGCACGCGCTGTTCAGCCGACAGGTGCTGGGGCCCGCCTGCCCCATTTTGACCATCGCGTGGTAGATCTGGCGTTTACCGTTGACCTCTATGTTCAGGGGGATCGGACCGAAGGCAAAGGCGTTCCGCAGGTATATCGCGCGGATGGGGCGTTCATCGGGGAGGTCTTCGTTGTTGTTGGTATCCGCGTAGAGCAGGTCATAACCTCTGCCGGTGCCTCGCGACTCGTCCAGCACGAACGTGAACAGGTTATCGGCGCCGGTGCCGACCCGCGCGGAGAGGTAGATCGGTCGCCGGGAGCGATACGTCGGCTGTTTCCGCAGCCGCTCCGCAGGTTTTGTGGCTGGCTCCATCCGCTGTCCCGAAGTGTAGACCGGAACCTCTAGCGACGGAGCAAGGTAGTAGCGCAGGCTGACCCTCTGTGCCGTATCTGCCGAGCAAAGCCCCGCAACTACCCACAGAGCGAGCATCAGCACACGCCACATGTTTCACCCTCCTGAGCAAAAGGCACACTGATATACACGCTATCACCTCTACTGACACCTGTCAAGCATAACAGGTTGCATCTTTCTCTCAAAGGTACTAACAAGGGCCTGTTGACCACCGGCAGAAAGTTATGATAAAATGTTTTATCACTATAGAAACAGGAGGTTGCCTATGGCTGTTACCATTCGTGATGTGGCAAAACTTGCGGGCACTTCCGTCAGCGCGGTGTCGGCAGTATTAAACAACACCGCCGGTCGGCACATTCGCGTGAGCGAGGCAACCCGCCAGCGTATCCTGGAGGCGGCGAAACAGCTGGGCTATGCTCCAAACCCGCTTGCACGCAGTCTGGTCACCGGCAGGACGGGCGTGCTGGGACTGGTATTTCCCTACTCGCGCGCGTTCATCGACCGTAATCCGTTTTCTGACCAGATAATGAGCGGCGTGTTCGAAGAGGTGGTGAACGAGGGCTATAACCTGATGCTCCACACCGCAGTGGGCAATGACTGGAACGCGGCGGATGAAAAGATGTTGATCGACCCGCGTGTGGACGGGCTGATACTGGTGCTCCCCAGCCCCAACAGCTCGGTGATTGCACGCTGTCAGGAGGTGAAGTTTCCGGCGGTAGCGGTGGTATACGCCACCGAAAACAAACAGGTCTGCACCATCAACGCCGACGACCAGCACGGCGGATTTCTTGCCACCCAGCATCTGATAGAGCTCGGACATACCCGTATCGCTCATTTTGTCGGCGACCCGAAGGTGTCCACCGCCCAGCCGCGTCTGCAGGGCTACCTGAAGGCGATGGAGCAGGCAGGGCTGCAACCCGAGCCGGAATGGATGGTGCAGGCGGGATTCGACTGGAAAGATGGCTACTCCGCCACTCAGCGCATCCTGCGGCTGCCGAAGCACAAACGCCCTACCGCTATCTTTGCCGCCAACGACCTGTGCGCTGAGGGAGCAATCAGGGCATTGCGCGAACAGGGGATTTCTGTCCCTAAGCAAATGTCCATTGTGGGCTATGATGACACTTGGTTTGCCACGATGACCACTCCTCCATTAACCAGTGTCCATATGCCTATCTACGAGATGGGCAAACTCGCCGCGCAGGTGCTGATTGCGCTGGTGGAGGGACGTGAAGTACCTCAGAGACAGTATACACTACCGGTACACCTGACCGTACGGCAATCTACCGCTCCGCCACCGAAAGAATCCTCGTAATTTTTTGCGCGGTTTGTGCGAAAAACCGATTGACAATTCTGGCATGGAGTGCTATACTCGAATTGATAAAACGATTTATCAAGGAGGCGTCTTCCGATGGTCACATCCAGGAAAAGCGCATTCACGCTCATTGAGCTCCTCGTCGTGATTGCGATTATCGCAATACTGGCAGCGATACTGTTCCCAGTATTCGCCCAGGCACGCGAGAAGGCTCGCCAAACGGGCTGCTTGAGCAACCTCAAACAGCTCGTGCTCGGCGTGTTGATGTACACCCAGGACTACGATGAGACCTTCCCCAAAAACGAGTTCGTGGACCAGAACCGCTGGGGCGAGTGGCCCGCCAATCATTACATCTGGTCCAGCGTGCGCTGTGTCGGTCCTTACCTGAAGAACCGCGACATCTACCGATGCACCTCCGATGCAGGCACAGTAGACGCCGGCATCATCTCTGCTTTTGCAGGTACCGACCGGCAACCGGGCATCCTTTCCTACATGCCCAACGCCTTTCATGCCAATTCCTTCTGGAATCCCAGCCATTTCGGTGTGCCCAACGGGCAGGGAGTGATTACCGTGGGCTCTACCTATGGTGCGCCCGAAACGGCAACTGCCCTCGCCGCCGTGCCCACCCCCGCCGAAATCTTCATGCTGGTAGAGGGGCTTACCAACGTGAACGACTGGTGGTGTGGTAGCCCAACCTACGCGAACACAGAGGTGGACTGGTGCTGGGGCACAGAGGCAATGGTCTCCGCGGACTGGCTGGTCAACCTGATCGTTCTCCCTGCCGCGCCGGGTGACTACAACGAGCGACTGAATCGCGCGTGGCGCAAACACAGTGGCGGCTCGAACGTAGCGTTTGCGGACGGGCATGCTAAATGGCTGCAGCCAGCGGTGATGCTGGACGCCAAACGCTGGTTAATCAACGCGCCGTGACAGAATGGAGAGCGAATCATGAAATCACGTCTACCGCTCATCGTGCTGATCATTGTGCTCGCGGGAGTTGCAGTAGTGGTGAACCTGCGCACCTGTTCCGATTCGACCGGCGGGCTATCCACAGAGCAGGTTCAGCAGGCGGACCGCCTGCACGCGATTGCTAAACGCACCGGAGGCGACTGGAACAAGCTCACCCCCGAAGAGAAGCAGTTTCTGGTTAACGAGCTGGCATACGGCAACGAGCAATCGGCGCGGATGCTGTTGTGGGGAGCATCCCGACAGGCTCCAGCCTCTCAGCCAACTGGCAGACCAGCACGCTGAAATTATACAACGGCGGAAGGTGCGGCTGCCGTACCTTCCGCCACTCTTAAGAGGAGGTATGGATGTCCTTCTATCGCATCACTCGCCAGAAGGGAGTATGGTGGTTTCTTTCCCCACAGGGAGAGCGGTTCTTCTCACTGGGCGTTAACTGCGTAAACATGGGCGAGTCCCGGTACTCTGAGAAGAACCCAGCCTATTGCGCCATGCGCTTCTATGCGCACCCCGCACAATGGACAGAGGACACCCTCGCCCGCCTGCGCCAGTGGGGATTCAACACCATCGGCGGATGGAGCGACGTAGACACACTGCGCACGCACTGGAAGAAGGCGATGCCTTATACAGTCGTCCTGCACGTTGGCTCACGGCTGGGGATGCCATGGAACGATATGTTCGCCCCCCAGACCGCGCAACAGGTGGATGAGATTGTGCGCGAGTTGACCGCTCCATACCGAGACGACCCCCATCTGCTTGGATGGTTTACCGATAACGAACTCGGCTGGTGGGATGACAGCCTCTTTTTGCATTTTCTGAAACAACCCGCACAAAACGCCACCAGGCGCGAGCTTATCAAACTGCTTCGCCAGCACTACAAAGACGACATCCAGCGAATGCGCCACGACTTTGACATCGGCGACGCCAGGAGGTTCGAGGATATTCAACAGGTTACGCTGATCCCCGGAGGAGCGGGAATGGTGGTTATCAACCGATTCGTCGGACTGCTGGCGAAACGCTACTACAAACTGATGCATGACTCCATCCGCCGCTATGACCGTCACCACCTGATTCTGGGCGACCGCTACCACGATTTCTATCCGCTGGAGGTAGCACGCGCCTCGGCGCCATACGTGGACGTGGTTTCCACCAATCACGGTGCGGACCGGATTGATGGTTCGAACGCGCACTACTTCCTGTACACCCTGCACCGTCTGACAGGCAAGCCTGTGCTTATCACCGAGTTCTACTTCTGCGCGCACGAGAACCGCAGCGGCAATCGCAACAGTCCACCCGAGACCAATTTCCCAACCGTACAAACCCAGCGCGAGCGTGCCGAGGGGGCACGCATCAATCTGATAGACTACGTGCGTCGCCCGTATGTGATAGGCGCGCACTGGTTCCAGTACTACGACGAGCCAACTTTTGGGCGTGGAGACGGCGAGAACTACAACATGGGGCTGGTGGACATCCATAATCAGCCTTACGAAGAGCTGACCACCGGGTTTCAGAGTGTATCGGTCAACCACCTGCACACCGAGGCAGCTTTCGTTTCACAACCAGAGCCTCAATCTGTTCCTCCTGCAAAGAAGCAGGCGATGGAGGGATTGCACCTATGGGACAAAGAGGCATCATGGATACAGCCGGACAGCGACTATCCTGTAGCAGACCTGTACCTTTGCTGGCAGGCTTCGCACCTTCTGGTGGCGATACACGGTTCGGACTGGCTTGATGCCTCTCTGTACGCCGGGCAGAAAATACCCCGCGAGGAACGGATGCAATGCAGGGTGCGCCTGCGCGCGGTAGAGTCGATGGAATGCAAAGTATGGTTTGCGGATAGTGAACGGACAGAGGTTTCCGACTCCCGGCTGGAGGTCAAGAGCTGGAACGTCGCCACGCGCTACACGGTAGTGGTAAGGATACCCGCCGGGGCGCTGGGATGTGCGGAGTTTCGGCGTGGGGACAAAATCCAGCTGGACGCACACTTCACCACCCACAGCCGCGCTGAACAGACCACGTGGAGCAGGCTGTTGACCCTGGGGTAAACTCACAGGGCAGGTGGCTACCTGCCCTGTGTTTTCTTATCGTCTCGGCGGCGGTGGCGCAGGTGTTTGCTGAGTGCCACCAGAAGGAGCTGGGGCAGATGGAGCCTGTTGAGCGCCGCCGGCAGGAGCGCTAGGTACCCCCTGCACTGATTGTCCGCCTGTAGCCGGAGCAATCGCTCTCAGGTAATCGGGCGGTGGTTCCGTCTTTTTCCAGTCTTCCGGTTTGTCACCAAACTGCTGTTTTTTGCCGCACCCCGTTAGCGTTACAGCCACGGCGAGTATTATCAACACAAGCAGTCGTTTCACCGTTGTGCCTCCTGGTTATTGTGCTCTGGCGCGCAACGCGCCAGAGCGCTTGCTTGCCACCTACTGGGTGCGAGTTGCATCCCACATGTAGAAGAAGCCGGTGTGGCATCCCGTATTGCTGTAGAGATTGGGGTCTGCCTGCACCGTACTGCTTGGCTTCAATGCCTTCACATGTCCATCGGCAAAAGCGAAGTTGCTCTTGCCCGAGTGCCTTGTCGCAATGTATCCGTCCGAGTTGGGCACAGGCGGTGCCCAGGTGCCATCGCCTCCAGAGGTGCGCTGTCCCGGCAACGAGTTACCGGCATCCACAGCATCAGGACCGATCAGCACGGTTGCCCATGGCGAGAAGGCACCGTGCATCGGCTGCATCCATGAGCTGGGAGGCATTTCGTGGCGTTCTGCCAGCAGAATGGTCTCAGCAGGCAATGCGACGCCCGCCACCGCCCGTGGGGTCATTTCAAACCACGAACGCGAGGCGTTAATCACGCCGATGAACTTCCAGTACCAGCTTCCGCCGCAGTTACCGGCGATCACGCCGTTGGCGACATAGCTATACTTGGGACCCGACCAGTCCGGTACCTGGTGCGGGTCGCTGGGACAGCGGATAATCTCGTAGTTCTTCATGTAGGGCTGGGTATGCACAATCCATGTCATCTGCCAGCCCCAGCCGTTGTTGCCGGTCGGCTCGCCCTGCGCACAGAAGGTCTCGTCATAGTCCTGAGCATACATCAGATTGGCAAGTGCCAGGTTCTTCATGTTGCTCAGGCACGAAGACTGTCGCGCCTTCTCCCGCGCCTGGGCAAACACCGGGAACAGAATCGCCGCCAGAATCGCGATTATCGCGATGACGACGAGCAGTTCGATTAGCGTAAAGCCGTTGCGTTTCACTGTACTACCTCCTCGGAAATGGTTTTGGGGCTTCGCCCGTATGGTGCAACGCTCTGGCGAATCACGAGGTTAGCGGATACCATACGGCGCACCACGGTTTCACCCGGCTGGTGTAACTGCTCCACCAGCACCTGTGCTGCCAGATACCCAATCTCGTGACGCGGATGGTGAACTGTTGTTAGTTGAGGGGTTACCAGCGTGCCTTCTGGAAGGTCGTCAAATCCTATCACGCTGATCTGGTCAGGCACCCGAATCCCCCGGGAGTGCAGTGCCTG
The DNA here is from genome assembly GCA_964579145.1 of uncultured bacterium. Lineage (GTDB taxonomy): Bacteria > Armatimonadota > HRBIN16 > HRBIN16 > HRBIN16 > HRBIN16. The sequence continues at coordinate 33,347 of CAZOGB010000015.1, read as the reverse complement.
TAGGGATCCAAGAGCGACAACATCGTTACCGCATACCAGAGCGGTCAAAGAGGGATCGCGCTCCAGAAGAGTCAGTGCCCCCTGTTTGCCCGACTCATAGGTGTAATCACCGCGATAGAGCCACTGAGGGTTAAAAGTAATCCCCGCTTCTTCCAGCGCACGAAGATAACCTCGCTCCCTCTGCACAGCACTGGTCTGATGTAGAGGACCTGCCACAATGCCTATGCGGCGGTGTCCCTCCTCAATCAGGTAACGCACACCCTCATACACGCCGTTTTCGTTATCAACTTCCACGCAGGGAATGGGTATCTCAGGAAGCCACGCACCCACCACAACCGCAGGTACTCCGTGTTCCACCACCCATCGAAGAAGCGGACTGTCGGAACGAGGGGCTACCAGCATAATGCCATCCGTCGTGTGGTCCTGTACCTGCTCCAGCATATAATCTCTGTCGATTCTCGTCAGGGTGATGATTTTAATCTGATAACCCTGCTCGGTCGTATATTCCAGTGCGCCGTCCAGTACTCCCGCCAGGTAAGGGTTTGTAGTCAGACGACCGTGCTGGGGTTCGATCACCAGACCAATCGTGCGGGTGCGCCTGGTGACCAGGCTTTGCGCCACCCGGCTCGGGCGGTAGTTCAGCTCGCGTATCGCCTGCATCACTTTCTGAACGGTGTCGGGATGATGCAGGTGTTCGGCACCACGCAGTATGTTTGATACGGTGCCGACAGATACCCCCGCCCGGTGAGCCACCTCGATAATCGTTGGTCTTTTCTTCATCGGTGATACTCTTGAAACGTTTCAAAAACATTATATACGCGCTTTTCACGTTTGTCAACATCAGAAACCCGGTGTTTTCCTGGTTTTTTCAAGAGTCCGTGAAGAAGAAGGGGCGAACAGCCGATAACAGTAGTATGCGCAACCTGATTTTCATGATACTGATTGCGGTGAGCGTTCTGATTGCTCTCCTGCTGTGGTCACCAGAGGTGAGCACCGGCGACCACTCACCTGCCACACTGGCTTCTGCAGGCGTGCTACGGTAGCAGCTCTATCAGCGCAAGCTGAACCTTGACTCCGGCGCGCGTGCAGGGGTCCAGCCGCAGGCGCGTGACTACACCTCTCCAGCGGGGATTTTCGTCCAGTTTCAGCACGTACTCGTGCCACCTGCCGTCCACAGCCACCGGAAAGCGCACGCTGGTCGCCTCGCTCTCTGCAGTGGAAAGGGTTGTCCAGAATATCTGCCCCATGTCCTCGAACGGTTCACCCGCTGCCTCCAATCGCATCCGCAGGCGTATCCGGCGATACGGAGCGGCGCTTACCTTCACCGGCGGACCGAAGAAGGCGGGGTCGCTGCCAGTGGTTTTTGTGGTAAGCACACCGTTTTCAACGCGCACATCTCCAATGTACATGCCAGTTTCCCAGCCCAGCGTGCTCTGTCTGAACTCCCAGCGCGGCTGTGTCACCGATATTACCTCCACCTGCGGCGGCTGTAAACCGATATCGGCAGGGGTCAGGTCGGCATGTTTCTTCGGCGCAGAGGTGAACACCTCGCGAATGGCATCAAGGTATCCAAAGCCAAACTCCCGCTGCGGTTCAATATAGGAACCCTCGCCCCATTCGTTCCATGCTTCTATCAGTACCATCGGCACCACCGAACGGGGGTGCTCTTCCAGAAAGCGCAAAGCATCCTGCAGGTGGCGTTTAAACTTTTCAGGGGTGCGTCCATAGCGCACCAGAGCCGACTGCCCGTGCCAGGGTCGGCTGTCCCAGCCACCGCACACAGGCGGCAGTAACGGGATAGGGCTATTCTGCACGATGCTTTCCCACTGCTCGCGGTAGCCGTCAATGAGGGTATCAAAAGGCGCCCACTTCGTATCGCCTTTTATTCCAAGATGGGGCCAGTTGTAGGCGGTGACGGCATCATAGCCTTCGCGAGCCGTTATCTGCACCTCTCCCGCCCCGCCGATACAGGCGATGATGTACAGCCCGCCGAGTCCCGCCCTGCGGCACTCCTCGCGCATTGCGTCGAAAGCGCGTTTGACCCCCTCGCTACCTATATCCGCCCGCAGACGGTACGGACTGAAAATGATGACCACCGGCTTGCCGTCAATGCGCAGGTGCTCGGGGCGATGGAAGTAATGTTCCATCCAGTACCGGGTAACGGCAAGGCAGTCTTCATGCGATGAGGTGTTCGGTGGGTTATGATTCGCCCACAGCAGGCAGAACTGCAGATGCCGGCGATACTGGCTCTTGAAGTAGCCTTCGTGCAGAGCGTGTTCCAGGATTCGTGCCCCCTGCGTCCAGTACCAGTCGTACGCGAAGAAGGTGATGCCGTGTTCTACCGCCCATTTGATATGCCAGTCGGCGATTTGCGGTTCCCCTTCGCGATACCAGCCGAGCACCGGCTTGCGCTCCGGCAAGCGGGTAATCGGGAGCCACTGTCCTGCGGTTCGCCAGCCCGGAAAGTAATATACCCCCACTGGGTATTTCGGCTTCACAGGCACTGGAGCCGGTACAACCTGCGACTTCACCTGCACCAGCCGAGGGGTGACCTCTGCCACCGCACTCACGCGGACCGGAGACATATTGCTCGCTCGCAACTGCGCCCCAAGAGCGGCTTTGCCCGGGCGCGAGAAGACCACCTGCCAGCGCCATTCCGCCTCCGCCCCGAAGGGCAGTTCCGTTACCTTTTCCTGCGGCTTGCCTGTGATACGCGCTGTGGGAGGCAGGCTCAGCGTTGCAGTCAGGTTCCGCGCCGGCTGCCCGCCGACGTTTACCCCGCGCAGTGTGACGGTGACGGGAGAACCCGTGCGAGGCAGGGCATCCTCCACCCCGAAAAACAGAACGCGCAAGCGAGGCTCGCCCAGAGGCTGAGCGGTTACCTGCACCTGCTCCAGCACCATCTCGTCTCCTGTCTGCCCGCCCGGGCGAATGCCCAGCATTACCACCTCGCCGCCCCAGCCCGGCGCACCCAGCATGTCCACGTTATACAGGTGCGGTTCGCCGTCGGGGAAGACCTCAAAGGTATATTGCTGAATGCCATAGCTTCCGGTGGTGGCGAACACCAGCTGGCATCGCTTCGCTTTCAACGAGCGCAAACGCACCGCTACCACCGGAAAATCATCTGCCGGAACGCGCACCAGCGTTGCAAAAAAGCCATCTGGCTCCTGCAGTTTCAGGTGCACTCCGCGTGGAGACGGTTGCGCCGTGACACCTCGCCATGCTTGCCAGCCGTCCAGCGTATTGCGGAAGGCAAAGGAGCGTTTCGTCGACAAAGCAGCGACGTCGGTAATCTCCACAATACGAATGGCACGCAGGGCACATGTGCTCATGGCTGGCGGGTCGAACCGAAAGCGTACAATACGCCCCTCCCGTTGCCAGAAGGGAAACACGCGATAGGTATGCCACTTTCGGTCGCCTCGAACGGAGAGTTCGGTTCGCTTCTCCGGCAGGAAGCCGCCGTACGGCGACTGGGTGGTGTTGCTCCAGAACAGTTCAGCGACGCCAGACGCGCTGGACATCAGTTCTATCTCCACCACCTGGTGCGGCGCCGCGGGCAGGTCAAGTAGAGGGAGATATTCCAGAATGGGGTCGCCGCCGGTGGTGCGGAAGTACATCGCCCCACCCTCAAAGCGTACATCAGATACCTCACCGTTGGCACGCCACACCCTCAGCACGTCGGGGCGGTCAAAGTGCCACTCGACCAGCCTTTGCCCATCGTTCATGATTGCTGTTTCTCCCGGTTGACTGTGCTCCAGTAACGCTCCGCCAGAATAATGGCAACGTAGTCATCATACGGTTGGTCTGGGGTACGCAGGAAGGGTGGGATAAGACGGCGCCAGCCTTTTGGAGGGTTCTCGCGCAGATAGCGGCGACGCGCCTCCTCGGAGGTGTACGCCTCGTCAACCACGTGCACCTGCACACCGGGCATGAATTGCCGAAGCAAAGGCTCTATTTCGCGGGAGCCGGTGCCCCCACCAATCACGATGCACTTCGGGCGAAAACGCTGATACAGCGCGGCCATCTCCCGCACGAACTCCTCCAGCTCCGGCACCGCGCGGTACAGTATCTGCCCGTCGTTGCAGACCACTGCCAACCCCATCTTACTGCGCCCGGGGTCTATCGCCAGGACATACGGCTTGTCCGAAGAGGGCATGCTGAGAACCTCCTTACTGTACAATTCGGAACCGCAGGCGCAGGCTGTCCGCGGAGTAGGTATCTGCATCCGCTACCGCCACCACGTTCACGTAACGCCCTCTGCCCTCGCGCACAATGCGGTCGGCAAGGTCGGTCAGCTCTGCGCTGGTTACCGTGCCCACCGACGGCTCACCTTCGGCGTCAACGCGGGGAATAATTCCCGCCTCAATGGCACGGGAGCGCACCTCGTCGCGCAGGAACTCAATCAGCGTGTTCAGTATCTCGCCCGTACTGCGCCCCGACCAGACTCGCACACGGGCAATCTCCTCGTCCTTGCGATACACCAGACGGTTACGATATGGACGCAGTTCTACCTGTATCGGCTCGCCTGCCACACTGTTGCGCACCGCTACCGCCAGCACCACCACCGGCTCTTCCGACCGGGCAATCTGCTCTGCCAGCACCTCCACGCTCATGGCTTCATCGGCAACCACTTCCGTGCTGCCCCCCGCCGAGGTGGGCATGCTGATGCGCTTTAAGGGTACATACGCCGCCCGGTGTGCGCTTCCTGCAGAAGCTCCCCTTGCCTGTGCCACACGCCCCGCCTCCACCAGCAGACGGTACACCTCGTTGCGGGCACTCCGTACGGATAAGCCTCCCGGTATCACCCGCCGGGCGATTTCCTCATCTTTGCGTGCCACGATGGGCTTCTCTTTCATCTGCTCCAGCCGCTCTATGACCCCGCGCAGTTCGGCTTCCTGCGCCTGCAGTTGCTGAACCGTTGCCCTCAGCACTTCCGCTTGCTGTTGCAGTTGTCGGCTTTGCTGTTCGAGCTGTTCGGTCTGCCTGCGCAGCCCGTCCGCCTGCTGTTGCAGTCGCGCGTTCTCGGTGTTCAGGCGCACGTTCTCGGCGGCGTAGCGCATGTTCTGTGATGCCAGTTCGGTGTTGTTCTGCTGGTACAGGGAGTTCTGTTCGCGCAGGAACTGCCCCTGTCGCTGGAGCTGGGCGTTCGTTTGACGAAGCTGGTCACTCAGGCGACGCAGGCGTTCGCTGTCTGCTTTGAGTGCACTGTTCTGCGCTTGCAGAGTTTGCAGCTGCCTGCTCTGTTCGGCGATGCGCTGGTTCAGTTCCACCACCTGCCGGAGCCTCTGCTGAAGCTGCGCCCTTACCTCCTGCAGTTGCCGTTCTTGCTGTTGCAGCTGGCGGGTGTTCTCTTCCATCTGCTGTTGCTGTTCGCGGATGCGCTGAGCGGCGGCATCATACTGCTGCTGGAGCTGCTGGTAGTCGCGGGTGAGCTGGGCGTATCGCTGCTGCATCTGGCGCGACTGTTCCAAGATGCGCTCGCCGCGCACGATGATTTCGCGGAACGTCTGCGCCGTCGCCAGAACCGCCACAATGGTGAGGAAGGCAATCAGCGAGCCGGTGAGGCTGGTAATCAGCATGGCGGTATGGCGTGGACGCAACCCCCACACGGAGATTCGCCGTTTGCCCAGGTAGCGTCCCAGCCAGTCGCCAAAGTAGGCGATGAAGCCACTGACCACGATGAAAATCAGTCCGATGATGATGGTGCGTACAGGCATATCAAAGACCTCCTCACCGACCGCGTCTCCACAGGATGACGGTTCCCGCAACCAGTCCGAGAATATCGGGAAGAAAGCTCGCCAGCAGGGGCGACAGAGTGCCCCCCCGCCCCAGGATGAACAGATATTGCGCCATCGCCCAGTACAGGAAGATGATCACGATGCTCAGGGCGAATCCCGCCGCGGCGGTGCTGCGCTGCCGACGGATGCCCAACGGTGCTCCCACGAAGCCAAAGATGAGGCTGGCAAGCGGCAGAGAGATTTTGTTGTACAGCTCAACCTCCATCTGCCGGGTGTCCTCTCCCGCGCGGCGATACCGGCGAATACGCTCTAAGGTCTGGCGGAAGCTGCGGCTGTCGGGGTCCGGCACGAGATCGGTTTCAATCTCGCGCAGGCTTTTGCGAAGCCCCCCGCGCAGCAGGCGCGTGCTGGTGCGCTCGAACTTCGCCCACACCCGCCCATCGCCCGTCATCCAGTAGCCATCGTAGAGGTCCCACTCCCGTCCGCCCAGCCACTTGGCACGCCGGGCATGCACAATCAACACTGGACGCCAGCTTTCCGAAGCGGGCGCAAACTGCACCGCGGTCACATCATACAGGATACCAGCCTGCAGGTCTACCCCGCCCTGAGCGGTAATCAGCGTTTCCACCTTCCCCGCCCGCATCACGGTCTGCGTGATGGGCTGCGCTCGTTCCCCTATCTGCAGCAGAACCGCCGTGCGCAGTCGCCACATCTCTGCGGTCGCCGGCGGCACCACTACCTCGTTGAATCCCATTGCCAGCAAGCTGACCACCGCTCCCATCGCCAGCACCGGCACCACGATGCGAGTCAGGCTGTAGCCAGCCGCGTACAGCGCCACTATCTCGCTCTCGCTGGAAAGCCTGCCGAAAGCGAGCAGTGAAGCGAGCAGCATCGCCATCGGAAAGGTCTTGACCATAATCTGCGGCAGGCTGAGCAGGACCATGCGCCCAACCGTCCACAAAGAGGCTCCCTTCACCACGTACTCCGTGAGCTGGAACAGGTTTCCGCCCGCAAAGAAAAGTACCGTGAACAACAGCACACCGAACACGAACGGTCCGATGAGCTCCTGCAGTATCAGACGGTCTATGACTTTGAGACGCATGAGTTAAACGTGCTCGTACTCTTCGCCAAGATAGAATTGCCGGGCGATGGGGTCTTCGGGCAGTTTGTCCGAGCTCCCCTCGGTCAGGATTTTGCCGTTATGAATGATATACGCCCGGTCGGTAATGCGCAGGGTCGCCCGAACGTTATGGTCGGTAATCAGGATACCCACCCCCAGCCGCTCGCGCAGATGGGCGATGATTCGCTGCAGGTCGGCGATGGCGATGGGGTCGACGCCGGTGAAAGGTTCATCCAGAAGGATGAATTTGGGAGAGGCGGCAATTGTCCTCGCCACCTCCACCCTGCGCCGTTCCCCTCCCGACAGCACGTAGCCCCGTGCCTGGCGCAGGTGCGCGATATGAAACTCTTCCAGCAGTTCGTCCACCCGCTGGCGTATCTGCTTCTCGGGCAAGCCCTGCAACTGCATCACCAGACGCAGGTTGTCCTCAACCGTCAGCTTGCGGAATACCGATGGCTCCTGCGCCAGATAACCAATGCCCATCCGCGCCCGCGCATACATCGGCAGACGGGTGATTTCGCGGTCATCCAGCCACACCCGCCCGTCGTTTGGCTGAACCAGCCCCACAATCATATAAAAGGTGGTTGTTTTTCCGGCTCCGTTCGGTCCCAAAAGACCCACAATCTCGCCCGCGCTCATCTGCAGGGACACGCCGTCTACCACCCGGCGACCCTTGTAGATTTTGACTAAGTTCTGGGCGCGAAGTATCATTTTTTGGACCCCTCCGTCGGCGGACTTTTGGGCTGGATGGTGGTTTCAGTGCGTTCGGGGTCGCCTTCCAGCACTACCCGCAGGTCCTCCTCGCCCAGATAGATGGTGCCTTTATCGCCCTTCTGTGTGGCGGTAAACTGCGGGTCATCTACCTCTACGAAAACGCCGTTCTGCAGGGTAACCTGGCGGGTGGCATCGTCGTATGCGACAACGCCCGCTCTCCCCCGCGCGACGCGGTTCTCTTTGGGCTGGCTTAGGCGGAAGGTCACCTGTCCCTCCGCTCGTGCCCTCGTCAGGCGCGTCTCCTGCCCGGCTCGCAGGCGTGACTCGGCGGTGATAACGCTCGCTTCCATGCGCACCTGTCCGTCCGCGCTCTCTAACACCACCCGGTTGCCCGTCACCTTCACCACAACGGTGCCATCCCGTTTATATTCGGTCACAATCTGCTGGTAACGGCTGAGACGATAGTGCCCCACCTGTACCTGCGCCAGAGCAGGTATCGCAACAACGCTCATGGAGATAATCAGTATCAGTTTTTGCCTCAAACTCATTCTCTTTGCTCCTCAACGTCAGGGTGATAACACGCGCATCACCTGCAGGGCGGTATCCAGCTCCACCTCGCGAGCCTGCAGACTGAACTGTTTGCCGGTAATCTGTACGTTCCCCCGTGCTATTAGACGATTCTGCCGCGCCCACCATATCGCTTCATCTGCCTGCAAACGCACACCGTTCACGCGCGAGTAGGCGCGGACACCGTCGCTCGCCTCCACACGCCATTGCTTCTGCAGAGCGCGCACCTGCCCCGCATACATATCGGTGGTAGGCTTTCCCTCCTCGTAGAGCACACAGCGCACGTTCTCAAACTCTCCTGTTGCCCCTGCCTGTGCACTGCTTGCCTGCGCCCGGGGCACGGAGGCTTCCCAGACAACCCTGCTCGGACTGCCTGGCTCTCGCCACTGTAACTGCAGGGACTCTGTCTCCACCCGCAGGGATGGCAGGCTTGCCGGTTGCTGAGCGGGCTGGCGAGGCGGAGGTTGCCGTTGTGCCCGGGGCGTATTGCATCCCCCTCCGCTTATCCATACGCACCCGCATAACAGCGCCATAACAAGCCTTTTTCGATTCATAGCGGGTACATGTTACATGAAGGTAAGCGGGCTATGCAACCCAGAGGAACGTACTGAGACCAGAACCTGAGTTGGAACAGGCAGTGGAATAAACTGCCACGAAGATAACCGACGGGGAGCACCGGGGCAGAGACGTTTCTGCAACTGGAAGTTGCGGGCTATTTTGGAGTGCTGAAGCTTGCTTCAGCAACCCCGAACCTGCGTCAGCAGGTTTCGTCTTGTGTTGCCTGCGACTTCCAGTCGCAAGGGCAGAGAAAAGGAGGAAGGGCAACCCTGCAACTGGAAGTTGCGGGCTACCTATGACAAAGCCTCCTGCGGAGGCTCCAACCTGCTTCAGCAGGTTTCGCCTACCATTTCCAATCGCAAGGACATCTTTCTGTAATGCCCTGACGTGTGATACACCCGGAGAAGGACAAAAACGCCGGTACTCGCGGGGAGCACCGGCGCGTAGAGGCGATAGCGTGAGCTACTTGATTTCCACGGTTGCGCCTTCGGCTTCGAACTTCGCCTTGATTTGCTCCGCCTCTTCTTTGGTCACGCCCTGCTTGATGGGCTGTGGCGCGCTCTCCACCAGATCTTTCGCCTCTTTGAGACCGAGATTGGTGATCTCGCGCACCACCTTGATGACCTGGATCTTCTTCTCACCCACCGACTTGAGAATCACGTCGAAGGACGTCTTCTCTTCCTCGGCGGGTGCTGCCTCAGCCGGTGCGCCTGCTGCAGCCGCGCCCGGAACCGCCACCGGAGCAGCAGCGGTCACGCCGAACTCCTCTTGCAGAGCCTTCACCAGCTCGTTGAGCTCCAGCACGCTCATGCCCTTGATGGCTTCGATAATCTCTTCCTTGCTCAGTGCCATAGCTCGGATACCTCCTTACGCGCTTTGCGCAGATTTCTTGTCGGCAATTGCCTGAACGGTGTACACGAAGTCACGCAGGATACCATGCAGAGTACCCACCAATCCGGTAATGGGCGCCTGTATGCCTCCCACCACCTGGGCAATCAGCACCTCGCGTGGTGGCAACTTCGCCAGCTGCTGAACCGCCTCGGTATCGTAGCGCCTGCCGCCCAGCACGGCTCCCTTCACCGACAACGTGCGCAGCTCACGCATCGCATCCGACAGTGCCTTTGCCGCCGCTGCCTCGTCCCCGTGAATGAAGGCGACTGCGGTCGGTCCCTGCAGGATGTCGTCCAGGTTATCGCTGATCAACCCCTGCGAGGCAAGCCGGAAGAGGGTGTTTTTGACCACATGATACTCTGCCTGATTCTGGCGCAGCTGTTTGCGCAGTTGCGTGATTTGCGCCACGCTCAGCCCGCGATAGTCGGTGAAGATAACGCCCTTGGATGCGCTCAGCCACTGGCGGAGCTGTTCAACCTGCGCCACCTTCTGCGGATTGGGCTTTGCTCGCATACGGTATCCACCTCCTTTCCCTGTCACGCCCCCAATAAGCACAACGGGGAACCTGCCAGAGGCGAAGGCTCCCCGTACGCAAACATCACCCGCACCCATCAGGCGCGTAGCGACGCGATTTGACGACTGTTCAATTTCGCCTCGGCAGGCGGAACCCCCATTAAGCTCTTGCGAGCGCCTGCGTCTTCGGACAAGCGGTATGATTATACTTGAAGAATCGGGTAAATGCAAGGGCTTCAGCCGCCAGCCAGTGCGCTGTCGCGCTTTTTGCGCAGGTAAGCCACTTCTGCTTGTACCATTTTCACAAAGGCGGATTCGGACGGCGCATGAAACTCGGTGTGAATGGAGCACGGACCGCTGAACCCCTCTTTCGCCAGCAGACGGAACACCTCGCCCCAGGCGACACCGCCCTGACCGGCGGGCACAACATCCCACGTCAGCTTCTGTTCATCGCCCGACGGCTGCAGAAACGGCTTCATGTCCTTCAGCCCCACCATAGCAAGGTACGGTCGGACAATCGCCAGTGCGAAGGCGAACGGTTCACCGTTCACCACCAGATGCCCCACGTCCAGATACGCGCCGATAGCCGAAGGGTCAAAGTCGCGAAGCAGGTGCATCAGCGCGGAGGCGTTCGTGCCCATGTATGCCGGTCCGCTGTGCGTGTGGTAAAGCACCTTCACATTGTAGCGCCGAGCGAGCTTCTGCCAGCCATCCAGCGCACGACGAACGCTATCCACCTCCTGCCAGTACTGCTGTTTGGCGGGGTCAAAAAGGAAATAGCCAATCTTCAGCAGGCGAACGCCGGCGGTATCCATCGCCCGCATCAGAGGCTCCACATAGGGGGTGCTGGGGTACAGAAGGTCGGTCTCACCTGTTATCGCCAGCACGGGCTGTCCGGCATCCTGCAGGCGTCGCACGGCGGAAGGCAGCGCCTTTTCGGCGTTGTCCGGGTTCACGGGATGCCCCTTGCGAACGGCAAGGTCCCACCCTTCCGTACGCAGTTCCTGCCCAAGCGCTATCAGACCATCCACGTCGTACTGCCTGAACATCTTGCTGAAGACAATCAATCGCATGGTTGTTCCTCCTCGCGCTAATCCAACGGCAACGCCGGTCTCCGCCCAAAGATGCGTGCTATCTGTCCTGCCCGGCGCACGTCCGGCGGAGCGCCGATATTGTAGTTTTCGCGGTCCATCTCGTACGCCCTCTTGATGGTTCGCATCGCCTCCTCTGTTTGCCCTGCCCGCCACTGTACACTGCTCAGCACCACGAACGCCCATGGGTCGGATGGAGCCTGTTTGACCGCCCGCTGTGCCAGCTCCACCGCACGCTCTTTGTTCTGCTCGCACAGAGCCAGTCCGCAAAGCACCCACGCATCATCGGGGCGAATACGGGCGGCGAGGTTGAAGTAGCGATACGCATTGACGATGGAACCCACCGCCAGCGACTCGTATCCCTTCTGCGCCAGAGCCTGCCAGTTCAATGGGTTACACACCAGCGCATTGCGGAAATGGTCCTCTGCCCGGGGGAACTCGCGCGCCTCCGCAAACCCCGTCATCAGCAGAGTATCCAGCGCACCCGACCCCTCCTGGGGAAGAGACACCAGCAAGCGCAACGCCTCCGGCGCCTTCTTTTCCCGCAGAGCGACATCCGCCCGTGCCAGGGCAACCAGCAACCGGGTTTGCTCATTCTCCTCCAGCCTCTCCAGTATGGTGCGGGAGTCGTTTGTACGAGCACGCATCGCCAGCACCAGCGCACGATAGACAGCGACGGTCGTTTTATCCGCTGACTGCCGCTCCGCGAGGTTACACATTCGGTCAGCGTCCTGCCAGCGCCCAGCCAGCAGATAACAGCGGGCGGAAGACAAGTGATTCTGTGTGGTATTGCCCGCCTGTAGATAGGCAGTCGCCGCCTCCTCCAGCCTGCCGAGAGAAGCCAGTGCACGCGCCTTTTCCACCGGGGTCTTCGCCGAGGACAGACGTAGTTCTCCTGCGCGAAGGGCAGATTCCACCGCGCTTTGCAGAGAGGAGAACCGCCTCTCTTCATCGGTGGGCAATGAAAACGCCACGCGAACCTGCGCTTCCGCCAGCACGCCAAGCGTCTCGGGTGAGGGCGACAGGTCTACCGCCCGCTGCGCGCTCTCCACCGCTTTTGCCCATTCCGATACCCCCAGCCATGCCAGCGCCAGCAGATAATGTGCCTGTCCATCTTCCGGCAGGAGGCGTACCGCTCGCCTCGCCGACTTCACCGCCTCGCTCCACCTCTGGGAGGCTATCTGCTGACGTGCGCTCTCCAGGTAGAACTGTCCACCCCGCGACAAGCCGTTATTCACTACATAGCGCACCTCTGTGGACGCCACTCTGTCGTTCATGTCAATTGCCCGCAGGGTCAGCGTATGCTCCCCTTCCTCCACTGAAAGGGTATCCCATGTCCACGTATAGGGCGTGCTGGTGTCGCTTCCCACCGGAGCGCCGTCCAGCAGAAACTCCACCCGTTTCAACGGCTCGCTGGCGGTAACTCGAACCTCCACCACATCCGACACCGTGCTTCCCGCTTGCGGAATAACCGTTAGCTGGGGCGGATACCACATCAAGCCCGCTAAAGCCACCCACACCAGCAGTCTCATTCTTCTACCTCCTTCTCCTCTTCTGGCAGGATACACCCCACTTTCAGGCGAGCGTAACCGCCGTTAAACAGCACGCTGACGTTCACCGTCGCCAGCGGCAGTTCTTCCTTCAGTCTAAAAGACGCCTCCGCCCGCTCCATCGGTTTCATGTTCGCCAGCACAACCGGTTCATCCGTGCCGACATTTGGTGCGATACGAAGTGCTTTCCAGACCTGTGCACCTGCGTTCGTCACCCGTGCCTCGAACCTCCCTCCCTCACAACGCACGGTAACCACGATGTTCAGGATTGCCGAAGCAAGATCTGACAGGGCGTCGATGAGCGATTCTGCGAGGGTGTCTACCTGTTCTGCTCCCACGTATTTGGATGACACCACACGCACCCCGCTTGCCAGAAATAGCATCCGATGCACCCCGCGCGCCGCCATACGCATATCGCTTTTGCGAAGGCTGGCACGCACCTGATACCAGTGATTGTCCATCTCGCGCATCAGCCCAGCAAGTCTCGACAGCACACCCGAGGAAACCCGGCTCCGCCAGATTGCCTGCCGAAGCGCACCCAGCCCTTCCTCTGCCGTCTGCATTCGCTCCACAAAGCGCAAAACCATCCCCGACCGGGGGTTCAGCCACTCGGTGCGCAACACTTTGCCTGCTGTGCTCTGGCGAAACCCGTTCCGTCGCTCAAAAAGGGTGATACCGCCGCCATCCGCCATCAGCAGTCGCTCGACGGTGTAAACGCCGGAGGGAAGGTAACCCTCTATCACCACCCTGCTTTTCTGGTCGGAACCGTTCCACAGCACCAGTGTCCACCTTCGGCTCTGACGCAGAGCCACCGCGCGAAGGGACTCATTCGTGCTCGTACAATCCAGCCTCTCCCCATCATCCCAGCCAGCCCATCGCGCCACCGCTTGCATGACTGTGTTCGGTTCGGAGGATCCGACAAGCTGATAGAAGGGGTCAGATGGCGCGTCCACCGTCTGCGATGACCACACAACCTTGACCTCCTCCTGTGCCAGCGCACCTCCAACACAGCACAGCATCACAAGGGCACTAATCGCCAGATGCCTCATTCCCCAATTCCTCCTCAGACAGCCGTCGTCGCAGACGACGGTCAAACTCGTCGCGCGCCAACAGCACCCGTCTGCCGCAATGCACGCACCTCAGCCCCACGTCCGCGCCCAGCCGCACCACCTGCCAGCGATTTTTTCCGCAGGCGTGAGGCTTGCGCAGCACCACGTAATCTCCCACTTTTACAGGCAGGATTTCCATTCGGGCTGTCCAAATCTCCTTATGTTCATTGCATTTTACTGACGAGGGTTGCTATCATCATGGAGATACGCGCTCCTCACTCCAGCGAGCTGGACGAGATGCTGGAGCTCATGTGTCGTGCTTTCAACCTGGACGTTGAACTGGCACGTGATATATTTTACTCTGACCCCTTCTTTGACCTGCTGGAGCGGCGCGTGCTGGTGGACAAAGGCAAGGTGATTTCGTGCCTGACGATTGTTCCCGGCGTGTTCGTGCTGGGTAAAGCACACATACCCATCGCAGGCATCGCCGGGGTAGCCACCGATGACGCCTTTCGCCGGCGAGGGTACGCAGGCGCGCTCCTCCGAGATACCATCCGGTGGCTTTACGACCGGAAGACGCCCCTGTCGGTGCTCTATCCCTTCTCCCCGCGCTATTACCGGAAGTTCGGATGGGAGATCGCCTCTGTGGAGTGGTCGTGCGAGATGCCCTCCCGCCTTCTGCCCCCTTACTCGGAAAGCCGCTTCGTGCGTCCCTACCGGGGAGAAGACCTTGCCCATCTGCGCCGCCTGCAGGAGGTGCACCTGCAAAACACCCCTGGCGGCTTTGAACGGGAACCCGCACGCTGGCAATGGATACTGCGGCAGAAATATCAGACGGTAGTGGCGGACTTTCACGGCAGTGTGGAAGGTTACATGATTTACGAGGTGCAATCTGGGCGCAATCGTGTAGAAGTTCGTGAAATAATCTTTATCACATCTCGCGCACAGCGCGCCCTTATCGGCTTTCTCTCCAGCGCGAACCTTGCGGAAACGGTAGGCGTGTATGCCCCTGTATACCGTGTTCAGCAATGGAGCACCTGGCTGACCGATAATGAGGATGAGCTGCTGACGCACGTGCAGGCGAGCCTGCGCCCGACCTATATGCTCCGGATCATCCACCTGCCCGCGTTGATCGAGCACCTGCGTCCACACTGGAGGAGCTGGCAGGGGACAATACGCCTTGTGGTGGACGATAGCTTTGTGCCCGGAGGCGCGCATCAGGCGATACTCAAAGGAGAGGAAAGTTCCGGAAGCTCTCAACCGGTCGAGTGGGCACGTGGGGGCGTTCACGTCTGGAGTCAGATTGTGGGAGGCTACCTTTCGCCCTCAGAGGCATATTCCGCGGGGCTGATTACCCTCTCTCAGCCCGATATAGTGGACACTCTGGACGACCTGTTCCCCAAGTACTACCCGTTTACCACGCTGGCGGAACGGTTCTGAACCGTTATTCGTCCAGCATGTTGTGTTTGTCCCCCGGCAGGGCGCGGCTTCCTTCCTTGACCTGCACGTAGATGCCGTACAGCAGGAACGGAATGCTGACGAAACCTGCGAGGCGAGTTAACCAGTGGGCAAACTGCGCCAGCAACAGCACCAACCACCCAGCAACGGATGCCGTCAACAGCAACAAGCCGATTGTCAGATAGATGTTCAAGCCTTTCATCGGGATGCTCCTCCTGGGTGAGTCTCACTTTTACTCGACCCAGCGGCTCCGACAAAGTTTCGGTTCGGCTGTCAATCGGCAAGCACTGCAGACGTGGGGCGCGGTGCTCCACACAATGCGCGAGCCGCCTCCACGATATGCTCTGCAGACAACCCCACCAGCCTGTGCAAAATGTCCACAGAGCCGTGCTCAATGAACTCGTCTGGCACTGCCAGATGTTTCACCTGCACACCCGTCACCCCTTCATGCGCCAACAGTTCCAGCACCGCCGAACCGAAGCCTCCGCACACCGTGTTCTCTTCCACCAGCACGAAACGCGGGACACGATGGGCGAAGCGCAGGATGGTCTCACGGTCGAGAGGTTTGGCAAACCGGGCGTTGATCAGCGCGGCGCGTATTCCCTCCTGCTCTAGCTGTTTCACCGCCGCAAAGGCGTTTGCCACCATCGAACCGATGGCGAGTATCGCCACGTCCTGTCCCTCGCACAGCACCTCTGCCTTACCCAGCTCAATGGGTGATTCGGGTACGCCCCAGTCGATGGCAGGCACGGAACCGCGCGGATAGCGCAGGGCGATGGGCCCATTGTGCTCAACAGCGAATCTCAGCATCGCCCGCAGTTCCGCCCCGTCCTTCGGCGCCATGATAACCACGTTGGGAATAAGCCGCAGGTAGGACAGGTCAAATACGCCGTGATGCGTTGCACCGTCATCGCCAACCAGCCCACCTCGGTCCAGCGCCAGCACCACATGCAGATTCTGTATCGCTACATCGTGCAAAACCTGGTCAAAAGCACGCTGTAGGAAGGTGGAGTATATCGCGGCGACCGGGATCATTCCCTCGGCAGCCAGCCCCGCCGCAAAGGTTACCGCGTGTTGCTCGGCGATGCCCACGTCGAAGTAGCGGTCGGGGAATCGCTCCTGCAGTTTCACCAGCCCGGTGCCGTCGGGCATGGCGGCGGTAATGCCCATCACTCTGGGGTTCTCTTCGGCGATACGCACCAGCTCATCCGCGAAGACCTGCGTGTAGGTCTCCCCACCTGTCTTCTTCTCCATCTTACCGTCGTGGATGCAGAAGGGGGTCACGCCGTGATACCGCCGTGCGTCGGCTTCGGAAAACTCGTACCCCTTCCCTTTGACGGTAATCACATGAATCAGCACCGGTCCTTTCAAGTCCCTGGCGTGCGAGAACACATCCACCAGCAGGTCGATATCGTGCCCATCCAACGGACCGATATACTCGAAGCCCATCTCTTCGAAGATGGCGCCAGTGTTTTCGGGAGCGATGATGTGCGTGATACCGTGTTTCAACCCTCGCGCATGCTTGGCGAGTATCCGTGCCTTGCCGGGCAATCCTTCAAGCACCTCCTTCGCCCGGTGCTCTACCCGCTGGTACCAGGGTTGGGCGCGCAGACGGGACAGGAAGGTCGCCAGCGCACCAACGTTCTCGGCGATGGACATTTCATTATCGTTCAGCACGACGGTAATATCCGTTTGCGCCTCGGCGGCGTTGTTCAGCGCCTCCAGCGCCATACCGGCGGTCAATGCCGCATCGCCAACCACCGCCACCACACGCTCGTCGCTGCCGCGCAGGTCGCGTGCCTTGGCAAACCCCAGCGCCGCGGAGATAGCCGTGCCTGCATGTCCTGCCCCCCACACATCGTACTCGCTCTCATCGCGACGCAAGAACCCGCTGATGCCACCATATTGCCTCAACGTACCGAACCGTTCCAGCCTGCCTGTGAGCAGTTTATGAGCATAAGCCTGATGTCCTGTATCCCAGATAATCTTGTCCTTCGGCATGTGCCATACACTGTGCAGGGCGATGGTCAGCTCCACGGTGCCAAGATTGGAGGCTAAGTGCCCGCCGGTACGTGAAAGGGTTTCAATGATGGTCTCCCGGATTTCCGCCGCGAGCTGATGCAGTTGCTCCCGGCTCAACGAACGCAGGTCCGCGGGCGAATGGACGGTCTCCAGTAAACGCACAACAGGTCTCCTTTGCGAGGGATTTGTGTGACGAGATTCAGTTTACCTCAACCGGCATGAGGTGTCAACCAGAGGGGCTATTCGGCAGAGGTTTTCTCAGCGCGCTTCTGCTCATACATGTCCTGATCTGCCAGAAGAAGCAAGCCGAGGTCACCATTGGTCACGGTGGCACAGCCGATACTTACCGTGACTGGGCAGGGTAAAGCGAGCTGTTCGGTAGCATACTTCAGAGTGTCCTGCAGGCGTTGTGCCACCACCCTTGCCCCTGTCTTATCGGTATCCGGCAGAAGCACCACGAACTCATCTCCACCATAGCGGGCGGGAACGTCTCCCGCGCGCACCTGCTGGAGCACCTGCCCGACAACCTGCAGGACCAGATCACCCGTTTCATGCCCCAGCGTGTCGTTGATTCGCTTGAAGTTATCGAGGTCTATCAGCAGGAGGGACACCGGGCGAGGATGCCTCTGCGCATTATACAGCGTCTGCCGATAGACCATCTCGAAGTAGAGACGGTTGAACACACCGGTAAGCGGGTCCTGATAGACCCTCTGCAGAAGATTGGTCTGCGTTTCCAGCACGTCCAGCGACGCAGCAATCATCCTTACCGTCACACGGAGCCACTCCACCTCATCGGTGGCGAAGTCCCCATCCGTTTTATCCCGCCACAGGAAGATGCACCCTTTGGTCACGTCACGCACGGTCATCGCGTCCGCCACACAGTGGTAGCCATGCTGGCGGATAAGAGAATGCATTCCCTCTACCCACACGTCCAGTCCCTCACCTGATGAGGGCATCTCCCACATCTGCTGATATAGCCACGTCGGCACATTGCCCACAGCGAATCGGTGCCACGAATTGCTCCAGGGCGAAAACCAAAGCAATGTGCATCCGACCGCTCGCATCAGCTCGGCTAGCCGGCGCAGGGAAGATTCTACCACCACGCGATACGCCTGATGCGTGGTGTCATCTGCCGGCATTCCCACGGGAGAACTGCCTGTTTGCAGAAGAGTCTGTGCCAGGCGTGCAAAGCGGGGCATCAGCCTCCGGTGCGAAGAGCGCAACTCCTCCGCCTTCACCGCGAGGTAAACCCTGAGCAGTGGATAGCCGACACAGGCTACTGCGTAGCTCTGCCCCTGCACCTGTATGCCAACCGGATACGATTGAGACTGAGTGAGGGTGTTCATCGCCTGCCGGAGCGCCTGCACCGTCTGGATGGTGATACCACGCACAACAAGGGTGTATCTTTTATCCTCGTGCTCCAGCCAGATGGCTCCTGTCTCGGCGTGCAGTGCGGCAAGCATCGTATCCATGAGCTGTTCCAGTGCCTTTGCGTTCAATTGAGGCAAAGACGCCAGCCGAAACGGAGGAGCCGCCCGGGTATTTTCTGAAGTTCTGGCTCTTGCAATGCTCATTCACCACTTCCTCCTGCGGAACTGTACAGCGCATCTTCCTCCCGATGTGTGGCCAGCCATTCTATAATCACGTCGCGATGGAACCGCCAGTGTTTGCCCACCTTCCTGCCCGGCAGCTTACCCTGCTCAGCCAGCCGATAAGCCGTGTGCACCGAAATGCGCAAAAAGTCCGCCAGCTCACGTACACTCATCACTTCATGGCTGATGGTACTCTCGTTCTTTCTTTGCCCCTGTTTGTCCATTGTTCTTTCTTTGTTGCATGTATTTGCTGTTATTATCATCGGTAACTTTCACAGGTTTCTTCAGGGTTAGATTAAGGACGTCAGTAAAGATTGAGGAGGAAGGCAACCCTGCAGCTGGAAGTTGCGATTTTGGACCGCTGAAGATTGCTTGAGGGGTAGTAATTCACATACGTTTTGGCGAAAGATTCCCCGTGATGCACGTGACGCTTTTACTGGCACATCCTCACGCCTCTCCAAGTATGAAGCGGGTGGCGCACTGCCTGCACCGCTACCTGCCCGTACCATCCGAGATATGCTATGCCAGCTCCACTCCGCCGGCCGTTCTGCGCTCGCATCTGCCCAGTGTCGTGGTTCACGTGCTGTACGTCCTGCACACCCGCCGTCACCTGCAGCGCCTGGCAGCCCGTCTTCGCCCCTGTGAGATTGTGCATCTCGTTGACCACAGCGAGTGCTTCCTGCTTCCAGCGCTGACGGCAAAAATCAAGGTCGTCTCCTGCCATGACCTCATTCCGCTGGCGGAAACGCGCACCTATCGCCATCTGCTCAGCCGACGTCTCGGGCAGTGGCTTTACCGGCTGACGGTGCGGGACATCGCTTGTGCCGATGGCGTGATTGCCTGCAGTCAGGCTACCGCCCGAGATACAGAGCGTCTGCTGGGGTTTCCTTCAGGGAAGATAAGGGTGATATATCAGGGTGTGGATACGGACTTTTTCACGCCTTTGCCGGAGGGCGAGCGGCTCCGCCAGCGAGAATCGCTTGGTCTGCATCCGAAGGACATAGCGATACTGCACGTGGGTTCCAATGCGCCGTACAAGAACATTCCCGCCATCCTGCATGTGCTGTCGCACCTGCGCCATGGGGGATATGCGGTGCGCTGGATTAAGGCTGGGGAGCCACTCTCAAGGTCGCTCTGGCGGCTTGCACACAGGCTGGACGTCGCCGATTGTATCCATCTAGAGCCTCATGCCGACGACACACGCCTGCGCGAGCTGTATCAGGTCTGCGATCTCCTGCTCTTTCCCTCCCTGCGCGAAGGGTTTGGCTTGCCGGTGCTGGAATCGCTGGCATGTGGCACACCAGTGGTTATCGCCGACGTGCCCGCCCTCAGCGAGTGGGCAGGTGAGGTATGCGCCTCCGCTCCACCGCACGACACACGGGGGTTGGCAGAGAAGGTACTTCAGAGCGTGCAAAACGGCCGTGACAGCACCGTTCGCACGCGCCTGCGTGAGTTTGCTGAACAATATGACTGGCGCAGGATTATTCCTCAGATTGTGGATGCCTACCACGCATGGGAAAGGTGATGCGGGTTTTATACGTCAACCAGTGGCATGGGCTGGGCGGGGCAGAGGTTAGCCTCCTGCGAGTGCTGGAACATCTGCCACGCGAGGAGATACAGCCCGCTCTCGCCTGTCCGCCGGGCGCGCTGGCTGAGGAGGCACGTGCTCTGGGCGTGGAGGTCTTCCCCGTAGTGTTTCCTCCCCTGCGGCGAGGCAAGAAACCATCGCGCCACGACCTGCAGAGGCTGTCTGAAGCCATTGCGTCCAGCGACCTGGTGCACGCCTATTCCGTCCGCGGGGGCTGGTATGCGGGTCACCTCTGCCGTCGCCTGCGCGTGCCGATGGTGTGGTCGATACACGACCTGTTTCCCCACCCCTGGCAGAGGCTGTGGCTCAAAATGGTCGCCCATCGCTACGCGCACGCAGTGGTGGCTTACTCGAAGATTCTGCAAAGGCAATTCGGCGGTCTGCTGGCGCACAAAATACACCATATCCCGCACGGTGTGGACACCGAAAAGTTCGTCCCTCTGGATGATTCACAGCGCGTGCAGGTACGCCGGCGACACGAAACACCTGCAGAGGAACCCGTAGTGCTCCACGTGGGAAGAGTCATGCCTTTCAAGGGTCAACACCTGTTCCTGCAGGTGGCGCAGAGGTTGCTCGCAGAGAATTCGCCTAAGCACACGCCTGTCTTCTGGCTTGCCGGTGACGACAGCATGGGGGACCCGCGTTACGCACAGCGCGTACGGAAGATGTCGCAGACGGTACGCCCCTCGGTGCGGTGGCTTGGTTTCCAGCACGACATCGCACCCATTATCGCCGCGGCGGATGTGCTGGTGCATTGCAGTACCCGCCCCGAACCGTTCGGTCTGGTTATTCTGGAGGGGATGGCTTGCGGGACGGCGGTGGTTTCGGCGAATCGCGGCGCGCCTGCGGAAATCCTCGAACATGGACGCACGGGCTTACTATCACCACCCAACGATGTCGGCTCCCTTGCTGATGCGGTACGCCTCCTGCTGGAAGATAACGAACGAAGACAGATGCTCTCCACGAACGCCCGCCGGGTTGTGTGCGAACGTTACACCCTGCAACAGCACGTTCAACAACTTGTCGGGCTGTATCGGTCGCTACGGTAGACCGCTCCGCCACCTTTCGAAATGCTCACGTGCCAGGCGTTCCCACCCCTGGCGAACCAGATTCAGCCCGAACATGTACAGTTCGAACCGCTCGGACAGCCGTCGGAACAGCGGCGCTTCGTGCCGCCATTCGCCCTCTTCAAAGGTAGAGACGATGTAGTAGGACTTTTTGCCCTGCTGGACGTAGTCGATGAGGGCATCTTTGCTCAGCGCGTGACGCAGGCGTGGCATGGCTTCGGGATACACGCCGGACCAGAACAGCGTGAAGTCGCCGATATGGCGGTGCACCTCTCGCTCCCGGGCGAAGGAGGTGGCGTTCAACAGCACATCGCCCTCTGCCAGCATCTCCGCCACCTCACGCAGCGGTCTGCCTCGTGCGTCGCGGATGCGATACACGTTATCGATGTGGGTGAACTCGGTCAGCAGGTTCACCATGTAGCGCAAAACGTCGGGCTGGTACTCCTGCAGGACGCGCGTAAACGCCTGCTCCACAAGTGTTCCGAAAAGCTGGCGCAATGGGTGCTGTTCTGAAATGGGCTGTGGCATTTTCTCCTCCCTCCTGCGACCGGCTGCAGAGAAAGCTTGCCACATTCATCCGCATCTATTATACTGTGACCGTATGATGAGGAGTTTCGTTCCCTCTATTCGGAGGCGCAAAAGATGTCTCGCAATGGCAAGCCCGACGACCGCCACGCACTGGACATGCCCATCTGGATGATAGTGCTGGTGGTGGCAGTGATGCTGTTAATCGCTGTATTCGCCTTCTGGCACAGCGCAAAAGTGTCTTACGAGTCGCTTCCGCGCCACCAGTCCGCCGTCGCGCAATAAGACAGAAGGCGCCCCTGCCGAAACAGGAGCGCCCCACCCCTCGGCTCAGCGAGGAAACTGCTCAGGTGCAACGGTGGCGTTAGCTCCCTTGCCTTTCATCGGTCCCGTGTAGTAGCCGGGCGCCGACGGCTCGGGGAGCGGCCGAGGACGTGTGTTCATCCAGTAAGCCACCGCTGCCAGCACTATCAGCACCAGAATGACTACCGGCAGGTTCTTTTTCATGCCAGGGTCCTCGCGCTACGCGAAGATACTACTTATCAATAGCGTAGTATCGCTTGTACCAGCAGCCATTGGCATCCTGCAGGAGATAGCGCTCGGAGTTGCGCGCAATCCACTTGGCATGACCGTCCACAAAGATGTGCGTGCCACCGCCCTGATGCGAGTCGGCGGACTCACATCCCATCGTGGTACCAAACCAGCCCGGCTGCAGAACCCCCGTTATACCATCGGTTACGATGACGCTTTCAGCGGGGCGATTGACCTCTGCCAGCGCCATGACCTTCCAGCGCACATCGCTGCCGGCAAAGTAGTAGTACGGGTCCTCCTGGGTGCAGCTACCACCTTGCACGCCGAAACCAATGCCGTAGTGTGCATGGTACAGCCGGATGGGTACCCAGTCTGCCAGTGCGCCCGGACCATCGCAGTCGGGCATTTCCGCCATCCTGCGCCATCGTTCTTCGCTGAACGAAGGACAGCGCATTAATCCGTTGGGCGGAACCCCCTGGAAAGGCACAGAAGCAGGACGAGTGGGGGCGCCATTCTTGATGTACGGCTGCAGGTTCTGCACCCAGCTGACCAGGTCATCCCGATAATCGTTGCGTGGCAGTCCCGTACGCACAAACCACGGGATGAGCGTCTCATCATAGTCCTGACCGTACATCTGGTGCGCAGTGCCGATTTGTTTGGCGTTGCTCAGGCAGGTAGTGGCACGTGCCTTCTCCCGCGCCTGAGAGAACACCGGGAACAGAATCGCTGCCAGTATCGCGATAATCGCGATGACGACGAGCAGCTCGATCAGGGTAAAGCCGTTGCGTTTCATTTTGTTTGATACCCCCCTTTTGCGAACCAAAGGTAGATTTATGATGCGTTCGTCTTGCGACGTTTGCATCCACAACCCGTACAGCCCTGCATCTGCTTCGTCTACTATCACCTTATTGTAGCTGAACGTACTGCGTGAATACATCATAGTTTACCTCTGCTATTTTGTCAAGCACTTTTCGCGCGTTTCTATGATATTTTTTTGAAAACTTGTACTTTGTTCGGTTGAAACAGTGCAAGACACCCTTTTGTCATGCAGGAATCCGCCCGATGCGCAGAATCGAACAGTACAATCCTTTCACGGAGGCAGTCCATGAGACCGTGCTTTAACACCATCACCTGCGGGGCGGATAAACCGCTGGAAGTGACCCTGGACCTGCTGGGCAAGTACGGCTATGAAGGCGTGGAGATAGAATCGGGCAGGATTGACGACTACCTCACGCGCCACACGATGAGCGACCTCAAGCGCCAGCTGGCGAAAAACCGGCTTCAGGTCGCGGCGATTATGGCGTTCCCCTTTTTCGCCTTCGACGCCGTCCAGCGCGAGGAGCAGTTGCGCCGCATTGACCGCTACGCGCGCATCGCCCGCCAGCTGGGCAGTAAAACCCTGCTTTGCTTCACCGCCGACTCGCCTCCGCCGGGCATGGGCATCGCCGAAGCCATTGAACAGGCGGGCAAATCCGCCCAGCGCTACGGCGAGACAAGCGGACAGTACGAGGTGAAATGCGCCCTGGAGCCCATCGGCGGCGCACCCTTCATGCCCGGTCCACGTCAGGCACTGGCGGTCGCAGGCGCGTCCACCAGCCGCTACGTGGGCATCATGATGGACACCTTCCATTACTACAAATCGGGCATCCCGCTGGAGGAAATCCGCCGCCTGCCACGCGAGCAGCTGCTGATTGTGCATGTCAACGACTGCATCAACCTGCCGCGCGAACAGTTGAACGACAGCCATCGCGTGTATCCCGGTCACGGGGTGATACCACTGGTGGAAGAGTTCCGCATCCTGAAAAACGAGGTGGGCTACAAGGGCTTCCTGAGCATTGAGATATTCAACAGGGACTACTGGGCGGACACGCCCGAGAACGTCATCCGCAACGCCAAAGCCGCGCTGGATGCCGTGCTGGCAAAAGTGTAACAGGGAGGGATGAAAATGGAGAAGGTACGTCTGGGATATGTAGGTGCAGGCTTCATGGCGCAGGCGGTTCATCTGCCCAATTTCACCGCCCTGCCCGACTGCAAGGTGGTGGCGCTGGCAGAGATACGCCCCCAGCTTGCCCAAAAGGTGGCGCAACGTTTCGGCATTCCGCGTGTGTACGCTACCCACAACGAACTCCTGCTGGATCCGGATATAGATGCAGTGGCGGTATCTGCGCACTTTGTGCATCAGGCGCAGGTGGCAGAAGACGCGCTTCGTGCGGGCAAGCCGGTGTACATGGAAAAGCCGATGGCGCTGACGGTAGAGCGGGCGGAGCGGATGCTGAAGGCGGCGCGTGAAGGCGGCGGGCGGCTGATGGTCGCCTACATGAAACGCTACGACGCGGGCATCGAACTGGCAAAGCAGATGATAGACGCCTACCGCCACAGCGGCGAGCTGGGCAGACCTTTCTACCTGCGGGCGCGATGCTTCGGCGGCAACTGGACGGCAGGCAACTCGGGCACGGTTATCGGCACCGACGAACCGTATCCAGAGGTATCACTGGAAGTGCCCGAATGGCTACCCGAACGCTATCATCAGAGTTACACCAACTATCTGCAGGTGTTCACCCACAATGTGAACCTCGCCAGATGGCTGTTGAACGTCGGCGACGACTGGCAGGTAATCCACGTTGACCTGGATGAGGACGGCTTTACCGGCGTGGCGGTGTTGAGGATGGGCGGTGTGCGGGTGAGTCTGGAAACCGGCTCGCTCGCGGCGCACAAATGGGATGAGGATACGCAGGCTTACTTCCAGAAGGGCTGGGTTAAGGTTACCTCGCCGTCACTACTGCTACGCAATGCGTGCGCGGAGGTGGAGGTCTATCGCGCCGGAGAGCGCACCGAGTATCTTCGCCCCTTCCCGCCAGAGGGCTGGACATGGGCGTTCCAGCGCGAAGCCCAGCACTTCATCCACTGCGTGCGCACGGGCGAGCCGTTCCGCTCCTCCGGCGAGGATACCATTCAAGACGTACGCATCTTCGAAGCCATCTACCGGAAATGGCTGGGGGTCTGATTGGCGAAGTTACCCGTTCTGTGGCAAAATACACCATGCAATTGGATTCAGGAGGGAACTTCGCGTGCACGTCAACGTTCTAATACAACGGGAGCCTGATGCAGAAGACCTACCCCTGCCCCAGTATGCAACGCCCGGGTCGGCGGGGGCAGACCTGTATGCCGCGGTAGAAGCACCTGTGGTACTGCAGCCGGGCGAGCGCCGACGCATCAGCACGGGCATTCGTATTGCTCTGCCACCCGGATATGAGGCTCAGGTGCGCCCGCGCAGTGGACTGGCAGACCGATATGGGCTGAGTATGGTGAACGCGCCCGGCACCATCGACAGCGACTACCGCGGCGTCATCCAGGTCATCTTAATTAATCTGGGACAGCAACCGATAACTATTCAGCGGGGTGACCGTATTGCCCAGCTGGTGATAGCCCCGGTAGCCAGAGCGATTTGGCAGGAGGTAGAGCACCTCCCGCAGACCGAGCGGGCGGAAGGCGGCTTTGGAAGCACAGGCATCTCCCCAGACCAGTAGCGTGAAGAGGTGACGAAGATGAAGTTTTGCGACCACTGTCTGGCACCACTCAGCCAGGATGCGACACACTGCCCGGAGTGCGGACTGCCCGTGACGTCGGGCACGGATGATCCATTGTTGATTGCAGAAGAAGAACGCTTGGTAAACCCACGCCTGGCACATGCAAACCTCCTGCGCATGAGAGGAAAGTGGGAGGACGCGATACGCGCCTGTTCGGAGGTTCTGCGCCAGTTTCCCAATAACGTGCATGCCCACGCACTCATGGGCGACATCTACCGCGACCAGGGCAATCTGGAAGAGGCGGCGCAGTGGTACAAACTGGCTTTAGACCTGGCGCCCGACAGCGCGGTGGACCGCCGCCGGCTGGAACAGGTTCAACAGGAACTGCAGATTCGCCAGCAGGCGCAAAACCAGTCCCAGGAGGTCGAGCACCTCCAGCGACAAGCGCGGGCACTGCGCATCTTCAGCGCGTCGGTGATTGCGCTGGCGATATTGATTGCCATCGGCATCACCTGGGCGTTCCAGAGCCGAATCGCGGGCGGACCTGCCACCGGCTCGCTCAGCATCACCACCTCGCGTCTGCCAGCTCAGGCGTCTACGGCTCCAACGCTACCTGTCCCAGAAGATAGGTCCGAGCCTGTCTCTACCAGCGTTGCTGAACCCGCCGCCGCTCCTGCTGTAGCCGCGGAAAAGCCTAAAGTAGACAATCGTCCGCGCAGCGAAGACGACCTTCTGACGGACAGGATTGTGGAGTGGCTTCGCCAGCACGAGGTGAAACCCACAATGCTCTCTGTCGTTGTGGACCCCCTCGCCAGCCACCTGCTGATCAGTTTCGGCTATACCAGCGAGGTATCGCGCGACGTGCTGTATCGGACGGCGTGGCTGTCCGCTGCCGCCGCGTTCGCCATCCAGCCGGGCACTCAGACGGTTCGCGTGCGCTGTCTCGTGCCCAGCAACGCACCCGACGGGCAGAAGGTGATGATTCTGGGCTTTGTTGCCGACATCCCGCGCAAGCAGATGCCGCCACAACCGGCAGACACCCCAGCCAGAGACATACCTGCTTTCTTCCAGAACGTGTATTACAACCCGGTGGCGGGCTTGACACCCTGAAAATCTTCTTCCAACCTCTTCCCGAAGCGGAATAGCCCTGCCTAAGCGTGTCCCCCTGCTTGCGGGGGGAGCACAGGGGGGCTGACACCTCAAACGGCTCGGCGAGAGCCTCGCCCTCCACAGGCGGAGCCTGTTCCCATTCAGGTCAAACGCCATTTTACCGTGCACCTGGCGGAAGGGGTGCAGTTAGTGCTGGAGGACACCGGCAAGCCGATAACGCCTTCCCTGTTGCGGGCGATAGGGCGGGCGTCGGTGCCTCTGTTGAGATTGCTCGAACAACACGGATATCCGCACCGAGAGGTGCATGAAACTCAAAAGAAGGAAGACGTTCATGCAAACCACCAGAGACATCACGTTGATGGATGAGGCTGTGGAGCCGTTGGAAGAGGCAGGGCTGGGGACGCTTAAGACCCCCTAATGGCAACCTGCCGCTGAAAGCAGTCTCCGTGCACACGCGCATTGCCGGGGTGCTGGCGGAAACCACGCTGGAGCAGACCTTCAAGAACTGCCTGAAGGAAGCGGTGGAGGCGACCTACATCTTTCCTCTGCCCGCCAACGCCGGCGTCACCTCCTTCATCATGCGCGTGGGCGAGCGGGTCGTGGAAGGGGTGCTGGAAGAGCGCCAGAAAGCCCGCGAGCAGTACGATGAGGCGATTCGGCAGGGCTATTGCGCCGCCATCACCGAGCAGGAGCGACCGAACGTGTTCAGCCTGCGGGTGGGCAACCTGATGCCCGGCGACGAGGCGCACATCACCTTCAAGATGGCGCACACCCTGCAGATAGATTGGGGAACAGGCACTGCCGACACTGAAGCAGAGCATAGATCAGTTCAGGTCGCAGACGCAATGGCGAAATATGCAAGATCTGATAGGGTGGCTGGCGGCGCAGATGCAACACATCCTGCGATACTGGCTGAACATCCTGCTCGACCAGTGTCACGACGTGCTGGACGACCTCATCCACCAGGTCCGACAGGGTCGCAAGCAAAGTCGCTGGTGGTAGTCACGCTGGGGAGCTGCCTCTGCGGAGGCAGCTCCCGAAACGTTAAGCGACGAGATGCTTCACTAACGCTCCGCATGACAATAATCATGTCACCCGGAGCGCCGCGAAGGGTCTCAACACAGAACCTCCTCGCAACGCTCAGGGATGACGCCAAATCGGGGTCGGGGTATCCCCTACTTCCCCGCTGCTCTTTGCTGTAGCCCTTTGAAGAAGTTATTCCAGTATTCCGCAGCGCGCTGACCGAAGGGTCCCATCTGCGGGTTGGGCTTGAAGGGGTTGAAATCCTTCATCTGCGACAGGTTGGGCATCTGTGGGCGTGCACCACCTGGACCGCCCGGAGCACCCGGTCGCGCACCCGGCGCACCTCCTGGTGGGCCACCCATACCACCGGGGCGCATTCCCATGCCGCCGCCCGGTCCGCCCCGCCGATTGCGTCGCTCGGCTTCGAAGCGTGCCAGTGCGTTCAGCTGGTTCACTGTCAGCGCCGCCTTAATCTGCTTGAGCGCGTTCTTGGCGTCGTCCTGGGTCATCTTCGGCTTGTTGCGCAGGGGCTGTAGGACCGCCAGAATCTTCTTTGCCTGCGCAGGAGTCAGCTTGGTCTTGGCGTCCCTATCCAGCATCTCCAGCCCGCGCAAGGTGCTGGTCAGCTGGAAGGTATACTTGTGCGCCTCTCGCCACTTGCGGAACTCTTCCATCCGCCTCTGCATCTCGGGGGTCATCTGGAATCCCCCTGCGCCTGGAGGCGGCTGGGCAACGGCAGCCATCGCTGCCATCACCACAAACGCACTGATGTACAGTGTCACTCGTCTCATCATCTCTTTTGTTTCCTCCCTTACCCGTTTCGGGTTATTCGTATCGTAATGCTTCTATGGGGTTCAGCGCCGACGCCTTTTGCGCCGGGTAGATGCCGAAGAAGATACCTACCGCCGCCGAGAAACCAAACGCCAGCAGGATGGGCTGGAGCGAAACGTGCACCTGCCAGCCGGAAGTGTTCGCCAGAACGTAGGACGCGCCCAGCCCCGCGCCGATGCCGATGAAACCACCAACCAGGCTCAGCGTCATGGCTTCAATCAGGAACTGCAGGAGGATGTCCCGCCGCTTCGCCCCAACCGCCTTGCGGATGCCAATCTCGCGCGTGCGCTCGGTGACCGACACCAGCATGATGTTCATGATGCCGATGCCACCCACCAGGAGAGATACGCTGGCAATCCCCGCCAGCAGCATGGTGAACGTGCGCGAAACGTCCTCCGCCGTCTGCACGAACTCCGCCTGGTTCATAATGCGGAAGTTGTTTTCCTGCCCCGGATTGAGCCGCTGGCGGCGACGCATCAGGTTCTCTACCTCCTGGTACGCCGCGTTCATCCGCTCCTCGCTCACCGCCTGTACGCTGATGCTGTTGATAAAATCCATTCCGAACAGGCGGCGCATGGCGGTGGTATACGGCACGAAGATAATGTCATCGGGGTTGCCGAAGCCCTGCGCCCCTTTGGGCGCCAGAACTCCCGCCACCTTGAAGCCGATACCCCGGATACGGATGGTCTTGCCCAGCGCGGAGGAGCCGTTGAACAGGTTCTCGTACACCGTCTGCCCGATAACGCACACGCGCGCCATGCTGTCTACCTCGCGCTGGGTGATGAACCGTCCCTGCTGAACCGGATAGTTGCGGATTTGGGAGTATTCAGGCGAGACGCCGGTGATGTTGGTATTGGTGTTCCTGTTTTTGTACTTCACCTGTGCGTTGCGCCGCACCTCGGGCGATGCCGCTCGCACCGACGGACAGCTGCGACGGATGGCGTCCACATCCTCGGGCTTCAGTATCTGCATGGAGCCAAAGCCGCCAAACGCCGCGCCCATGCGCTGCTGTCCGGGGAACACCACCAGCACGTTCGTGCCCAGCAGCTGGATGCGCTGCATGGTCTGCTCGCGTGCGCCCTGCGCCACCGAAATCATGGCAATCACCGCCCCCACGCCGATAATAATTCCCAGCATGGTCAGCGCAGAGCGCAGTTTGTTCGCCAGCAGACTGCGCAGAGCTATCTGGAAGTTTTCCGCGATGTTCATCTCTGTTTCCCTCCCGCTAACGCATGCGCATCGGCGGACCGCCAAACATCGGCATACCGCGCGGGGGACCGCTGCTGCTCTGTTGCGTCTGCGGTTGGATGACCTGTGTCACCACCTCTTCGCCCTCTTTCAGCCCGCTGACGATCTCGATGGTTTCATTCCCCTCCAGACCGATTTCCACATCGCGCCGCTTCGGCACGCCGTTTTCCATCACCTGTACGTAGTACTTGCCGTTGTCTTCCTTGACCGCCTCAGCAGGCACCGCCAGAACATCCTCTTTACGGTCTACCACGAACTCGCAGGTAGCGTTCATGCCGGGCTTCAGACGGGCGTCGGGATTTTCAATCTCCACCCGCACGTACACCACCGTCACGTTCTGCTCCACCACCGCACGGGGGTCAATGCGGGTGACCGTGCCCTCGAAGATTTCGCTGGGATAGGCATCCAGCGTCACGTCCACTTTCTGACCGGTCTCGATGAAGGCGATATCGGTCTCGTCCACCTGCACGTCCACGAACATGCGGCTGACATCGGCTATCTGTACGATACTCGTGCCCTGCGAGAAGACGTTCGTGCCCGGCGGAATGATGGTTCCTTCTTCCACGTACTTTTGAATCACGATGCCGTCGCGCGGGGCAACAATGGTGGTACTGCGCAGCTGTTCCTGCGCGTTCTGCAGGCTTGCCCTGCTTCGCACTTTCTGCGCCAGAGCGGAACGGATATCCGCCTCCCGGATGCGGTTTTGCAGGGCGTTGGCTTCCGCCTGTCTCAGCGCAGCTTCCGCCTGTTTGACCGCCGCCTCTGCCTGCATCACATCTGCCTCCCGCAGTTTCACCTGCTCGGCGTTGGTGCGTGCGCTCTCTAAGGATGCCTCTGCCTCCTCGAGCCGTTTCTGGGCGTTACGCAGCATCGCCTGCAGGTCGCGCTCTAAGGTGGATAACCGTTTCTGGGCGGTGTCAAACTGCGCTTTGGCGACATCGCGTTGAGTACGCGCCGTATCCACCGCCTGTTGAGAAACAAACCCCTTGCGCAGAAGCTCCTCCTGTCGTGCCAGGTTTCTCTCGGCGTTGTCGTAGTTCGCTTTTGCCTGCTCGTACTGCGCCTGCGCTTCCGTACGGGTCTGCGGGATGGTTACCTCCTGAAGCTGGCGCAGGTTTTCCTGAGCGGTCTCGTAGTTCGCCTGCGCCTGCTGAATGGCAGACTGGCTCAGTTTGGGCTGCATTGCCAGCTGTCTGCGTGCCTGCTCCAGTCGGGCCTTTGCCGACTCCAGGTTCGCCCGAGCTTGAGCGACGGCAACCTCGCTTTGCACCGCTTGCAGCTGCAGGTTTAGGCGCGACTGCTCTTCACGTGCCTGCGCTGCCTCCAAATCTGCCCGCGCCTGCTCATACATCGTCATGGTGTCCGTGGGGTCGATGCGGGCGATGAGCTGCCCCGCTTTCACCTCACTGCCCACGTCTACCGCCAGCTTGGTGACCATGCCGCCTGCTTTGGACTTGACGTCTACCACCGTTAACGGCTGCAACGTCCCCTCAGCGGTCACCGACTTGGTCACTGTGCCGCGTTCCACCTTTGCGGTGCGATACTCGGGCTTGGGTTGATTGTTATTGCGCAGTCGGCTCCACGCGATCGAGCCACCCGCCACGATGGCTATCAAGATGCCGACGATGATTATCGTTCGTTTCATCCCTGTCCCCCTCCCTCGGAGAATGCATAGTCTTTACCAACGGCACGTTGTAACCTCGCATCTGCTACCAGCAGGTCGTATATCGCCTGCACATAGTTGGTCTCGGCGTTGACCAGCGCAACCTGTGCGTTAATCACCTCGATGAGGCTACTGACGCCCTCTTTTCGGCTTTCCAGCGCAGCCTGATAGTTCACCTGCGCGGCCTCCAGCGCTTTACGCGCGGCGTTGAGGCGTTCCTGTGCCTCCGCCCGTGTTAAATACGCCTGTTCCACGTCCAAACGCACCGTCAGTTTCAACTGTTCTATCTGCTGGAGTGCGCTGTCATATCCCGCACGGGACTCACGTACCGCAGCCCGTGCCGCTCCCCCGTCAAACAGCGGATACGACGCGCTGATAGTGAAACTGCGCGTATCGCCCGGGTCAGGTTCGATCCGGCGACCGTAGACGAAGTCGCTCTGTATCTGAATGCCTGACTGGATTTGCGCCAGGCGCAGACTCAGTCGCTGAATTTCACTGCTGATGCGCTGACGCTGGTAATCGGGTCTCTGCGCGAATGCCTCCTGCAGATACGCTTCCAGTGAAGCAAGCGGAGGCAACTGCTCGGCTTCCTTATCGCCGGCCTCCGCCAACTGCAGGGGGACCTCCTGACCAATGCCCAGTTCGTTACGCAGGCTTGCCTCTGCCAGACGCACCTGATTGCGTGCCTGAATCAATGACACCTGCGCGTTTGCCAGCTCCGCCTCCGCCTGCAAGACATCCTTCTGCGCTGCCACGCCTACCTCCACCTGCGCTTTGACCACGTCTACCGTTTGCTGAGCACGTTGAACGTTCGCCTCAGCCACCTTCTGCAGTGCCATCCGCCGCAGGAGCTCGTAGTACGCCGTAGTGACACTCAACACCTTTTGTTGAACAGCATCACGGTACGCCTGCTCCGCCGATTCCACGGAGCGACGCGCTTGCGCTGCGGAGATTTCGCGCTGACCGGAATCGAAAATCGTCTGGCGCAGCGAGACGTCCGTGCGCGTCTCATCAATAGTGCCCACCCGGGTGCCAAAACCGGGCAGAGCCGTACGGGTCTGCTGGTTGACATAGGTCGCCGACGGGCTGAGGGTCGGGAAGTAACGCGCCTCCGCCTGCTGTCGTCGCGCCTTTGCCTGTTCCAGCTGGTTTTTCGCTATTGCCACCGAAGGGTGTTTCTGTAAGGCTATCCGTATCGCCTCTTTCAGGGTCAGCGGCTGGGGAACCTGCACCGAATCCTGCGCCCACACGGTTGCCGCCAGCACCACTGCGCACAACCACACTCCTCGTCTGAGCATTATCCGTTTTGTCCCTTTCGTCCCATGTTTCTCTCGTAGCTTTATTGACGTGAAAAAAGCCCTTACGGTTGCG
>CAZOGB010000014.1:0-62514 GCA_964579145.1 uncultured bacterium | reverse complement strand
CCCCGACATGCCCATACACCAGTGCATTCTGGGCGCATATGCGCGGCTGAAGAACAGGCTGCTATGATCAGGAGCGGGGCATCTTCGGGGTGAAGGAGCTGCCGCAGCCGCAGGAACGCTCCGCGTTCGGGTTGTGGAACACGAAACCTGCCAGCAGGTTCTGGAACGAGTAGTCGATGACCGTGCCCTCCAGAAACCGCCGGCTCTTGCGGTCGATAACCACCGGCAAGCCGTCCACTTCATACAGGTCGTCGCGGTCGGTGACCTTCGTGTCCACGTCCAGCACGTAGGACAGCCCGGAACAGCCCCCACCTCGCACGCCGACGCGGATGCGCAGGTCGGAACTGTTGCCCTGTTTGGCCAGTACTGCCCGCAGTCGCTTGATGGCGGACTCGGTGAACTGCACAGGACAGACGGTGCCAGTTGTCTCTGCCATTGTCTTCACCTCTACTCCCAGATGCCCAGCTCCATTTTCGCCTCTTCACTGCAATGCACGCGCGGGTCCCAGCGCGGCTGCCACACCAGCTGCACGTAGGTCTGCTTGACAAACGGCAGTTCGGCAAGGCGGTCGCGGATCATCTCCTCCAGCAGGGGACCGATGGGACAGCCCGGGCTGGTCAGGGTCATGGTAATCAGCACGTTGCCCTCATCGTCCATGTCGATGCCGTACACCAGTCCCAAGTTGATGATATCGATGCCCAGCTCCGGGTCGTAAACGGTCATCAGACGTTCGCGGATCTGGTTCTCCTGTTCGGCGGTCAGTGCCATTTACTTTGCCTCCAGCATCTCCTCCAGTGTCGTCCATGCCAGTAGGGCGCACTTGATACGCACGGGATAATTTCTCACACCCTCCAGCGCGCTCAGGTCTTCGTCCTCATCAAACGGTTCGTGCGGTGCGCCGGTGAGCATCGCCTTCACGCGCTCCTGCAGGTGTTTGGCTTCCTCGATGGTCAATCCGCGCAGGGCTTCCGTCAGCATGGACGCAGACGCCTGACTGATGGAACAGCCGCGCCCCTCAAAGCTCGCCTCCACAATTCGGTCACCGTCCGTTTTCAGGTACAGGGTGAGTTCGTCGCCGCACAGGGGGTTCATCCCTTCGGCGGTCAGGTTGGCATGTGGCAGAACACCCTTGAAGCGCGGATGATGATAGTGTTCCAGAATAATCTCACGATACAGTTCATCGTCCACCATACTTGCCGAATACCTTCCTCACGTCGTCTAAGGCTTTCCAGAAGGCTCGCACCTCCTCTAACGTATTATACAGGTAAAAGCTGGCGCGAGCGGTAGCGGTAACATCCAGCCGGCGCATAATGAGCTGGCAGCAGTGGTGCCCTGCACGAATGGCGATGCCTCGCTTGTCCAGAATCTGTGCCACGTCGTGCGGGTGCACGTGTTTGAAGTTAAACGAGACCAGACCGCACCGCTTTCGGGCATCGCGTGGACCGTAGATAACGATGTCCTCTTCCGCCTCCAGCAGGCGCAACGCTTCTTCGGTCAGGGACTGCTCGTGCTGGCGGATGGCTTCCATACCCACTTCCTGCAGGTAATCCACCGCCACTCCGAACGCCACCGCGTCGGCGATGTTTGGCGTGCCCGCTTCGAACTTGGTGGGCACGTCCGCCCATGTGCTGAACTCGTGGGTGACCTTGCGGATCATACTCCCGCCGCCCATAAACGGTGGCATCTGCTCCAGCAGCTCCTGCCGGGCATAGAGCGCACCAATGCCCGTTGGCGCCAGCATTTTGTGTCCCGAGAAGGCGTAGAAATCACAACCGATTTGGGTGACGTCCACCGACTTGTGGGGTACCGCCTGAGCACCATCTATCAGCACCTTTGCGCCCACTGCATGCGCCCTGCGCGTTATCTCTTCCACAGGGTTGATCGTGCCCAGCACATTGGAGACGTGGGTGATTGCCACCAGTTTGGGTTCCTGCCGGAGCAGGCTTTCCAGGGCTTCCATGTCCAGTTCGCCCTCCGGGGTAAAGGGCACGTAACGCAGTTTCGCCCCGGTCCTCTGGGCAACCAGCTGCCAGGGCACGATGTTGGAGTGGTGCTCCATCTCGGAGAGCACTATCAGGTCGCCCGCTTTCAGGTTTGCCAGCCCCCAGGCGTAGGCAACCAGATTGATTGCCTCGGTGGTGTTGCGGGTAAAGACGAGGCTGGCAGGCTCCGCACCGATGAGGCGAGCCACCTTGACGCGGGCGGCTTCGTATGCTTCCGTTGCCTCCTCTGCCAGTGTATGCAAACCCCGATGCACATTGGCGTTGTACTGCTCATAGTACTGCACCAGGGCGTCGATAACCGGACGCGGTTTCTGGGAGGTGGCGGCGTTGTCCAAGTAGATGAGGGGATGACCACCCACGCGTCGCTTCAGGATGGGAAAGTCTGCCCGAATAGCCTGCACATCGTAGGTTGATGCTATCTGAACGGACATGGTATCTGCCCCCTTATGGTTTCATTCCGGCAGCTCCACAAACACTGCATTGCCATCCACGCACACCCTGTAGGCGTTTACCGGTCGGGTGGCAGGGAGGGTGAGCGCTTCGCCGGTGCGCACGTCGAAGTGGGCGCCATGGCGAGGACACTCGATTTCGTAGCCCCACAGCTCGCCCTCGCCCAGGGGACCGCCGTCGTGCGTGCACATGTCGTCTATTGCATACCATTCGTCCTCGGTGGGGCGGCAGAGCGCCAGTCGCCTGCCGCCCGCCCGTACCACGATCGCCTTGCCCACCGGAACGTCTTCGCTATCTGCCACGTGTACCCGTGTCGCCACTTTCATGACCTCCTGCCGGCTATCTTCGCATCTACTTTCGCGCCGACCATCTCACGCAGGCTCTTCGCGCTGATACGGTCCAGCACTGGCTGCAGGAACCCTTCTACAATCAGCCGATTAGCATCGCGAGGAGACAATCCCCGGCTCATTAGGTAGAACATCTGCTCGATGTCTACTGGCGCGACGGTTGCCCCGTGCGTGCAGCGCACATCGTTTGCCTCGATCTCCAGATTAGGCAGAGTCTCGGCGTGTGCCTGCTTGCTCAGTACCAGATTCTCGTTGCGCTGATAGGCATTTGCCTTTTGTGCGCCCGGTTCGATGCGTATCAACCCGCTGTAGGCAGAGTATGACTGTCCATCCAGCGCCACCTTGAACAGCAGGTCGCTGGTGGTATTGCCCACCGTGTGCAGCTGCACCGTGTGGTGGTCGAAGTGCTGGCTGTCGTCGCCGAACACCACGCCCAGCATGTCGCTCACGGCGCCCGGAGAACAGAGCACCGACTCGATAGTAGCTTTGCTCAACGACGCGCCGAGTGCCACGGTGATGGTGGTCAGATGCGAGTCGCGCCCCAGCACCGCACGCTGGTGATGGAAATACTCCATGCCCTGACCCCACTGCTGGAACAGCACGTAGGTCAGCTCCGCGCCCTCGCCCAGCACCAGGTCCGCCACTCCACTGCCAAACGCTCGCGCCGGCAGGTCAGGCGACAGCAACCCGTCCAGCAGAGTGACGCGACTGCCCTCCTCCAAGATAACCAGCGTGCGCGGAAAAACTGGCTGATCGCCGCTGGCGGCAAAGAAGGTTTGCAGGGGCAGGGTGACCGTCACCCCCTCGGGCACAATCAGCACCGGGCCTCCTGTGGCATAGGCGCGAGCCATTGCGGCGAACTTTTCGTCAGCAGGGTCGTAGTCTATCTGTTCCAGCACCTGCTGGATGGCGTCGGGATATTGCTGAAGGGCACGGCTCCAGTCGGTGAAGACCACGCCGCGCTTGCGCAGGCTCTCTCCGGTGTGGCTGTACACCAGACTGCCGTCCACGAAAGCCAGTGTTCCCCCGATGCGTTTTGCCCCCTTGCGAATGGTCGCCTCCAGCCACTCTGGCAGGGCAGGGGTGGACCGGGGCACGGCAGGCGTGATGTCTTCCAGATTCAGGCGGCTGACATCGGTGCGTCGCCAGTGCTCATGGGTGCGGGAAGGCATGGGAGCCTGCATGAACCGGTTCCATGCCTCCCTGCGCAGGGCGAGTGCCCATTCCGGCTCCGCCAGATGACGGCTGATGGTGTCTATCAGTTCCAGCCCGGTGGGGCTGGGGGTCATCAACGTGCTTGCCATTTATCCTACCGAGCCCTCCATCTCCAGCGCAATCAGACGGTTCAGCTCCACTGCATATTCCAGCGGGAGCTCTTTCGCGAACGGCTCGAAGAAGCCGTTGATAATCATCGTGGTCGCTTCCTGCTCGCTCAAGCCTCTGCTCATCAGGTAGAACAGCTGCTCCTCGCCCACCTTGCTGACGGTGGCTTCGTGCTCGATGCGCACGTCGTCCTCTTTCACGTTCATGGTGGGGTAGGTGTCGGAGCGCGAGAACTCGTCCAGCAGAAGCGCATCACAGCGCACGTTGCACTTCACGCCGACCGCGCCTTCGTCCACCTGCACCAGTCCCCGATAGGTGGTGCGCCCGCCACCCTTGCTGATGGACTTGGAGACCACCGTGGAGGTGGTGTATGGCGCGGCGTGGATGACCTTCGCACCGGCATCCTGATGCTGTCCGGGTCCGGCAAAAGCCACCGACAGGATGTCTCCCCGTGCGCCCTTGCCGACCATGTACACGCTGGGGTACTTCATGGTGATCTTGCTGTTGTGCACGATGAAGCCGTTTGCCACGAAGTTGTGAGTGCCCTCGATTTCGATGTCCCACGTGTCCTCAACGCCAGCGGGTTCTATCTTCGACACCCGGCTGAAAGAGACAGGCTGAGTGTAGCGTTCCTCTCCGAAGTAGAGGACGTAATGGGTGTACACCTTCTCTTCTTTGCCGAGAGGTTTCTTTTCGCGGCGCGACCCGCGGCTGATTTTGCGTGGGTCCAGTCCGCAAGAAATCGCCAGCTTCTTCACGTCTTCCAGCAGGTCGCGATTGGTGCTGGTGACCGAGACGTTCTTATGGTTGGACGGGCGATATCCGTCTGCGTCGATGTACCCTTCGATGAACGCCTGCCTCTGCGACTTGGGCAGTTTGAACACCCAGCCCGGTACGCGCTTGTCATGCGCTGTGCCTGCAAATCCTATCTGCGCGAACCAATCTCGCAGGAGCACGGAATTGACTCGAACGACACTGCCCCGCACCTCATAGTCGGCATTGAACAGGTCGCGCAGGAGAGCCGTCAGGCGGTTATGGGCGTGGTTGCTCTGCGGCACTGCGAAGTACACTCTGTTTTCGTCGGTGTAACCATCGCCGATGAACAGTCCCAGTAACCACATCAGCTCATCAGAGCTCTGCTCGGGCAGGGTGATGGACTCCTTGCCACGTGCGGGCAGAGGATCAAACTGCCTGGGTTTGCCGTGGTCGGGAATATCACCGGTGACGGCTACCCAGTCGCCCTCTTTCAGCTCATCCAGTCGTTTCCACGCCAAGGCAAACACCTTGCCCTGCTTTGTCAGCGTCAGGAAGGGATGGTTCGCGGTGGCGCGGATTTCGCGGTAGTTCTCCGTGCGAAGCAGGAAGACGGGCTGCTTGCCGCTGTACTTCTTGGCGACCACCTTATGGCGAACCAGTCGCAGGTCGGTATCCACCGAGTAAACCGTATCGCCCGGCTGCACCTCTAAGATGCACTTGACATCATTGTTCAGGAACACCGCACTGTCGCCGGTCAGGCATCCGAGGTTGCCATCCACCCACTCCACCGTGGCGTCTTCGTAGGCGACGGCACGTTTGGTGACCAGGTTATACACGTTCTTCGACCAGTTCTGCACCGTGGTATAGCGGATATGCGCGCCTTTCAGGGCGACCAGCTCCACCACCGCCGAGTGCAAGGAGTCGGTGGAGTAGATGGGCGCGGTGCATCCCTCAATATAGTGCACCTTGCTTCCCTCGTCGGCGATGATGAGCGTGCGTTCGAACTGCCCCATGTTTTCGGCGTTGATGCGGAAGTACGCCTGCAGGGGAATCTCCACATGCACGCCCGGCGGCACGTAGATAAACGAACCACCCGACCACACCGCCGAGTTGAGCGCGGCGAACTTGTTGTCGGCGGGAGGAACCACTTTGCCGAACCAGCGGCGCACCAGGTCGGGGTATTCGCGCAGACCGGAGTCCATATCCAGGAAAATCACACCCTGTCGCTCCAGGTCCTCGCGGATGCTGTGGTACACCACCTCCGACTCGTACTGCGCGGATACACCCGCCAGGAACTTTCGCTCCGCCTCGGGGATGCCCAGCTTCTCGAAGGTGTTCTTAATCTGTTCGGGCACTTCATCCCACGACCTGCCCTGCTTCTCAGCGGGCTTGATGTAGTAGTAGATGTCGTCGAAGTTTATTTCGCTGAGAAGCTTGGTGTTGCCCCAGGTGGGCATGGGCTTCTTCAGGAATATCTCGAGGGCGCGCAGACGGAACTCGCGCATCCAGTCTGGCTCGCCCTTCAGGTGCGAAATCATCTCCACGACGCGGCGGCTCAGACCCTTCTCCGCGCGATAGACGTACTCTATCTCATCCCGAAAGCCGTACTGGTATTCGGTGCCGACATCCAGCAAAGACTGAGGGTTGGACATTTAACCCACCTCCTGTAGCTCTTTTTCCTCTACTCCCGCTTCCGGCAACAGCCAGTCGTAGCCGCGCTGTTCCAGCTCGTGCGCGAGGCTCTCGTCGCCAGAGCGGATAATCCGTCCGCCCACCATGACATGCACAAAGTGAGGGCGGATGTAGCGCAGGATGCGCTGGTAGTGTGTAATCAGCAAGACGCCTGTATCTTTTCCGGCGATGCGGTTCACATTTTCCGAAACGATGCGCACGCCATCGATATCCAGTCCCGAATCGGTCTCGTCCAGTATTGCCAGCTTGGGTTTGATCAAGCCCATCTGCACGATTTCCAGACGCTTTTTCTCACCGCCCGAGAAGCCCTCGTTCACGTAGCGGCTGGCGAAGCTGTCGGGCATGTGCAGTGCCTTAAACTCTTCTTTCAGGGCATTGCGGAACTCGCGTGCGCTCATCTCCTCGTTTCGCAGTGATTTCAGAGCACTGCGCAGGAAGTTCGCTACGCTGACGCCCGGGATGGCGACGGGATACTGGAAAGCGAGAAACAGACCGGCGCGGGCGCGTTCGTCCACCTCCATCTCCAGCAGGTTCTGCCCCTCGAAAAGCACCTCTCCTCTGGTCACTTCGTAGCGCGGATGTCCCATCAGGGTGGCGGCGAGGGTGCTCTTGCCGGAGCCGTTGCGCCCCATCAGCGCGTGGACCTCGCCCCGATTGATGATCAGGTTCACGCCCTTCAGGATTTGCTTGCCGTCGACCGCAACGTGCAGGTCGCGTATCTCCAGAAGCGGATGGCTCATGTTCGTTATCTCTCCTCCGAGTTAGTGTGAGCGGTTTGCACGGGCTGACGCCCGGCTAGCGGGATGGTCTGCTCACTGCGCGAGAAAAAGGACGGCACCAGCGGCCGCGCCTCCCCGTCGGCGAGGTGCTTCAAGGTGATGCGGTTGAATACTACCGCCAGGTAATCGGCGACGAAACTCCACACCGAATGCAGTTCGCATCCGCCGTGATGCACGCAGATTTCGCGGTCGCCCGAAAACTGATTGCACAGGTTATCGGCGGTCAGCACGCCGCCGAGTGCTTCCAGTACCTGTCTGAGGTTGATTTGTTCCGGGGGGTAGGCGAGTCGATAGCCACCCTGTGCACCGCGCACGCTCTCCGTCAAACCCGCCCGGTTAAGCAGGTACAGCAGTTTCTCCACGTAGGCGGTGGACAGCCCTTCATGTTCGGCAATCTGGCGCACGTTCACCGTCTCGCCGAAGGGCACGCGCGCGAGATGCATGATGCAGCGCAGACCATATTCTTCCTGTGCCGTGATTTTCATCTCTTCTCACTCCGCGTATATTAAACCTCAATCCTTACAAAAAAGTCAAGTATCCAAGGGGATTTGCGCTCTGCTTTGTGAAAAAATCACTGGGCAGGGCGAAGCGCATCCAGAAAGATGTCCACCTGCCCGGCTTGAGCCACTAAACGAGGATTTTTTCTGAGCATGGCGAAGAACCTCTCATGTCTCGTGCTGCCGATGTTCTGCCCCGTGTTCTACCGCCCAGACAGGAATCCCGCACAGCGCTTCGCGTAATACTTAGAGGGGGTAACCGCGAGATGCGCATTGTGATTATGCTCAACGGGCAGGTGCCGCGGCGGGACCTGCTCGATTCGGTGGTGCAGGAAGCAGATGTGCTGATTGGCGCCGATGCGGGCGCGCTGCGGCTCCGTGAGGCGGGGCTTCGTGTGGACTATGTGGTGGGCGATTTCGACTCGGTTCCCGCTGAGCTTCTGCAGTCCTTGCCTGCCGACAGCGTGGTGCATGACCCCGGGCAGGACGATACGGACCTGGAGAAGGCTTTGCGCTTCGCGGTATCGCGCTGGCAGAACCCGCAAATCGTGGTGCTTGGCACGACGGGTGACCGGCTGGACCACGTGCTGGGCAACGTGCTGGGCGCGGTGCGATATACCGACCGGGCGTTCATCCGCTTTGTGGAAGACGGGTCGATCAGCTATTTCGGCAACCGTCGGGTAGAGTTTCACGCGCCGATTGGGGCGACGGTTTCGCTGTTACCGCTGGGTGAGGCGGAGGGCGTTCGCACGCAGGGGCTGAAGTGGGCTTTGAGGGGCGAAAAGCTGGGCATTGGCACGCGCGGCGTGAGCAACGTGGTGGAAAACGCGCCGGTCGTAGTGGAGTGGAGGTCGGGTTATCTGGTGGTGATTCGGCTTCTGATGGCGGACGAACGGTTCGAGTGGTAACATAATTTGACAAAGGAGAGGCTAGCTGGTGCAAACGCTCGTGCACTTTTCCGCAGGGGATGTCGCCGTTCTGGTAGTCTATCTGGTTGCCGTGCTGTGGGTGGGCTACACGGCTCGGCGTGGTGTGCGCGAAGGCGATGCGGTGGGCTATCTGGTGGCAGGGCGCACGGTGACCCTGCCCGCTTTTGTCGCCACGCTGGTTGCTACGTGGTATGGCGGAATCCTCGGGGTAGGGGAGTTCAGCTACTCGTACGGCGTGTCCAACTGGGTGGTTTTCGGTCTGCCGTACTACGTGTTCGCCCTGTTGTTTGCGTGGCTGCTGGCGCCGCGGGTGCGCGAGGCGGAGCTGTTTACCATTCCCGACCGATTGTACAGCATTTATGGGCGAGCCTGCGGGCTTTTCGGTTCGCTGTTGACCTTTTGCATGACCACGCCAGCTCCCTACACGTTGATACTGGGCGTTCTGTTTCAGCTGCTGTTTGGGGGGAACCTGCTTATCTGGCTGGTGATTGGCACGATACTGAGCACCATTTACCTGTACAGGGGCGGTCTACATGCCGATGTGCGCGTCAATATTCTGGAGTTTCTGATGATGTTCGGCGGCTTCGCGATTATCGTGCCGTTCCTGATCAACAGATACGGCGGGCTGGAGTTTCTGCGAGAGCATCTGCCGCCTTTGCATCTGACGTGGCACGGTGGAAACAGCCTTCAATACATCATCGTCTGGTTTTTCATCGCGCTGTGGACGCTGATTGACCCCGGTTTTCACCAGCGATGTTATGCCGCACGCTCGCCGCAGGTGGCGCGGTGGGGCATTGTGGTGAGCGTGTGTTGCTGGTTCGTTTTTGATCTGATGACCACCACCGCCGGGCTTTACGCACGCGCCGTGCTGGGCGATGGGCTGGCGGACCCCAAGTTTGCCTATCCCGTGCTGGCGGAGCGGGTGCTGCCTCCGGTGGTAAAGGGCATTTTCTTTGTGGGCATGTTCGCGACGGTGATGTCCACGGTGGTCAGCTACACTTTCCTGTCGGCGGTAACGTTCGGGCGCGACCTGGTGTGGCGATGGCGCGGCGGTGATGAGGCGGAGGCGATGCGCTACACGCGCTGGGGCATTACCCTGGTGGGCGGTATCGCCATTGTGCTGGCGTGGAAGGTGCAGTCGGTGGTCAACCTGTGGTATCTAATTGGTTCGCTGTTCATTCCGGGCTTGCTGTTGCCTCTGGTGGGCAGTTATACCAGCAGGTATCGCGCCCCTGCACCCTTCGTGCTGGCAACGATGGTGCTCGGATTTGGCACGTCGCTGGGGTGGATGGTATATAGTGCGCTGAGCGGGCGCGTGCAGGACCCCGATTTCATCCAGCCCATGTATCCGGGGCTCGTGGTAGGGACAGTGGTCTATGCGCTCGGGTGGGCGATTCAAAAAACCGTCAGAGACCGGCGCCCGAATCGCTTGCCTTGAGCTGTCCAGATTCGGTATCATAACAGTGGAAAGAGTAACTTGCAACATGCCGCAATCGGCAGGAGGGATCGAGAATCTCTATCAACCGCATGAGCAGTTTCACATCCACAACCGGCGGGCAGATTATTCAGCGCCCGAAGACGCAGTTGCGCGTCACCGACAACCTGGACGAGCTGTTAGCCGTGTTGCCCCCGCAGGTGCGTCGCGCTCTGGAGCAGGAGCCGAGCCTGGAGGACTTGCTGGAGGTCATTTTAGACCTCGGGCGGGAGCCTCAGGCACGCTTCCCCAACCGCACCCTGCAGTTGAGCGACATGGAGGTCACCGAAGCCGACATCGACTACGTGGTTCAGCGCGTGGGCGCGTTCGGCAAGGACAACCGCGCGGGCATCGAGCGCACTCTGCACCGTATCTCCGCCATCCGCAACCGACAGGGGCGTATCATTGGATTGACCTGTCGCGTGGGACGAGCTGTTTTTGGCACCATTGACATCATTCAGGACGTGATCGAGCGGGGCAAGAGTGTGTTGATGCTGGGGCGCCCGGGCATCGGTAAGACCACCAAGCTTCGCGAAATCGCGCGCGTGCTGGCGGATGAGTTCAACAAGCGTGTGGTCATCGTGGACACCTCCAACGAGATTGCCGGGGACGGCGACATTCCGCATCCCGCCATCGGCATGGCCCGGCGAATGCAGGTGGCTTCGCCCGAACTCCAGCACGCCGTCATGATTGAGGCGGTGGAGAACCACATGCCCGAGGTGATTGTGATTGACGAAATCGGCACGGAGGCGGAGGCGTTCGCAGCGCGCACCATCGCCGAGCGCGGTGTGCAACTCATCGGTACCGCACACGGCAACTCCCTGGAGAACCTGCTGATGAACCCCACCCTGTGCGACCTGGTGGGAGGGATTCAGGCGGTCACCCTGTCGGACGAGGAGGCACGCCGGCGCGGCACGCAGAAGACCGTTCTGGAGCGCAAGGCTCCGCCCACCTTCGACATCGTCATCGAGATGATAGAGAAGGATAAGCTGGCGATTCACCACGACGTGGCGAGCACGGTGGACCGCCTCCTGCGCGGTGAAACGCCACGCCCCGAGGTGCGGGTGCGCCTGCCGGATGGCACCATTCAGGTGGTGCAAACGGGAGATGCCCCCGAGCCTGCGCGGGAGACCGGCGTGCTGACGATTCGCTCCAGTGCTTCCAGAGAGCGGAGGCAGCTGCCTCCCACGGTGCGAATCTTCCCGTATGGTGTCAGCCGTAATCGG
The DNA here is from genome assembly GCA_964579145.1 of uncultured bacterium. Classification (GTDB taxonomy): domain Bacteria; phylum Armatimonadota; class HRBIN16; order HRBIN16; family HRBIN16; genus HRBIN16. Next base: position 51,038 of record CAZOGB010000014.1, on the reverse strand, counting down.
CTGGAGCGCGCTATCCGGGAACTGCGTGTGCCTGCCTACATCGTGCGCGACGTCCAGCAGGCGGACGTGGTTATTGCGCTCAAAGCCAACGCCCGCAAGGAGCCGACGCGCATGAAGGAAGCCGCGAACAAGGGCTTGCCCGTGTACGTGGTGAAGAGCAACACCTACGCGCAGATTGCGGGTAGCGTGCAGGACATCTTCGCGATGCGCCCGCCGGAGGGCTGGGAGGATTCGGAGCCGTCGGTAGACCCCACCGAAGCGGCACTTCTGGAGACGGAAGAGGCGATACAGGAGGTACTGCGCACCTCCATGCCGGTGGACCTGTCGCCCCAGAACAGTTACATCCGCCGACTTCAGCATCAGCTGGTGGAGAAGTATCGGCTAGTTTCCGAGAGCGTGGGTGTGGAGCCGAACCGTCGTGTGCGCATCTCACCCCCGTAAGCGATGAACGTTCCCTTTATCACCTTCGAGGGCATTGAAGGAGCGGGCAAGAGCACCCTTGCCCGCTGGCTGGCACAACGTCTGCAGGAAGAGGGGGTTGACTGCTGGCTGACGTGGGAGCCGTGGGAGCCGCGCCTGCGCGAGGTGCTTCTGGAACACAGCGACCTCCGAAGTGAAGAAGAGCTCCTGCTGTTCATCGCCGACCGCGCCATCCACACCCGCCATATCCTAAACACCCTCGCCGAGGGCAAGACGGTCATTTGCGATCGCTACGCCGACTCGACCCTGGTGTATCAGGGCTATGGGCGAGGGCTGGACATCGCGTGGGTGCGCCGGCTGAACCGCTTTGCTACGGGTGGGCTGGAACCGGTTCGCACCTACCTGCTGGACCTGCCTGTGGAGGTGGGTTTGAGCCGTCAGCAGGAGCTGAATCGCATCGGTGCCGAGGAGTTAGCCTTCCACCAGCGGGTGCGAGAAGGGTTCCTGACGGAGGCACAGCAGAATCCCCATCGCTTCCTGGTGCTGGATGCGACGCGCCCCCTGCAGGTTCTGCAGGAAGCCATCTGGCAGGATGTTCGTTCCCTGCTCTGAGTGCCGCCGATTTGAACCGCTCGCGCCTGTTCCTGTATAATACACATACCTGCAGGGCAGGAGGGAACAATCATGAAACTGGTTATCGCTGTCGTGCACGACCGCGACAAAAACAAGATCTCGGATGCACTGCTTCGCAACGGATTCAAGTTCACCAAGGTAGCCAGCACGGGTGGCTTCCTGCGCGAGGGTAACGTGACGCTCTTCATCGGGGTGGAGGACCAGGACCTGGAGCAGGTGCTTCGCCTCATTGGCGAGAGTTGCAAGACGCGCGAGCAGTACGTTAACGTACTGCCGCCGGACGCCGCGCCGGTAGGCACTTTCGTGCCCAACCCGGTGAAGGTGCTGGTCGGTGGAGCCATCGTTTTCGTGGTGAACGTGGAACGGTTTGAACGCTTCTGAGATGTCTCTGCGAGAATGGTGTCAGAAACTCCAGATTGACGAAGCCTGCATCCCGCTGATTAAACAGGCGTTAACCCATCGCTCGGCGCTGGCAGAAGGGGCGCCTGCGAGCAACGAGCGGCTGGAGTTTCTGGGAGATGTGGTGCTTGGGCTGATTGTCAGTGAGGCGTTGTATCATCTCTTTCCCCATCACACGGAGGGAGAGCTTTCTCGTGCCCGTGCACTGGTGGTCAGCCGGCGCACGCTGGCACAGGTGGCGAAAGGGCTGGGCATTGACCAGATGCTCCGCCTGAGCGCGGGCGAGGAGGCGCAGGGAGGACGCCAGCGTACCAGCATCTTAGCCGATGCCCTCGAGGCGGTTATCGCCGCCGTGTATCTGCAGGGCGGGCTGGAGGAAGCGCGGCGGTTTGTCCTGCGCGTGCTCGGCGACATCATTCACCGGGCGCCGGATTCGGCGCGAGTACACGACTACAAGTCGCGCCTGCAGGAAAGGACACACGCGCTACTGCGTCAGACACCCGAATATGAGGTGATTTCCGAGACCGGCGCAGACCACGATAAGACCTTCTATGTACAGGTGCGCCTGGGTAAACGTGTTCTGGGTAGCGGCACAGGCAAGAGCAAGAAAGAAGCCGAGCAGGCAGCGGCCCGTGAGGCCTTGACGAAATTGGAAACAGCATTGTCTTAATATGATATTTTGTCATTATGTTCTTTTTTATGTCATTCTGAGCAAAGCGAAGAATCTCAGAGATGCTTCACTGCGCTCAAAATGGCACCTTTGTTGCGCTGGGCGGGGCAAATGGTCTCGCTTTATTTGTCACTCTGAACGGAAGGAATGGTCTCGCTGAATTTGTCAGCCTGAACGGAGTGAAGGGTCTCAAAAACGAGATGCTTCGCGAACGCTCAGCATGACAGGAAGTAGCGTCCAGGATGATCCCTGATGTTTTCCGTCATTGCCGTCATCGGATCCTCCATATTTTTGCCGCCGCTGGGACAAAAAAGCATTGACACGCCTGGCATGCCGTTCTATAATATCATCAAAAGCCACACACAACAGGAAAGGAGCCTGATGAGGATGTCTCGCCGTGCATTTACGCTAATCGAGCTGCTGGTGGTCATCGCGATTATCGCGATACTGGCAGCCATCCTGTTCCCCGTATTCGCCCAGGCGCGTGAGAAGGCGCGACAGGCAAACTGCATCTCCAATGTAAAGCAGTTGCTTCTGGGCGCTTTGATGTACACGCAGGACTATGACGAGAAGTTCCATCGCCTGCTGGTACTCAATCCTACCTGTTACACCAACCCGGGGGCGTGCACTGGCGGTTGCCCCAGCAAGTGCTGGAACAATGACCCCAACGGACCCGACCAGGCCATCGGGGCAGAAGACATGCTGAACCCATACGTGAAAAACACAGGTGTGTGGAAGTGCCCCAGCGACAACGTGCGCCGTGACGACTGTACGGGCCCCAACGGGTGGTGGTATCCTATCAGCTACTCGTTCACCCACTTCCAGCCTGGCACGTACGAGAACACAGCGACGTTCGGATTATGCGCCTACTATGCGAGCGCTGATTCCAAAACGACCGCTGAGGTGGGCCGCCCCGCGCAAACGGTTCTGATGTATGAGCTGTGGACAATGGTGAGCTACGGGAGGCACATGTCCTACTGGCGCTGGGATAACCGCAATATCGCCGACCCCAACTGGCCCGACGCACCGAATTACTTCACGGTAAACTGGTGTGGCACAGGGGATGCACAATTCTCTTTGGGTAACCATAATCAAGTAATGACCATTGGTTGGGCAGATGGTCATGCCAAACCCATGCGACGCAGACAGCTGATGTACTGGCCATGGGACCAGACAGCGGTTGATAACCGCCTGTTCAACTACATCCACTGGAGCGAGGCGTTCAAGCCGTAAAACAAGGAGAAGAGCCATGTCCAAACCATCATCCAGCAAGACGGCGATTTGGGTGATCATCGCCGTAGTAGCTATTGTGCTGGCAGTCTTCTCTGCCTACAAGTCGTTTATTGCACCACGGCAGGGTAAGGCGATAGGACACCTGGACATCGCGCCGGGCGGAAAAGCTGGCTTGATGAAGGGTGCTCCGTCCGCGGAAGGCATGGAACAACCTGCACCCGCAGGCCGATAAGCGTGACGTAGAACGGGGCGGCTGAACCTCAGCCGCCCTCCCTTCCCCTGTACATTCTCCCCCTTTTAGCCGACACTTTTATAGAGACCCTGTTCATGCTTCACACAGGAGGTCAGCAATCGGATGTTTGTGCTCATCGGACTGGCTGTCGTGTTCGGCTCCATTCTGGCTGGTTACATCATGCACGGCGGGCAGATTGGAGTGCTTATCCAGATTTCCGAAGTGATTATCATCGGCGGCGCGGCGTTCGGTGGAGTGATTGTGGGTAACGGCATCAGCGGCGTGCAGACGCTGATTAAAGCGGTGATGGGGCTTTTGAAGCCGCCACCGGTCAGCAAGGATGGCTACATGGAGCTCCTGCAGATGCTGTTTGCCATGTTCACCCTGGCGCGAAAGGAAGGACTGCTCGCGCTGGAGCGCCACGTGGAAAACCCCGAATCCAGCGAGCTGTTCGCTCAGTATCCGGGTATCATGGCAAACCATCATGCGATGGAGTTTCTGTGCGACACCGTGAAGGTCATTCTGACGGGTGCGGTTGGACACTACGAGCTGTCCGACCTGATGGAGATTGACCTGGAAACCCATAAAGAGGAAGCCATGAAGCCCGCGCACATGCTTTCCAAAACGGGTGACGCCATGCCCGGTTTCGGAATCGTGGCGGCGGTGCTGGGCGTGGTGATTACCATGCAAGCGATTAACGGTCCGCCAGAGCAAATCGGGCACAAGGTGGCGGCGGCGCTGGTCGGTACGTTCATGGGCGTGCTTCTGGCGTATGGCGTTTTCCAGCCACTATCGCAGGCGGTCGAAGGTCGCGTACAGGCGCAAGAAGAGTACATGCAATGCATTCGCCACGCGTTGCTGTCCTTTGCCCGTGGCGAGTCGCCCATTACCTGTGTGGAGTTTGCGCGTCGGCAGATACCTCCCGCCTATCGTCCCAGCTTCCGCGAGATGGAAGAGACAGTGAAGGGCACGGGACGCCAGGCGGCAGCGGCATAGGAGGACGGGCATGGCAGAAGGCAACAAGGGCGGCGACATCCGCATTGTGAAGAAGAAGCACGGTGAGCACGGCCATCACGGCGGCGCATGGAAGGTAGCTTACGCCGACTTCGTAACCGCCATGATGGCTTTCTTCCTGGTGATGTGGATTATCGGCTTGAGCCAGAACATCAAGGAAGCGATAGCCGCTTACTTCAAAGACCCGGTGGGCTTTATGAAGGCGGTCAACGAAGGGAAACTCGCCTTCAGCATCTCCCCAGATGGTGGAGCCGCCAAAGCGGGCGAAAAGGACCCGTCCAAAATCGCCGAGGTGGGCGAGAAGCAAAGAATGGAACTGGCGAAACAGGAGCTGGAGAAAGTCGTGGCAGGAGCACCGGAGTTCAAGCACCTCAAACCGTACGTGCAGATACAGGTGGTGGACGAGGGGCTTCGCATCGAACTGCTCGAGAGCTCGCAGTCCGTGTTCTTCCTGACGGGCAGCGCAGAGATTAATCCGAAAGCACGCCAGCTGCTTTTGCGAATCGCCAAATACCTTGCCAAACTGCCTAACCGCATTATCATTGAGGGGCACACGGACAGTCGCCCGTTTTCGCGAGGGGGGATGACCAACTGGGAGCTTTCGGCTAACCGGGCGAACAGCGCGAGGCGGGTGCTGGAGGCTGGCGGTGTGGGCAAAGGGCAGATTTATGAGGTGCGCGGCTATGCCGACAACAAACTGCGCGTGCCCGACGATCCGTATCACTATTCCAACCGGCGTATCAGCCTGCTCATCGCCTACAACAAGGAGCTGAAGTAAGCCATCGAATTGACTCCGTTTTCGGAGGGATGCTATAATAGGTCTGCAGGAGACTTGCGAACGTGATGCATACACCCGCTTGCCAGCTGGCAGGTCGGTGATGCGAAGGGAGGTTTATCGTTGAACATCCGTGCCCCACGGCGTGTGATACCCTGGTTCCTGCTGGCAGTTATGGCTTTCGGAACGGGATGGTGGCTTCGTCGGCAGCTGGCTTCGTTGCCAGTGGCAAGTGCAGACCCACGTGCTCGTGTGACCTCGTTGCAGGAGTATTCTCCCAAGCAGAGCTACGTGGTGGCGTCCGCGCCCAGCGACAGCGCCTCTCCCGTCAGTATGGACCTGATGCAGCTGTTCTACAGCGTGTTCAAGTATGTGGAGAAACAGCACGTTGAGTACACCCCTGAGATGGCCAAGCCGATGGCTTACGGGGCGGTACGGGCGATGCTTCAATCTCTGAACGACCCAAACACCCGTTTCCTGGAGCCTGAAGAAGCCCGTCTGCTGCAGGAAGCCGCACGCGGCACGTATCACGGCATCGGCGCGGCGCTAACGGTGGTTCGCCGAGTAACGCAGGATATCGAAAGGCGCGAACTCACGGTGATTTGCCCTCTGCCCGGTAGCCCTGCGGAACGAGCGGGGTTGCAGCCGGGCGACGTCATCACCGAAATCGATGGCAAGTGGGTTATCGCCTACGACCTGTTCGCGCAGGTTCGTCGTTCCGGGGCACGTGGCAACGAGCTGGTAAAGGCGCTGGAAGATGCCCGAAAGCGAGTGCTGGCGGGACTGGACCTGCGCAAGGCGCTCAACGTATTGACCAGCGACAAGAACCAGGCTCCCTTGACGCTGACCGTGCGGCGGGGCAGCGCTACCCTGAAGGTGAAGGTCACTCCGGGCACGTTGACGGTGGAACCCGTCACCTACAGGCTGATGCCGGGCGGGGTAGGGTATCTGCGCATCGTGCAGTTCAACGCACAGACGCCAGACGCCCTGAAACGCGCCCTCGCGGGGCTGGGCAACAACCTGCGCGGGCTGGTGGTAGACCTGCGCAATAATCCGGGCGGTCAGGTGGAACCAGCCTCTCAGGTCGCCGGTATGCTGGTGAAAAGCTCCGCGCTGGCAATGATGGAAACGCGCAACGGTGAGAACAAGCGACGTCAGCCGGTGAGCGTCTCCGCCAATCCGCGCGTAAAGGCGCCGATGGTGGTGCTCGTCAACCAGGGCACGGCAAACATGAGCGAGGTGCTGGCGGTATTACTGCGCGATAAGGCAGGTGCCAAACTGGTTGGTGAGCGCACCTTTGGAGATGGGCTGGTGCAGACCTTTATCCCGCTGCCGGACGGCTCTGCCATTACATTAACCACAGGAAAGTTTTTGACCCTGAACGGTGGTGATTTCCACGGGAAGGGTGTCTATCCGACCGTTTCCGCTCCGACCGTTCCCAAACAGGGACACGACCTGGCGCTGGAGAAGGCGGTCAACATGCTGAGAACCACACGGGCATAGGAAGGGAAAAGACGATGCGAACAAGGCGCTGGTCCATTTCAGGAATGCTCCCTCTGCTGATAACGCTTGCCTTTCTGGCGGGCTTCTTCTATGCCGACATGCGGTCGGGCAACGTTCGGCGTGCGCTGTATGCGGCGCAGACCGTGCCCCAGCGCGTTAACCTCGCCCTGCAGATGGAGCAGGACGTCCAGCAGGGATACCTCTGGCCCGTGGGGTTATACTGGGATGTGCTTTCCCGCCTGCGCACTCAGTATTATCAGCCTGTCAACGAGAAGCAGTTGACCTACGCCGCCATCCGCGGTATGTTAGCCGCACTGCACGACCCTTACACCCGCTTCATGGACCCGACCGAATACCGCAGTATGCAGGAGGACACGCGGGGAGACTTCTTCGGCATCGGCGCGCAGCTGCAGGAGAAGGACGGCCAAATTGTTATCTACCGCCCCATTGAAGGAAGTCCGGCGGATAAGGCGGGAGTCAAGGCGGGAGATGTGATTGTAGAAGTAGACCGCAAGCCTATCGCGGGCATGCGGGTGGATGACGTGGTGAAGCGGATACGAGGACCACGCGGCACCAAAGTGGAGCTGACCATCCGTCGCAAAGGAGCGCCTAGCCTTCTGCACATCACCATTGTGCGCGACCTCATCACCTCGCCGGTCGTGTATTCCTACATGGAGGACGAAAAGCTCGGCATTGGACGGGTGCGGCTGGAGCAGTTCAACGAGAAGTGTGACCAGCTGCTGGCTCAGAAGGTGCGCGATCTGGAAGGAAAAGGGCTGCGTGCGTTGATACTGGATCTCCGCTACAACCCGGGCGGACTGCTGAACGTGGCAGTAGATGTTGCCAGCCGGTTCATCGATAACGGCGTGGTCGTGCTCATTCAGGAGAAGAACGGGCAGATTACCCGACTGTATGCGGAGCGCGGGCGTGCCTTCAAGCCCTATCCGCTGGTGGTGCTGGTGAACGAGTGGAGCGCGAGCGCGTCCGAAATCGTCGCCGGGGCAATACGTGACAATAAGCGCGGGATTATCATCGGCGAGACCACCTTCGGCAAGGGGCTGGTGCAGACCATTTTTCAGCTGCAGGACAACTCAGCAGTGGCTATCACCACAGCGAAGTACCTGACGCCCAGCGGTTATGACCTGAACCGCAAAGTAGACGCTGACGGCAACGAGATAAGGCGCGGAGGCATCCAGCCCGACATCGTGGTGAAGCAGAGCGAGGAGATGACCGACATTGACGACCGCGCCCACGATGTGCAGTTACAGAAGGCGGTGGAGTATCTGCGCGAGAAGTTGACCGCCCCTAAGGTAGCCTCCTCTCCATAGAACAATGGCGTCTCGAAGACGGAAAACATCGCGACGACGGACTCCCGGTGTTTGGCGGGTGCTGTGGGGCTTTCTGCAGGTTCTGCTGATAGTGGCTGGAGTTCTGGTAGTTGCCGTTTATGTCTCTCGCCACTTACCTCCTTCCACCCGGAGCGCCAAGAGCGAGGAGGCGCGTCCATCCTCTTCGTCCAAAACTGGGGGTCGCACGCGGGCAGTGGCATCACACAGGGAATCCTTCTCATCGCAGGAAACGGCAGCCGCGAGAACACAGCCACCCGAGCCTCTCCCTGAAGATGCTGGCAGAGCGGACGGAGTGTCCGCTACAGCCGCCGCGCTGAAGGTATCCTCACGCGAAGTGGACGGCGGAGGGACGAAAGCAAAGCTGGTCGCGCTTACGTTTGACGCGGGCAGTTCCGCTGAGCCTGTGCCCAAAATCCTGCGTGCGCTGGCACAGCGTGGGTTACACTGCACCTTCTTCCTGACGGGGCAGTGGATCGAGCGATACCCCGATGCCGCGCGCCAGATTGCCGAAGCGGGGCATGAGCTGGGCAATCATTCGTGGTCGCATCCGGCGTTCACCTCTCTGCCCGACGAGCAGATTCGGGAGCAGTTGCGCCGCACTGAGGAGATTGCCCTGCGCGTGTGTGGCCGAAGCACCAAACCGCTGTTTCGCCCTCCCTTCGGTGCGCGCGATGAGCGAGTGCGCACGGTAGTTGCCGACGAGGGGTATCTGACGGTCTACTGGACAGTTGATAGCTGGGATAGCGTGAAGAAGGACATCACTCCGCAGATGATTACCGACAGGGTAATGCGTCACATGCGTCCCGGCGCCATCGTGTTGATGCACTGTGGCAGTGAAGCCACGGCTGAGGCATTACCCCAGCTGCTGAACGCGCTGGAAGCACAGGGCTATCAGGTTGTGACCGTCAGTGACCTTCTGCGTGCCAGCGAACCGTAGGGGGGAGGCGTTCGGCGGAGGTTCGCCGAACGCCAGGTGGTGTTAGAAGCGCAACTGCAGATGCACTGCCACACCGTCAAGCTGATTGCTAACGTTGGTCATCCCGCGCCACACCACACCGAGTTCCAGCGGGATAGAGGTGTTGCCCAGAGTGGCGCTGACGCCGACGCTGTAGGTCATGCCCGTTTTGGCATCGCCGACGGTGTTCTTTGCGAAGCCGATACCCGCGCCTACGCTCCACGTAAACCGGTCGTACGCGCTGACCAGGTTAATCTGCACGGGGATGTTCTGCATGTCTTTGTTGCCCATAAAGTCGACGCTGAGGGTAAACTTGCCCTCGTAGCCGGGGCTGACCAGCGGTTGGAAAGCGTACTCGACCCCTGCTGTGAACCAGGCTTTACCTGCCGCATCGCGTGCTTCCGATTTTTGCGGGAAGAAAACCCCTGCTCGCACACGCAGGTTGTTGTTCCCCGTTTCCTCCTGCGCGCCTGCCGGGATAACGGCAGCCAGCGCCACAGCCAGGGCAGGCAGAATCCACCACTTGCGCATTGAGAGACCTCCTTTAGCCAGGATTTTTTACGTCGTGGGGCGAGAAAATCGCGCTCACCCCGTTGACAAATCGCAAGATTTTTGGAATAATATACGGTGCTGGTGGGAAATCTTCCTTCAAAGAGGGCGAATAGCTCAGCTGGAAGAGCGCTTCCCTTACAAGGAAGAGGTCAGAGGTTCGAGCCCTCTTTCGCCCACCATGCATTTACACCATGCGGGGGCGTAGCTCAGTTGGTTAGAGCGCAGGCCTGTCACGCCTGAGGCCGCGGGTTCGAGCCCCGTCGTCCCCGCCATTTCTAAGACATGCCGCGGTAGCTCAGTTGGTAGAGCACAGGACTGAAAATCCTGGTGTCGGCAGTTCGATTCTGCCCCGCGGCACCATTTTCTTATCAGCCGGCGTAGCTCAGTCGGTAGAGCGGCGCACTCGTAATGCGTAGGTCGGCGGTTCGAGTCCGCCCGTCGGCTCCATGCTCCTAAAGAAAAGAATAACGGAGCGGTTTATCCCGCTCCGTTTCTGTTTGTCTCCATTTAGGCAACCTGCATCAGCTTGAACACACGCTTTGTCCTGCGATAGCCACATGTTCGGCTAGGGCACTGCTGAACGTAGCGCGTTTCCCGCTGAGCGTGATTGACCGCGGTGCGCAACACCAGATTGCGCCCACAGCGCGGACAGGTATCTTCTATCAAACGGGCTACCGTGTAGCCGCTATTCATCTCTGGGTACACCTCCTGTATCCATATTGTGCATATACGGTGTACCCCACAAATGTTAACTAAATGTTTAGACTGGTTACAACCGTTTTGCTACTATCCGAAACGCCCTGGCGAAGGGGATGCTGACAGGGCTCAAAGCCGTGCCGATGGCGTTTACCGTTCGGATGAGCGGATTGCCTTTCGCGCCTCCGAAATAGGCGTAGTAGCGCACTTCAAACCCGAACTGGCTGATATGACGAGCCAACTCGGCAGGCTTGAACAGGCGTTCAATGTACGCACCACTTTCGGGATTGCGAGGCACTTTCCCCGGCGCGAACCGCGAGTTGGGCATTATCCCCGTTTGACGATACTTCTGAACCGCTTCGGCAATCTGAACTTCAACCATACCGAAGGTGACCTGAGCCAGCTGTTCAACGATGTCCAAGGGCAGATCGGGTGCCATGGACTGAATCATGCGCTTTCGCATCTGCACATAAGGCTCTGTCACACGATGTCCGTGCACTTCACCGGCGGGACCGTTTTCGAACCTGTCCCAAACCTGTTGGGTGAGTCGGGCAATCCATGGGTTGGAGCCGTTGTTGCCGTCAGCAATAATCACCACCCCGCCGGGCACAAGCACGCGTGCTGCCTCACGAAGGAAGCCGTCAACATCGTCGTAATGAGAAATCGCCTCATTCGAAAGCACCATGTCAACCGAACCGCTGGGGATGCCCGTGTCGGTAACGGACGTTTGGTGGGTTTCAATGCGGTCATCGAGACCGTACGAGTGGATAATCTTGTTGAAGGTGTCCAGCATTCTGGCGGAAATGTCAACACCCCATACCTTTCGTGCTCCCATCAGAGCCAAAATGATGGACACTGCGCCGAACCCGCATCCTGCATCCAGTATCACTTTAGCCTGAGGAGAAAAACGCGCCAGATTGCAGAGGTCGGTGACGTACTGCACGCGGGTGCGACTGCCAGCGTAACGGCCCAAATGCCCATAGTACCGCCACAGCCACTCGTCGTACAAGCCCTTGTTGGCTGGTTGAAGCACATCCGAAAAAATCGCTTGCAGGCGATGTGCCAGATCTTCCACTGTCATCCGATTGTCCACACTTGCCTCCTAGGTTCGCACACCGCCACAATGCGAAAAGCGCGTGCCAGCGGAAGGGTGAGCGGTGTCAGCAATCGGAATATGCGATCAAGCGGAGACATCCATACGGGTATCGCACCACCCAGAGCGGCGTAGTGGCGTGCGCGGAATCCATAGCTTTCTATCTGCCGGGCGAGTGCAGGGGGATAGAACATGTACTCCATGTGAGCGCCCGATAGTGGGTTCACCGGGCACCGATTGGGGTCAAACGTGGAGTTGGGCATCTGTCCGGAAGCCAGATAATGCTGTACCGCTTGAATCACCTCATCTCGGGACATGTAGCTGGTGCGTCGTGCCATCTGCTCCACAATCTCTTCGCAAAGCTCGGGCGCAGCCGACCTGATGATTTGCCGCCGCATCTCGACGTAAGGCGTCTTCAGCAGGTGTCCATGCACCTCGCCAGGGGGGCCGTTTTCGAAGCGCTTCCATATCTCCTGGGTGTCGCGCCGGCGGATAGGATTGGCCGCATTGTTGCCGTCCGCAATCAGTAAGACACCGCCGGGTCTCAAGACACGCGCTGTTTCTTTCAGGAAGGCGTCGATGTCGTAGTAGTGAGAAATCGCCTCGTTGGATATCACAGCATCAACCGAAGCGTTGGGCAGACCGGTGTCCTCCACCGTTCGCAGGTGCGCTTCCAGCCGGTCGCCCATCTGATAGTCTTCGATAATCCGAGCAAAGGTGGGCAGCCTCTCTTCTGAAATGTCCACGCCTACTACTTTGTTCGCGCCCATCATCGCCAGAATAGTGGAGATGACCCCATAGCCGCACCCCGCATCCAGAATCACCTTGCCCTCGGGCGAGAAATGCGCCAGCTCGCACAGGTCATAGACAAACCGCACACGCCGGCGTGCTCCTGCGGGTGTGGCTACATGCCCGTACGATTGCCATAGGCCGTGATGGTAGCGGGGGCGGTTCTTCTCCGCCAGCACCTCCGAGAAGAAAGCCTGCACTTTTTCCGTTACTGCGTCTATATCCAAAATGGTCTTACCTCCTTTTAGCTAAACTGCGGCAGCCACTGTTTCTCTGCCTCAAACATCTCGTCCACCATGCGCCGGATCTGTGGTAGTGTTAACAAGGCACCCGTCAACGGGTCCATCGCCACCGCCTGGTATACCAGCGAGCGGTCGCGCGTCATCGCGGCTAAGACCGCCAGCTCCTGCACGTTGATGCTCTGGCGATTGATGGCAGCACACTGTGGGGGCAGGTCGCCAAAGGCAATGGGTTGAACGCCGTTGCGGTCCACCAGACATGCGACCTCCACACAGCAGTTATGCGGCAGGTTGGAGATGATGTGTGAGCGCGAGTGCTTCGGGTCGGTTCCGGGCCCGCCCCAGTTGGGCACGTTGCCGTAAATCACCACAGGCTCACCCGTCTCGCAGGCGTGAATGATGCGCGCTCCATACTCCTCGCTCAGGTGAAGGGGTCCCTCGCACAGCTGGCGCAGATACTCCTGGTGGCTCTCTTCCTGATACGAGCAGGAAATCTGGTAATAGTCCCACCTGACGGGGATGTAGGCGTTTATCAGGTCGGCGTTTTTACGGAACCAGGGCACGTACTCGCTACCGTGATGGGAGCTTTCGGTGTGGAAGTAACCGAAGGTGCGCATAATCTCGGTGCGCACGCGCTCGTGATAATACACCTCGTCTTCCGCTTTATGGTCCAACCCACGCTGCTCGAACCGGTTGACGGGCAGCCGGCTTACCGAGTCCACCTCCAGGGGGGAGGGATATTTCTGGAACATCACCTCGCGCAGGCGCGGATAGACATCTACGCCGTTATGCTTGAACTCGGTGAACCACGCCTGGTGGTTGATACCGCCACACTTGAACGATACCTCCTCGTATGGCACGCCCAGCTCGTGCGCCAGCATCTTGCTGGTTCCCTGCACACTGTGGCACAACCCCACCACCTTGATACCCATCAGGTTCAGCGCCCAGCAGTTAATGGACATCGGGTTCGCGTACTGGAGCATGAGGGCGTCGGGACACAGCTCATGCATGTCGCGGGCTATCTCTTCCAAGACGGCGATGGAGCGCAGACCACGAAACACGCCACCGGGTCCCAGCGTATCTCCCACGCACTGGTCCAAGCCATACTGGCGAGGTATCTCCACATCCCATTTATAAGCCTCGACACCTCCCACCTGGAAAGCGACGATAACGTAGTTTGCCCCACGCAGTGCCTCACGCCTGTCCAGTCCTGCCTCCACGCGGGTGGGCAGGTTGTTGCGAGCCACGATGCCATCTATCAGCCGTTTGGTGCGAGCCAGCCGCTCGCCGTCGATGTCGTAAAGGTAAATGACCGAGTCCTGCAGCTCGGGAAAAGACAGGATGTCTACCGTCAATCGGACAGGAAAGACATATCCTCCAGCTCCAACGATGGTGATTTTTCGCATCTACGCGCCTCCGACAGCATGGATTAAGTATCTTTACGGCAAACGGGGCGAATGTTCCTGTCGGCAGGCGTGCAGGAATCCGCAGAGCGAGAGCCGAAAAGTTGTTTCGGACAGAACATTGTGCAAGGGGATGTCGAACATGAACCGAGCAGCCGCTCTGCGCTGGGCAATCTGGATAGTGATTATCGGTGGAATTATCGGCTGGACGGTCTGGCGTAATGTGCAGACCCAGAAAACGGTGGACGACCTCGTAAGCCGGGATCCTGCGCGTCAGGTTTCAGGAGCGAAAGCGCTGGCGACACACGACTCGCTGTACGACCTGGTGCAACAGCGTTCGCTTCCCGCCCGCATGAGGGCAGCGGAGGCTTTTGAACGACTTGGCACGCAGGAGGCGGTAAAGGCTCTGCTCGCCCTGCAGAAAGACCCTGAAATCAAGATGCGCGAACGGGTTACGCAGGCACTGATTACTCTGGCTCCGAAATATCCGCAACCTCTGCTGGATGCGCTGAAGGATGCAGATAGCAATGTGAGAGCAGGCGCAGCCAGGGCGCTGGCTACGCTGGGTGAGCCGATTGTGCCAAAGCTGGTGGAAGCGTTGAAAAATAGCGATTCTCGCGCCGCTGCCAGCGATGCCCTGTCTCGTATTGGTAAGGTGTGCACACTACAGGTACTGCCGCTGATTGAAGATAAGGACGAGGCGCTTCGCACCGCCGTGGCGGAACTGCTCGGCAAGCTGGGTGACCCGCGTGCCGTGCCCGCTCTGTTGAAGCACCAGAACGATTCCCCAGCGGTACGTCGCGTGGTTATCGGCGCGCTGGCAGCGATTGCCCGTCCCTCCGCCGAGGACGCACTGTTACGAGCAGTAAACAATCCCGAAGACGACGGCGACGCACGGGCGCAGGCAGCGGTGGCGCTGGGCAAAATCGCCAGCCCGCGCGCAGTTTCCGCACTGGTGCGTGCCCTCAGCGATGAGGACCTGATACTGCGCTCGGCAGCAGTAGGAGCGCTGGCTCGCGCGGGACGTGCGGCTATCCCTGCGCTGTCCCAGGCGATTCGCAATCCCGACCCCGAAGTGCGCCGACTGGCGGCAGAGGCGCTGGGCGGAATGAGCGACCCCGCAGCGGTTGCGCCTCTGGCGGCCGCGCTGAA
Organism: uncultured bacterium; assembly: GCA_964579145.1. Classification (GTDB taxonomy): domain Bacteria; phylum Armatimonadota; class HRBIN16; order HRBIN16; family HRBIN16; genus HRBIN16. The sequence continues at coordinate 35,931 of CAZOGB010000014.1, read as the reverse complement.
GGACGGAGATTACCGGGTGCGGCGTGCGGCTGCCACTGCGCTGGGACAGACCGGACAGCCTTCGGCTATTCCGCACCTTCTTGAGGCACTGGCAGACCCCGACGGCGGTGTGGGCGAGGCGGCAGCGAACTCTCTCGCGACGCTGGGCGCACCCGCTGTCCAACCTCTGCTGGCGAAACTGGGCGTGGGCAACGCGACCGTTGCTTACCTGGCGGCGCGTGCGCTGTCGGCAATGGGTGATGCCAGCATTCCCGCCCTGCAGAACACGCTAAACTCGCCGAATCCTAACGCCAGACACTGGGCGCTGGTCGCGCTGGCGGGCAACAGCAGTCCACGGGCACTCGAACTGCTCCGGCAGATGCAGGGACGTCTTCCCGAATCGGAGCGATGGATTGTGGATGAGGCTCTGATGCGACTCGCCGCCGGTGCGTCGTAGCGGCCGCTCTTGTTGCTTTTGCGGTTGTGCACGTGCTAAAATAGAGCGGTTGCATCAACCACCAATGAGGTGATGTCATGAAGCGTCTCTTCTTTTTACTTGCCTTATGGACCGTTCTCGCTCCGTTCGCTGGCGCACAGGAACTGGACCCGTGGGGTATGCCCAAGCCGTGGAAGCGGCTCGAATGGTTCTACAGCCGACGCGCTTTTCCTGACAACGATGTTCCCGCTGGCGCATGGTTAAGAGCGTACGAACAGGCTCAGCAGCTGCCACTGTATCAGGGCGAGGGACTGAGCGGGCAGGCACTCAGCTGGGAGTTCTTCGGTCCCGGCAGCACCAGCCAGAACTGGCTCGCCCGCGTGAACGCCATCGCTATCCACCCCACCGACCCGAACACGATTTATATTGGCGTGTCAAAGGGCGGTGTTTGGAAGAGCACCAACCGGGGCTCTACGTGGACCAACCTGACCGACTTCCTCGCGGCGCAGTATGTCGGATGTCTCGCGATTGACCCCGCAGACCCAAACACTATCTATCTGGGCACTGGCGAGGAGTACTACGCGGGCAACACGCTGGGCGGCGTAGGCATTTATAAATCGACCGACGGTGGCAACTCTTGGACGCTTGTCGGCAGCAGCACCTTCTCTGGACAGCGTATCAACGAGATTGTGATTGACCCCAACAACCGCAATAAGTGGATTGTCAGCACCGATGCGGGTATCTACGTGACTACCAACGGAGGGAGCAGCTTCTCCCGCACGCTGACAGGCGTAGCGTCTGCCCTGCGAATGCATCCGACTAACCCCAATATCCTCTGGGCAGCGTTGGGTGACATCTGGGGAAGTTCTTCCAACGGGGTGTACGTGTCTACAAACGGTGGTAGCACCTGGACACGCTATAACGCTCTGCCGCTGGGCACCAGCGTGGGACGTATTGAACTGGACGTGTGCCGTAGTAATCCGAATGTGATTTACGTAGTGTTTGGGCAGACGCTGTTTTCCGGGGCGCGTATCCACAGCGTGTGGAAGACCACCACAGGAGGGAGCAGCTGGACACAGCTAACCAACGCGCCGGCGGGAAGCGGGCAGTCGTGGTACGACCTGGTGATGCGCGTGGACCCCAGCGATCCTAACATCGCCTACGTGGGCGAAGTGGAGCTTTACCGGACGACCGACGGCGGTAACTCTTGGACGAAGATTAACGGTTCGGGACTCTCTACCGCCCACGTGGACCAGCACGCATTGGAGTTTGATCCCACAGACCCCAGCAAAATCTTTATCGGCTGTGATGGCGGGCTGTTCTACTCTGCCAATCGCGGGACCAATCGCACCGCGCTCAATACCGGCAGAGGAACGATGGAGTATTACGCCTTTGACGTGCACCCCACGAACGCCAGCCGACTGGTAGCCGGTGCGCAGGATAACGGCACGCAGGTTCGCTCCACGTCCAACAACTACGCTATCACCCTCGGGGGCGATGGTTTCTGGGCGGCGTACAAGCGCAGTGACCCCAACACCGTGCTGGGCGAGGTGTATTATGCCATCGTCTATCGCTCGACGAACGGCGGAAGCAGCTGGAGCGCTGTGTTCAACGGCAGCGGCGACCCACGTTCGCCCTGGTCCGCACCTTTAGTGAATGACCCGAATAACGCCTCCACGTTTTACGTGGGCACGATATATCTCTATCGCTCTACAAACAGCGGGGTGTCGTGGAGCCGAATCAGCGGCGACCTGACTCGCGGATCGGGTACGCTGTCGGTTATCGCCATTGCGCCCTCAAACTCTAACGTCATCTATACCGGCTCGGATGATGGAGCCGTGTACGTGAGTACGGATGGGGGAAGCACCTGGACCGCGCGCTACTCGGGACTGCCGACCCGTTCGGTCGGTGGGATTGCTGTGCACCCGTCTAACCCCAGCACGGTATACTTAGGACTGCAGGGCTTTGGCAGTGGGCACGTTTACAGGAGCACGAACTACGGCGCCTCGTGGACAAACATCTCGGGCAACCTGCCCGACACGCCGGTGAACTTCCTGATAGTGAACCCGGTCGCGCCCAGCATGTTGATAGCGGCGACGGATACTGGCGTGTTCGTGACCACCGATGAAGGCGCGAACTGGGCGAAACTGGGAGTCGGTTTGCCAAGCACGCCCTGTTTGCACCTGCGTGCGAACGCCACCACAGGCTACCTGTATGTGGGAACTTACGGGCGGGGTATCTGGCGGATGCCTCTGCCCTCCGCGAGTTTCGTGACCACGCGGGTGCTGGTAGATAACGTGTCGGGCACGCTGGGAGGCAGTGTGAACCTCACCGCTACTCTACAGCGTACCGGCACACTCGCGAGCATCTCTGGCAAGACACTGCAGTTTGCTGTTGGTGGCACACCGGTTGGCAGTGCGGTGACCGGCTCGGACGGCGTGGCGACGCTCGCATACACTATCCCAGAATCTTTCAGCACGGGAACGCGCACGATTTCCGTGACCTTTGAGGGTGACAGCACCGCCAACCCATCCAGCGGCACAGGAAACCTGAGCATCAGCCGGGCAACGCCTGAGATTGTGCTGGGCAACGTCACGGCGCGACGGGGACAGACGGTGAGTCTGGAGGCGGTTCTGCGGCGGCAGGATAACGCTTCACCCATCAGCGGCAGGTTGATTACCTTCAAAGTCGCGGGCACGACTGTCGGTTCGGCAAGCACCGATAGCAGTGGCAGAGCTTCTGTGCCCTACACTGTGCCCCTGAACGCCACGCTGGGCAGTAAGGTACTTCGCGCGGAGTTCGCCGGCGATTCCGTGTATATGGCAACCTCAAGGGATGCCTCGCTGGACGTGCTGAAGGTGCTTTTGCAGGGGCGTGTCGCGCTGGGCGACTTTGGGGGCACAATAAGCGGTTTGCCTGTGCGACTCAACGTGGTGCAGGGGAGCAACAGCGAAAACCTGTCGGCGGCGCTGGATGGCAGTGGACGGTTCTCGGTGGAAACCGCGCTGGCTGGCACTGGCAGTGTCGCGGTGAAGGTAACGCACTGGCTTCGCCAGCGGGTCAGCGCGAGTCTGTCGGGCGAGGTATCGCTGGCATGGAGCCTGGTCAACGGCGACGTGGACGACGATAACGAGGTCACCCTGTTTGATTTTGGACAGCTGGTGGCGGCGTTCGGCAGTATGCCGGGTGATAGCGCGTGGAACCCCAACGCCGACCTGGACGGCGACGAGGAGGTCACTCTGTTTGATTTCGGCATCCTTGTCAGGAACTTCGGTATGCTGGGAGATGATTAGCGGGTATAATGAATCCGAAGTTCTCTGACGTTGAGAGGTGCTCATGACTGCGGAACGCATTCTCGGCGACGAGTTGATGCCGATATATGAGAAGATATGTGCAGGCGTTCGTTTGGATGAGGCGGATGGACGCCTGCTTTATACCACGCCAAACCTCACCGGTGTGGGCTATCTGGCGAACATCGTGCGCGAGCGTCTGCACGGCGACAGGGCGTACTATGTGCGCAATCAGCACATCAACTACACCAACATCTGCAACAAGTTTTGTAAGTTCTGCTCCTTTTACGCGAAGAAGGGGGGACCCGCCCCGTACACCCTGACCCCCGAACAAGTGAAAGAGCGACTGCGGCAGTATCTGCACGTGCCGATTACGGAGGTTCACATCGTAGGGGGCATTCACCCGAAACTGCCGTTCCAGTATTATCTGGACGTTCTGCAGGCGGTGAAAGAGGTGCGCCCGAACGTGCATATCAAGGCGTTTACCGCAGTGGAGATCGTGCAGATTGCGGAAGTGGCAAGCATGGGTTACGAGGATACCCTGCGTGCGCTCAAGCAGGCTGGGCTGGACAGTTTGCCAGGTGGGGGGCTGGAAATCTTCTCGGAGCGAGTTCACCAGGAGCTGTTCCCCCGCAAAATCGGCGGCGAGGAGTGGAGCGCGGTTGCCCGCTCGGCGGCGCGAGTGGGGCTAAACCAGTATGCGACCATGCTCTACGGACATATTGAGACCGTTGAAGAGCGCGTGGAGCATCTTCTGCGCCTGCGCAGCCTGCAGGACGAAACGGGGCATTTTCTCGCGCTCACGCCGCTCAGCTTCCACCCCGAGGGCACGGAGCTGGAGCATCTGCCACACCCATCCGGCTACGATGACCTGCGCAATATTGCTGTTGCTCGTCTGATGCTGGACAACTTCCCGCACATCAAATCCTTCTGGATTATGAACACCCCTGCGGTGACGCAGGTCGCGCTGTGGTACGGAGCGGATGATGTGGACGGCACGGTGCACGAATATGAGATTACCTATCAAGACGAAGCGCCCGGCGAGCGACATCAGGTGCTAACCCGCCAGCAGATGATTGACCTTATTCTGGAGGCAGGTCGCATCCCGGTAGAGCGCGACAGCCACTATCGTGAAGTTGCGCCTCGCCCGGAAGCGGAGCAGATGGCGGTGTCGGCTCAGTCGGGTCGGTAAGTGATTACCTGTCCGCTATCTGCAGAGCTCTCTGCCACGCTCGTTCAGCGGACTCTTTTCCCTGTTTCACGCAATCGGGGACGCCCACCCCGCGATAGGCGGAACCAGCCAGCAGGATGGAGGGGTAGTTTGCGAGCGCCTGCTCCACCTGCTGGAGGCGTTTCAGGTGTCCCACCTCGTACTGCGGCATCGCTTTGAGCCAGCGGTTCACCTGCACCATCGTTGGCTCACCTTTGATACCCAGAAGGGGCTGGAGGGCGTCGTGTGCCATGCGAGCGAGCAGGTCATCCCATTGCTGTTCCACAATTTGGTCCGCTCCCGCGTAGCCGATAAACACCCGCAGAAGCACGTTTCCATCGGGAGCACGACCTTCCCACTTGCTGGATGACCAGGTACAGCCTGTGATGGGGAGCGGCTCCGTACGCGGCACCAGGAACCCGCTGCCGTCCAGTGGATGCTCCACCGCCTCGCGACGGTAGGCAAGGGAGACTACGGCGGTGGATGCGTAGGGGATAGCGTTCAACAGGCGGGCAGCATCGGGTGCATACGGCTGAAGCCACTCTGCTGCGGTGTAAGCGGGCGTGGTCAGTATGACGGCGGTTGCCTGCAGAGGCTCACCTTGCTCAAACTGCACCCTAACCGTGCCATCAGCCTGAGGAGCAACGCCGGTCACCATGGTGGAAAGGCGGACGTCCACCTCTTTGAGGCTTTGCGTCAGTCGCTCCACGAGACTGCCCATCCCATAGCGCAGTGCCACGAAGGGGGACGTGCTGTGTGGGGAGCCTTTGCCCGAGTGTCGCTGGCGGCGCAGTTGCAGAAGCCCGCGCGTGATACTGCCGTACTTGCGCTCCATCTCCCAGTACATGGGATACACGGCCGCCATGCTCAGTCGGTCGGGGTGTCCGGCGTGGACGCCTGCCATCAGCGGCTCCGCGAACTTGATAGCGAACTCTTTGCCGAACCGCCGGCGCATGAACGCCCCTAACGATTCGTCTTCAACATCTCTCTGCGCAGGCACAAAACCTTCCAGACTGGCTCGCAGTTTGCCCCAGGGCGAGATGAAGGTGGCTTTCCACAACGCCTGCGGTCTGGACGGCACCAGTGATACCAGCTCATGGGGAACGGCGTGTAACTTGCCCCTGATAAGCATGAAGAACTTGCGGGCGGAGGGAGAGATGATTTCACCCTCCATGCCCAGCTCGCGGCAGAGCTGCACCGCCCAGGGCTTCTGCGCGAGGAAGGAGTCGGGACCGGTATCAATCAGGAACCCCTCCTGATGCACTGTGCCCACCTTGCCTCCCAGGCACTCTTCCGCTTCCACCAGCGTGATGTGCAGAGGCGTACCTGCCTGCTGACGGAGGCGTTGCAGGTAGTATGCTGCCGACAGCCCTGTTATTCCACCACCGACAATAACAACATGAGGTGTGCCCATCATCAGTCTGAAACTCCCCGATGTACGGTGTCAATTAGCACCTGCACGTTCTCCACAGGCGTTTCAGGTAGAACGCCGTGTCCCAGATTGAAGATATGTCCCGGGTGACCTCCTGCACGGCGCAGAATCTCTTTTGCCTCAGCGCGCACGACCTCTGGAGAGGCAAGCATCACCGCAGGGTCTAAATTGCCCTGTATCGCGCAAGCGTAGTCAAGCCTTTTCCACGCCTCGTCCAGCGACACGCGCCAGTCCACCCCAATCACGTCCGCGCCGGTTTCGCGCATGGCTTCCAGCAGGGACGCCGTGCCCGTGCCGAAGTAGATAATGGGTGCGCCAAGTGGCTTCAGCGCGCCTACAATCTCCTGCATGACAGGCAGAAGGTATCGCCGGTATGCATCGGGGCTGAGTGCGCCTACCCAGCTATCAAACAGCTGTACCGCCTGTGCGCCTGCCTCAATCTGTGCCTTCAGAAAGCGCGTCACGTTCTGCGCCAGAATGTGCAGGAGTTTGCTCCACAGCTCCGGCTGGCGATACATCAGCGCACGCACCCGGCTGTAGTCTCGCGACGGACCTCCCTCCACCAGATAGGCCGCCAGGGTGAACGGTGCGCCAGCAAAGCCGATAAGCGGAACGTGCAGCTCGCGGCGCAGGATGCGGATGCTCTCTCCCACAAAGGGCAGGTCCTCCTCCGGTTCCATGATGCGCAGAGCGTTCACATCCTCTTCTGTCTGAAGAGGCTTCGCAATCACGGGACCGACGTTCTCCTTGAGGGTGAACGGCACGCCCATCGCGAGGAAAGGGATAGTCAGGTCGGAAAACAGTATCGCTGCGTCCAGTTCGAACCGGCGGAGCGGCAGGAGGGTCACCTCCGCTGCCAGTTCGGGGGTGGTGCACAGCTCCAGCATCGGATACTTTTCGCGCAGTTTGCGGTATTCCGGCTGGTAACGTCCCGCCTGACGCATCAGCCAGATGGGTGTGGTGTCCACCTCCTGCCGGCGACAGGCACGCAGGAAACGGTCATTGAATGTGCTCGTCATGCGCTTAAAGCCTCTTTCAACGCATCATGGAATGCCCCAGCGGTGTGCTCGATATGCGCGTCGGTATGCGCTGTGCTGACAAACCAGGCCTCCAGCGCGGACGGCGGCAGGAAAACACCTCGCCTGAGCATTGCGTGGAATAGTCGGGCGTAGAGCTGCCTGTCGGTGCGCATGGCTGATCCGGAGTCGGTGACCGGCTGGTCGGTGAAGAAGACGCTCAGCATGGAGCCAACCCTGTTAACGTGTGCAGGCACGCCCAGCTTGTGTGTGGTCTCCATGAGAGCCCTTTGCAGATCGCTGGCGTGTGCATCCAGCTGCGAATAAGCCGAATCGTTCAGTTCGCGCAGGGTTGCCAGTCCGGCTGCCATCGCCAGCGGGTTGCCAGATAGCGTTCCAGCCTGATAGACTGGTCCTAATGGAGCCACCATCTGCATCAGCTCCCGCCTGCCTCCGTACGCGCCGACCGGTAGCCCACCACCGATAATTTTGCCCATGCACACCAGGTCAGGCGTCACGTCGTACAGCTTGGCAGCGCCGTGACGCGAGACGCGAAAACCGGTAATAACCTCATCAAAAATCAGCAGGGCATGGTGTTCAGCAGTGAGCCGGCGCAGGGTCTGCAGGAAGCCCGGGGCAGGGGGCACAACGCCCATGTTGCCCGCAACAGGCTCCACGATAACGGCGGCGATTTGCTCGCCTATCTCGTTGAAGAGCGATTCCACCGCGTCCGCATGGTTGTAGGGCAAAACGAGCGTATGCTGGGTTATCTCGCCGGGCACTCCTGCGCTGTCGGGCAAGCCAAAGGTTGCTACCCCTGACCCCGCTTTGGCGAGCAGGTGGTCAACGTGGCCGTGGTAGTTGCCCTCGAACTTCACGATTTTGGGGCGCCCGGTGGCGGCTCGAGCCAGCCGTATCGCGCTCATTGTAGCTTCGGTGCCGGAGTTGACGAATCGCAGCATTTCCACCCATGGCACGGAACGCACAATTTCTTCCGCCAGCAGAATCTCGCCTTCGTGCGGCGCCCCGTAGCTCGTTCCGCGCTCGGCAGCTTCGCAGATAGCCCGAACGACCGACGGATGGCTGTGCCCCAGGATCAGTGCACCCCATGAGCACACATAGTCGATATACTGGTTACCATCCACGTCGGTGAGTACCGCTCCCTGCGCGGAAGCGATGTAGAAGGGGGTGCCGCCTACTGCGCGAAAGGCTCGGACAGGGCTGTTCACGCCAGCGGGCATGACCTGCTGGGCGCGCGTATAAAGCCGTTGCGATTGTTCTCTGTCCATCTCACCAGCTCTCGTACAAACGTTGTTGTCTAAATTATACCCCAGAGGTATAATAGGCGTGGAGGAGATGAGCCAATGCCCACCCTTGCGGAGATTGTAGAAGAACTGAGCTCTGTCATGGAAAGGCCTGTGGCGGAGAAACTCGCACAGGTCATGCAGTCTTTCTACGAGCGTCTGCGCGAGGACGAGATGCTGAAGCGCCTGGACGCTCTGGAGAAGGCGGTGCGCCAGATCGTTGCGGAGACCCAGCGTTGGATAGGGGAGTTTAACGCCCGTTTTGCCGAGTTAGCGGAGGCACAGCGTCGTACCGAGCAGAGAGTGGAAGAGCTTGCGGAGGCGCAACGTCGCACCGAGCAGAGAGTGGAAGAGCTGGCAGAGGCGCAGCGTCGCACGGATGAGCGTCTGGAGAGGTTGGCGGAGGAGTTTGCGGAATATCGCAAATACACGGACGCCCGTTTCGCGGAGCTTGCGGAGGCGCAACGTCGCACGCAAGAGGCCCTGCTCAGTCTGACCGAGACCGTCAAAGACATGCAAAGGCAACTGGGCGGCTTATCTCAGACGGTGGGCTACGTTCTGGAGAACGAGGCGCTGAAGAAGCTGCCCGAACTGTTGTTAAACGACTACGGTCTGCGCGTGCAGGGGCGGCTCAAGCGTCTGTATGTCAAGGACAAGACAGGGCGAAGCCTCGAGGTCAACATATTCGGCACAGGCGAGCTCGACGGGGAAACGGTGACGATTGTGGGAGAGAGCAAGTCTCAGCTCTCCAAAAACGATATCGACCGTTTCCTGCGGCGCACCATCGGTGGACTCGAAGGCGTGTACCCGCGTATCTTCCCGGTGCTTATCACGCACATGACCTCCGAGCCGGATGCCGAAGAGTATGCGCGCAGTCTCGGTGTAGCCGTCTACTTCTCTTACGACCTGTGAGCCAGCACGGGACCATAGCCCCTGCTCATCGCCTCCTCAGAGACATAGGGGCATAGCGGGTCGCTCTCCAGCGGGTCGCCCGTGTACGCGAAAGCGCGTGCCCTAGACCCTCCGCACACTTTGCGGTAGTCGCAATAGCGACACTTCCCCTTCAGCTGGTCGGTGTCTCGCAGAGACAGGAACAGGCTGGCGGTGCGGTAAATCTCCACTGGGCTTTGCTCTCGTACATTGCCCGTGCGCACCGGCAGGAACCCCGACGGGTAGACGTCGCCGACGTGGGAGATGAACATAATCCCTGCGCCGTCACGGATACCGAACCCTCGCCGAATGGTCTCGGCGATGCGGTTGGGCTTTTTGGACAGCTCGTGCTGAAGGGCGACGCGCCGGTAATGGGGCGCCTCGGTGGTCTTGATGTCCACTTTGCCCTCGTTCGCCTTCTCAAAAAGCCACTCGCAGATGCGTTCGCTGTGCTCTGGCGAGACCTCTTCCAGCCCTTTGCCGCGCCCAACCTGAATCAGGAAGAAGAGGCTCCATCGGGCAGCGCCCAGGTCGGTAATCAGGTCATAAACCGCGGGCAGGTCATCCGCCGTCTGTTCGCAGACCAGCGTGTTCACCTGTATTGGCAGGTCGGCATCGCGCGCCCACCGCGCGGCGCGCACCGTCTGCTCGAAACTGCCGGGCACCTGGCGGATGCCGTCGTGCCGTGCGGCGGTGGAACCGTCGATGCTCAGCGCCATCATCCAGATTCCCTCCGTCTTGAACCTCTGCACAATCTCAGGCGTCAGCGCATAGGTTCCGCTGGGCGTGATGGCAACGGTAAAACCGCGCTGGCGCGCCGCTCGGACCAGCTCCCACAGGTCGGGGCGCTTCAGCGGGTCGCCGCCGGTAATGACGATGTGGGGCAGGGGATTGCCGAACTCCGTCAGCTGGTCTAACAGACGGTATCCCTCTTCGGTGGTCAGTTCATCGGGATGGCGGTAGAGCACGGCTTCGGCGCGGCAGTGCCGGCACGCCAGCTCGCAAGCTCGTGTCAGTTCCCAGTATACTAACAGCGGTCGCTGTGTGATGTCCAGCATCTTTGGTTACCCCCATGTCCTTAAAAACTCCTCGGTCGGCTGATAGAATGCAGTGTAGATGGGCGTATCGCGCAGAGTGTAGCGCCGCGCCTCGGTGGAACGCAGCACCATCACCAGCTCCGAGAACTGCGGCAGGTTATCGGTTTCGTACACCACCACGAACTCGTGGTCCTGCAGTCCGGTGGAGTAAAGCAGGAGCTGCGTGATTTCAGGATACTGCCTGCCCACCTTGATGTGTTCGTTCATCATGCCCTGCCGAGCGTCTTTGCTCATCAGATACCACTCGGAGGTTTTGGCGAACGGATAGGCGATAAGGTACGGTTTCCGGGTCTCGTCAAACGGGCTCAGTTCCTGCTCGGACTTGCCCGGCGCGTACACCGACGGGCGCGTGAAGCCCCAGAGCGCATTGACCGGTTTAAGGAACGCCCGCCACCGTGCGGTGACTTCCGCGTAACGCAGGAAAAACTCGCTGGCGATCTCGTTCCGCTCGGCGATGACTGCGCTCCATAGCATGATGTCCGCTTCGGCGCGGGCGGGGAAGATGGTATAGGTGTACACCCGCTCGCCCAGCCGAGAGGCTTCGTCCAGAAACGTTTTCAGGATGTCACGCCTCCCGTCGGGAGCGGTGTCCCAGTATTTTTCGGTGAACGCGAAAACGCCGTAATGGTTCAACTGCCTTTCAGCCATTCTGCTGCCTCCTTCGCCAGATAGGTGATAATCAGGTCGGCACCGGCGCGGCGGAACGCCATCAGCATCTCCAGTGCCACCGCGCGTTCGTCAATCCAACCCTTCTCGGCAGCAGCTTTAAGCATGGAATACTCGCCGCTAACGTTGTACACGGCTAACGGCACATCTACCGCATCGCGCACCAGGCGCATCACGTCGAGATAAGCCAGTCCCGGCTTCACCATCACGATATCCGCACCCTGTTCCACGTCAGCAATCACTTCGCGCACCGCTTCGCGGGCGTTGGGCGGATCCATCTGGTAACTGCGACGGTCGCCGGACTGTGGGGCAGAGTCCGCCGCCTCGCGGAACGGTCCGTAAAACGCCGAAGCGTACTTCGCGGAATATGCCATAATCGCTGTTTCGGTGAAGCCGTGTTCGTCCAGCGTCTCCCGGATGGCTTGCACCTGCCCATCCATCATCGCGCTGGGCGCCACGATGTCTGCGCCTGCCTCGGCGTGTGCCAGCGCCATTTCCGCCAGCACGGTCAGCGAGGCGTCGTTGTCCACATAGCCATCTTCGCGCACGATGCCGCAGTGACCATGTTCGGTATACGCGCAGACGCAGACATCGGTGATGACCACTATTTCCGGATTTGCGCGTTTGATGGCACGAATCGCCTGGGGAACCACGCCGTCGCGCTGGGTGGCGTAGCTGGCATGAGCGTCTTTGTAGCGTGCGATGCCGAACAACAGCACCGCCGGCACGCCCAGCGCGGAGAGCTGCTCCACCTCTGCAGGCAGGAGGTCCACACTCAGGCGGAACTGCCCGGGCATGGAAGCAATGGGTTGGCGGCGGTTGGCGCCCTCATGCACGAAGATGGGGTAGATGAAGTCGTCGGGTGACAGGGTGTTCTCCTGCACCATTCGCCGCAGGGTTTTTGTTCGGCGCAGTCGGCGCAGGCGGTAGGTCGCGTCAAGAGTTTGCTGTCGTGTGAGCATCGTGCATCGCCTCTTCCAGTATCGCCTGAATCAGACCCGGTATGGTATGCTCTTTCGCCACGCGGGCAGGCTGGTATCCCAGCTCGCGCACCGCATCGGCGGTGATTGGTCCAATGCAAATCAACGGGACGTCCCTCAGCCAGTCTGTGCGCCCTGCTTCTTCCAGCATCCGCGCCAGCGAGCGTACCGCAGAAGGGCTGGTCAGCGTGATGTAGTCGGGCTGGGGCAGGCCGGCTACCGCCGTCCCCGTCTTCTGTTGTACCCGATAGACCGCTAGTTCTACCACTTCGGCGCCGCGGCGGCGCAATTCTTCTGCCATCGCTTTGCGGGCGATGTCCGCTCGTGGCAACAAAATCCGCAAGCCCTTCACCTCGCCAAGCGCGTCGGGCACAGCGTCGGAAAGGAACTCGTCTGGCACCACGTCGGGAGCACGGCATACCTGCTCCAGCGCTCTGGCGGTGGCCGGTCCAATTGCAGCGAGCCGGCAACCCGCCAGCAGGGAAACGGGGGTGTTCGTCGCCTGCATTCGCCCCACAAAACTTTGTACCCCGTTCACGCTGGTGAACACCACCCAGTGAAACCGTTGAAGGTTGCGAATGGCGTCGTCTATCGGCTCCCAGTTCTCGGGTGGAAGTACGGCGATGGTGGGAAGCACCAACGGCTCCGCTCCCAGCTGGCGCAATTGCTCCGCGAACTCCTGCGCCTGCTCTTCTGGGCGCGTGATAAGTACCCGCTTTCCCCGCAGCGGAAGGCTCATGCCCGCACCTCCAGTAGCCCGGATGCGCCGTGCTGAAGCAACCTCTGCGCCAGCTCCTCCCCCAGCGACATCGCATCCTGTGCGTCGCCTTCCAGTGAGTCCTCAATCACCTGCACGCCTTCGGGGTCGGCGACACGCGCTCGCAGTCTCAGGCGTCCATCCTGCACGGTGGCATACGCGGCGATGGGAACGCGGCATCCACCTCCAAGCGCATGTAGCAGGGCACGCTCGGCGGTCACCGCCTGTCGGGTAGGGATGTGGTCTAACGGCTCCAGCAAGGCGATAACGTGCGTATTCTCTTCCCGACATTCCACAGCGAGTGCGCCCTGTCCGGGCGCGGGCAGAACCTGTTCGGGGCTGAACGGGTACAGGCGCAGTTCCACGCCTTCGGGGGTGTTCAGGGTGTCGTCTTCAGGAGATTCCAGAAACCCCAACCGCTCCAGCCCTGCAGCGGCAAGCACGATGGCGTCGTACTGCCCCTCGCGCAGTTTGCGGAGGCGGGTGTCTACGTTGCCGGTCAGGGGAAGATACTGCAGGTCGCGGCGGAGCCATTTCATCTGCGCGGAGCGACGCAGACTTCCTGCCCCAACCCGTGCACCGGGAGGTAAATCGGCAAGCGTTCCACTGCGTGACACCAGCATGTCGCGTGCGTCCGCCCGTGGTGGTATCGCCGCCAGCTTCAGTCCTTCCACGGGGTGAGTGGGCAGGTCTTTCAGGCTGTGCACGGCGACGTCTATTCGTCTCTGCAGCAGCGCTTCCTGCAGTTCCTTCACAAACGCGCCCAACACTTCGTATCGCTGGCGGTCGCCACTGGTGCGTATAATGACGGTCTCAATCTGCAGATCAGGATACTGCTGGCGCAGACCGTGTACCACCGAAGCGGTTTGAGCCTGCGCCAGCGCGCTCCCCCGGGTGCCGATACGCAGCAGTGCCCCCATCGCCCGATTTACTCTTCCTCCTCAGTTTCCAGCACGGCAGCAAGCGACGACCGGTCGCAATGTTCCAGCCCGAAGAGGCGAGCAAACAGGGTCAGTGCCTCCTCTTCGTCCAGCATGTTGCGCAGCTGTGAGATCGGATGGTGCAGTATCTGTTTCACAATGCGCGCGGTCAGCTGGTCTATCACCTGCTTCTGGCGTTCGTCCAGATTTCCCAGCTTGGGCAGTGCCCATTCTATCTGTCGGCGTCGGATGAGGTCAGCCCTCTGCTGAAGGGCGGAGATAAGCGGTCCCGCGCCGCGCGTATGCCACCAGCTCAGGTAGTCGTCCAGCTCCTCTCGGATGATGCGCAGGGCGATGGGCACTTCGCGGAGCCTTGCCTCGTAATGGGCATCGGAAATGGCTTTCAAATCTTCCAGGTCATACAGCCTGACAAACGGCAGAAGGCGCACGGCAGGGTCCGTGTTTCGCGGCACACCCAGGTCCAGGATAACCAGCGGGCGATCTCTTCGTACGTCTTCCAGCGGCTTCAAACAGGTGACGTCCAGGATAGGGTGGGGGGCAGTGGTCGCGGTAAAGATGATGTCTGCTTCTGGCAGTACCTGCTGGAGTGCGCCCAGCGCCAGCGGGGTCGCGCCGTTGTCCTTCGCCAGCGCGGTGGCATAGGAAAAGGTATGGCTGAGGATGTACAGCGCTTTCGGACCGAGTTGCGCGACCTCCTTCACCACTCGTTGTCCCATGGTGCCGGTGCCGATGACAATCACCGTGGCTTCGCCGATGTTGGGCGTATGGTGAAGAGCGGCTCGGACCGCCAGCGACCCCAGAGAGACCGCCTGCCTGCTGAGAGCGGTTTCGGTGCGTACGCGCTTGCCAACTGCCACCGCTCGTTGGAACAGGGAGTTGAGCAGAGCACCCGTCGTGCCCGCGTCCCTCGCTTTGTCCCACGCCTGTTTCACCTGAGCCTGTATTTCCGATTCTCCGAGAACCTGCGAATCCAGTCCGGCAGCCACCCGGAACAGGTGGTCAATCACCGCCTCACCGCGCTTCACGTACAGGTATGGGTCTAAGGAACCCGGCGGAAGCCCTTCCCATTCGTGCAGGAATTGAACGAGCAAATCACTGTGGAGGGTACAGGCATATATCTCGGTGCGGTTGCAGGTGGACAGGATGACGCATTCTTCGACACCGCGTTCCTGAAGCCATTCCAGGGCTTCACGCAGAGCCGCACCTTCGAACGCGAAGCGCTCGCGGGTTTCCAGGGAGGCGGTGCGATGACTCAACCCAACCACTACCAGTTTTTGCACGGGTCTCCTCCCTTTAGAGGTGTTCAGTTAATAGTTTGCCCCAAAAAGCGCGGGATGTCAAGGGTAAATTGTGAATTTTTGAACGATAAAGACCCAAATCTCTCAAAATGCTTCATCTGGACCCCTCGAAGCCAGCGGAGTGCGCTGAAGGTTTCCACAACACCCGTCCAGCCAGCACCCCGGTGGGCACGCCATGTTGGAGCGCCAGCTTGCCGCGAACCAGAACGTATTCAATCCCCAGCGGTAGCTGATGCGGTTCGGCAAAGGTAGACAGGTCGCGAACCGTTAGCGGGTTGAACACGGTGATGTCCGCGATGGCTCCTTCGCGCAGGATGCCGCGGTCGTGCAATCCCAGCCTCTGCGCTGGTAACCCCGTCATCTTGTGTACCGCTTCGGGCAGGGAGAGAACGCGCAGGTCGCGCACGTATCTGCCCAGCACGCGCGGAAAAGTGCCGTAGTTGCGCGGATGCACGCGGTCCACCGACATCTTGCCCAGCGGCGCGGTGGCGATGGCATCGGAGCCTATCATCGTGAGCGGATGCCTCAGCACGGTGCGCACATCCTCTTCGCTCAGCGTAAAGCGCGCCGCGCTGACGAAAGTATGCTCCTCCACCAGGATGTCCAGCACGCACTCCACCGGATGGCGTCCTCGTTCGCGCGCGATTTGCAGGATGCTTTTGCCCTGCAGGTCCCGGTTGTTGCGGGCGACGGCAATCACCACCCGCGCCCAGTGGGAACCCTCTGCCGTGCTGTCCCAGTCGGGGTGCAGTGCCAGGATCTCAGCGACTATCTGCTCGCGGGTTGCTGGTTCCTTCAGCCGCTCAACCACCGCATCGGGTCCGCCTTCCGTCGCCCAGTCGGGCAGGATGCCGGTCAGCAGGGAGGTCAGGTAGGCATCGTAGGGATACTGGTCCAGCATCACGTCCAGCCCTCTGGCGCGCGCCTCTTCCACCATCTGCAGGGTGCGGTGTACCAGCCCCCAGTTGTGTTCACCGTCCGCTTTGTGATGCGAGAGCTGGACAGATATGCCCACCTCCTCGCCGATGCGCAGCGCTTCCTGCACCGCCTCTACCAGCCTGTCCGCTTCGTCGCGCAGGTGGGTGGAGTAGAACAGCCTATAACGCGCCGCCACCTTCGCCAGTTCGATAATCTCTTCCGTTTGTGCATAGGAGCCAGGCGCGTATTCCAGACCGGTAGAAAAGCCCCATACGCCATCTTCCACCGCCTGCTCCATGAGCTCGCGCATCCTGTTCCTCTCGGCCGACGTCGGGGTCCGACGTTCCATGCCCATCACCCGCTTGCGAAGCGTGCCGTGTGCCACCTGTGGGATGATGTTCGTGGCGGTTCCTCGCTCCTGCACCAGCTCGTAAAAACGCCTCAACCTACCCTCCCAGGTCACGCGGATACCATAGGGGGCCAGCCAGCGGCGCTCATAGGCGAACACCGGCTCGTCGGTAATCATGCCCATGGCGATACCACAGTTGCCCACCACCTGCGTGGTAATCCCCTGCGCCAGGGCGGAGGTCTGCTGGGGGTTGTAAAGCAGGCTGATGTCGGAATGGGTGTGGATATCTATAAAACCGGGTACCACGCACAATCCCGCCGCTTCGATAACGCACGATGCCGAGGCGCCCTGCAGGTTGCCAATGGCGGCGATACGCTCGCCGCGAATGCCCACGTCGGCGGGAAAAGGTTCGCCGCCGGTGCCATCCACGACGGTGCCGCCGCGAAGCACCAGGTCAAAGCAGAGATTGCTGTCTCTAGCGCTGTCCATCCATTGCCACCTGAGAGGTGATGTTTGTTCCCTATTGTACCCTGTTTTTCGCCGCGCGTGCTGATGCAGGAGCAGACCTGCAGGGTAGCGAACAGCAGAAGCGTGATTGGACGTGATTGAGGAGGTGTCTGCCGAATGGACGCTCGGTTGTCTTTCATTTTCGCTCGCAGAAGCATTCGCCATTATACCTCCGAGCCGGTGAGCGATGCCGATGTGCAGGCGTTACTGGAAGCAGGAATGGCGGCGCCCTCCGCCCGCAACACCAAACCGTGGCACTTTGTCGTCGTTCGCGACCGGGAACAGTTAAGACGTCTGGCGAGTGTGCATCCGAACGCCAGTATGCTGGATGGGGCGGCGCTGGGTATCGCCGTGTGCGGCGAGCCTCGCGAATCGGAGTACTGGGTTCAGGATGCGAGCGCAGCTACCGAAAACATTCTGCTCGCGGCGACCGCGCTGGGGCTAGGCGCAGTGTGGATTGGCGTGCATCCCAAGCCCGAACGCGAAGCGCGGGTGCGTGAGATACTGGGGCTACCGACGCACATCACGCCGCTGTGTCTGATTGCCGTGGGGCATCCTGCTGAGGAAAAACCTCCGCGCACCCAGTACGATCCCTCACGGGTGCACGATGAACGCTGGTAAGGGTTCCTCCTAAAGACCGATAGCGGTAATACCCTTTGGAGACGGGGGTATGGCGCACCATACCCCCGAAACCTCTTCTGGCTCAGTCATCCCCTATGGCGCCGAAGTTGCGAACCAGGATGCCGAAGTCAAACAGCGTGACCTCTTCATCACCATCCAAATCGGCTTCCACGTTCCAGTTCGCATCGCCAGGCATACTGCCAAACGCCGCCACCAGTGCACCAAAGTCAAACACAATCACCTCGTTGTCCCCGTCCACGTCGCCGTTGGTGAGCGCAAAGTTTATCCCCGTAACCTCCGAACTGTACACCTGCGCGCCGGGCACCACCACCCTCAGCCAGTGGCTGGCTTTGAAGGCAAGGTTCTGCATCCCTGTTACTACGCTCCAGCGAAACGCACGCCGCCAACCGCTGGCATCCTCTGCCATGCCCACCACCACGGAGCCGTCCGCGGAAACCGCGTAAGCCTCGCTCCAGTCGCCACCGAGTGTGCCAAGGTCTTGCATTCCTGAGGTGTTGCAGAGGTTGTGAGATGATTTTGTCGGTTCACTTATCGAAAATGGGAGACAGCCCGCTGGTCAGCCTCTACTGGGTATGGATTGCTGAAGCCATGCTTCAGCGGTTCGAAGATGCTGACCTTGCGACTGAAAGTCGCAGGCAACACAGGACGAAACCTGCCCAAGCAGGTTAACAGCCTCCGCCAGTGGCGTCTGCTGAAGCAAGCTTCAGCACTCCAAAGCGGTTAGGCAAGCCGCTTTTTCCAGCACCCCTTACCGATGCTTGACGCTCACCCTGCGATTTTGTATAATTCCGATAGGTTCGTTTGTATTCTGAAGAAGGCTGGAGGTTCTCTGATTTGGACACAAATACCCGCTGGTGGATTGTTATCATACTGGTTACGCTGGTGTCTGCCTGGGTGGTCATCGTTCAGCCGCTGATGGCGCCCAAAGGCACAGAACCCTTCAAACTGGGACTGGACCTCAAAGGCGGGGTGCGCGTCGTCCTGCGCGCCCAGACCGAAAAGCTTCCCCCCGACAAACAGCGCGACTGGAAGCCCGAGAACATGACTTCTGTGGTGGACATCGTGGAGCGGCGCGTCAACCGGCTTGGCGTGACCGAGGCGGTAGTGGCGCGGCAGGGGCAAGACCGGATCCTGGTGGAGCTGCCCGGCGTGGTGGATGAACAGGAGGCCCTGCGCCTTATCCAGACCACCGCGCAGCTGGAGTTCTGGTATCTCCCTTCGGTGCAGAGCGACCGCAACCCCATGGCACGCTACCGACTGGAAACCCGTAAAGAGGGCATGCAGGAAATCACCACCATTTATGATACGGTCCAGCAAAAAGAGGTCGACATCGCCGAGTTCCTGCAGGAACAGAAGGCGCGCGCCCAGGAGATGGGCGAGCAGAACCCGGTGGTGACAGGGGCAGACCTGAAACCGACCTGCAAGCTGGTGTACGACCAGGTAGGCAGACCGCAGGTTTCCTTCGAGTTCAACGCAGATGGCGCCCGCCGTTTCGCCGACTTCACCCGCAAACACGTGGGCGAGATACTAGCAATCGTTCTGGACAACCGCATCATCTCGGCTCCGCGCGTCAACGAAGCCATTCTGGGCGGTAAAGGCGTGATTGAGGGGAACTTCAGCGCGAAGGAGGCGGCGGAGCTGGCGACCCTGCTGAACTCCGGTGCTCTGCCTGTGCCCCTGGAGATTATCCAGACCACCAAAGTGGGCGCGACGCTCGGTAAAGAGTCGGTACGCCAGAGCCTGTGGGCAGGCGTTGTCGGTCTGGGGCTGGTACTGCTGTTTATGGTCGGCTACTATCTGCTGCCGGGCGTGCTGGCGTCGGTCGCACTGGGGCTGTATACGCTGTACTCGCTGGCGGCATACAAGGCGCTGGGCGTGGTGTTCACCGTGCCCGGCATCGCCGGCTTTATCCTTTCTATCGGTATGGCAGTGGACGCGAACATTCTCATTTTCGAGCGCATGAAAGAGGAACTGCGTTCGGGCAAAACGCTGAGAGCCGCTATCGACGACGGTTTCAAACGCGCCTTCACCGCCATTTTCGACTCCAACGTGTGTACCATTATCACCAGCTTGATTCTGTTTGCACTGGGCACGGGCGCGGTGAAAGGCTTCGCGCTGATGCTGATGATTGGTGTGGCAATCAGCATGTTCACCGCTATCACCGTGACCCGCACGATGCTGTGGACGCTGGTGAGTTTTGGCATCGGCAACGACCCGCGCCTGTTCGGGTTGGGCAGGCAATGGCAGACCCATGTGGACATCATCGGCAAAAGGAACCTGTGGTTTGCCATCAGCGGTACCTTCATCGCGATTGGCGTGATTGCCTGGGCGATTGGAGGACTGCGTCTGGGCGTGGACTTTGCCGGCGGTTCGGAACTGCAGCTGCGCTTTGACCAGCCAGTCACCGCCCGCCAGGTGCAATCTGCGCTGTCTCGTGCTGGTTTCAGCGACGCGCGTGCGGTGGTGGGCGAGGGTAACCTTGTGTTCGTGCGCACGCGCGAAATCACCACAGAGGAGAAAGAGCGTATCAAGACAGTGTTGAGCTCGCTGGGCAGTCTGGAGGAGCAGAGCTTCGTGCAGGTGGGCGGTATCGTCAGCAGGGAACAGACGCGCAACGCCCTGATTGCGGTCATCCTTTCCGAAGCGTTGATTCTGCTTTACCTTGCGGTGCGCTTCGCCATCGGAGGCATTCGCGAGGGCTTCAAGTTCGGCGCGGCGGCGGTCATCGCGCTGGTGCATGACGTGCTGGTGCTTATCGGAACCTTCTCCATCATGGGCAAACTGCGTGGCTGGGAAGTGGATGCGCTGTTTGTAACCGCGATGCTAACGCTTATCGGCTTCTCGGTGCACGACACTATTGTCGTGTTCGACCGCATTCGCGAGAACCTGCGGAATCGCACTCGAGGTGAAACCTTCGCCAGCATTGCTAACAAGAGCATCCTGCAGACCTTTGCACGGTCAATCAACACTTCGTTGACGGTGGTGCTCACCCTGCTGGCGCTGCTGATACTGGGCAGTCCGGTGGTGAAGTTGTTCACCATTGCCCTGCTGGTCGGTGTCATCACCGGAACCTACTCGTCCATCTTCAATGCGGCGCCCGTGGTTGCCTGGTGGGAGGAGATTGCTCAGCGGCGCGGTTTGCGCCCTGCGGAGCCGCGTGTGGCAGCCTCTGCGCCGGCGGAGGCAACGGTGAAGCGTGATGGCGCCCCAGCGGTTTCGGCGGGAGCTGGGGAGACCGGCTTGACCACGAAGCCGCGTCCGAAGCGGCGTCGTCGGGCGTAAACGCCTGGAGCGGGTAGGGAACTGCCCGCTCCTTTGTGTTCCTGTGAGACCTGAAGTCGGTACAATGGGGGAACTGCGACGGTGAATGCCTTTTCCACTCGTGTGCGCTGGGTTGTCCATCC
Source organism: uncultured bacterium (assembly GCA_964579145.1). Classification (GTDB taxonomy): domain Bacteria; phylum Armatimonadota; class HRBIN16; order HRBIN16; family HRBIN16; genus HRBIN16. The sequence goes on along the minus strand of CAZOGB010000014.1, from coordinate 14,775 downwards.
GGCACAGCCGGGGGCGGTCGCCAGGCTTCAGCACGAGGTCGGCATCAGTGAGATACTCGCCCGCCTGCTGGTGAACCGCGCTATTACCGAGCCTGAACAGGCACAACGCTTCCTGAACCCCGACTGGAGCCACCTGCCGGATGCGTTTCTCCTCCCCGATGCGGAGGTTGCGGTGAACCGCCTCCTGCTGGCGATGGAGCGCAGGGAGAAGATTCTGGTGTACGGCGACTACGATGTGGACGGCGTTACCAGCGCGGCTTTGTGGCATCATACCCTGCGCAAACTTCGAGCGGACGTGCAGACGAAAGTTCCCCACCGCAAGCGCGATGGCTACGACATTCGCGTGCCGGTGGTGGACGAGGCGCATCGGCAGGGCGTTTCGCTTATCCTCACCTGTGACTGCGGTATTCAAGCGCATGAGGTGGTGGAACGCGCTCGCGAGCTGGGAATAGACGTCATCATCACCGACCACCACGAACCCGGCGAGCAGATACCCCGCGCCCTGGCGGTGGTGAACCCCCATCTGCCCGACTCGCGCTATCCCTTTCCCAACCTGAGCGGAGTGGGGGTGAGCTATCGCCTGGGGGAGGCGTTGATTCGGGCGAAGGGGCTGTCCCCTCAAAACTATCGCAATTACTTCCTGGACCTCGCCACGCTGGGCACGATTGCCGACGTGATGCCGCTGGTGGAGGAGAACAGGGTGTTTGCCTACTATGGACTGCCCGCCCTGCCTCTCTCACGGCGTGCGGGGGTGCAGGCACTGCTGGAGGTATCTCGCCTGCCCCGCAATAAGTCGATAACCATGCGGCAGGTGCAGTTTGCGCTGGCGCCGCGCATCAATGCGGTCGGGCGGCTGGACGATGCGGCGGTTGCGCTCGAACTGCTGACCACCGAGGACGTGCAGCGGGCGATGGTGCTGGCACAGGAGCTGGAGGAACACAACCGCCGCCGCCGCAGTGAACAACAGCGCATCCTCGAACAGGCGCTGGAGCAGGTGGCACAGCGCGACATCGCCAGAGAATGGGTGCTGGTACTCACCGGCGAGGACTGGGACAAGGGCGTGATTGGCATCGTAGCGAGCAAGGTGCTGGAGCAATATCATCGCCCCACCGTGATGATTTCGGTGGACCCGGAATGTGGGGTAGGGAGGGGTTCTGCCCGAAGCGTGCGCCCGTACGACATCTTCCGCGCCATCGAACAGCGGCGCGACCTGTTCATCGAATGCGGCGGGCATACGCTGGCGGCGGGTTTCTCCATCCACACCGAGCATATTGAGGAGCTGCGTCAGCACCTCAACCAACTGGCGCACGAATGGATGTCGCCCGAAGACCTTCTGCCGCGTCTGGATATTGATGCGGAGGTGGAACCGGCAGACATAACGCCTGCGCTGGTGGACGAGTTGGCACAAATGGAGCCTTTTGGGCACGGCAATCCTGAGCCTCTTTTCCTGAGCCGCGGTCTAACCATTCTGGAGAAGCGGCGGGTGGGCAGTGATGGTGCACACTGGAAGCTTACCGTGCGCGGCGAGGCGCTTCCCCCGACCGGGTGCATCGCGTTCGGCATGGGCGATTACGATGACCGTTTCGAGGTAGGCGATGAAGCGGACATGGTGTACACTCCGCAGTGGAACGAGTTCAACGGGCGGCGCGATATTCAGCTTCAGGTGCATGATATTCGGCACAGTACGGGTATAATAGAATAAAATACAAGGTTAACCCCACAACCCACAGCGATGGTTCAGAGCGGTCTGGAACATATCGCATCCCGGGACAGCAGTGCCGAGCTGCCAGAGGACCTGCTCGTGCTGCTGGACAGAGTGCGTGAGTACATGCCCCAGGCGGACACGCGCACGATTGTGCACGCCTATCGCGTCGCCGAGTATATCCATGAGGGGCAAACCCGGGCGGGGGGAGAACCCTACATCACGCATCCGCTGGCGGTGGCGGGCATCCTCGCCGAGCTGGAGATGGATGTTCCTACCATCGCTGCGGGGCTGATGCACGATGTGGTAGAAGACGGCAAAGACGAACACGGTAACCCCCGAATCACCATTGAAGACATTCGACACCTGTTTGGCGAGGAGATAGCCCTGCTGGTAGATGGCGTCACCAAACTTGCCAGCTACCTGGATATTGAACGCGAGCTGGACGAGACCACCGACCACGAGAAGCGCAAACGCAAACGCGACCTCATGCAGGCAGCGGCAAACCTGCGCAAAATCTTTGTGGCGATGTCGCGTGACCTGCGCGTGATGATTATCAAACTTGCCGACCGCCTGCACAATATGCGCACCCTCGACGCCCTTTCCCGCGACCGACAGATAAGAATCTCCACCGAAACCCTGCAAATCCTTGCACCGATGGCGCACCGTTTGGGAATCTGGCAGATTAAGTGGCAGCTGGAGGACCTCGCCTTCAAGTACCTTGAACCTGAAAAGTATGCCGAAATCGCCGCCCGCGTGCAGAGCACTCGCAAACAACGCGAGGAAGACATCCACGAAGCCATCCGAATCCTTAAAGAGCGTCTCGAGAAGGAAAAGATACGCGCAGAGGTACACGGGCGCCCCAAGCACCTGTACAGCATCTATCAGAAGATGCTGAAAGAGGAGATCGACCTGGACCAGATTTACGACCTGCTGGCGATACGGGTGATTGTGGACACCGTTGCCGATTGCTACCATGCGCTGGGCGTGGTGCATGACCTGTGGCTGCCCATTCCCGGTCGCTTTGATGACTACATCGCGAAGCCCAAGCCCAATATGTATCAGTCCCTGCATACGAAGGTGATTGGTCCGCGCCAGCAGCCGCTGGAGGTGCAGATACGCACCTGGGAGATGCACCGCACCGCCGATTTCGGCATAGCGGCGCACTGGCAGTACAAAGAGGGAACAACGCCCGAAGACCGGTTCGAACAGCGGATGCGCCTCCTGCGCCAGCAGCTCTTCGAGTGGCAGGCGGATGGTAAAGACTCCTCCGAGTTCCTGCGCTCGGTGGTGAACGACCTGTTCAACGACCAGGTGTTCGTGTTCACTCCGAAGGGCGACGTGATCGACCTGGTGGCGGGGTCCACCCCGATAGACTTCGCCTACCGGGTGCATACCGACCTGGGTAACACCTGTGTGGGCGCTAAAGTGAACGGGCGCATTGTCCCGCTGAACTATCAGTTCCGCAACGGCGACATTGTGGAGATTATCACCCGTCCCAACGCCCATCCCAGCCGCGACTGGCTGAACTTTGTGAAGACCTCGCACGCCCGCAGTAAAATCAAGCAATATTTCCGCAAACAGGCTCACGCCGAGAACGTGGCGCGCGGCAGGGAGATGCTGGAGCGCGAGGCGGAAAGGCTGGGAATGGATGCCAGGGAACTGCTTCATGCCGAGGCGCTGGAGGAAGTCGCCCGGCAGCTGAACCTTCCCAGCGCGGAAGAAGTATACGCGGCGGTTGGGGATGGGCGTTACTCGGCGCAGACGGTGCTGAATCGCATCCTGCCCGAAATGCCCTCCCAGCCCACGCTCCTGCCCACGGGCAAGGTGATGGAGGGCGAAACGCGCCTGACCGTTGACGGTATCGACAACGTGATGATACGGCGGGCGAGATGCTGTTCGCCCCTGCCAGGCGATGAGGTGGTCGGTTACACCACGCGAGGGCGCGGCATGACACTGCATCACCGCTCGTGCAAGAACGTGCAGAGCTATCTGCTGAACGAGCCAGAGCGACTGGTGGCGGTGCACTGGGATGCGAAGCCGGGCGCGTATTACGCGACCGCCTTACATATCGAAGCGGCGGACCGCACGGGCTTGCTGTCGGACATTGCGAACGTGTTTGGCGAGGCGCGAACCAACATCACCTCGGTGCACACTATCTCTCTGCCCAACGGTGTGGCGCGCATCGACCTGACCGTGGAGGTGCAGAATACGGCTCAGCTGCGAAACCTGATTGACCGCGTGCGTCGAATCAGCGACGTGTTGGACATTCGCCGCGGGGGCACCATCGGAGAGGCGGCGTAATGCGGGCGGTATTGCAGAGAGTGGCACGTGCGGAGTTGAGCGTGAACGGCGAGCAGGTCGCCTCTATCGGTAGGGGGTACGTGGTGCTGGTAGGGGTGACCCATGATGACACGGAGGCAGACGCCCGTTATATCGCCGATAAAATCGGCTCCCTGCGCCTGTTTGAAGACGAGGCGGGCAAGATAAACCTCGGTATCACCGATGTTGGGGGCGAGGTGTTGGTGGTGTCACAGTTCACGCTTTATGCAGATTGCCGAAAGGGACGACGCCCCAGCTTTACCGATGCTGCGCCGCCTGAAATGGCGGACCGACTGTATCAACGAGTGGTACAGATGTTGCGGGAGGCGGGCTTGCCTGTGCAGACAGGCGTTTTCGGAGCGCACATGCTCGTCTCCCTGACCAACGATGGTCCCGTAACCATCCTGCTGGACAGCCGCAAGACGTTTTGAGCCGCCTTACGTTGCCTCCGATATCGATTCGAAGACCGGTTCTGCCACGTAGATGGGCGAGCGCGTGCGCAGTGCCAATGCGATAGCATCGCTTGGGCGCGAGTCGATCTCTACGGTCTCGCCGTCGCGCACGATGGTGATTTTGGCGTAGAAGGTGCTCTGCCACAGGTCATCCACGATGATTCGCTCCACCGTTCCGCCCAGTCGTTCAATAACGTTTTTGAGCAGGTCGTGTGTCATCGGGCGGTCAGGCACATCGCCTTCCAGCGCCATGGAAATGGAAAGCGCCTCGTATTTGCCAATCCATATCGGCACGCGGCGTCCACGATTGTCCTGCAGCAAGACAAAGAATTGAGGGGGTAAGCCCGATTCCTGGTGCTCGTATACACCGACCACGCGCACCTCTTTTTCGTCCAACCGGCGCGGTTCCAGGTGCTCGAGCTCCTCAAACTCATCTGGCGGACCCTCATCGTCTTGCCAGTCGTTGAACATGTCGCGGAAACGGTCGCTCATGCTAATCCCCCCTCAGCAATCCGCGTGTCCATCAGTCGGTTTCTTTAATATTCTCCACCACCCGCAAGAACTCCTCGTTGGAGTTAGTGTGTGACAGCAGTCCGATGAGCTGTTCAATCGCCTGCATCGGTTCCATGGATGCTAACATGCGCCGCAGTTTCCACACGCGACGCAGCTCCTCTTCGCTGAAGAGCAGTTCCTCGTGCCGGGTGCCGGAGCGGTTGATGTCAATAGCCGGGAAGACGCGCCGTTCCGCCAGACCCCGGTCCAGCACCAGCTCCATGTTACCCGTGCCCTTGAACTCCTCAAAGATGACGTCGTCCATGCGGCTTCCCGTATCCACCAGCGCGGTGGCGAGCACGGTCAGGCTTCCGCCCTCTTCAATATTACGAGCCGCCCCAAAGAACCGTTTCGGGCGGTAGAGGGCAGAGGGGTCCAGACCACCGGACAGCGTGCGTCCACTCGGAGTAACAGTCAGGTTCGAGGCACGCGCCAGGCGGGTCAGGCTATCCAGCAGGATGACCACATCGCGCCGTGCCTCCACCAGCCTCTTCGCCATCTCCAGCACCATGTCCGAAACGCGCATGTGGTTTTCAGGCATTTCATCGAAGGTGGAGCTGACCACTCGCCCCTTCACCGAGCGGCGGATGTCGGTCACCTCTTCGGGTCGCTCATCCACCAGCAGAACCAACAGCACAATCTCGGGATGGTTCACGGCAATGCTGTTCGCGATGGTTTTGAGCAGGGTGGTTTTACCCGCTTTGGGCGGAGAGACAATCAGCCCGCGCTGCCCCTTGCCGATGGGCGCAATCATATCAATCAGACGGGCAGAGATGTTTTTGGAATCCGTCTCCATGCGGATGCGCTCGACCGGGTAGATGGGGGTCAGGTCGTCAAAGTGGGTGCGATGCCGGGCGAATTCAGGATCCAGCCCGTTGACCAGCTCCACGCGCAGTAAGCCGTAGTATTTTTCGTTCTCTTTGGGCGGGCGCACCACGCCGGAAACGATGTCACCCGTTTTCAGCCCGAATCGCTTGATCTGGGTCTGCGAGACGTAGATATCGCCCGTGCCGTCGGCGGCGAAGTTAATGTCACGCCGCAGGAACCCCCACCCGTCGGGCAGGATTTCCAGCACGCCTTCGGCGGTAATCTGTCCGTTTGAGTCGGTATGTGCCTGCAGGACGCGCAGGATGAGGTCCTGCTTGCGGATGTTGTCCTCCACTTCCAGCCCTTTTTCGCGGGCGATGGCATGGAGCTCCTCGAGCGACTTGCGGTCGAACTCCGCGAGGTCAATTGTTTCCATCCCAGTTATCACCTTTCAACGAGTGGATATGTTTTGTTCGCGCCGCTCCACACGGCGTGTTGCAACGAGGTCGGATAATCATCCCGTGAGGGTAAATGTCTATCACCTGCGATTCAGCAAAGGCTCCTGCGTCTTCCTGCTTCAGGGAATCTGGAAAACCTTCTGACCGCTTCATGCCTTTGACGTTTGAGAGGGAGCACACAGGAGCTGTCCCACCAAGTATTATAGTCTATTTTTCTCGTGGAGTCTACCCCTTGAGCGATTTTTGCGCACAAACTTTCTCGCATGGCTACTCCCGAGGGGTTTCCTCCAGCACGCCAATGTATGGTAGATTACGATATAGCCCCGCATAGTCCATCCCGTAGCCCACCACGAACACATCAGGCACTTCGAATCCCCGGTAGTCAATAGGCACATCCACCACCCGCCGCGCCGTTTTGTCCAGCAGGGCACATACCTTCACGCTGGCGGTTCGGTGCGTTTTCATGTTCTCCAGCAGAAACTGCAGGGTCAAACCGCTGTCCACAATGTCTTCCACAATCAACACATGCCGACCCACAGGGCTTTCGTCCAGGTCCTTCAGGATGCGTACCACGCCGGAGGATTTTGTGCCGTTGCCGTAGCTGGATATCGCCACGAAATCGTAGTCCACCGCACCATCAATGGCACGCAGGAGGTCGGACAAAAACACCGCCGCCCCCTTCAGCACGCCCACCAGCAGGATGTTCGTATCGCCATAATCCTGCCGGATTTGCCTGCCCAGCTCGGCGACACGCGCCGCAATTTGCTCTTCACTGATCAATGGCTTAATGGTGGATTCAACGCTTACCATCTCTGTTGCCTCACACAAGTATAGATTTATTATGACACATTTTGCACGCGTTTCCCAGCTACTCCCATTCAATGGTGGCTGGCGGTTTGCTGGTGATGTCGTACAGCACCCTGTTGATCCCCGGCACCTCGCCCACGATGCGGTTGCTGATGCGTTCCAACACCTCGTAAGGCAGGCGTGCCCAGTCGGCGGTCATGGCATCTTCGCTGACTACCGCGCGTACCACAATCGGATGGGCATAGGTGCGCTGGTCACCCATCACCCCTACGCTGCGGATCGCCGGCAGCACCGCGAACGACTGCCATATCTCACGCATCAGTCCGGCACGCCAAATCTCTTCGAGCACGATGCGGTCTGCTGCACGAACCATCTCCAGACGTTCAGGAGTGACCTCGCCAGCGATGCGCACTGCCAGCCCAGGCCCAGGGAAAGGCTGACGCCACACGACCTCTTCCGGCAAGCCCAGCTCCGCCGCCACAGCACGCACCTCGTCCTTGAAGAGATAGCGCAACGGCTCGATGACCTTCAGGCGCATATCCGCCGGCAGTCCGCCCACGTTGTGGTGCGTTTTGATGGTGGCGGAGTGTCTGGTGGCGCCGCTTTCGATCACGTCGGGGTAGAGTGTGCCCTGTGCCAGATAGTCGCACCCGCGCAGTTCGTCCGCATGCTCTTCGAAAACGCGCACGAAGGTCTCACCGATAATCTTGCGTTTTTGCTCTGGGTCTGCCACGCCCTTCAGCCGCTCTAGGAACCGCTCGCGGGCGTCCACGTACACCAGATGCACCGGAAACAGATGGGAAAATGTCTCGCGTACCTGTTCCGCCTCCCCCGCACGCAGTAAGCCGTGGTCCACGAACACACAGGTCAACCGTTCACCGCCGATAGCTCGGTGCATCAGCGCGGCGACGGTCATCGAGTCCACGCCACCGCTCACCGCCACCAGCACATGCCCGTCGCCAACCTGTTCGCGGATTTGCCGGCACGCCTGCTCCACGAAGTTGCCCGGTGTCCAGTCGCCGCGGCACCCGCACACGCGCTTCAGGAAGTTATCCAGCAATTGCCTGCCGAAGGGGGTGTGGTGCACTTCGGGATGGAACTGCACGCCGTAAAACCGCCGATTCGGGTCTGCCATTGCCGCCACGGGTGTGGATTCGGTAACGGCGGTCACACGGAAACCGGGCGGCGGCTCCAGCACCTTGTCGCCATGGCTCATCCAGCAGGTCAGATGGGTGTCCAGTCCGGCGAACAGCGGGTCGTCCGGGGCAAGCACCTGCAGGTCGGTGCGCCCATATTCGCGCCGCTGAGAAGGCTGAACCACGCCGCCCAGCTGATAGCTCATCAGCTGATGTCCGTAACAGATGCCCAGGATGGGAGTGTCCAGCGTGTAGATAGCGGTGTCTGCTCGCGGGGCGTCAGGCTCATACACGCTGGCCGGACCTCCAGAAAGCACGATGCCCTTCGGCTGGCGAGAGGCGATTTCCTCCGCCGTAGTGTCCGCAGGTACGATTTCACAGAACACCTGGCACTCGCGGATACGTCGCGCGATGAGCTGCGTGTACTGCGCCCCGAAGTCTATGACGAGAACGGTTTCCGTGTTTGATGGCTCTTGCATGCGGTGTTCCAGAAACTCATCATGACCAGCATTTACCTACACTATATCGCACGAACGAGCAAAAGTCAACGGCATCGGGGGATTTGGTCTCCGGTATGCCGTCAGGGAAATTGCTTGACCTGTTCGCTATAAGGGGGTATAATGGGGTACAGCAAGTTCACCTACACCCTACAAAAAAGGAGTTTGGGAGATGAGAGGGAAGAAGGAGGCGCGTTGCGCCGTATTTTTTGGAGCAAAGCATAGCACGATTTTTAGAAAAAGGCTACCAGATTCAGCGTTCACGCTGATCGAGCTGCTGGTGGTGATAGCGATTATCGCCATATTGGCAGCGATCCTGTTCCCGGTATTCTCGCAGGCTCGCGAGAAGGCACGTTCCATCTCCTGCCTGTCCAACTGTCGGCAGATGGGCATCGCCATCGCGATGTACGTGCAGGACTGGGACGAAGGGTTCCCCTTGACGGAACCTCATGAGTACGGGGGCGGTCACGCGCCGGTCGGTCCGGGCTGGATCAAAAGCTGTCAGCCCTACGTGAAGACGCAGTTACTGCACCGCTGTCCATCCGACAGCAGTCCCCTCTGGAACGACGGTGACCCGACGACTCGCGTCGCTTCGTATGGGCTGAATGCCTACTTCCCGCCTGACCATCCGCCGTACTGGGGAGTTACACTTGGCGGCGTGGTGAACCCGGCTCAGTGCATCATCGTGGCGGAGCTGGCAGACCAGGTCGTGGATGACCACTTTGTGGCTGCGGCATGGGGCAACCCCACAAAGGTTCCCGAGTTTGGTTCTGGCTCCGAAGAGCATGAAGCCGAATGGGACGACGCGGCATGGGAGCCGCGCAGTGTGGCGATTCGACGTCACCTGGGCGGCGCGAACTACGTGTTCGTGGACGGCCATGCCAAATGGCATCGCTTCGAGCAGACCTGGCGGCAGACCCCCGGCTCACCGCCCAGCGTGGACTGGTATGATCCCAAGATGCCCTAACGCGAGTGCCTGCTAAACGTCAAGCCCATCCCCGACGATGGGCTTGTTTGTTGTACAGGCTCTTGGAAACGCTCTACGAATGTGCTACAATATGTCAGAAACATGGGGGAGGAGGTTTGCTGTATGCCTTTGAGTGAGGAGCTTTTGAAGATACTGGCGTGCCCAGCCTGTGACGACCGGCCACCTCTGAGGCAGGAGAGCGAGGACAGCCTCGTCTGCGACAAATGCCACCGCCGCTATCCCATTCGCGATGGCATCATTGAACTGCTGGTAGAAGAGGAAACCGGCGAAGAAGGGAAGGAGTAAGAGACGAGATGCCGCGCGTCGCTGTGATACACGGTCCGAACCTGAACATGCTGGGCATTCGTGAGACGGAGGTATATGGTCACCTCAGTTTGGACCAGATTAACCAGCGCATTCTGGAACGGGCAAAATCGTTAGGGCTGGAAGTGCGCATTACCCAGTCCAACCATGAGGGCGAGATTATCGAGGCCATCCATGAGGCGCTGCAATGGGCAGATGCTCTCATCATCAACCCCGGCGCATACACCCACTACAGCATCGCCATTCGGGACGCGATTACCGCCGTGCGTTTGCCTACCGTAGAGGTGCACCTTTCCAACATCCACGCCCGCGAGGAGTTTCGCCGGCAGTCGGTAACCGCTCCGGTGGTGCACGGCATTATCTCGGGCTTTGGGGTGATGAGCTATCTGCTGGCACTGGAGGCGGTAAAGTTCATTCTGGAGGAGAGCCGCCGATGAGTCTGCGTTTTGCGCATCGCGTTCAGCGTCTGCTTTCCCGAATGGATGAGCTTTCTGTGGACTGCCTTTTCATCACCTCGCGTTCCAACGTGCGTTACCTCAGCGGCTTTACCGGTAGTGCAGGCTCGTTGCTAATCGGCAAGGAGTTTGCCGTGCTGTTGACGGACAAACGGTATACCCTGCGAGCTCGGAGCGAGGCACCGGGCTTCGAAGTGATTGTACCCGACAATCCCGACGACGACATTTTAAAGACCCAAATAGAATCTCGCAGCCTGCGCAAGGTGGGCTTTGAGGCGAGCCATATCACCGTGAAGACCCTGGAGGGCTGGCGCGAAAAGTACGGCGAGCTGGGAGTAGAGTGGGTTCCTACCGACGGTATCGTGGAAGAGCTTCGCCTGGTAAAAGATGCCAGCGAGATTGCCAGCATTCGCGCCGCATGTGGTATCGCCGATGCCACTTTTCGACACGTTCAGCTCTTCATGCAACCCGAAACGGTGGAGCTGGATGTGGCGATGGAGATAGAGTTCTACATGCGCCGTCAGGGCGCGCGACGCCCCGCGTTTGAAAGCATTGTCGCTTCGGGCGAAAACTCGGCAATCCCGCACGCCGATACAGGAGAGCGACGATTCCAGCCGGGCGACTTTGTTATCCTGGACTTTGGGGCGGAGGTGGACGGCTACTGTTCGGACATCACCCGCACGGTGGTTATCGGTAAGGCGACTCCCGAACAGCGGCGCATCTATGAGGTGGTGCTGGAAGCGCAACTGCGTGCCATCGAAGCCATCAAACCTGGGGTGAAAGGCGCAGACATCGACGCCATCGCCCGTCAGGTGATTGCCGATGCCGGATACGGCGATTACTTTACACACTCGCTGGGGCACAGTCTCGGCTTGAGTGTGCACGACGGCATGGGTTTCGCACAAAAATCGGAGGTGGTGCTGGAGCCGGGCATGGTTTTCACAGTGGAGCCGGGCATCTACATCGAGGGTCTGGGCGGCGTGCGCATTGAGGACGACGTGCTGGTCACCGAGGGGGGCGTGGAGGTGCTAACGCAGTCGCCCAAACACCTGATGGAGTTCCCTGTTTAGGGGGAATGGAGGCAGAAGGATAATGATGAGGCGTGTTCTGGTCTCGGCGACTGTGGCGCTTTGGCTGGCAGCAGGGCTGGCTGTGTCCGCTGATGCGCCGCCGCGCTACTGGAAGCTTACCATCCTGCACACCAACGACACGCACGGCAACCTGTTCCCGTTCAACTATCCCGACCCGCCGGACCCCAATACCCAGGAGGCACAGCTGGCTCTGCGGCGGAACATCGGCGGCATTGCGCGGCGTGCCACGCTGGTGAGGCAGCTTCAGGGTGGATTCGGCACCACGTGGGTCGTGGATGTGGGCGACTTTATGGACGGCACGGCGTTCTCGGTGGAGTACCGCGGCGAAGCGGACGTCGCCGCTATGAACGCACTTGGCTATACGATTGGCACACACGGCAACCATGAGTTTAATAACCCCCGTGCGCAGTGGCAGAAGCTGGTACAGATGGCGCGGTATCGGCTGGTGTGCGCAAACGTGGTGGACGCAAACACGAACCAGCCCTTGCTGAAGCCTTACGAGATACTGGAGGTGGAGGGGGCACGCATCGCTGTCTTCGGGCTGGTGACCGAGAGCACGCGCGGTTATCCCGCCACGCGCGAAGGGATAGAGATTCTGGACGCTTTTGCCGTTGCGCGTGACCTCGTGCCCAGGCTGCGCCAGCAGGCGGACGTGGTGGTTTTGCTCTCGCACCTGGGCGTGGAGGTAGACGAGCGTCTGGCACGCGAAGTACCCGGCATCGATGTGATTGTGGGTGGACATTCGCACACCCGTCTGGCGAAGCCGCTGTTTGTGCCGCGTGGCGACCTGTTCAGCGCGTTTGAACGCAACGGCACGGTGATTGTGCAGGCGTTTCAGTGGGGTGGAGAGCTGGGCAAACTGGAGTTGATCCTGCGCCGCGACCCTCGCAGTGGACGCTGGACGTTGATGAGCCACCGCGGCGAGCTCGTCCTTGTCACGCCAAACATCCCCGAGGACCGTGCGGTGAAGGCAGTGGTAAACCGCTACTGGAGGTCGATTAAGGGCTATTATGGGGTGGTGGTCGGTGAGGCAGAAGACGACTTCACCCACCGCGGCGACGACGATGCCGAGTACAACCTGGTGGCAGATGCCCTGCGCGAGATGCTGGGAACCGAAGCAGACCTGGAGAACATGGGCGGGGTGCGTGCGCCCATCCTGCGCGGTCCCATCACCCGATACGACTTAGCTAAAGCGCTTCCCTTCGGAAACACAATGGTGAAGTTCCGAGCGTCCGGCGCCCAGCTGCGCGAACTGCTCCAGCGCACGCGCCCAACGGTCTCCGGTATCTGCTATCGCTACCAGCAGGGGCGGTTAGTGGAGGTGACGGTTAACGGACAGCCCCTTCAGGATGACCGGCAATATCTGCTGTCCACCAACAGCTACTTTGCTCAGCGTTACCTTCAACCGATGGGCATCGCCTACGAAGACACAGGCAGGAAAAGACTGGATATCGTGTCGGATTACATCCTGAAACACAAGCGCATTCGCCCCGCGTATGATGGGCGGCGTGTGGTAGACGAGTCGGTGTACTGAACGGAGGGACAAATATGAGCGACCTGCTGGAACAGACTTACAACAAGTATCTGCAGTACGTGAATCCGGGGCTGGCGCAGTTGATGAAGTTCGCCGACTTCGGGGTGGAGATGCGCGCCGAAGGCATGGTTGTGTACGACCATACGGGGCGCGCCTATCTGGACTTTCTGGGCGGATATGGCACGTTTGCGCTGGGACATCGGCATCCAAAGGTGGTGGAGGCGGTAAAGGCACAGCTGGACCGGATGCCCCTTTCCAGCAAAGTGTTCTTCAGTGCGCTGGTAGCGGATTTCTGTGAGTCGCTGGCGCGGGTGCTTCCGGGCGACCTGCAGTACAGCTTCCTGTGCAACAGTGGTACGGAGGCGGTGGAGGGCGCGCTTAAAATCGCCCGCAAGTACACGGGCAAGCACAAGTTCATCGCTACGGTGGGGGGCTATCACGGAAAAAGCATGGGGTCGCTGAGCGCGACGGGGCGCGAGCAGTATCGCCAGCCGTTCTATCCGTTGGTGCCGGGCTTTGTGCACGTGCCGTTTGGCGACGCCGATGCGGTGGAGCGCGAGATGGACGAGGATACCGCCGGCGTGATTGTGGAACCGATACAGGGGGAGGGCGGAATCTTTCTGCCCAGCGACGATTACCTGCCCCGCCTGCGCGAGATTTGCAACCGGCACAGCGCCCTGCTGATTGTGGACGAGGTGCAGACCGGTCTGGGGCGCACCGGCAGGATGTTCGCGGTGGAGCACTGGGGCGTCCAGCCGGATATTATCACCCTGGCGAAGGCGCTGGGCGGGGGAGTGGTGCCATCCGGTGCGTTCTCCTCCACGCCTGAAATCTGGGAGAAGGCGTTTGGCGATAACCCGTTGATACACACCAGCACCTTTGGCGGCAATCCGCTGGCGTGCGCAGCGGGCATCGCCACCCTGCAGGTACTGCAGGAAGAAAACCTTCCCGCCCGTGCAGAGGAGCGCGGCGAACAGTTACTGAAAGGGCTAAACGCGGTTCGGCAGGATTACTCCGATGTGGTCACGCAGGTGCGCGGCAAGGGGTTGATGGTCGGCGTGGAGTTCGCGATAGAGGACGTAGCGAAGCTGGTGATTGGTGGGATGACTCGTCGCGGGGTGATTGCCGCCTACACGCTGAACAACCCGCGCGTCATTCGCTTTGAGCCTCCGCTGATTGTCTCGCCGGAGCAGATAGATACCGCCGTGAACGTGTTCGGCGAGTCGGTGCAGGAGGCGGTAACGGGGCTGAAGGGGCTGGGGTTGCTGTAAGGTGGAGCGGCTGTACGGTGTGGGGCGTTGTGGTTAGCCTTTGGTCGTTGCGCAAGGGCTGTCTTTGCAACAGGAGGGGGTATCTGGGGAGGATTCCGTCCTGTGCTGGGCGAATAATCTCCTGGGAGCACACGGTGACAAAAAGACGTGTAGAACCTCGATTGGCGAGGTCTCAAGCGTGAGGTTCTACAGGGTCGGCGTAACGTGGATTGCAGGATCCGCGCAGGACAGGGCGCCTGCGGGGGAAGGGTGTATCTTGACAATAGGATAATTCAACAAAAAAGCCAATTTTGTCGAATTACATGCCGTTTTGCGGCGTAACAACGCTTGCCCCGACGAATAGGGGACTGAAACGGTATCAGTAGGCACGAGGCACACCTCCTTCGATGGTAACAACGCT
>CAZOGB010000013.1:0-65125 GCA_964579145.1 uncultured bacterium | reverse complement strand
CCGAGCGCTACCTGTCCTCTACGGTTGAGAACGGTCAGACCGTTTACTACAAGACCTACTACACCTTCTCGATGGAGTAAGAGGACGATGCGTGGCGTAGCCCGGCGCTTTCGCAGCGCAACCCTGATTCTGCTGGCGGCGGTCATGCTGTTGCCCGTCCTGCTGGCAGGCTGTGGCAAGAAGGAAGAGGAACTGCCGCCGAACTACTACACCGGTCCCATGAAACCCAAGGGCACCGGTGCAGCAGGCGCAAACAACTAACCTCTGAACGACGGGGAGCGGCACACAACCGCTCCCCGCTTCCTGCTCTTCCATCCCACCCTTCCCATCGAGTATCATACAGATAGCAATGATGAAAGGGGTGGATACCCCATGTGCGGACGTTTCACTCTCACACAACCGGCGGAGGCGGTGGCACAGCGATTCGGGGCGCAGATGATACTCTTCGAGTTCGGTTCCCGCTACAACATCGCGCCATCGCAACCGGTGGCGGTGGTACTGCAAAACGGCGAGCGCAGGATAGAAGCCTGCCGGTGGGGACTGGTTCCCTTCTGGGCGAAAGAGCCCGATATCGGCAATCGCCTCATCAACGCCCGCGCCGAAACGCTGGCGGAAAAGCCTGCTTTCAAATATTCCCTCACGCGCCGCCGATGCCTGATCCCCGCCGACGGCTTTTACGAGTGGCGTAAGGAAGGCAACCGACGCATCCCTGTGTACATCCGCCGGCGAGATGGTGGGCTATTTGCGTTCGCCGGGCTGTGGGACGAGTGGCAGTCGCCCGACGGCTCACCCCTGCGCACCTGCACGATTATCACCACCGAACCCAACGCGCTGGTTGCCACCATCCATAACCGGATGCCCGCCATCCTGTTGCCGGAGCAGGAGTCGCAGTGGCTGGACACCTCGTTGAAGGAGCCTTCGCGCCTGCTAGCTCTACTACAGCCGTATCCGGCGGAGGAGCTGGAAGCGTACGCCGTCTCCACGCGCGTAAACAACCCCGGCAACGACGACCCGCTGTGCATCCAACCCGGGTAGGAGGCAAAGACAGTGGCACGAACCTACCGCGTGGTGATTGGAGTGATGGGAGCGTCGCAGTGCGATGAAGAGATTTACCAGATGGCACGTCGGGTAGGCGCACTCATCGCCGAGCGTGGAGCGGTATTGCTGTGCGGTGGACGCGGCGGGGTGATGGAGGCCGCGGCGCGCGGCGCTAAAGAGGCAGGAGGACTGACGGTCGGTATCCTGCCCGGCATGAACGCTAGCGAGACCCCACCCAACCCATATATTGACGTGGCGATTTTCACCGGCTTGCGCGACGGACGCAACTGGATAAACATCTGCGCCAGCGATGCGATTATCGCCATTGCCGGGGGCTACGGAACCCTCTCCGAGATTGCCCTTGCGCTGAAAGTGGGCAAACCGGTAGTGATGCTTCGCTCGTGGGACCTGCCACCGCAAGAGCATGCTCCGCTATACCACGCCCAGACCCCCGAGCAGGCAGTGGAGATGGCTTTCCGGAACCTCAGTGCACCTCCTCAGTGTTGAACACCGGGAATATCTTGCTGAGGAACCAGAACAGCACGTAAGGCACGGCAAGAATCACCAGCGCTCCAAACAGCCCCTCCTTGAAAGTGCTCAGGTCATGCGGTATCACAGGCAGGCGATAGTGCATATAACCCGCAAAGCTCAGCGAGAACGCCTGTCCACCGATGACCACGTTCCAGCGCATCATGAATACCCCCAGAAGCACCAGCAGAAGGCTGACCACCGCCCGTCGAATGGTAAGATTCGGCAGTAACAGCATGATGAACGGCACAAGGTTGCCCACAAGATACTGCAGAATGAAGATGTTCACGAAGTCTCTGCCGTAAATAATGCGTCTCAGCACGTCCCAGGACTTCAGCGCCGTGTACTCGCGGAAGATAAGGTCCAGCAGCTCCAGGCTGATAGCGAAAATCATAAACAGCACCAGATATTTCGCCGTTGTGGTAATTTCGAACAGCTCCACCCCCTTTATCTCTTCCCGGGTGAGCGAATAAGAGGCGGTTGTGTTCGAAACACGCGCTCGCCGACCCTCCATGACCACGATGTAGGTCAACATACACAGCGCTATGCCCGAGACCACTGCGGACACGATGAAGATAACAGGCATGAGCGGGGTCATCCACAGCGCGTTCGCCTTGACAGAGCCAAAGATGAATCCCGCGTAGCCGTGCAGGAAGCACGCCACAGGAATGCCGACACCCGCGAGCACTCGTGTAGCCATCTCATCTTTGCGCAGGGCAGATTCGCTGATGTCACAGGCGCCCAGAGTTAGTGCAGAGTACAGCAACAGGAGCAGGCTTTCCCGAAGGCTTCTATCGGGCTTCTGGCGCAGGGAAGAGGCGGTAGTGACAAAATGCTTGCGATAGAGAAACCACAGTTCGGAGGCAACGATGGCTGTGTACGCCGAGAAGACCACACCGAAGGCGGCAATAGCCGACGTGAAATGCGGGGTGAGAAACACGTTAAAAGCCCGACTCGGCTGCAGAAGGTGGAACAGCAGGGGTAGCGGCGCCGCAAGCAGCAGGGCAAAAGACAGCACCAGCGAAAACCGTGCCATGCCCTTGAGCTGCTTGATACCGAACACGTGGTACAGCGAGGAGAGCACAAAGGCGCCCGCCACCACACCCGTCATAAACGGGTACATGACGATCTGAACACTCCAGTATACAAACTCGTTGGGGTAGACGAACAGCTCTTTGAGAGTCCACACCTCACCGTGTACGTCCATCTTAGCGCACCTCCTTGCTCAGTCCGACGTAGTAGACCTGTGGTCTGGTACCGTAGTCTTCCTTGAGCACGCCCACTCGTTGTGTGTTGATAAACTGGGTGACAGGGTCATCAGGATTGTTCAAATCGCCGACCAGCCGAGCCTCAAATGGGCAGGCTTCCACACAGGCGGGCTTGAGACCCTGATGAATCCTGTGATAGCAGAAGTTACACTTATCGGCGACCTTGTACACCGGATGGAAAAAGCGCGCTCCGTAGGGACACGCCATGATGCAGTAGCCACAGCCGATGCACCATTTGCGGTCTACCAGCACCACGCCGTCCTCTGTCTGGTAAGTAGCACCTACCGGGCACACCTGCACACACGGCGGGTTCTCGCACTGGTTACACAGCTTGGGCACGAAAAACGCTTTTGCTATCTCTTCTGGCTTCACTTCCCGGTAATGCTCCGCGCCCAGCTGTACCTTTGACGTGATAAATCCATCCCGTCCCCCCCTGGGGGTGTCTGCAAGCACCTCGCCGTTTTTTGTCAGGATGTATCTTTCCACCCACGTGCGAGTCACGCTGGCATCGTAAGGCACGTCGTTTTCCATCTTGCACGCTTTCACGCAGAAGCCGCAACCCACGCATTTGTAAGTGTCTACCAGAAAAGCCCAGCGTGGGGATTTTGCTTTGTTCCCCATCGCCCGTTTGCGAAAGGCAACCGTTGCAATACTGGCAGTGCCTGCCAGCCCGAAGGCGAAACGCAGTAATCCACGAACGAATGTGCGTCTGGTAATCATCGCTACCCTCCTACTGAGCGGGATTGTGTGGATAGTGGCATGCGACACACTCCGTGTCCGCGTAATGTTTATCAGGCACGATGCCCTTAATCTTAGCCCGTGCACTGCTTGGATAGGGCAGATAAGTGTGACAACGCAGGCATTGCTCCCTGTCTCTGGTGATAGGAAGCTTTTCCGGGGCGTCAGGGTGCTCCGTAGCCGGACCATGGCAGTTTTCGCACTGAATCGGCGCGTGAGGGGAGGTGAGAATACTCTTCACCTGCTCCTCATGGCAGTCTCTGCAATATTCTCTGCCTCGGTACTTTGGCTTCAGGGCTTTCCATTCCGCCTCGTTGGACCTTCTATGCCATCCATAGGTATACCCTCTGCTGGAGACCCCAAAATCCTTCGGCACCATAGCCTGGCGAGCGATGAGCACCAATCCAATCAGTGCCAGAACCACGTACAGAGGTCGCCAGACGTGCATTGTTTATCCACCTCACCGTCATTGTTTAATGTAGAGTTACTACACATAGTATATTTGACTACTCGTTTTTATTTTCCTTTATAAAACGTTGAAGCAGGGATTTTTTCGTACGAACATTTCTGATCGCGTACGGTTCGGGCCTCGGCGGGCAATCTGTCCTCTCGCCGTTATCTGCTCGTTGCGTAATCCCTCGCCTGTCGGTACAATAAAGCCGTTAAGGGAGGTGCAGACGTGCAGGAAGCAATCCATCAGGCAAACGTGCTGGTGCAGGCGCTGCCGTACATGCAGCGCTACAGTGGGAAGTGTTTTGTGGTCAAGTATGGCGGCGCGGCGATGGTAGACGAACGCCTCAAGGCGCAGGTGATGCAGGACATCGTGCTGTTGCGCACGGTAGGCATCAAACCCGTGCTGGTGCATGGTGGAGGCAAAGAGGTGAGCGAGGTCATGCAGCGCATGGGATTACAGCCGCGCTTTGCGGGCGGTCTGCGCGTGACCGACGCTGAAACGATGGAGATTGTGGAGATGGTGCTGGCGGGCACGACCAACAAAGGCATCGTCTCGCTGATACACCGCGCGGGCGGCAAGGCGGTGGGCTTAAGCGGCAAGGACGGCAACCTGCTGATGGCGAAGAAGCTGACCCCCGGCGGTACGGACATCGGCTACGTCGGCGAGGTGACGCAGGTCAACCCGGAGGTGATAGAAGTGCTTTCGGGTGCGGGGTATATCCCGGTCATCTCCTCGGTGGCCATCGGTGAGGATGGGCAGAGCTACAACGTCAACGCCGACCATGCTGCTGGCGCTATCGCCGCCGCGCTGAAGGCGGAGAAGCTGATTGTGCTGACCGACGTGCCCGGCGTGCTGGCGAACCTCAACGACCCCTCCTCGCTCATCTCCGAGATGAGCATCACCGGAGCGGAAGAGCTCCTGCGCAACGGCAAGGCAGAGAGCGGCATGACGCCCAAGCTGGAGGCGTGTATTACCGCCCTGCGCGGCGGAGTGCACCGGGCGCATATCATTGACGGACGTCAGCCCCATGCTATCCTGATGGAGGTGTTCACCGACCGCGGCGTGGGCACGATGGTGAAACCGTGAACCGAATCTCGCTGGCTATAGCGTTACTGGTATCGTGCTTGCTCCCCTGCGTCTCTGCCCAGCCCCCGGTGACGGCAGTGGTGGTGGTAGACGGCTTGACCTGGGAGCAGATTGAACGCGGAGAGGCGGGCGCGCTGTATGTGCTGGCAAGGCATGGGGCGATCGGCTTGATGAGCGTGGGTGCAGGACGGGATACCGCTACCCGCTTTGCCCTTACCCTGCAGACGGGGAAACGACCTGCGTTTTCGAAGCAGGCGGCACGCCCATCGGCTGGGTTGACGGACATTTTGGCACAGGCGGGCGTGCGGGTAACCACCCATTTCCAGCCATCGCAACAGTATCTGCAATCCCTGCTCGAACAACCGCATCCTCCTGCTTCCCCCACGGCAGAGGTGCAGATATGGTGGCTTCAGGGAAGCACGGACGCGGTGAGCAGGCAGATGGAGAGGGCGATCGGCTCGCTGAACCCCGAACGCGACAGGGTGCTCATCATCGGCTTGCCTCCGCCGGGTGAAGGGCTGGGTCCTCTCATCGCCGCGGGAAGTGGGCTATCGCCGGGCGTTCTGGCTTCCGACACCACGCGCACGCCGGGATTGGTCTCTGATGTGGACATCGCGCCCACGCTGTTACGGTGGCATGGTGTCGCGCCTCGCGTCGGCGAGCATCCCACGCGTGTTACTGGGGAAGAGAACGCCGCCACTGTCGTTCAACGAGCCGCCCGGCTATACAGGTGGAACGCGCAGGGGCTGATACCTGTGGGGGCAGTGCAGGTGGGCGGCGGGCTTCTTGCCGTATTCACGGCGTTGAGTATGACACGCCGGCAGACAGCATCCCGTCGCGCGAGGTTACTGCTTTCGGCGTCGATAGGCGGAC
Organism: uncultured bacterium; assembly: GCA_964579145.1. Classification (GTDB taxonomy): domain Bacteria; phylum Armatimonadota; class HRBIN16; order HRBIN16; family HRBIN16; genus HRBIN16. The sequence goes on along the minus strand of CAZOGB010000013.1, from coordinate 59,140 downwards.
TGCTCTCCCTGCCTGCAGGCACGGTGCTGGCGCCCTACCTTCCCGCCGGGACGCTGTGGCAGTATGTGGGCGCGATTATGCTGTCGGCAGTGTGTCTGTCGCTGTGGGCGCACTGGGGCGCATGGGAGGAGCCGTTCCGTGCCTACATCCGCGCCTGTGCCCTGAGCGTGCTGGTGATTCTGGTAGACGGCATCGACGGCCAGCATGGCATCAGGGCGTCCATGTACAGCGCGTATGCGCTATCGGGCATCCGCTTCTACGGCATCGGCAACGAGATGATGGGCGTGCTGGTGGGGTGTGCCCTGGTGTGGGGGCTGTATGGTGCTGGTGCTATCCTGCGTGCCGCGCTGTGGGCGATCGCAGCCGTTGTGCTGGCTCTGCCCGCATGGGGCGCCAACCTGGGCGGATGGCTCACGGCGGTGACCGGACTTGGCTGTGCCTGGGAGGCGATGCAGGCCAAGGGCTGGAGACGATGCGCTCGGTGGCTGGCGGTGGCGATAGTGGGCGCTGTGGGCATCATGTGGATAGACAGCCTGAGTGCATCGCCGTCGCACGCTGGTGAGGCGTGGTTGAGATGGTGCATGGGAGGCTGGCAGGCGGTGATGGAGACGCTTGGCTCCAAGCTTGTGCTGACCGCGCGGGTGCTGACCAGTCCGTTTGCCTGGGCGGTGCTGGCGGCGATTGCGCTTGCGCTCTGGGCGATGCGACGAAGCGGCGCCCTGCAGGCAGTAGACAGTGGATGGCAGAGGGAGTACACCGCGTGGCTGGCATGTATTATCGCCGCTTTTATATTCAATGATTCGGGCTTTGTGCCCGCATCAGCCATACTGGGAGTGGGCGTGGGGGCGATGCTCACCCGTCGGTTACAGGAGGTATATCATGGTTCGTCTGCCTGATCTGGTGGGCTATCTGGACGAATACCTTGCTGTCCGCGAGGTTCCCGACTATCCGAACGCCTTCAACGGGTTGCAGGCGGAAGGCAGGGAGGAGGTGCGGCGCGTCTTGACGGCGGTGGACGTGTCTGTCGCATCGGTCGAGGAGGCGGTGGCGTGGGGCGCTGACCTGCTGGTGGTGCATCACGGTTTGTTCTGGAACGGCTTACAGCCCATCGTGGGGCGGTTCCGCAGGCGATTACAGCCCCTCTTGCGTGAGAACATCAGCCTGTATTCGGTACACCTTCCGCTGGATGTGCATCCCGAGGTGGGCAACAACGCCCGACTGGCGCGGTTACTGGGGCTGACGCCGGTCGAGCGTTTCGGGGACTACCAGGGCGTGCCCACCGGGCTGGTGTGCGACACCGAAACGCCCCTGTCCGAGCTGGTGTCTCTGTTAGAGAACAGGCTGAACACACAGGCGAAGGTACTTCCGTTTGGCCGGGACCCTGTTCGTCGCGTGGGCATCCTGACGGGCGCCGGGGGCAACACACGTAGCCTCACCGAAGCGCATCGTCTGGGCATTGATACACTGATCACCGGCGAAGGCGCACACCACACCTATCTGGACGCCGAAGAGCTGGGCATCAATCTGGTGTATGCCGGGCACTATGCCACCGAAACGCTGGGGGTGCGTGCGCTGGGCGAGCATCTGCAACGACAGTTCGGGCTGGAACACCGCTTCTTTGACCACCCGACGGGGCTTTAGGGGGAGGTTTGCTCGTGGTTTGCCATTCGCCATGCCCACCACCACGCCAGCATCGCCGCTGCGGCAACCACTCCCGAATCGTTCAGCAACAGCAGGGCAACCGCTCCCGCCCACACCCCCGCGGGCGCACTCCTCAGCCCCAACAATCCGAATACGAGTAGAGGTGTCCACGCGCTTTGCCACAGTAGTGCCAGATTCATCTGCGCCTTGCGCCACACGGTCGGTAGCCATGTCTGAGGGCTGCGCAGGAAAGCCCCTACATGGGTTGGATTGGGCGACACCATCTCCCATGCCACCACCCCCGCTGCCAGAACCGCCACGGCGAGCATCCCCCACAGCACCACCCTGCGAGAGCGCAGAGCCTGCACACCTGCCACACACAGCGAGGCAAGCATCGCCCCCGCGTTTGCTCCCCAGAACGGCGCGCCTGATGCCAGTGCGGTTGCCAGCCAGCGCACCAGCCCCCAGCCCGCCCCTTCCGTCACCAGAAAGCCGCTTTGCGCTCCGAACAAACTGCCCGCCATTTCGTTGCCCACGCCGTAATATCTCGCCCCCTCCTGCAGGATGTAACCGAAGCCGCTCCAGCGCAGAAGGTCGCCTCCGTGCAACAGCCCCACCCCGACGAACACAAGAAGCACCGTTGCCAGCCCGCGCAGGGAGCTGCGCAGAGGAAATCGTGAAAGCCACACCAGAAGCCCAGCCAGCACAGCTGCCCAGACGCCAGCGCGAGCCTGTAGCGAAACGCCTCCCAGAGGCAGAGTGATAAGCACCGGAGCCAGCGAAACGCCCAGCACGGGCACAACACATGGAAACAGCCACAGCGCCCGCACCACTCGCCCGAAGCGATACCACCAGAGCCACGCCAGCACAAGCACCACCGCCTGCACCGTCGGCAGTGCGCCCACTGTGCGGTTCCACCACACCTGCCGAAGCATTGAGAGATACAGGCGATGCACCCTCTGCACCGCCTCTTCATCGGGCAGGGTTCGCGCTGGCGAGCCGAGCACCTCTGGCGGAATGGGAGCACAACCGAAGTGCGATAGCCATGTGGCGGTAAGGTCGGGCAGGGTGATATAGCCGGGCAGGCGGGTGGAATTGGATGCCAGCACGCCCGAGTCCTCCCTGCCCAGTCGCATCACCCATCCCAAACGCAAGCCCGTCTGCGCCTCTGCAGGCGTGGGAGTGGGCAGGAGCAGGTAGAGTTTATCCTGGGGCTGGGTCAGGTTTTTGTACAAGATGTTCACCAGCGTCTGCCTCTGCGCGGGGGAGACACCATCCGCGTCAACCCACAGCATCAGGCGTGAGTGCCCGCGCACTATGAACTCCGCCATCCGCAACAACGTGGGAAAGTCGGGCACAAGGCGGGTATCACGCTGGGCAAACGGTGCTCCCACCAGCAACATGGGCGAGTCGGGGCGTTGGGTCAGGTAGCGAAGGTGTACCCCCCTCGCCTTCAGCTCCTCCGGCAGAAGCCCTATCACCACCGGGTAGCCCCATCCCCGATTGGCCTCTACCTGGGAACGAAGCCGCTCGATGCCGTCCGCCGGCAGGTTCCCGGGCGCGAGCGCGCGCGTGCCCGCATTCAGGGTAAGGTATGCGCTCTGTTCCCACCGTTCCAACAAGAGTGGCTTGGAACGTTTCCACGGCGAGGAGGCAACCCGGCTCAGCACCAGAGCCTGCGCTCCCCGCAGGTTAGCGGTTTCGCGAAGCAGATGAGGGACACTGTTCTGCGCGTCGGCTGGAGGAAGACACACCACCACCACGCGCTGCGCTGCCGCCGACACCAGCAGAAGCAGAAGCCCTGTCAGGATAGCCAGTATTCGGATGGTCACAGCATTCTGTTCACGCCAGCGAACGTGATTTCCTTTTTCACCCGCTGTGGGCTTCCTGCGCGTGGGTGTATCGCTGGATATAACGGCGCGTGCGATACTCCGCTACCAGATTCGGGTCTATCGGGTATCTGCCGTACTTCTTTGCCGCTTCCACCATCGCGAGATAGTTCTCGGGCTTGACGGCGGGATGGATGGAGTTGCTGGACGCTAGGATGTGCCCACCGCCGTGCGAGGCTTTGGCAATGGTCTCCTTCACCGCTTCCTCTACCTCTTCCGTTGTGCCCTGAGTGAGCACCAGCGAGCAGTCCACGTTGCCGATGACAGCAATCCGATCGCCGTAGCGTGCCTTCACTTCGCCGATGTCCATGCCCGCTAAGGGTTCGATGGGGTCAATGGCGTCAATGCCCGCCTCCACGAGCATATCCATAATCGCCCAGATGTTGCCATCGGTATGTTTGATGTACGGCACGCCCATCTCGTGCACCGCGTCGATACTGCGCTTCAGGTAAGGCAGGATAAAGGTGCGAAAGTGGGCGGGGCTCATAATTAACCCGTGCGCGGTGGCGTAGTCATCACCCGAAACGATAGCATCCGCCCCCTCGCGAATGGCGCGACGAAGCAGGCGAATCTTGTAGTCAATCACCATCTCCGCCAGGGTATGCGCCAGGTCGGGGTCGTCCACGTAGTCCATCAGCAGGTTTTCCATGCCCCCGCGCAGGTAGTGCGGGAACTCGAAGCCGTCGTGGGTCAGGAAAACAATCGCTTTGCGCCCTTTGAACCGTTTGACCGCCTCACGCAGGGAGCGCAGACGGTGTGGCGCATCGGGGTCGGGCGGGGTGTAGTGCTTCAGGTCTTCGCGGGAGCGGATGGGCCCCTCAATCGGGTAAGGGATACCGAACTCCGTCACGCCCCAGATAATGCCCCATTCGTCGCGCATAATCTGCTGAGTGCCCTCCAGGATGGTGCGCCCTCGCCACACCACTTCCGACTGCTGTGCCGAGCCAAGTAACTGCATCTGCATGTCTTCAAAGATGGTGATTCCGTCCAGATGGTCCATCTCGGCGAGGTCTTCAAGCGATTTCGCGCCCACCGCGGAAAGGGTCGGCTCGTTGACGATAAGCTCCCACAGGGGAACCCTGTCGGGCTCCCCGCGGCGCAAAAGGGCGGTCATGAACCGTTCATAACTGTTCATTTCGTCCTCCTCAGTCGCTCCTCGTGCACCAGGTCGCTCAGTGGACGGCGCGGGCGCGGGGAAGGATGCTCGGCGGGATAGCCGATGGGCAGTATTGCCGCGACGTGCAGGGGCGGCTCCGCACCCACAATGTTCGCCACCGCCTCGTCGTCGAACGCGCCGATCCAGCAGCTGCTCAGCCCCAGCGCGGTCGCAGCGAAGTGAGCGACGGTGCAGGCAATGGTGGCGTCCTGCATACAGTACAGGTGTTCTCCACGCCTCCCGTAGGTGTGGCTGTTGCGCAGGGGGTTGGCAACGAACACCAGCACCACGGGCGCGTCCTCGATGAAGGTCTGGTCATGGGAGGCTCGTGCCAGCTGGCGGATGCGCTCGCGGTCGCGCACCAGCACCACCTCGTATGCCTGCAGGTTGCCCGCTGAGGGCGCGCTGTTGATGGCTTCCAGAATCTTCTGCAGCTTCTCCTCTTCAATCGGCTTGCGCTCGTAGGCGCGCACCGAGCGACGTTCTTTCAACACCTCGAAGAACTCCATCGCTGTGCCCTCCTCCTGTGCTATGTGTATCGTCCGTATTGCTTTCCGGTTTCATACATCGCCCACAGATTCTCCAGTGGCGTGCCCGGGGCGAGATTATTGCCTTCACGCAGGATGAACCTGCCGCCCTCCATCACTCCGCTCTGCAGGATTCGGATGGTCTCCCTGCGCACCTCATCTGGCGTGCCATGATGAAGCAGGGGCACCGCGGGTCCACCCAGCAGTTCCACCTCGGGACCCAGGTCGCGTCGCGCCCTGCCAAGGTCTATGGGGAAACCGGTGTCGATACTGCGCACGTTCAGCCTGTCGCGCAGGAACACCAGATGCCTCTGCACATCACCGCACAGGTGGATGCCTATCGGCTGGGTGGGGTCTTCCATCAACTCCTCTTTCAATCGCTGGTGGAAGGGAAAGACCATCTGCTCGTACATGTGCGTGCTGAGCAGTTCAATGCTGTCGTCGGCAAAGCCCCAGCCGTTGGGCGTCTTCTCAGGCTGCCCCAGATGGCGGCGGTACGCTTTGATGCGGGTGATAATGGCTGTGGTCACGAAGTCCAGCAGCTGCAGGGCGTAGTCAGGGTCTTCGATCAGGTCGGCGGCGAACTGCGATGCTCCACGCAGGTTACAGCATATCGTCATGGGTCCATCCGTCCCCAGACCCGTCGGCGAGACGGAGGCGATGGGCTTGCCGTACATGGTCCAGCCCTCTTCCTGCCTGCACTTCATGTACTCGCAGAACTCCCAGTTGCGTGCCATTAGTCCGCCCGTGAAGGGGTCGGGAATGCCCCTGTCAAATAGCAGGTTCTTCCGGTCGCCCGCTAGCAGAGGTTTCACGTCGGGTACCTGGTCGGGAGAGTAGAATATCTCACAGCCCAGCCACGCCGATTCGTACACGTTCTGGAAGTCCACCCACACGTCCCATCCCTTTTCGGGAACGCCCATTTCGGCGTCCTGCGGGACGTGGTGGCGCACCCAATAAATATGCTCAATCTGCCGCTCCAGCATCGCCTGCGGGTCATCAAAGTACTGGCTAAAAGTAAGACCGCGCGGGTTTGCTTCGGGTATTTCCATGGTAAACCGGACGTTTATGCCCCAGATGATGGGCACGCGCACCGGCTTGCCCGCCCGGTATGCCTCCCAGACGTGTCGAACCTCCGCGTTGTGCTCGGCGAAATCGGTTATCTGCGCAGACATAGCCATCGCCTCCGTTCATCTGATTGCACTATTTAAGTTAAATACTCCATCTGCGTTCGCCTGCATCCCTGAAAAGGGACAGAGAGAAAGCGCGTCTAAGAATGAGAGCGAAACTCCCCGCGTCCCGTAACCTTTGTGGGATGCATGACGTCTTATCTGTGCATGACATCCGCGCAAGGCGGGAAGCGGGAGCGAATCATTGGCGAATCTGGGAGCGATAGCGTTGCCGCACTCTTCCGGTACGGTTAACTCGGCTGACGCCGACCACCAGGCGATCGAGCGATTTCTGGCGGGCGACGCCAGCGCGTTCGAGGAACTATACCACCGGTACCAGCCTTACGTGTACAACGTGGTGTACGGCATCGTGCAGAACCCCGACGACGCGCGAGATGTCACGCAGGACGTTTTTCTGCATGTTTACGATGCGCTGTCGAGCTTTCGTGGCGGTTCCGCGCTGTCTACGTGGCTGTACCGGGTAGCGGTGAACGCGGCGATTACGCATGTGCGCAAACAGAAACGTCACCCGCAGATACCGCTGGACGCCCTGCGCGAGTTCCGCGCCGACATCGAGGCAGAGCCGGAGCAACAGCTGGCACGGGTGGAGACCCAGCAGGCGGTACAGGAACTACTTGCCCAGCTGCCGGAACAGCAGAGGGCGGTGCTGGTGCTGCGCTATTTTCAGGAGATGTCGCTGGAGGAGATGGCTGAGGTGATGAACTGCTCGGTGGCGGCGGTTAAGGTTCGTCTGCACCGGGCTCGCAACACCTTCCGTCGCCTGTATGGGAAGAGGTTTGCACAGGAGGACGGCGAGTAACGATGCGCTGTGTGCTGGTTCGGTGGTGGCTGGATGAGTATATCGACGGCAGGCTGAGCGGTCGGCGTCTGCAATGGGTGCAGGCGCACCTTCAGACGTGCCGGGCGTGTGCACAGGAGCTGAAGTGGCAACGTTCCCTGCGCCGGGTGTTGAAGGTCACGGTATCCGCGCCGCCGTCGCAGGAGATGTGGCAGGAGTTTCAACAGCGACTCGCCGGGCGCACCGCTCCTGCTCGCAGGGCAGGTGTTCTGTGGTGGCAGGTGGGCACAGTAACCGCAGCGGCGGCGTGTGCGCTGGTGCTTGGCGTGGTCTGGTGGGCACGAAATCCCACTCCCGCTCCGGCGACCTCTCCCGTTAGCAGTCCGTCTGAGGCAGGGGAGTTCGTCAAGGCGCCGCCGGTAGATGCGGTTCCCTCGCCCCACATCGCACCATCCCAGCAGGATACGGCAGAACCCGACCGCGTTCCAGTGAATAGCCGACCGAAGGTTCCTGCGCCGCCGCGCGTGGCGGTGCAACAGACGTCCAAAACGGCGCCTGTGAGCGTGCCTTCGCAGCCCGCGCCGGAGGCGACGGTCAGCATGGCATATGCCGAGGTGCGCAACGCGGACGGCGAGCTGGTGGGCAAAGTGCTTTTGCAAACCACTTACGATTCGACTGGTCAACCCAAAGCGGTGCAGATAGAGATGAACAGCTCAGCAGTGGTGGAGGTGGAAACGAATGAACAGCCGATGGATAACCCTGATAGTCACAGCAATACTCATGGCTCCACTGACGGCATGGTGCCAGCAGCCAGCACCCCTCCGGGCGTATCAGATTGAGGCGGTCAATCGCGATGTGCGTGAGGTGCTGGATGACCTGTTCCAGAAAGCGGGCAAGCAATATGTGATAGAGCCCGGCGTGCAGGGACGGGTTTCTCTGCGCATAGCGACCAACTCGTTTGAGGAGGCGCTGAACCGCGTTCTGCAAAGCGCGGGGCTGATGTATCGGCTGGAGCGGTCGCGCTCGCCGCAGGGGCGCCTGGTGGAGACGTACGTCGTGCGGGCGCGTCCGGCAATGCTGATGGCGATGCAGGCGCCGGTGGACATCCTTTCGCGACCGGTGAACATGGTCGCCAGTGCACGCCTGCGCAACGTGCTGGCGATGCTCTCTCAACAGACGGGCGTGCCGATTAGCGCCGCGCCGGAGGTTCCCGACCTGGAGGTCACAAGACTGGTGCTGAGCAACGTCACACTGGGCTACGCGCTGAACGTGATTGCCCAGGCGACCCAGACGCAGTATCAGGTTCAGCCCGATGGCTCGATTTTGCTGGTACCCGCTCCACAGATTCAGGTGAAAGGTGCACCCGCGCCCGGCATGAGACAGTTCGTTGACCCAATGACCCTGCGCGTTGCGCCGACGCTGGGGGCAGCTGTGCCGGCTCAACCGTCGGTAGCCGCGAAAAGAGCAGGCGCGGATACGCAGGTAGGGGCGTTGCGCTGTGGCAACTGCGGCACGGAACTGCAACCGCACTGGAACTACTGCCCGATGTGCGGGAAGAAAATCCCCAAGCCGCAGACCGCGCCTCCGCAGGGGAAGTGATGGCTCCGCCTGCGCCCTACTCGTAAATGGTGATGCGTGGAGGCGTCAGCAAGCCATACGGCACGAACTGATACTCGTCCGTCCACGCCTCGCCCGCGGTGAAACTCTCCGGTCCCACGCCGAACAGCTCGCCCTGCCGGTGATGCAGGGGACCCAGCAGGTTGCGCGGGCTGGTGAACACCTCTATCGTGATTTCGTTTTCCCCTTCGTGCACCAGGTCAGTGATGTCCACCTCGTAGGGATGCCATGCCAGCAGTCCGGCGTACTGCCCATTCACGTGCACACTGTACACCGGCGCACCGGGTTTCTGGCACTCCAGCACCACGCGCTGTGCCTCACCGGGCAGGTGTACTCGCCAGGTGAATCGCTGTGACCCGCAATAGAAGGGATACCCCTGCTTGCACCAGTCGTCCAGCGTGATGGTTTTCGGCTCCCTGTCCAGTACAAATTGACAGTTATTCTTCATCGGCAACACCCCGAAATCTCCCAGTATCATGATAGGCTCCAGTGTCAGCCCCTCCACAAAGTGGAGATGCTGTTCGATGATGTTTGTTCCTTTGCGAATGGTTCCCGAAATGTCCAGCTTGCGAAAACCGATGTCCAGCCACCAGCCGATGTCCGTGCTGTCTATCGGCGTTCCGTTGATGAGGAATCGGCTGTGTTCCGGTTTCTCCACCACCAGCGTCAGCGGTGAGGACGGCTTGATGCGGCTCTCAAAGGTATAAGTCAGCACTACATCGCACGTCTTGGGTGGTGTCGCTCGCTCCTTTTCGCGCTTCCACAGCGATACCCCGCTGTTATGTAGATCGGGGTCGATTCCCAGATGCTCTGCCAGCTGCAGATGCAGTTTCCACATCGGCAGGCGTTCGGTTGGAGGTTGACCGGGTATTGTCAGCGTGGCGTAGTCCAGCAGAAGCACGTTCGGCTCGGTACGCTCCACCCGGTAATTATGGTCCAGCTGTATCTGCATGGCAGGATGCTTCCTGCGCTCGTACGTGGAACCCGCACTGCCGTCCAGCATCAGCAGGTAGGACTGCGCGGGTCCGAACGGCAGGGTGCACCGAACGCCATCACTCGTTCTGTCCGCAGGCAGTGCCACGATTTCACCCGTTTCTGCCTTCCACTGGCTCAGGTGTCCCTCGCGGCGCAGGTGCACCGTCAGGTCGCCGTGGTCGTCGTTCAGAGCGCGGTTGGCAAGGAAGACCACCAGAGAGTCATCCTCCCGCTGCACTGTGCGCGCGTACACCGAGCGACACACCTCGCCGCCCGGATAGGTCACACGCACTAGCGGAGGCAGAACCCCATCCACGCTTTGCGCCAGCGCGGTGAAATCCTCGGGTATACGTATCACGTTCGGATGGTTCCACAGCGAATCGAGCTCCTCTGCCGCAGGCACGCCTTCTATCTGCCACGCGGTCTCTCCCACGACGATAATCCGCCCCCCAGCCTCCAGCCACTGGCGCAGAAGAGTGACCGTGCTGCGCGCAAGCGTGAGCGCAGGGGGTATCACCAGCAGGCGATAACGCGCCTGCCCGACGCGCAGGGTCTCGCCTTCCACGCCGGCGTGCCTCTGCATTATCAGCTCGTCGCCGAAATCGTGGTCGTGCTGTAACTCGTTCAGCCAGGTGCTGATGCGCATACACGCCTCGCCGTAGCGGGCACACTCCTGCTGGTTGTCCGGTCGGAAGGTCGCCCAGCCCGAGCCGATGGTATGTAGCACCAGCAGTTCACTGCAGGGCGCGCCCGACTGAAGCATCAGCGTTACCCGCGCCATATAGTCGGAAAGATAGCGGTAGTGCTTCCACCAGGGTTGCTGGTAGAAGATGGACGGTGGAAAGTCGCGCTTGCGTCCGCCCCACATGGAGTAGAGCGCAAGATGCTGGTTCATATAGGTCACGCCCTGCACGAACAGGCTGTCGGCAATCCATTTCTGCTCGGCGAAGGAGATGTTCCACCCCGAACAGCCATAGGTCTCGCACAACACGCGCTTCCTGCCCATCTGCCTTGCCACGCTAGAGACCTGTCGCGCCAGCAGGGCGTCCGGTAGGCGTCTGCCGAGATGGTCAATGCCCGGCGACTGCATGTACTCGTACAGGGGCATCGCCGCACCGATGGCTGCAATCTGGTCCTGGAAGGTATCCTCCAACAAGTAGTGCCCGGTCAGTTCGATACCGTGCGCCTCGCACCAGTCGTACAGCTGCTTGCCGAAGCTCTGCACAAACATCTGCGTCAGCAGGCGATGGAAACGGTAGCGGTGTGCAGTGGCATCGGGCGTATCGAAGAAGAGCGCGGGCAGTGCCTCCACGAACGGATAGCCGTACGCCTTCTGGAACTCCGCTGGCAACCTTTCCGTGAACGGCAGTTTGTCGGGCTGAAAGCATTTGCCGTAGTGCGGTTCGTCGGTGAAGATGCCCGGTATCGCCCTGCCGAACTCATTGCTCACCTCGCGGGCGTAGGCGTCGTAGGTATGGTGCAGGAAGGCGGCGACCGCTTCGGGGTTCAGAGTGTCCAGGTAGCTGCCGCCGTTGTACCAGGGGCTGGGTTGGTCGTATCGCCACACGAATCGTATCACTGTTCGTCCAGCAGGCACTTCCTCGCCATCGCGCAGAAGGCAGAAATCCCGAAGCGAGCCATCCTCTTCCACACAGGAATAGACCACCAGCACGTTGTCCTCTGCCGAAACAGGCGTATCCCCCCGGGTCCAGGTGAGGTGTTTCGCCCTGAAGGAGGGATGCATCGCGGGCACATCGCCCCCGGCGAATCCAGAGGGCCAGCGGTCTTCATCGTACAGCCAGGCAAGAAGCCCTCGCTCTCCCGCAGCCTGAACGCAGGTGCGAACCAGCGCCATCCACTCGTCCGACAGATATGGGGTGAGCAGACCGGTGCGGGAGTGCATGAAGAAGCCTCCCATCCCCGCCTGCATCATGCTGTCAATCTGGCGTACCAGTTCGGCGGCGTCCAGTCGGTCGTTCCATGACCAGAAGGGCGCGCCCCTGTATTCCGCGCCCGGATTACGAAACGATTTCCTTAATCCCATCGACGTCGCAGACTCTCCTGCTCATCTACCTGCCACCCAGCGTATCGCCTGCAGAACAAGGCGGCGGTAGTTTGGATTCTGGTAGGCGTAATGGTCGTGCCCCAGCTGGATATACACCACGCGCGACCTGCCGTAAGTGTGCGCCCAGGCAATCACGCGGTTGCTGGTCGGTTCCTCGGTGGTCAGCAACGGTTTGACTTTCGGCAACACTTCGAAGTTGCCGTAGGTTTCATCCCGGATGTCGAAATCCTGCAAGCCTCTGGTGACAGGGTGCTTGCTATCGGCGATATGCACTTTAAATTGTACATCATGTTTAAAAGTGGATGGAGGCTGTTCCTTCCCATTTTGGCTCCATTTGTCCATGTACCACCTGCCGCCGATGATGTTTCGGTACTCATCCCAGGTCTGGTAGCTGGCAAGGCTGTGGTGAAGCGCGACCAGCCCCTTGCCCTGCCTCAGCAGTTTCACGAACGCCTCCTGACTCTCCTCGTTGATGGGCTGCCACATGTCGTACAGCACGATCACATCATAGCCTTTTGCGCCTTCGGGGGTCAGACGTGCGTGCGCGTTGGGGTGCTGTACTTCTTCGTACACGATGCCCTCAAAGGCGCGAAACATCTCGAAGAACGGTTCACGCTCAAAGTCATGTCCGCCCGTCACGACCAGAACACGGATGGGTTTGTCTGTCTCCATCTTCTGTGCCTCTCCCGGTGATGTGTTGAACACGGTAAACCATAAGCCAAGCACCAGAGCCATCCTGATGACGGTCTGCATGGATTTCACACCTCCTGTTAGCAGGTTTGTTCAGACCCCGATGACAGCCCCACCTAACCTCCCCGCAGGCGGGGAGGAATCTGACTCTCCTTCCCTCGCAGGGAAGGGGCTGGGGGTTAGGTTTTTACCTGCCAAATTGTCAAGAAAAATCTCCTCTATGTCTCCCGATAGTACTTCCGGTGTGCCGGCGCAAGGTAGCGCAGGACATACTGCCCCCACGGTTTGCGGTAGGTGCGACACAGATAGCGGTTCGCTCCCTCATCGCCGATGACTTTCTCGCCCTTTGCGTCCCAGTGCACCGCTCGCCCCGTGCGAAGGGCGATGTTCGCCAGGTGCATGGCGTTCGTGGAGAGATGCCCCCATTCCACCGGTGCGTTGGGCTGTTTTCTGCTCTTCACGCAGTCCAGAAAGTTACGGACATGCGGTTCCTCCTGCGGGGAGCCGCCGCGCCCTATCGGTCGGGTACGGTTGCCCTCGGGGTAGACCTCAAAGCCCTCGCGCAGGAGGCGCATGGTGCCGTTCGTTCCGTAGAAGGCGATGCCGTACCAGCTGCCCTCAATGGGGCGGGCGTTGGCGTGGTAGACGGAAGCCTGCACGATGAAGTCGCCGTAGTCCAGCAGGGCGTCCTGCGTGTCCGGGGTGGTACGGTTGTCCTTCAGGGCGTACTTGCCGCCGGTGGACACCACCATGCGCGGAGCGGTAACCCCCAGCACCCAGTGCGCCGTGTCGATATGGTGGATTGCCCACGCCAGCATGTGCCCGCCGGAGTAGTCCCACTGGAACCAGTAGCCGGGCGCGTAGCACCGGTTGGGATTGAACGGGCGTTTGGGCGCAGGCCCCAGCCACATGTCGTAATCGATATCGGGCGGCGGCTCCGAGTCGGGCGGATTGCCGATGCCGTCGGGCGACTCGTTCCACACGTTCCAGATGCGCACATGGGTGATTTTGCCCAGCGCCCCAGAGCGAATCAGCTCGCGCGCCTCCGCATAGTGCTGACCGCTTAACTGCTGGGTTCCGTGCTGGACGATACGATTGAACCGCTTCGCCGCGTTCACCGCCGCGCGCCCTTCGGCAATGTTGTGCCCCAGCGGCTTCTCCACGTACACATCTTTGCCTGCCTCGCACGCGGCGATGGTCATGATGCAGTGCCAGTGGTCCGGCGTGGTGACGAACACCGCATCCAGGTCCTTGCGCTCCAGCAGGCGGCGAAAGTCCTTATAAGGGGTCGCGGTGCCGCCGGTGATTTGCACCGCCTGCGACAGTCGGGACTCCATCACATCGCACACGGCAGCAATCTGCACGTCGGGGTTGCTCAGTGCCACCCGCATCAGGTGCTGACCGCGTCCGCCGGTGCCGATGAAGCCCAGCACCACCCTGTCGTTCGCACTCACACGGGACATTGCGCATTGCCTCCTTTATCCGTATGGCCAGACAATAAAGGTCTTCGTGCCGGTGAAGATGCTGACCAGCATCCACAGGCTACCCATGGTGCACTCTCCCAGCACCAGCCCGAGGAAGAAGGGTAGGGCACGCTGGTAGCTGCGCAACCCTCCCACTTTCATAATCACCACCTTACACACCCATGCTACCAGCAGTGAGAACCACAGCACGCTCAGGCTCCAGCTGCTGGAGATAGCATAGCCCACCGGGTGGAACGGAAAGTTCGGGATGTTCATGCGGAAAAGGCTGAGCACCGCCGTAACGCCAAAGCCCACCATCATTGCCCAGATGACGTTGCGCTTCTGCAACGACGAGACCGAGCCCGACAGCAGAGAGGTGATGCGGTCATAAGGCTCCCTGCCGAAGATGGTGCTGACGTAGGGGGTATCCGCCTTGGACGCCGCGCCCCACTGGTAATGCAGGTGCACGTTCACGAAGAAACCGGTCAACGTGCCCCAGAACACGGCAAACACCAGCACCCAGAACATCGCCCGCATGGAGGAGCGGGTGCGTTCGGCGGCGCGAAGCCCTTCAATATGCGTCGGCATCGGGTGGGCGCGGTAGGCGCGGTTGAAGCCCTGTATCGGCGCGAACATCACCAGGTCCTGGCGTTTCAGGTTTTCCACCCCAAACAGCAGGGGAATCAGTCGCTGAGGTCCCGAGTCGTGCAGGTCATGCGCAGGTGGACCGAGTTCGGCACGCATTCGTGTTACCGCCAGCGAAATCGCCAGATAGATGAGCAGGGAGAGGGCAATCACCCAACCCGTCATGCCGGTGGACAGAAAGAACAGGTACAGCGCCGCCAGGCTTGCCAGAAAGCCCAGCGCCGCCCAGCGATAGGACATCGCCTCGCCCTTGTCGGTGCCGTCCGAGCCTCGCCATATTGACGAGAAGCCGTGCGCCAGTGCCTTCCGCGCCGTGTATATCGTGAACAGGGCGATACCCATATATGCCCCGAACGATTGTTCGTTCACGTAGGGAAAGCCGGGTATCTGGTTCCAGCCGTAATAGGCGGCGATGATGGGCTGAAGCTTCCACATCCAGAAGAAGAACCAGCATGAAAAGAGCAGGTCGGTGGGCAGCATCACCCCAATGCCCACAATCCACGGGAAAAACGCCAGCGGAAGCCAGCCGATAGCGTTCCACGGAGGCGTGGTGATGTACTGTTCCAGCGTCTGCCAGCGCACGTAAGGCTGGGGGATGTTGGGGAAGAGTCGGTTCAACCCGAACCAGATATCGTTGACCGCAGCAATGGCGAAGGCAATCCAGAACAGGCGGCTTTGGAGCACCGGCACGCGCGGCTGTACCAGCTCCAGTGGCAGCTGCACCAGCGGATAGGAGAGCCGTTCGCGGTCTGTCCACTGTTTGCGCAGGAGCACGTTCAGGCAGAACATGCCGAACGCCAGCACGGTAAAAAAGCCCGTCCAGATGAGCAGGGGTGGCGTCCAGATGCGCAGGTCGCGGACGTTCCAAAAGTTGGAATTGCCGATGTAGTATTTATCCACCGCATCGGGGTCGCTCACGAACAGCCACTTCGGCATGTAGGGGATAACCTCGCTCTCCCAGCGGTTAGCGGGGTTGGCGTATTTGAAGGGATAGGTGAGGATGGGGGTAATCACTTCAATCAGGTCATGCGACGCCATCACCGCGTTCATCAGCGTGAAGAAATAGACCGTCATCAGCTCCGCCGGTGAGAACCGCCATCGCGGCAAGACGCGCCCTACCACCGCGTTCAACGCAATCAAACAGAGCAGAACAAACAGCACATGTGGGAAAAGCGATATCGTGGTGGGTTGACCGGCGTAGCGGATAGCTTCAACGGAAATATTGAACCACGCAATCAGCGGAGCGAGGATAATGCCGACAAGTACGGCACGCAAGGTAACGCCACGTTGCGCCGGGATAGCCTCTTCGCGCGTCTCTGCCTCGGCACGT
The DNA here is from genome assembly GCA_964579145.1 of uncultured bacterium. Lineage (GTDB taxonomy): Bacteria > Armatimonadota > HRBIN16 > HRBIN16 > HRBIN16 > HRBIN16. The sequence goes on along the minus strand of CAZOGB010000013.1, from coordinate 43,174 downwards.
ATTCTCTGCCATATCGTCGTTGCCATGCATCTCTACCCGGTACATGATAGATTGCCCCCACCTCCCTGCACTTGACCACAGAGAGGTGGGGACGAAAGCAGGGAACTACAGCAAGCCCTTAGACTTCAGGAACTCCAGACTCAGTTTTGCGCTCTCCAGGGGCGGGCGTTTGCACACGTCCTGCTCGACCGCCATCCACTTCACGCCGCTCTCTTCCGCCGCTTTGAAGATGGCATCCCAGTCCAGAATCCCGTGCCCCACTTCGGCGAAGCTGCCGTCTTCCGCCATATCCTTCAGATGAAGCAGGGGCACTCGCCCGGCGTACTTGCGGATGTACTCGGCGGGGTCTTCGCCACCGTGTTTCACCCAGTAGGTGTCTAGCTCCGCCTGCACCAGCTTCGGGTCGGTGTTCTCATAGAAGATATCCAGCCCGTATTTGCCGTCGAACTTCTGGAACTCAAACGAGTGGTTGTGGTAGCAGAACACAAATCCCTCTGCCACAACCTTCTCACCGATGGCGTTCATGCGCTTTGCCACGGTCTTCCAGCCTTCCGCATCCCGGCGCAGCTCCTCTGGCATCCAGGGCACCACGATATACTCCATGCCCAGCCCGCGAGCCAGCTCCAGCACGCTATCCAGATCCTTCTCCAGCTGCTCGATGCCGAAATGCCCGCCAAATACCTTCAAGCCGAGACTGTCCAGAAACTGCCTCGCCTCCTGAATGCTCATCCCGCCGGTACCAGCGAGCTGCACCGCCGGATAGCCCATTTCTGCCACCTTCTGCAGAGTGCCTTTGAAATCGCGCGCCATCTCATCGCGCACGGTGTAGGTCTGTAAGGCGATACCGAATTTCCCCATCTCTGTGACCTCCTGCGAAATTGCCTGCACTGTCCAATTCGCCATCGCCAGCGGTTTTCCCTGTACCGTCTCGCTTCACAGCTGGCGCAAAATCTCCTGCACCTGCCTTACCGCGCCCACTGCCTTCTCGTCCCCGGCATTAGTGGCTACCAGATAACCAGCTCGCGCCGCCGGCACAAGCACAATCTGGGCAAACCACAGGGTATTGCTTCCCGCGTGGAGCAACACAACACCCTTCGCCCACGTGGGCTGAGCCACTCCCCAGCCCATCGCGTAGCCGTTTCCATCAGGAGGGGTGTGCAGTTTGCGGAAGGCAGAGTGAGACAGCAAGGGCGGTTTCTGCTCCGTTGCCCCATTCAGATGGGCGATGGCATAGCGCGCCCAGTCTGGCAGAGACAGATGCACCCTTCCTGCCGGACCGAACACCGGCGGGTTATCCGCAAGGGGAGAGGGTGCAACAGGCATGTAGCCCTGTGGCGTTGCCCGATGCCCCCATGGGGCGTTGAGGGGTGCACCAAACCCTGCGCTCCTGATGCCCAGCGGGTGGAAAAGCATCTCCTGAATCAGCTCTTCCCAGCTTTTGCCCACAACCACCTCCGCCATCGCCCCTGCCACCACATAGCCGCCATTGGAGTACACCATCTTCTCGCCTGGCTTCGCTACAGGTTCCTGCTGAAGTATCAATTCCACCGCCTGCTTGCGCTGACTGGCTGACAGTGCCCATAGTTTGGGAAAGACCTGCGGGTCGGGCGCACGGTCCTCTGGTAAGCCGGAGCGGTGCGTCAGTAACTGCTCTAACGTCACCTTCCAGTACTCTCGTTTGATACGCTTGCGAATATCGGGGAACACTTCAGCAATCATGCTTCCCCAGTCTATTCTGCCGCTTTCCACCAGCTTTGCGAGCAGGGTAGCGGTCATAGACTTGGTACAGGAACCGATGTGGAAACGGTCGCCCGTCTGCACAGGCTGTTCGTGGTCGGCGCGTCTCCTGCCCACCGCCCCCAGTGCCACCAGCTTCCCGTGCTTTATTACCCCAGCCGCCAGCGCGGGCACTCCCGACTCCGCACGTATCGGCTCCAGAAGTTTGTTCAGACTGCGCATCTTTCGTCTCCTAATTGGTAAGAGGCAATCCCGCAACCCAAAGCTGCAGGTCATCCATGACAAAGCCTTCTTCCGAGACTGGAACCTGCTTCAGCAGGTTTTGTTCTGTGTTGCCTGCGATTTCCAATCGCAGGGCACAATAGGAAGACATCCCGCAAAGCGTTGATTTCGGTACGCACAGAGTGTATCCTGTTAGGTGAGCAGACCTGACCTCTGGAGGAGAGCAATGAAGCGTCTGGTGGATTTGCGCAGTGATACGGTGACCGTACCCACCCCCGAAATGCGCCGCGCGATGGCGAACGCCGAGGTGGGCGACGACGTTTACGGGGAGGACCCGACTATCAATCGTCTGCAGGAGAGGAGCGCGGAACTGCTGGGCAAGGAAGCTGCCCTGTTTGTTCCCTCGGGCACGATGGGCAACGAAATCGCTATCAAGGTACACACCCGCCCGGGCGACGAGGTATTAATCGACGAGGACTGCCATATTGTGAAGTGGGAGCTGGGTGCAGCGGCGTTTATCAGCAACGTGCAGTTGCACACCCTGCCCAATACGCGCGGTATTGTGCCGGTGGAAGAGTACGCCAAACGCATCCACCCGGGCGATGACCATACACCCCCTACCCGTCTCATCTGTCTGGAGAACACCCACAACGCGGCGGGAGGCGTGGTGCTACCCTTAGAGTATATGCGCGAGGTGTGGGATCTGGCTGGACGGTATGGCGTGTCGGTGCATTTGGACGGGGCGCGCATTTTCAACGCCGCGGTGGCGCTGGGCGTGGCTGCGAAGGAACTGGCGGCGTGCGCCGATTCGGTGATGTTCTGTCTCTCAAAGGGGCTGGCGTGTCCGGTGGGGTCGGTGCTTTGCGGTTCACGAGCGTTCATCGAGGAGGCACGTCGCGTGCGCAAGATACTGGGGGGCGCGATGCGTCAGGCGGGGATTCTCGCCGCGGCGGGACTGGTAGCACTGGACACCATGATTGACCGGCTGGCGCAAGACCACGCCCGAGCGCGACGCCTGGCGGAAGCGATTGCAGAGATGCCCGGTTTTTCGGTGGACATGGAGACGGTGCAGACCAACATGGTGTATGTACAAACCGAACAACCGGCGCGTCGGGTGGTTCAGCAGTTAGAGACGCTGGACGTGCTGTGTCTGGACGTATTTCCCCACACGCTTCGCCTGGTTACGCACAAAGACGTGGACGACGAGGACATCAGCCGGGCGATTGATGCCTTCGCGCAGGTGAGCAGAGCGGGGTAACGCCACAAACCATCCTGCCTGCGGGGAGGTCAGGTGGGGCTATGCTCTGGCTCCCACATCCAGCCCGCCTACTTCCCTGCCGTCTGTCCGTTCAACAGGTGCTTCGTCAGCCACTCGTCTACCTTGCGCAGGACGACATCGGGCTGGGGCATATGTCCGCCTTCCAGCCACACAATCTCCTTCGGCTCTTTTGCTGCGGCGAAGAGGCGCTCGGTGCACTCTTTGGGCACAATCTGGTCATCCTTGCCGTTAATCATCAGCAGGGGGCGCGGCGAGATGTGTGCCACCCAGTTCACCGGGTCAACCACGCCCATCACCTCGTTCATCTTCTGTGTGCTCTTGAACAGTTCAGGGTTCTTCTCACGCAGCTGCACGGCGGTTGGGTGTTGGCTGGTGCTGAACAGGTAGCCCCAGTCGCCGCCCGCTACAATCAGGATGGGCGCCTGGATGCGCTCGTCCACGCCTGCCAGTATCCCGCCCAGAATGCCTCCCATGCTCAAGCCGATATAGCTGATGCGCTTGCCGTCTATCTCCTGCCTGCTTTGCAGGAAGTCCACGGCGCGGCGCAGGTCAATCACCGTCTGAACGAGGGCTTCGCGGTTGCGGTAGATGTATGTGCTGAGGATATCGTTGCCCGGCTGTTTGCGGTCGCCGTGATATTCGGCATCAATCGCCAGCGTGGCAATACCGCGCATGGCAAAGGCAGGCGCCAGCATCTGCAGACCGTTCTTGTCACCGCCGTAGCCGTGCATGATGATGACACAGGGATAGGGAGGCGTTCCGGTCGTCGGCACGCACCACCACGCGGGCACACGCTTATCGTGCACGCTGCTGTATTGCACGCGGTAGATGACATAGCCCGTGCCGCGTTGTTGCTCGGTAACTTCAGCGTTGAGGGGCAGGTCGCGGTCGTAAGCATAAACCTGCTCGTAGGGAATGCTGCGCGAGGGCTGTGCGTTCTGGGTACGGGCACACCCGGTAGCAACAGCGACCAGTAAAAGGGTCGCCAAACAGCGAGACAGACTCCACGCGAAACCTCTACTATGCAAGTGGCGTGTCATTAGCGAAACCTCCCTCAGCCGTTTCTATCTCGGACAGCAATACCGACAATGACATAGCGATCAACAGCGATGCTGTACGAGTATCCCAGAAGGGTTTATCACGCCTTTCGGTCAGCTCGCGCCAGAGTGCCTTGCACCATACCGCGGTTTGACGGTCGCCAGCCAGCAAAGCAACGCTCCCGTAGACGGGAAGTATTTCTTGCAGCCATCCTCGAAACTTTTCAGGCAGAAGTTGCTGGGCGACTCTGTCCATCACCTGAGCAAGCCGGTCTCGCTCTGCCTGCTCGGTCAGGATGAGTCTGCTCTGCATCTGCTTCATCTGGCGCGTCATCTCTTCAGCAAGCACTTCTGATGGAGGTATGTATCCCGTCAGCATCAGCAGGAGCGGCTGGGGTGCTTCGCGCTCCGGCTGGTTGCCCATCAAAGGGGACAGTGCCCAGTCCGTCTCTGCGTCCGGGATGGAATCGACAGGCATGGGCACTGGAGGATCTGGCGGCGCAGGCAGGCGACCCCAGTAGAAGGCGGCATGGGGATGTAATTCCTGGTGCTCCTGCAGGTTCCGTTGACGTGCCCGGTTGACCACCTGTACTGCCCAGTCTACAGGTACTGGCGTAAAAAACATGCCTATGTTGCCTTCGATCTCCGATTCGCGCCCCGGCAGCAGCGCATTATACGTGTAGGTCAGGCACTCGTGGTGCAATTCATCGACTTGTCTATCCACAAACTGTGCCAGCCCAAGGTAGCCGCCGCCGGTGACCTCGAGGAGGAATGCCGCCCGTCCCTCTACGGGGTGGCGCATGAAGAATCGCAGATGCACGTCGCTGCTGAATCCGTAGAACACACTCGCAAACACCTCTTCGGTCACCCACTGCTCGGACCTGCGAGTGTCTTCACGGTCTGAACTCACTACTGAGTACACCTGTGCGACCTGTACGCCCTGTCGATCCAGTTCGAACATCGCCCGCTTCAGCACGCGACGCACCGCGCCACTGACCCCTATCCTATGGAGCAGACAAGCCACCAGCGCAACGTAATCGGGCTGTGAACCCATCCACTGTGCCGCCGCTATCTGCTCCTCCTGCGAGAGCGTCAGCAACTGCGACGCCACCTGTTGAACATGCGGGTCATCAGGGTCTGCAACCCCACGCGCCGGCTCCAGCAGGCGAATGGTCCCCTCCGCAGGTTGCGCTGTACCGATGATTTTGGACTTACGCCTGGACATCCTTGTTACCAGCCTCCCTTGCCGGATACAGCCTAATTTTACCTGCGCTGGCGCATATTTCCTGCGTTTTTCACCGGTGAATTAACGTCACCACACTGCGCGGGGGGATCACTGTCCCTGTGGAGGCTCTGACCGCCGGCTGCGGGGCCAGGTCGTGTTCGGCGGAGGTCACTACCGGAAGGAGCGTATCTACCTTGCGGTCCACTTTCAGTTTGAGGGTAACCTCCTGCGACTCACGATTGACCACCACGCACACAAAGCGCGGACTGGTGGACTGGATATAAGCGGAAACCAGCAGGTCTTCCTCTACCTCGGAGGGTTCGGCGTGTACGCGGATGGCGCCCGGACGCAGATAGCGGCTGAAGTTCCCCAGCACCCACAGCGTTTTGGAGGGCAGGATGTTTTGCTGACCGGTGCGCCGGTAGTCGGTGTATATCAGCCCGTCTTTGTAGTCATAGGGCGAAACCGCCAGCCACCAGTGCCATGCTGAGGCGTTGCCCGCGGTCAGGTCGTAGTGGATCACCCGAGCCACACGGAGAGCGGTATCCATGCCCAGGTCACGTCGGTGCTCCATCACGCAGTACTCCGTTTGCCAGTACTGTGCGCCCGGCGCGTAACGCGCGATGTTTTCCTGCACCGTGCGACGCAGGTCGCGCAGAAGATGCAGGCTGGAATCAGTCCAGTAGGCATGTGCGCAGATACGGTTGCCTATCCTGCGCCGCAGTTCGGCATCGCCCAGCAGTTCCCGGATATACTGCCCATACATCCCCCAGCCTCTGGAGCGGTTGCCGTGGGTGTGGGCAGCTTTCGGGTCATCAATGCCCGCCCAGCGACGATAGAACTCGTCGTCCAGCAGGGAGACCAGCTCGCCTGCCTCCGGCACCACGATTTGGGTGGACAGCCTGCGAGACCGAACCTCGGCATAGAGGGCGTGAATCACTCGCTTCAGGTCGTCGTTGTCATATCGGCAGCCTTCCTGACCGCCTTCCCACTCCCAGTTCGGCTCGTTGACCGGGCTGATGTAGTGAAAAGGCAGTCCCTCTCTGGCGAAATGCTCCAGCACATCGGTGAGGAAACGGGCAAAAGGCTGTTCATAGCCAGGCTTGAGATTCGTGGAGCCGGACTGTTTGTCGCAGTGGGCATGTCCGTTCTTGGTCATCCAGATGGGTGGGCTGTACACGCAGGCGAGGAACCGCTCTACCCCGCGTTTTCTGGCGGCGCGCAGGAACCATTGCTGTCCCGCATGTTTGCTCCAGTCGTAATCGGCGTTCTCGCTGGCTTTGAACACCTCTGCACCCCGCCAGGGGTCCCATAGCTGGTCGGTGAGCGCTCCTCCCGCGCCGATGTTGAACCGCCACAGCGATAATCCAATGCCCTTTTCGCGCGAGAAGAGCAGGTCAGCAAGCGCGTTCTTGTTCGCCTCCGACCACTCCTTACCGATGGGGTCTATGCTCCATGCGCCCGACGCCCCAAAGTTTTCTATCACCTGGTAGCGCCGTCCCGTGTCTACCTCTACAGTTACAGCAGACATCTATCCTCTCCTCGTGTTGTTCAGAATGGAATGGAAATGAATCGGTTACGGCTTGAAACCCCTGTTCCCCTATCCTCGGATCGCGGGCGAAGGGGGGAAACTTTCCCCCCGGCCGCATCAACCTCTTTGAAATTTCGCTAAAATATTTTAGCAAACCTCTTGACAGCAGAGAAAGAGTGGGCTATAATATTGCTAAAGTACTTTAGCAGAAAAGAACCCATGTCAAAGCGCAGGTTGCGAACAACCCTAGATGAGGTTGCCAGGCGGGCAGGTGTATCCCGTACCACCGCCTCGCTGGTGCTCAGCGGCAAGGCAACCAGCCACCGCATTTCCGAGCAGACGCGCCAACGCGTGAAAGAGGCGGCGCAGGAGCTGGACTACAGCCCCAACCTGCTGGTACGCTCTCTGCAGCGAGGGCGCACGCAGGTGCTTTCCTTCTTCAACGCCTTCCGCCTGCGCACCGTCAACGACCTGTATATGGACAGGCTGTCCACCGCCATCGAGCGCGCGGCGGGCAAGCTGGGCTATGATGTGCTGGTGCATTGCGACTTCAGCCGCCCACCCGAAGAGACCTATCGCTTCCTCAACGGCGGTCGGGCGGATGGCGTGTTGCTGTTTGCCCCTCTTCCCGATGACCCCCTTTTGCCCCTGCTCAGGCGTTCACGCCTGCCGGTCGTGCTGATTAACGCGCGCGACGAAGCGGGCATCCTGCCGTCGGTCAGAGATGATATGGAAAGCGGGATGCAGCAGGTTGCTCAGACGCTGGTATCGCTGGGGCATCGGCGTGTAGCTGCCATCATCGAGGAGGGTAGCGACTTTCGCGATGCCGTTCCGCGCGTTCGCCTTCTGCAGAACTACCTGCGCGAGCTTGGCGCCGACCTTCCCGAGCACCGTATCGCCAGCTACTGGAGTGAGCCGCATGGGGTGCTTGCCCACCTGATGAGCCAGCGGGAGCCTCCAACGGCGGTGTTCTGCTGGCGTGACTGGCTGGCGTATCGTGTTCTGGAAGACTGCGACCAGCTGGGTATACAAGTGCCTGCGCAGCTTTCGGTGGTTGGCTACGACGGGTTACACTGGCCCGCCACCACCTGCCACATCGCCGCGTCAGTGCACGTAGACCTTGACGCACTAGCCGAAGCGGCGGTGAATCTCCTGCACCGCTACATCACAGGTGAACAGGAAACATACGCCGACGTGACTATCCCAGTGCAGATTCAACAAGGGACAACGCTGGGTGCAGCATCTGCATCCGGTACACCATAAAACGCACAGAAGGAGGGTTCAACAATGCAACTCACTGCTCAACGGCGAGACGATGCGCGAGCGTTCACCCTCATTGAGCTGCTCGTAGTCATCGCCATTATCGCCATTCTGGCGGCGATTCTGTTCCCGGTGTTCGCACAGGCACGGGAAAAGGCACGCTCCACTACCTGCTTGTCCAACATGAAACAAATCATGCTGGGCGAGCTGATGTACATTCAGGACTATGACGAAGTGCACAGCTGGACATGGGGGTGGAATCCCACATGGGTGCCCTGGCACCAGCAGATACACCCCTACGTCAAAAACCAGCAGATGTGGCGATGCCCAAGCGACGCCTGGGGGCGCGGACAGGATGCCGTGGACAACACCAAACCTGCCATTCCGGTCACCTACAGCCAGAACTTTCGCTGGCCCGAGAGCGACTGGGGCTGGGGTCCCAACTCCTACAGCTTCCTGATGTCGCCTGCCGCTTCCGCCGAATCCACCATCGTTAGCCCAGCGACCACCATCTTCATGGCAGAGCGCCCCAACTGGTATCACCAGTGGAGTGTCGGCTGGGCAACGGAGGTCTTCTGGGATTACAACGAGTTCAACATGCAGGGTGGCGGCGCAACGATGCACTCGCAGGGCAGTAACTACGCCATGTGCGACGGGCATGTGAAGTGGATGCGCCGCGACCAGACCACGCAACCTATCGGCAACCAGACCCGCGACCCTGCCCGACGCGACCCGCCCAACGGCCCCTGGCCCAACGGCATGTGGGACAAGAGGCAGTAATTGGGGTGAGGTTCCATGAAACGGGAAGTCAGTCCCGCGCTTGCAGTGGTGCTCCTCGTGGTGGTGATTGGGCTGATTCTTGGAGCATATTACTACCTCAGCGCTCCACGCCCACCGAGGGGAGTCAAATACACACCGGGCGTACCGCCCTGGATGGAACAGGGTGGTTCCTACAAGCCGACGCCTGACTACCCTCCGGCGGCGAAAACCCCTCGATAGAAACTGGCAGGGGCAATCGGCAGATTGCCCCTGCGCTTTGTGCCTTAGAAGCGATAGTTCGCCTCGACGAAGAAGAACCCTCCGTCCTCGCCAGCCGGATACACCGAGCGCAGGACGCTGCCGCCCTGAATCCAGCTCTTGTAGACCGAAATCTGCAGGCTATCGCTGGCGCGGTAGTTCAGCGAGATGTCAAACAGATGCGCCAGGTCGCGATTGCCTCCCGAAGGACGCCCCACCACACCGTAGCTGGTGTTGTCGAAAGGACCGCCTCCCGCATACCACAGGTCGGAAGAGCGGTTCAGGCGCAGGCGGTGATAGTCCACCCTCGCCGACCAGCGCGGATGCGGTGTGAACATCACCTGCACGAAGGCGTCCTCCAGGTTCATGGTGTTGTAGAAGGGTGTCATCGCATACAGGCGAGGCGTGTTCATGCCAGCGATGAAGGTCTCGTGGCGGTCGTCGGTGTTATCCTTGTCGCCGGAGCCAACGTAATAGCCGGCACGCACCCACGGTTTCCACAGCGTCGGGAACTGGAAGCCCGCTTCCGCCGCCAGCGCGTATGCCGAGTGGCTGATCTGTCCCCACTCACCGCCCTGCAGAGCGCCCCACAACAGCAGGTCGGTTCGTCCCGCGGCACTGTTCCACACTTGCGCCCAGTGTCCGCCCAGCGTCCACACGCGGATGTCCTCGCTGTCTGCCTGCCGCGCCGCCAGCAGGCGGTTGTCTACCTTGAGCACGTTGCGGCTGTCGCGATACCAGCCCCAGAACAGACGCCAGTCAAAGCTCGTATTCTTCGTCTCCTGGGCACGGGCGTAGGCAAGATACAGCTGGTTCACATTGGTCAACGTGGGGTTGCCGTTCAGGTCAAACGCGCCCTGCGTGGGATAGGCGGCGAAGAAAAGCCATCGCCCGGAGTTGTCGCCCGTCTGCAACAGCACCCCATCAAACGAGCGGGTGACAGGAGAGAAGCCGAAAGGACCAATCAGACGGTTGCTGATACGATTGGCATGTAGCCAGTTCAATCCAGCGTCTTTGACCGCTACCTCGCACCCATCACCGAACTCCATACGCCCAACCTCCAGACTGCCCCAGTTCAGCGACCACTCTGCATTCAGCTGCTTCACGAACAGGCTGGCTTTGTTGTTGCCGTTCACCGCTTTGAGCGTTCCACCCAGCCCCAGCTGACCTGCAGGCGGTGGGGCCACCGCATCGGGCACGTCGAACAGCCCCGCCTGCGCCAGTTCAGCTCTCCACCGAGCTGTACCCGTTTCGCCCGTCAGCGCAAGACGCAGGAGGGAATGCGCATAGGTGTAATCGGTATCAAAGCCGGGCACGTTGAACCACTGCCAGTCCTCGATTCGCAGTCGCCAGGTGCCGCTTACCTTTATCTGAGCGAAAACGCTCGTGGATACCAGCACGGCCAGCACAAAGGTTAGAAGCGGTTTGCCGAATCGCATGTTTTCCTCCCCAAAGACGAAAGTGTCACAAAGAACCGGAGCTACACAGTCGCGAAACGCTATCACCCTGCCGCTTTGATCACCCTGAGCGCCAGCGAAGGGTCTCAAGCTTCACTCCGACACCCACTCCCGACGCTTCGCAGCAACCTTCAGCAGCCCTTTATGGCTAACCTACTCCACTGCGTAGCTCCTGATAAGATAATTGGCTATCCGTGTCCTTTTCCCTACCCTTCCACCTGTGAAGGAGAATCTTCGCCCGCTTGCGAACAGGAAATCGCAGGGTGCACAGTGAGGATCAGAGGAACCCTCAACGCATGGAGACAAGCAGGTTACACGGTTTTCTGGAGAAGCTGAACGACTATCGTGGCGTGATTGCCTTCGTAGTGGTTTTCACGCTGGGCATCATCTTCAGTCCGCGTGCCCTGGATACTGGGCTTCCCATTTTTCTGTCCTGGCAGACGCAGCTTGCCATCCTGTACGAATACTCGGAGTACGGACTGCTGGCGACTGGCATGACCTTAGTCATCCTGACGGGTGGCATTGACCTGTCGGTGGGGTCGGTGCTGGGGCTGAGCGCGGTGCTTTTTTCCCTGCTGACCATCGGCTACGGCTGGAGCATCGCGCCCGCGCTGGGCGTGGTGCTGTTAACAGGGCTGACGTGTGGGGTCATTAACGGAAGCCTGATCGCGCGTTTTCGGATGCAACCGTTTGTGGCAACGCTGGCAATGATGACCGCTGCACGCGGCGCGGCGAAGCTGGTAGCGGGAGGGATCAAGGTTCAGCCCGGCGGACAACCGTGGTACGTGATGCAGTCGGGCACTCCGCCCTTCTTCCAGTGGATGACCACCGCCCTGCCGGGCATCGGCATCCAGCCATCCACGCTTCTCTTTCTGCTGTGCATTCTGGTGATGGCGGCGCTGGTGCGATATACCTCCTATGGCAGGTGGCTATATGCCATCGGCGGCAACGAAGAGGCGGCGCGGCTCAGCGGCATTCGTGTGGGGGCGGTGAAGGTATTGACCTACGCGCTGTGCGGGATGTTCGCCGCGCTGGCGGGAGTGCTGAACGCCTGTCGACAGGACCTGGGCGACACCGAAGCGGGTATGACCTACGAACTGGACGCTATCGCTGCCGTCGTTATCGGCGGCACCAGCCTGATGGGGGGACGCGGGGGCATGATGTTCACCCTCATCGGCGTGCTGATTATGGCATACATCAACAAAATCCTCAGTTTGAACGCGGTGGAGCTGGCGCCGCGCATGGTCATTCAGGGTATCATCATCGCTATCGCGGTGCTTATCCAGCAAAAGAGAGGGAGGTCGTGATGAAACAAATCGCTATCGCTGTGGCATTCGCCCTGCTGGTGGTGTGTGCCGGATGTGGGAAGAAGCAGACCGAGCAGACATCCGCACCACAGGGCAAAAAGAAGTGGGTTATCGGCATGTCGCAGTGCAACCTGGGCGAGCCTTGGCGCGTGCAGATGAACGAAGACATCAGGCAGGCGGCGAGCCAGCACGCTGACGAGATCGAGGTCATCTTCAAGGATGCGCAGAACAAGACGGAGGTGCAGCAGGCGCAGGTGCGCGAGTTCATCCAGATGGGCGTAGACCTGCTCATCATCAGCCCAAAGGAGGCACGCCCGCTCACCCAGCCCGTCGCCGAGGCATACCAGAAGGGCATCCCCGTTATCGTGCTCGACCGCAAGGTAGAGGGCGACCAGTATACCTGCTTCATCGGCGCGGACAACGTGAAGATCGGGCGTGAGGCGGGCAAGTACCTGGTGAAACTGCTCGGCGGCAAGGGTAAGGTGGTGGAGCTGAAGGGACTGATGACTTCCACACCCGGACAGGAGCGTCACAAAGGCTTCATGGAAGGCATCGCCGGATCGCAGATTGAGATTATCTTTGACGCCGACTGCCAGTGGCTGGAACCCATTGCCCAGCGCGAGATGCAGTCCGCCCTGGCTCGGTTCCCTCAGATTGATGCCGTTTACGCGCACAATGACCCCAGCGCACACGGGGCGTACCTCGCCGCGCGACAGGAAGGCAAGGGGCGCGAGAAGACCATCAAGTTCATCGGCATCGACGCCCTGCCCCACGAGGGCGTGCGTTATGTGAAGGAAGGCATCCTCACCGCCACCTTCGAGTATCCCACCGGCGGCAAAGAGGCGATAGAAACCGCGCTGAAGATACTGAAGGGCGAGCAGGTGCCGAAGAACATCACTCTCGGTACGCGCATCTTCACGAAGGAGAACGTGGACAAGGGCGGCGAGCCGCTGTAGACAGCAAAAAACCTGGAGGGCGAGGCTTCTGCCGAGCTGTCTTGCGTGAGAGGGGTAGGGCGAAAACTTACGCCTCTACATCGGAGAATCTCCTGTTCCTGTTGCGGAGTCCAACCCTGTGAGAACGCTGGAGGTGACGCAGATGCCCAAACGGTTTGTCATCATCGGAGGCGGCGCGGTGGGTGTGTACGCTGCGCTGGAAGCGGCTAACGAGGGAGCTGAGGTAACCCTGATTAGCGAAGGCGAAATCGGCGGGCGTACCACATGGGACAGCCTCGTTCCAAGCAAGGTACTGCTCACCGCGGCGGACACTTTACGTGATACCTGCTATGCACAGCATCGCGGGGTGGACATTCAGGCTTCCCCTGCCAATCTCGCTCACCTGATGGAGCGCATCCGCCAGCGCACCCGCCAGTGGGGTGAGCAACAACATAAGGCTTTACAACAGGCGGGGGTAAGGGTGATAACGGGTGTGGCTTCCTTTGCGGACCCGCACACGCTGAAGGTGCGGAGCGAGGGCGCAGACGAGCAGGAGATAACCTTCGACCTTGCGTTGATTGCCACCGGTTCAGTGCCCATCTTTCCACCCAGCATGAAACCGGACGGCAAACGCATCCTTGCACCCCGCTTCGCCAGCAGTCTGCAGAGCCTGCCCGAGCGGATGGTGATGGTCGGAGGTGGCGTCACCGGGAGCGAGTTCGCCTACCTGTTCCGCACACTGGGTTCGGAAGTGACCGTCATCACCGATATGCCTCGTCTTCTGCCTCGCGCCGATGAGGAGGTTTCGAAAGAACTCGAACACGCCTTCCGCCAGATGGGTATAGAGATTCAGCTCTCCTCACCGGTGGAGAGCGTGACCGCTACCGATGGGGGCGTACAGGTCAGGCTGGTGGACGGCACGGTGATAGAAGGCTCACATGCCTTTATCGCCATCGGCAGGCGGGCAGACCTGGCGCGGCTGAACCTCGAATCGGCAGGGATACAGACCGATTCCCAGGGCGTCGTGGTAAACGAGTTCATGCAGTCGTCCGTTGGGCACATCTACGTCGCAGGTGACTCCGCCGGACCGCCGTTCACCCTCAACCGTGGCTGGGCGCAGGCGCGAGTGGCGGTGCGTCACGCGCTTGGCCTGGCAACTGCTCCCTTCCGCCCCGACCTGGTGGTGGAAGCGGTGTACACCCAGCCGCAGGTGGCGCAGGTAGGTATGACCGAAGTGCAGGCACGCCAGCAGGGAATGGCGGTTCAGGTGTTCCGCGCCCGCTACGCCGACACCCTCAAGGCGCAATTGCTGGGCGAGAGCGAAGGGTTCGTCAAGCTGGTGGTGGAAGAGTCTACCGGCAGGCTTCTGGGAGGCGCGGCAGTTGGGGCACACGCAGCGGACGTGCTGGCGCCGCTGGCAACAGCGATGGCGCTGGGTGCAACGGTAGAAACGCTGGGGGCGTTGTTCCCTGCCCATCCCACCATGATAGAGGTACTGCACGAGGCGGCGCGGATATAGGGGCGACGGGGCTGTCGCCCCTACGGGATGATGGCTATCGCCTCAATCTCTACCTGCGCCCCGCGCGGCAGGGCGGAAACCTGTATCGTCGAACGTGCCGGTGGATTCTGAGGGAAAAACTCGGCGTAAACGGCGTTCACTTCGGCGAACTGCGTCAGGTCGGTGAGGAAGATAGTTGTTTTCACCACGTTGTCCAGCGATGTGCCCGCCGCCTGCAGAACCGCCTTCAGGTTGTTCAGCACCTGTCGCGCCTGCTCGGCAGCGGTTGTGCCTACCATCTCGCCCGTTTGAGGATTCAGAGGTATCTGTCCCGACACGAAAAGCATGTTCCCCGCGCGAATCGCCTGCGAGTAAGGTCCAATCGCGGCGGGGGCGTCTGCCGTGCTGATGACCTGTTTGCTCATCCCGTTTCCTCCTTTCGCCGGGGAAAGGTTCGCGGGGAAGGCAGGCAGTTCCTGCTTCGCCGTGCATCTGGTATAATCGGGGTATGCATGCAATCTTCCAGAACGCACAGGCGGTACTGTTTGACCTGGACGGCACGCTCGCCGAGACGGATATCGACTTCTCCAAACTGCGTGCGGCGACGCTGAAGCTGGTTGCCGAATACGGGCTGGACCCTCAGCCTTTGCAGTCGCTGGACGTGCTGGGCGCGGTGGAGAAGGCGGCAAATGAATTGCGCTCTGCCGGCAAACCCGAGCAGGCAGAGGAGTTTCGTCAGCGTGCGCTTGCCCGCCTGCAGGCGATGGAGATGGCTTACTGTGCGACCCCACGCCCGGTGCCGGGCATGACCGACCTGCTGACTGCGCTGAGGGCGATGGGAGTGCGCATCGGCATCATCACCCGCAACGACCGACAGGTATCCCTGCGAACGCTGGAGCAGTTGCAGATACCCTATGACCTGCTGGTCAGCCGCGACGACGTGCAGCAGGTCAAACCGCATCCAGAGCATGTTCTTGTTGCCCTGCAGGAGTGGCGTATTGCGCCGGAACGGTGCGTGGTGGTGGGCGATTACTGGATGGACGTGGAGGCGGGACGGGGTGCGGGCTGCCGCACAGTGGGCATCTGGCGGCGCGATGTGCCCATTAATCCCTTCCGCAATCATCCGCCCGATGTGCTGGTGCGGGAGTTGAGAGAACTACTATGACCCTCTCCATCCTTATCGTCAACTGGAACACGCGCGACCTGTTGAGGGCATGCCTGCGTTCATTGCGGTGCTATCCCCTTTCCGAGCCGATGGAGGTATGGATGCTGGACAACGCCTCGCGCGATGGCAGTGCGCAGATGGTCCAGCAGGAGTTCCCCGAGGTGCACCTGATAGCCTCGGAGAGCAACCTGGGCTACGCCGCGGGCAACAACCTGCTGATGCAGAAAGCACAGGGCGAGTACCTGCTCCTGCTGAACGCCGACACAGAGGTGACCGAGGGGGCACTGGACACCGCCGTACAGTTCCTTCGCGAACACCCTGAAGCGGCTGCGCTGGGCGCGAAGCTGGTGCATCCCGATGGGCGCGTGCAGGCGTCGGTGCGGGGTTTCCCGGAACCCGAAGCGGTGATGTGGGAGTATTTGGGATTGGCAAAGCTGTTTCCCCGTTCACGCCGATTCGGAGCATACCGCATGACGTGGTTTACCTACGACCACATCGCCGAGGTGGACCAGCCGATGGGCACGTTCCTGATGCTGTCCCGAAGGGCGGTGGAACAGGTGGGGCTGATGGACGAGCGGTTCCCCATCTTCTTCAACGAGGTGGACTGGTGCTACCGGGCGAAAAAGATGGGCTGGAAGATATATTTCCATCCCGGCGTGGTGGTGGTCCATCACGGCGGAGCGAGTACCCGGCAGGTGCGCCCGCAGATGATATGGGAATCGCATCGGTCACTGCAGAAGTTTTACCAGAAGCACTACCGAGGGCGACTTCCCCTGCCGATATATGGGCTGATTCTGTGGAGCATCACCTGCAACGCCTGGCTGAGGACGCTTGGCAGAGGACGCGAGGGGTGGCAAAGTGAACGAAAAGCCTGATGTGAGCGTGATTATCGTCAACTGGAACACGCGCGATGACCTGCGCGAGTGCCTGCGTTCGCTTCACCCCTCCCTGCATCCGGGCGTGCAGGTGGAGATTATCGTGGTAGACAACGCCTCATGGGACGACAGCGTGGCAATGGTGAAGCGCGAGTTTCCCGAGGTGAAGCTGATTGAGAACCGCCTGAACGAGGGCTTTGGTAAGGCGCACAACCGCGCGGCACAGGTCGCACAGGGACGCTATCTGATGCTGTTGAACTCGGACGCTAAAGCGCATCCGGGCGCACTCAAAGCGCTGGTGGACTACGCCGACGCCCATCCCGAGGTCGGCATCATCGCGCCCAAGGTGCTCAACCCCGACGGCTCCCTGCAGTACTCCTGCCGGCGCTTTCCCGTGTACGAGGCGGGGCTGTTTCGCAATACCTTTCTGGGTCGGCTGTTCCCGCAAAACCGCTTTGTGCGCGATTACCTGATGACCGACTTTGACCACGCCCACACGATAGAGGTGGACTGGGTGTCGGGCTGTGCGATGATGATACGGCGGGAAACATGGGACCAGCTGGGCGGGTTCGACGAACAGTTCTTCATGTACTGCGAGGATGTGGACCTGTGCTGGCGGGCGCATGAGGCGGGCTGGAAGGTGGTGTACCACCCCGAAGCGACGGTCACTCACGCCATCGGGCGCAGCACCGACAGGGCGGTCAACGCGATGATCCGACAGTTCCATCGCAGTCATCGGCTGTTTTTCCAGAAACACTACGCGCACCGCCTGCCCATCTGGAGCCGGGTGCTTATCCCGTTGGGCTTGTGGCTGAGAGCAAACCTGCTGATAACCCGCAATCATCTGATAGCCATTCGGCTGAAGCTGCTGGGCAGGTGAACGTGCGGGCAGGTAAGCAAGGGGGTCGGCAGACCTAACCCCCAGCCCCTTCCCTGCGAGGGAAGGAGAGCCAGATTCCCTCCCCGCCTGCGGGGAGGTTAGGTGGGGCTGTCCCCCGTCGGGGAGAGGTCGGGAGAGGGGTTCTCCTCCCCGCCTGCGGGGAGGCTAGGTGGGGCTTTTTCAGGAGTTGTCAGCCCCCCTGTGGTCCCCCCGCAAGCAGGGGGACGTCTCTTTCCGCCTGCGGGGCGGTTGGGAGAGGATGCCAAGCGTTCCTCCCCCCTGCAGGAAGGTCGGTTCCAAATCAAAGGGGGAGCAACCACAGAGGGTTGCCCCCACAGGAGGTTCGCCCCCCAAATTGGCGGACTATCTCTGGAGCGCGAGGCTCCTGCCGAGCCGTTTGCCCTCTCCCCGTGGGAGAGGGTCAGGGTGAGGGCTTCCCTTCCCGCCTGCGGGGAGGCCAGGTGGGGCTTCTTTCGGCTCACCGGGAGGTTCGCCCTCCAGAGGGGTACGGGTAACACGCTTGCAGAACGTCACATAAATAACTCTAAAACGATAACTCAGCAGGTAAAGCCCTACCATGAAGAAACGTTCGCGAAAAACGGAACCAACCAATCGGCAGACCACCAGGGGCGAGGTTTCTCTCTCCACGTGGCTTCTGGGGGCGATAGTGGTGCTGGCGCCGCTCACCACCGGCAGGCTGGAGGTGGGCGGTGAACCGGTAGAGCCCACCCTGCGCGGAGTGGTCGTCGCGCTGTTCACCACAGGCACGATGCTGTCGGTGACGGTATGGTGCATCCTTCTACTGGCGCTGGCCGCGCTGGTGTGGGAGGGAATACGCCAGCCGGCACACGGCGACAGCGTGCCGCGAGGGGCGCGCGTGCTGGCGGTGCTTTTGCTGGTGTGGCTGTTAGCGTCGGTATTTGCCTCCGTGTATCGCTGGGCAACGCTGGTTGCGTGGAGCTACTGGGTGGTCGCCATTGTGCCGGCATGGTTGTTCTCTCAGCGGCGCGGCGAGGCGACGGTGACAATGGTTCATGCGCTGGCGACAGGGGGCACACTTGCCGCTGCCGTCGCCGTGCGCGAATACGCCCAGAACGTGCGCGAGGTGGCGAACTGGCGCGTGTTCGGGACATTCTTCAACCCCGACTTTCTCGCGGGCTACCTGTGTTTGACGGTACCGGCCACACTGTCAATCGCTCTATCCACCCCTCCCTCCCACCCCAGCGCCAAGAGCATTCGCTGGCTGGCGGGCTTCGGCACATGGCTTCAGGTGGGCGCGCTTCTGCTCACCGGCTCACGCTTCGGGGCGATTTGTGCGGTGCTGTCGCTGGTGGTCATGGCTGGGTGGATGGCGTTTAATCGCTCCTGGAACCCTCAGCGTGCCGTGACGTTTGCGCTGTTCTGCCTGATTGCGGTGCTGACGGCGGTGCTGGCGGCGCGTCCCCTCACCCAGCGCGTGACGGCACAGGCGGCGCAGGCGGAGAGCCACTCCGGAGGCTTTCGCATCTGGACGTGGAAGGGCACGCTCAGGGTGGCGAAGGCGAACCCGATACTCGGCACGGGTCTGGGAACGTATGAGATTGCCTATCCACGTTACGCCATCGTCGGTTTTACCCGCCTGGCGCACAACAGCTACCTGCAAATCAGCGCGGAGGCGGGAGTGCCTGCACTGCTTTTCCTGCTGGGCACGCTGGGAACGCTGGCATGGGCGGTGCTGCGTCGGGAGAGGAACGCTCCCCATCAGGCTGGTGGCTGGGACCTCCGTCCCCTGCGTGCCGGTCTGGCAGGCGCGATTGCCGCCGGACTGGCGCGTAATCTGGTGGACTCCGACTGGTCTATTGTCGCCTGCCTGCTCACCTTCTGGGCGGTGGTGGGGCTGATGCTGGCGATATCGTTCGCGCCAGAGGAGGAGCGCCAGGCACCGACAAAACGGCTCTACCTCGCACACGCACTGCTTTTGCTTCTCGCCCTGCCTGTGCTCACCTTACGGATGGCGGGTGCGCTCAGCGCGAACAGGGCGAACTGGGACCTGGCGCAGGGAATACCCGACGAAGAAGGCTTTCAGCAAGCCCTGCGCTGGGAACCCTGGAACGGCGACCACCTGTTGAGCCTGGGAATGCTGTATTACGCCATGGCGCGGGCGGGGGATACCTCGCGGGCAGAGGACGCGGTGCGCTTTCTGAGGCGTTCGGCAGAGGTGATGCCGATGTCCAAAACGTGGTATCATCTGGGCAACCTGTATCGCGACGTGCTGGGCAATCCGGCAAAGGCGATAGAGGCGTACCGCCGTGCACTGGAGGTAGACCCGCACGCCCTGCGCGTGATGGCGGAGCTGGGCAGGACACTGGAGCAGACCGGTGACCTTCAGCAGGCAGAGGCGGTGTACCGGCGAATGCTGGATATCGAGGCGAGCGTCTTCAACCAGATACGCGCTATTCCCGAGATACCGGAGGTGGACTACGCCTTCGCCTACGCCGGGCTGGCACGCCTTGCCAGGGCACGCAATCAATCGGAAGAGGCGCAGAGGTTGTGTGCGCGCGCCCTGCAGATACTGGATGCCGACCGTTCCGTGCGAGAGAACAACCCGATGGCGCAGGCTCTGTCCCGTCCCCCGGAGCGTGAGCGGGCACTGGAGGCACTGCGCGAGGAGTGTGCGCGGGCGCTGAAGGAGCAGCGGTGATGTGAGATGCCTATGGAGTTCGCGCGTGCATGGATGCTGTTACTGCTGGCGATTCTGCCCATCTTCTGGTGGGTGCATCGTCACAGTATGGCGGCACTGCCCCGTTGGCAGATGCAGGCGTCATTGTGGCTCCGTCTCCTGCTGGTGACGCTGATTATTCTCGCACTGGCTGGCATCCGCTGGGTGCGAACCGCCACCGCGCAGGCGGTGTTCTTCGTGGTGGACGGAAGCGCCAGTGTGGACCCGCAACAGCGCGAATCCGCATTGCGTTTCATCCGGGATGCCGTGCGCCAGATGCGCGAGGACGATATGGCGGGTATTATCGTCTTCGGCAGCGACCCGCAGATAGTGGCTCCGCTGAGCAGTCGGCTGGAAGTGACGCATATCCCCCCAAGCAACTCCCCAGAAATGACCGATATCGGGCGGGGGCTCAGCCTAGCGCTCGCCGCCTTTCCTGAAAACGTGGGCAAACAGATTGTACTCTTCTCTGACGGCAACGCCAACGCGGGTGACGCGGTTGCCCAGGCACTGCAGGCAGCGGGGCGAGGCGTCAAGGTGCATGTGGTTCCTTTCCCGCGCGAGGTGCGAACGGAAACGCTGGTAGAACGGGTTCAGACCCCCACGCTGGTGAAAGAGGGGGAGCCGTTCAACCTGCGCGTGTGGATTGCGTCCACCCATCCGCAGTCGGCGGAGCTGGTGCTGCTGCGCGACGGTCAGCCGGTGAAGAGTCAGGTAGTAGAGCTCAAGCCGGGCAAGAATCTGGTGCAGATGTCGCACCGCGAGGACACTGCCGGGCAGTATCGCTATCAGGTATCCCTGCTGGCATCCACCGATACCTATCCCCAGAACAACCGCGGCGCGGGCTATGTGCGGGTGCAGGGCATGCCGCGCGTACTGTACGTAACAGGCAACGGTAGGTCTACCCCCTTCGCGCAGGCGGCGCAAACCCAGCGTATCCGGGTGGACGTGGTCAGCCCGCAGGCGATGAAGACCCAGCCCGCACAGCTGCAGGCTTATGATGCCGTCATCCTGCACAACGTGCCTGCCTATGAACTGGGTGTCCCTGCCATGCGCGCCCTGCAGGTCGCTACGCGCGAGCTGGGCGTGGGGCTGGGCATGATTGGTGGCGAGGACAGCTTCGGCGCGGGAGGCTACTTCGAGACGCCCGTGGAAGAGGTTCTGCCCGTGTCGATGGACGTGCGCAAGTACCATTCCTACCCTTCGGTGGGCATTGTGCTCGTGGTGGACGATTCGGGTAGTATGGCGATGCCGGAGGGCGGAACGACCAAAATGGAGCTGGCAAACCGCGCTGCCGCCACGGTGGTACGGTTTCTGACGGCGCAGGATGAGGTGGGCGTCATCGCTGCGGGTTCTGACTGTCGGGCGGTAGTGCCGATGTGGCGGGTGGGCGAAAAGAAGGAAGAGATTCTGCGTGCCATCGCGGCCTTCCAGCCGGGCGGTGGTGGTATCTACGTGCGACCGGGTATGGAGGCAGGCGCAAAGCTGATGCAGGTCAGCCGTGCCCGGTTGAGGCACATGATTATCCTTGCCGACGGCGACGACTGTGACCACCAGGAGGGCGCCATTCCCCTCGCGGCGCAGTTGCGCAGGGCAGGCATCACCGTGACAGTAGTCTGTTTCGGGCATGGCAAGGATGAAGCCTTCCTCCAGCAGCTGGCGAAGGCGGGGGGCGGGCGCTACTACTTCACCGACCGCATGGCGAACCTGCCGCAGATTTTCACCAAAGAGGCACTGATTGCCAGCAAGGCGCAGTTCATTGAGGAACCCTTCTACGTGCGCTACACCGGCGATGAGGTTGTAACGGGCATCGGCTGGGAAGGCTCACCACCCCTGCTGGGCTACAACACTACCACCGCCAAGCCGGGCGCACGGCTGGGTTTGCTGTCGCACAAAGAAGACCCCATCTTTGCGGTATGGCAGTATGGCGTAGGGCGCAGTATGGCTTTTACTTCTGACGGTCAGGCGAAGTGGTGCGCGCAGTGGGTGAAATGGGGGGAGTTTCCTGCCTTTGCTGCGCGTGCGGTGCGGACGGTGCTGCGCAGTCTGCCCGCTGAAGACGTGCGCACGCAGGTTACCATTTCGGGAGGGAAGGGCTACGTGGCGGTGAATCTCCTGCGGGCGTCAGAGGACAATGGTAACCGCTCGCTCTCTGCCAAACTCATCACGTCTACCGGTCAGGTGGTGCCGCTGGTGCTATCACAGACGGGCGCCACCCGCTACGAAGCCTCCTTTGATGCACGGGGCTATGGAACCTACGTTATCGCCACACAGTATCGCCGTTCGGACGGCACTACCAGCCTCAGCATCGGTACGGATACCATCGCCTACTCGCCGGAATACCGCGATCTGAAGAGCAATTCGGGCTTGCTGGAGCAGATTGCCCGGCTCACCGGTGGTAAACAGCAGCCGCCACCGCAGGAGATTTTCGGCTCACAGCGTGTGCCGGTGCGCGTGCCCTCGGAAGCCAGCGTTCCCCTGCTGTTTGTGGCGTTGTTTCTCCTGCCCGTGGACATCGCCCTGCGGCGCATTCTATGGCAGGCGGAAACGCTTCCCGAATGGCAGGAGGCATGGGCGAGGCTGACGGTGCGCTTTCGGTGGATGCCTTCCGCCCGGCAAACCGCTGAGGCAACCTCGCGACTGCTCCAGCGTAAACAGCGCCTGCGCGAAAAGTACACACCGCCTCAGCCTGCAAACCAACCCTCAGCTGGGCTGCCGGAGGTAGATGAGAAACCAGACTCTCAGCCTGTCGCCCCTCCTGCCTCATCGGGTGAGCCGATCAGCCGCCTGCTCGACGCCAAGAAACGGGCGCGTGGACAGAAGTAAAAACGCCCGCAGAGAAGCCTCTGCGGACGCAAATGCTGATGATTTCAGGAATTAGCGGTATTCGTAAGCGGCCAGCGCACTGGCAACGCTGCGGCAGGTATCCGGGTCCGGCTGTCGGCAGCTGCCGTCAGTGGGGAAGTCGCGCGGGTCTCCCCAGAAGGTGCGTTCGCCCGGCCGCTGGAAGCAAGCCCATTTCCACAGGTTGCTGGCGATGGCGCTGTGCACGCGCGTCCACTTCACGTGTCCATCCGCGAAAATGAAGTGCGTGCCCTTCAGATGGTTAATCAGCCATCCATACTGCCGCACGAAGCCACAGGGGTTGTTCGGGCTGGAATCGGGCACGTCTCCGCCGAGCGGGTCTCCCGGAGGCGCGCACCAGCATCGCACGACTGCCCAGGGACCGGTGTCCGGCTCGTAGTTGCGCCCATCCTGCAGCCAGATGGTCTCGGCGGGAGCGTCGAGGTCAGCCAGCTTGCGCGGATTGTTCGCCCCGCCAATCCACGCCGAGAGGTTAAACACCGCGCCGTTTACCGTGTATCCTCGCGGGAACCACAGGTTCTGACTGCGTGGGATGTCGCAGTAGGGGTCACTTCTTACCCACGGCGATTCGGGATGACAGTGCGCCCACGTCTCATCCATCTTGGATCCGCGCCATGCCCGCTCGTTGTCGCCGAGCATACGCGCTATCTGCGCCCGAGCGTTTGGGCACTCATACACCTGCAGATTCTTGACGTACGGCAGGATAGCGTATTTCCAGGTAGACCAGGTAGCCCCTCCGGGACCGATGAAGCGGTTGTAGGGGAAGGTCTCGTCGTAGTCCTGCACGTACATCATCACGCCCGTGCCCACCTGCTTGAAGTTGCTGAGGCAGGAAGCTTGGCGAGCTTTCTCCCGTGCCTGCGCGAACACGGGGAACAGGATGGCTGCCAGTATCGCGATTATCGCGATGACCACCAGCAGCTCAATGAGCGTAAAACCACGCTTCACGACTGTGCACCTCCTTTGAGCAGTTTGCGCCTGATTATGGGCTTAAGCGTATTTTCATTATATTATCCCTCAGCCAAGCCTGTCAATACCTTTTTGCTGGGAACATCAACAATTTTTCATAGCTTTTCCGGAGAGGTGTTTCTGTACCGATCAGGGACGAGAGGCTCATCTCTGTCGTCCTGCCAGATACCGTGAGCGAACCGTTATCATAGCACGTCGCGTTCAATCTCCTCAAAAATCATAGCACACACCGGTTAAATCAACACAATTGCCGTCCTGAGCCGACGACAGCCGCCAGGCAGGCCACGCTCGTCATTGCCTAAATCGTCTTTCTGCATTCTAAAATCGTCATCCAAAACGCATTGACGAGCCAGCGAAAAAACCCGTACATCAGCGAGCCAAAAGCCCTTGACAAACACAGCGTGATACTGTATAGTGTAAGCAATGGTATTACCATAGCAGTCATAGCAAGGACCGAAACGATGATACCGCTACACCTGAACCCTCACCTGCGCACGCCGCTCTACGTGCAAATCGTGGAGCAGGTGGAAGCCGCGGTAAACGCCGGGCAGCTGACGCCAGGCACACCGCTGTGGTCCGCCCGCACGATTGCCCGCCACTACGGCATCAGCTACCAGACCGCCGAGCGTGCCCTGACCCTGCTGGCACAACGGGGGGTGGTGGAGCGGACGCGCCGCGGCACGGTGATTGCGGTCAGTCGCCCCAAACAGCCCGTCCAACAGCATCTGGTTGCGCTCATGTATACCTGGCAGATACCCGGCGCACGCCCCTCGTACTCGGTGGGCGAGATGCGCATGTTGCACGCGGCGGCGGAAGAGTGCGCCCGGCACCTGTGGGGGAGCCTTCTGCTTCACTTCCCCGACCGGAGCGCATCCGCCAGTTACCTGCAGGAGTGGGAGCGTCATCACCGCTTTGATGCCGCGCTGGTGTTCGGTCCCTTGCATGAAGAGGGCTTGCTGTGGATGCAAAGACGGGGCTATCCGGTGGTGATTGTGGATGCGGAGCCAGAAGTGCCTGTTCCCCGCGTGGTGCAGGCAAATCGCGACGGCACCAGACAGGCGGTGCGTGAGCTGATTCGCCTGGGACATCGGCGCATCGGCTTCTTTACCGGACACTATATGCCTCATTACGCCCAGCGTTTCGAGGGCTATATGGACGCCTTGCAGGAAGCCGGCATCACTCCCGAAGCGAACTGGGTGATGCAACATGGCCGCCCCCGCCCGACGGTGCAAGAGGCACTGAGGCGTCTGCTGGAAGTACGTCCACCCCTGACGGCGATCGTGGGAGCGTCGGACATCCTTTTGGCGTTCGCCTATCCCGCGATTACAGAGATGAACGTGAAGGTGCCAGAAGACCTGTCGCTCATCGGCTTTGACGACGAGCCTTTCTGCACCACCATGCAGCCGCCTCTCTCGTCGGTGCGGGTAGACCTCGAACAGATGGCGCAGACGGGTGTGCGCTTGCTGATGGACATGATGGAGGGCAAGCCTGTGCCCCATCGGGTGGAAGTACCAGCGCAGGTGGTTCTGCGCGAATCGTGTGCACCAGCCAAAACGACATAACAACCTGAAAACCGAAGGAGGGTTCTGAAATGCAAAGCAAGCGTGGGTTCACTCTGATTGAGCTGCTGGTGGTTATCGCGATTATCGCGATACTGGCGGCGATACTGTTCCCTGTCTTCGCTCAAGCCAGGGAAAAAGCAAGGCAGACCTCGTGCCTCTCGAACATGAAGCAGATTGGCACGGGAGCGCGAATGTATGTAGAAGACTATGATGGCATGTCTATCTGGGACACATACTGGCAGTTTACCCATTTTCCAAATACATGGTCTGGGTTTATTCTGCCGTATGTGAAGAATGAAGACATCTTTCGCTGCCCAAGCCATGCAGTGCCCAGGAAACCTTGGAATACCGACCCATATGATTGGGTTCCCGAGTGGTACTACAAGAGTTACGGCATTAACGTGTATGGTGCCGTAATCTACATCAAATCGGACAACACGGTCAGTGAGTTCATGCTCGATCTGATCAAGCGTCCTGCGGAGCGTATCTGGTTCTTCGAGGTCTACGACGCGGACGATAATGATCAGGGGCTTGGCTACAATGCAACATGGGGTCCAAGCCATTGGGCTTTCCGTCATACGGATGGCATGAACGTCACTTTCATTGATACTCATGCCAAGTACGTATCCCGCAACGTGCTGGAGGGCTGGTGGAATGACCGTTCCACTAATCCCTGCACGGGTAGATACCTGTACATTTACTATCCCTGGTCATCGGATAACTCCTGTCCGGGGTTGTAGAGGAGGCACATGAGAAGGCAGATTAGTCCTGTCTGGGTAGCAGTGGCCATCGCAGTAGTTGTCGTCGGGTTTATCATAGTTTTCATGCGGTCAGGGATGGCACCTGCTCCGCGTACCGATGAAAAAAGTCTGCGAAGCCACTACCCTGCACCCAAAATACCGCCTCTAGAGGGCGCGCCGCGATAGCAACACTGGGAGGGGATGTTTCCCCTCCCAGTCAAAGCTTTACGGACGAACAAACATGCCAGAGTAGCATGTGGCTGTATAGCCCGCACTTCCATAAACAATGAATGTGTAGCCATACTTTGCGCCCTGGGATTGTGTGGTGTTAATCTCCCAGATTGTGGTATCCAGGGCGTTGCTACCCCAAGCGATCCTGTAATACTTTATTGGTTGCCCCGTATCTTCTGACCAATGTCCTATCCACAGCTCCCACCTAATGATCTCCTCGCCATCAGCTGGCATTGCACGAGCACAAACAACGTCAGGTTGTGCGCCGTATGGGAGAGTCACTGCAAAGAAGTGGTTGCTGGTTTTGACATTGGTAATAAGATAGTCTTGCTGCTTGCCCTCTTAACCGGTTGACGTAAACAGGAGCGGCTGGTAACACCGCTCCTGCTGCGCTTCTATACCTCGACAGCAGAGCCTGCCTGCCTGTATAATCTTACTCGGCTGAACAGGAGGAGAGGAGATGCCCGACACAGGCTTTCCACGGCGTGTTACGGACTTTCGCGGCAGAATACTGCTGTTGCGCCAGCCGCCCAGGCGTATCGTCTCGCTGACGCCGGGCACCACCGAAACGCTCTTCGCCATTGGCGCGGGCAGGCAGGTGGTGGGAGTGACCACTTACTGTGACTACCCGCCCGAAGCCAAACGCCTGCCCAAAGTGGGCGATATGCGCACCAATGTGGAGGCGGTGGTCGCCCTGCGCCCCGACCTGGTGGTGGCGGATGGCGTGTTGAACCGGCGATTTATTCCCCAGCTGGAGCGATTGAAACTGCCTCTGCTGGTGATTGCGCCCAAAAGCTGGCTGGACGTGGCAAAGGTGATACGCCTGCTGGGCAAAGCCACCGGGCACGACCGCACCGCCGAAACGCTGGCAACTCGATTCGAACAGGAAGAGCGCAAACTCCGTTCGCGCCCTGCCAATCCGCATCCCGTCAGTGTGCTGTTCACGCTGAATGTGGAGCCTCTGCCGATGTGGGTGGCTGGGCGCGACCTGTTTGTGAACGATATGATCCGTCTGGCAGGCGGGCGCAATGTCGCAGAAGATGGTGGGACGAACTACTATACTATCTCCACAGAGGTATTGCTGGCGAAAGACCCCGACGTCATCATCACGACTGTGCCGGCGGACAGGCTGTCGCCCCTGCGCGAGCACCCAGTGCTGAGGCGACTGAAGGCGGTGCGCAATGGGGCGGTGTACAGCGTGGACTCCAACCTTTTCGTGCGCCCCACCCCGCGCCTCTTGAAGGGGCTGGAAGTGCTGAGGAAGATCCTGGCGGAGGCGAAGGTGCATTAGCCGATGACTCCGCGAGCGGGAAAGCGTATCTGGCTGATACTGCTTCTTGGGGCGGCGGTCATCGTCACGGCGGTGGCGGGACTGTGCCTGGGAGCAGAGAGGCTGTCTCCAGGGCAGGTATGGCATATCCTGCGCGAGGGCGTCGGCGCGGGCGATACCTCCGGGCTGATTGTGTGGCAGCTGCGACTGCCCCGCATGGCGATGGCGGCGCTGGTGGGCGTTTTGCTCAGCGTGGCTGGAGTCATCCTGCAGGGGCTTTTGCGCAACGACCTCGCCGACCCCTACACGACGGGCGTCTCATCTGGCGCGGCGATGGGCGCGTCGGCGGCGGTGCTGGCAGGCTGGGAGGCGAAGTGGCATGGCTTTGGCGTGCCAGCAGCAGGGTTTGTGTGCGCGATCGGCGCTGCGGTGCTGGTACTGATGGTAGCCAGACGCGAAGGTTCCCTGCGTGTGTCGGTGTTTCTGCTGGCGGGGATTGTGGTCGGTTCGTTCATGTGGTCGGTGGTCACCTTAATGCTCACGCTGGCGGGCGCGGATGTGGGGCGGGTGCTGTTCTGGCTGATGGGCAGTTTCGCCGACGCCGAGTGGACGCGCGTCAGGCTGTTGTTGCCCTTTGTGCTGGCGGGGGTGCTGGCACTGCGGGCGATGGCTTACGGACTGAACGCCTTTGCGCTGGGCGAGGAGAGCGCGGCGCACCTGGGATTTGACGTGGAGCGATTGAAACGCTGGGCGATTGTGCTGTCTGCGCTGTGCACGGCGGCGGCGGTGTCGGTCAGCGGAATCATCGGCTTCGTGGGGCTGGTGGTGCCGCACATGGCGCGACGGTTGTTTGGCGCGGACCACCGCCAACTTGGTCTGAGTGCAGGGGTGCTGGGAGCGGTGCTGATGGTGTGGGCGGATACCCTGGCGCGAAGCATCGCCCGCCCGGCGGAGATACCCGTGGGGGTAATCACCGCTCTGCTGGGCGCGCCCTTCTTCATCACCTTGCTTCGCAGGGAGCGATTCACATAACTGCTGTCGGGAGGAAAGCATGGCGAAAAAGGAGAGCACCGAGCGCAAACCCGCCACCGAGCAGGCGATTATCGAAGAGGCACAGCGCGAACTACGCACCATCTGGTGGCGCTATATGTTCTGGATAACGATACTGATGTTCGTTGCGCCGGTGGTGATGACCGTTCTGGGCGCCCTGCTGAAGCTAAGGCAGTGGAACTTCCTGCTGTTGAACTTTGTGGTGGTGTTTGTGCTGGTGCAGATGATGATGTGGCAGGTGCGCCAGAACTATCGTCGGCTGAAGGATTTGGGACGCACGGCGGTGCAGAAACACCTCTGGCAGGCGGCGCGGGTCGCTCTGGAACCATTCACGCGCTTCGGCAATCGGGGTTTCGACTGGGACGGCGAAGCGCACTATTTGCTAATGCGTGCTTACCAGTCCTCCGGCGAGGCGCAGAAGGCAATGAAGGTGCGCGAGTTCCTCCTGCGTAACCGACGAGGCAAGTGGGTAGAACGCGCCCGCAAAGCGACCCTTCCGGAACAGGCGGATTAGTTGTCTTCGTCCTCGTCTTCGTCCTCGAAGTCGAAGCCTTCGATGTCCTCAAGGTCCATACTGGGGTCGGTGTACCGTCCGATTTCCTCCGCGCGGAAGACGTGCACCACGAAGTCATCGCGCTCGAAACGAGGCATGTAGCTGGACACGATGTCCTCATCAATGGTGGCGATGAGCGCTTCTTCCTGTTCAGGGGCGAAATCGCCCTCCAGCAGCAGGGTGGCATAGATAGTGCCGGAAGCGTAGTGAATATCTACCTGACCCACTCGCTCGTTGTTGCGCCATATCAGGTAGATTTCCGAGCTTTCGGTGCGAACCAGACGGTTCAAGCGCACGTTGTTCATCCCACTTCTCCTATAGTTTGTTCAATGGCCTGACCTGCACACGCGACTCGCCGCGCGCTACAAAGAAGCGTACCGCCTGCATTTCTGCTTCCACCAGATAGCTGTGTTTGCCGATGGTTACCTTCACACCCGGGTATACTGTCCCCATCACCACGACCTCTGCCCGGATAGGCGCGTTGACCTGAATGGTGATGGTGCGTTTCTCGTGTTGAAGCTCCTTCAGCCGCGCTTCCAGACGGCGACGGTGTGCAATCAGCCGTTGAACCGCCTCCTTTTTCTCCGGCGAAGTGACCTCCGCGGTGACCGAGGCGAACGGGCGCAAGGCGGTGTTGATTTTCTGTATATTATCTTCACACTGACGTATCTCCTCTGCAATCTCAAACAGCCGCTCGTCGCCCAGGGTGTCCACGCCTGCCACCACTTCGGTCGGAACCCACGAAGGCGTACCTATAGTATACGCCTCTACTCCTTCAAATGCCACTACGCGCCCGCCCACAATCTGCACATCCTCTCTTAGCGCAATCACGCGGCGCCGTGTGCTCAGGGTACAGTCGGTCACGCTTGCCCTCAGCAGGATGTTTCCATCCGCCGCGATGTCCGAACTCTGCGCTCCGCCGTGCAGGTAGCAGGCTCCCCGCACATTCAACAGTGCCCCCTCGCATCGCCCACCGATGGCAGCATCACCATACACGCGCACCTGTGCCCCGGGCAGAACGCTGCCGGTCAGCACCAGCGCATGTGGGAACTGCTGTGCTCCCTGCAGGTCGCCCTTCACCGGTTGTGCAGGCAGGACACACAGTTTGTCCCCAGAGAGGTATACGTATCCCGATTTTTCGGCGGTGAACTGCAGGTTATCGTCGGAGGCGATGACGCCCTCTCCCGCTCGAAGGTTTGCGTCTCTACCCGGTCGCTGGTGTACGGTCTGAGGGGGAAAAGTTACGGTGCGCCCCGGGCGCCCGTGGTTAGCTGGTACCACCGTGGCAATCAGCTGACCAGCCTGAATGTAACGGGCGGAGTCTATCTGCAGATAGTCTATACTGCCATCGGGCAACAGAGGCAGAGGACGCACAACAGCCTCCTCCGGCAGACGGTAATTGACCTTTGCATCCGTGCCGTGAACGGGCACAACACCCTCTGCTACCACCGCCTGTACTTTGGTTGCCGTGTTCGTTGCCCGTTCGATGGCATCCCGGATAGCCTGTTCGTTGATGCCGTAAGCGACACCCATCTCCTCGAGCGCCTTGACGACATCCGCCACGCGCACCGGGTTGCCATCCCCCTGCGGTGGGGCGACCAGCAGCATCGCCTGCGTCTTATCCTCGTTAAAGAACACCCAGAAGTTGCCATCCACAGATGCCCGCTGTGGAATGATACTCATTGCGTTCCTCCCTCAGGCAAAACAAGCACTGCCTTCCTCTGGGAATATTGCCTGTCCTATTATCGGAAGAAGGGGGGCACTTGCTGAGGCAGAAGGGAATCTCTGCAGGCTGGTCAAATTAAACGATTAAGAAATACCGATAATAAAAGAAACCGTTTAGCGAGGGGGAACCCGATGCTTTTCTGGCGCAAATGGACGGTGCCTTACTCGACCAGCGTGAGGGAGGCGCGCGTTGCGGAGCCGGTGTCTGCCGCAGTGAGCATACCCGGGCGTGCGTTGAGCCTTCGTGCATGGATTATCGGCATTATCTGTGTGATCCTGGTAGACCTGTGGATTCACTGGGCGGAGCTGGTGCTGGGACAGCGTGGACACACCGCACTGGCGAACACCTCTATTCCAGTGGGAGCGTTCAACGCACTGGTGGCGCTGGTGGTGATGAATATGCTGTTGCGACGGGCGGCGGCACGCTGGGCGCTGAGCGCACAGGAACTGCTGGTTATCTACGTGATGATGACGGTGGCAACGGTACTTTCCTCGTCGGGCGCTCTGCACTTTATTGTTCCTACTGTCACCGCGGCGTTCTACTATGCCTCCCCTGAAAACCGCTGGGCGGAGCTGTTCCACCGCTATATCCCCGACTGGCTGGCGCAGAAGAACGAGTTTGCCCTCAAATACTTCTATCAGGGCAACGCCTCGGTACCGCTCGGGCTGTGGTGGAAGCAGATTGGCGCGTGGACGCTGTTCATGACCGTCTACACCTTCACCTGCCTGTGCCTGATGGCGATTATGCGGCGGCAATGGGTGGAACGCGAGCGATTGACCTTCCCCACCGTTGCCCTCCCGCTGGCGTTGATTCGCGAACCGCAGTCGCTGTTCAGCAACCGTCTGTTGTGGCTGGGCTTTGCCATCCCGTTTGCGCTGGGCACGCTGAACACCATCCATCTGAACTACCCGGCGGTTCCCGAAATCCCTCTGCGTGCCACCAGCCGGCTGGACATCGCACAGTGGGTCACCACACCTCCTTGGAACGCTATCGGCTATATGCCGATGTCGTTCTACCCGTTCGTCATCGGTATCGCTTATCTGCTGTCCTTAGAGGTCACGTTCAGCTGCTGGTTTTTCTACCTCGTCACCAAAGCGGAGCTAGTGCTGGGAGCGGCGATGGGCTGGACGGCTGCGGCAGGGGGCGCGGCGCAGAGCGTGTATCCTTGGATAGGGCATCAGGGCGCGGGAGCCTTTCTGGGGCTGGCGGGCATCAGCCTGTATCTGGCGCGAAAGCACCTGCGCGAGGTGTGGCAAACCGCCTGGCAGGGCAAAGGGGACGACAGCATGGAGCCGATGTCCTACCGCTGGGCGGTTATTGGCTTCTTTGCGGGGTTACTGGGCAGTATCGCTTTCTGTGTGGTGGCGGGCATGAGCTGGGGCGCAGCGGCGATACTGGTTCTGCTGGCGTTATCGTACATGATGGCGGCGACACGCACCCGTGCCGAAAGCGGCAACGCCTGGTTGTTCGGTCCCAGCGTGGATGTGTATCAGCTCATGACCACCACCTTTGGCACGACGGGGTTCCGCGTGCAGGACCTGACCATTCTGGCGTACATGCGCGCGCCTCTGGCGAACTTTGACCTGCGCTGTATCTCCATGCCTCACCAGCTGGACGGTTTCAAGATGGGCGGGGAACTGCGCGCCAACCTGCGCCAGCTGGCTATCGCCATGATGAGCGCGGTGACGCTTGGGTTTATCGTCTCCTTCGTGATTGCGTTGGCGATATGGTATCAGTTCGGAGCGGGCGCCAAGGCTGAACCGTGGCGCACCTATATGGGGCGTACCCCCTTCGACGCGCTGGCAGAGGCAATCAAGACACCCGTCAAAGCCGACGTCAACGGCACGATTGCTGTCGCCTTCGGCTTCCTGATTACTGTGATTCTGACTGTCCTGCGTATGCAGTTATCGTGGTTCCCCTTCCATCCCGTCGGCTATGCTATCGCCCAGACCTTTACCATGCAGTGGGTGTGGCTACCCTTCATTATCGCGTGGGCGATCAAGTGGGTGGTGCTGCACTTCGGCGGGATGAAGCTGTACCGTCAGTCCCTGCCCTTCTTCTTCGGGCTGATACTGGGCGACTTCTTGAACGGCGGCTTCTGGACACTGGTCGGCTGTTTAACCGACATCAGCGTCTACCCGATTAACTGGTAGGGCAGGGGGACAATGCGCGTCACCTCGCCCGCCGCACCTGTACCTGGCGGAAGCGGGCGGTCGCCGCGCCGTGCGTCATCTGCGCAATCTGCATGGGGTCGCCCTTCCCGCAGTTCAGCACGCCGTTGGGAACCCAGAACCGTTCATCGCAGATGGCATCGCACGAGTTCCAGAACTTCTCGGTGATGCTGTGATAGGTGACGTTCTTCAGCATGTGCACCAGTTTGCCGTTCTTGATACGCCAGAAGGCATCTCCACCGAACTGAAAGTTCTGGCGCATCTGGTCAATGGAGAAACTGCCCATGCCTTCTATGTAGATGCCATCCTTCGTATCGGCAATCAGCTCCTCGGGGGAGAGAGGCTCTTTGCCCGGCATCAGTGAAAGATTTGGCTGGCGCACAATAGGAATACTCCCCCAGCTGTCGGCACGGGTGGAGCCGGTACTGCGTGCCATCCCGATTTCGGCGGCAACCTCGCGACTGGTGCTGTAGCCGCAGAAGATGCCGTCCTTCACGATGTACCATCGCTGGCATTCTACGCCGTCGTCGTCAAAGCCCTGGGTCGCCAGTCCACCGGGCAGGGTGTTATCCGCCACGAAGTTCACGATTGGCGAACCATACTGCAGTTTGTGCAGTTTGTCGGGCGTAGCGAAACTGCGTCCCGCCAGCGACTCCTCGTAGCCCAACGCGCGGTCGAGCTCGCTCGGATGCCCCACCGACTCGTGCATGGTCAGCGCAAGGTTCAGCGGGTCCAGCACCAGGTCGGTCACCATATCGTCCACTTCAGGGGCTTTCAGGTGCTCCAGCGCCTGTTGCGCCACGCGCTCCGTGTTGGCAAGTAGGTCGTCGGCGCGGATGTTTTCGTAGCCCATGGTGCGGGGCGGAGGCGCATAGGTGCGGCTTCGGGCGTCTCTTTCGCCCACGGCGGTAGCGGTATACCCCGTGGCGGTAGTGTAGATGATGCTGTCCATCAACGAGCCTTCGGTGCTGGCAAACCATCGCTCCTCGCGCTTGAAGAGCATAAAGCTGTTCGCCTTGCGGATGCCCTCGTGCTTTAACAATGCCTCGTTAATCTGCAGGAGCAGTCCCACTTTCTGGTCAATCGGCACGGTGAAGGGGTCAACCTCGCACGCCGAGCGGAAGCTCATGTGGTGCACCGGCTCGGGCGCGAGCTGTACCGGCTTGCGTCGGGCGGATGCGCTGGCTTTGGCAATGGCTACCGCCTCGGCGGCGACACGCTGAACCTCCTCGCGCGTCAGCACCGACGTGCCCGCAAAGCCCCACGCTCCATCGGCAATCACCCGCACGCCAATTCCCCAGTCTTCGGTGTCAGCCAGCAGGCTCACGCGCTGGTCTTCGCAGGCGATGTTCTGCCGGCGCAGACGCACGATGCGTGCATCGGCGTAGGTTGCTCCCTTCCCCTTCGCAGTGTCTATGGCTAAAAGCACCAGGTCTTTCATCCTCATTCCCTCCATTTACACTTCGGCAAGCCACCTCTGCAGGTCGTTAACCGCCTGACGGATGTCTCGAATCTGCTGTTCGCCGCTGATTTCGCGCTCGATAATCAGCTCACCGTCAAAGCCTATCTCTTTGAGCCGCTTCAGAAACTCTGGAAAGCGTACCCTGCCCTGCCCAACTGGCACCTCACGCCCCAGATGGTCGCCGTCGGTAGGATACAGTCCGTCTTTCACGTGCACATTGCGCACATATTGACCGATGACGTCCAGCGCGTCTATCGGGTTGCCCTTGCCGTACAGGATAAGGTTGGCGGGGTCCAGGTTGATGCCCAGATTGCCCGTTCCCACACGCTGGATCGTTCGCAGAAGCACCACTGGCGTCTCCTGCCCGGTCTCAAACCAGAAGCCGATGCCCCGCTCCGCGCAATACTGAGCCACTTCGCGAATCGCCTCCACCACCGGCGGATATTCGGGGTCGGTCATGTTTTCGGGGATGAAGCCGCAGTGGGTGATGATAGCAGGCGCACCAATCCACCGGGCGAAATCCGCCCACCGTTTCAGCTCTTCCACACGCTGGGCACGGTATTCAGGCGGCACCAAGCCTAGCGTCACCGGTCCGCGCGTGAAGTTCCATTCTGCAGGACCACTCCAGCCAGCCCACACGGCACACACACGCACTCCCGCCCTTGCCGACTCTTCCACCACCGTCTGCGCCACCTCGCGCGTCGCCAGGCGGGTATCCCAGCACGCCAGCTGACACACATGCAAGCCGAACTGCGCCACGTGGTCAAAGCATCGCCCACCGTTGGTTAAACTGTTGATAACGCCGATTTCCATCCCGCTCTCCTTTTGCGCACGTTTCCCGTAAGCACTTTCGGGAGTGGACGGGTATTCTCCTGCTTTCGCTGGGAAGAAAGGATAGGCGGGTGTAAGATGGAGAATCGAAAAGTGGCAAGTTGCCAAAACTTTAATGGTACTGCTAAGATTAAAAGTAGAAGCATGCAAGACGCACAGTCTGCCTGCTACCGCCTAGACGGGTTCCGGTTCGGGAAGTAGAGGAGTGCATAATATGAGGTCAGTAACCGTGTTCTGCGCTTTCTTTCTCGTATTAGCCGCAACCGCTACCGCAGTCTACTTAGTGGCACGCAAGCGTAAGCAATCGCACGAAGCAGAAGCAGCTGAGGCGGCACAGCCCCACCACGCAGATGAAGCGCAAGGCATCGAGCTCGTAGACGGGCAAACACGAGTAGCAACAGCGAGTATCCAACCCGATGTTGTTGAAGAGAGCACCCCAACGGTCTTCCGAGAAACCCTGTCAGTAGCTGTACAGGAACCGGAAACTACGAAGTCGGGAGATCTCGAGTGTTCAGACGAACCACAGGGCTTGGGACAGATAGAACCAACGGATGAACGCCGGCAAGAGAATCAGGCATCATCCTCAGTAGTAGATGCTCGGTCGATAATGCTACAGAACGGGGCGTCATCAGGGGCGGAGGATGTTCAACAGCAAGAGGTTGCTGTATCGCAGCGTGTAATGCAAGGCCATTTATCGGTCTCGGTAGCAAAGCGACGACGGGACCCTATAAATAGGGGGGGCAGACCACGAGGTACCACCTACGGTGGGGAAGCCTCTACGCAGTTCACCCTGCGTAATTTCCTAAAGCCAGAAGTAGTTTGTTGGAAGAAAGAGCGGATGTGGTTTATTGGGATAGAATTGCCTACGAAAATGCTGAAGTGCTCCGACCTCGAGATTCGCCAGGGAGAGGCATTCCTTTTTGCTGACCCGGACCGCGAGAACCGATGGATTCTTAATTCCATCCGCGATCAGGTTCTTGTGCAATGGACAGAGAACGGCTTGCTTCACACCCATAGTATCGCGTTTGATACTGAGGATTATCTATTGTTTAAACTGAGTGGTCAAGATTTGAGGGATGGCAGGCGTGTTAGGTTGGCGACGCTGGGTTCATATCTTGTGGTTGCAGGGGACGCTTGGGAGCGGGATGAAACTATGTCAGGACCGCCACCAGTGGCACCTGAATTCGTTGCCATTGAAGGATACCGTGCTCATTTCTTCGATATACAGAAGAACTCCACGTACGGGATCGTGTTCCGCTCTGGCGGGAAAGTTTTGCAGCTTCCCATGAGGTCAGCTTGCTTTACCTTGATCGGGCATAAAATTGAAGATGCAAGCGAAGGTGTAGGACCACTTTTCAGTAATCTCCCAACGATTCGTGCCACAGAAAAGGAGATATGGAAAGAAATCAGAATAATAGTTCTCGGAGAGGAGGGACACGGCCGAGGAAAATGGCGCACACAGTTCAGCCCCGATCCTAGTCGGACAGAGCAGGAATTACCTTCCGAAATCCTGGATAGAAGAGGAGGATGGTATTTCATCAGGTTCTACGATGAGAACGAGGACCTCGTGGAGAGCTTGGACTTTAGATTTCTACTAGGGCTTCAGCAGATTGAAACACAAACGACATCTCCCCTCCCTTTTGCAGGTGGACATAAAGCGATTCGTATTCAACTTTCCTGTGAGAAGGATGTCAACTTATACCCACTTGACAACTTACGAGATATGTCGGTTGATCAAGAAGATGGAAGAATTATTCTAACAGTACCGGCCAAACCCGATTACGATATGACTCGTTGGCGAATTGGCTACGAAAATGGTCCCCAGGTGACTCTGGCGCTCCTGGTGGACAGAGTTTGGTGGGGTGTCGCAGAAGAGAATAGCAAGCCATCGCAGTGGAAAGACAAGCCCCTGGACTTCTCAAGAGACATGATGCTCCCGACATCAAACACTGCAATATGGCTGCGGTTACCCCAAAAACGATGGATAGACAAGATAGGTATAGGGTTCAAGCAAGAGAATTCTCGCTATTACGATGTAGGGGTAGGTGAAAAGGA
This sequence comes from uncultured bacterium, assembly GCA_964579145.1. GTDB lineage: Bacteria > Armatimonadota > HRBIN16 > HRBIN16 > HRBIN16 > HRBIN16. The sequence continues at coordinate 5,566 of CAZOGB010000013.1, read as the reverse complement.
AGTCTCTATACCGCTTCGCGATTTCAGTGGAGCAGAGGAATTGAACTGTCTCGGAAAGTTTCCTCTCAAGGTGTGGATTTCTCAGGAACAAAAAAATTATGAGGGCATCCTCGGCGAACTGGTAGTTAAAGCTGTCTGCAATAAGTGTAACTTTGCCTCTCTTGGAGAGGCTGATATATATCGTCACATACAAACTGCACACCTGAATGAGTTTTTCGCTCCGTTGAACTCTTACCAAGAGCTACGTTCTTTTATCTACGGACTCCCCCATGAGATTTACAAGTGTGCTTACTGCGATTTTTATGCAGAATCAGGCGACCCTGCAAGCCCGACCAGCAAAATCCAGCAACACATCGATACCTGTCATTGGGGGGCAACAGTCAGCTTTCGTACCATCGATGATGTCAACGAAATCCGGGAAAAGGTTATGCGCCAACTCCCTATTGTCTATAGGTGCGAGCTGTGCGCTAATACAGTGCGGGAAACAAATGAGGCAAGGTGGAAACATCTGATTGAAAAGCATAAGACGGAATTATATAGTCTACGCTAGGGAGAGGATACTATGACCCCAATCGATATTGCCCATCATGTCGAGGAAAGATACAGGCGCTACCTAAAAACTACTTTTTACTTCAAAGACCCCCAGTTCAGAAGGTCGTTCGAGCAAGCGCTCGACTCTGGACGGCTGAGTAGAGGTCCGTACCTTGAAGCAACCCCAGTCTTCAAGCGCGGTACAACACTTCGTGCCTTGCTTCAGAACATCTTGCAGACTTGGCCAGACGATGGTTTTTTGAGAGCGTTGGAAGCAGATAGACCCTTGTACCTGCATCAGGAGGAAGCTATTCAACGCGTAGCCAGAGGATGCAACGTGGTTGTTGCCACGGGAACAGGTAGCGGAAAAACCGAGGCATTTCTTTATCCCATCTTACTCCATCTCTACCGGGAATTTCTGGAGGGCAACCTGGGGCCAGGGGTACGTGCGCTGGTCTTATATCCGATGAATGCTTTAGCCAATGACCAGCGTGACCGACTAGGAGATATCTGCAAACGACTCAAAGAGGCAAAATCGCCTTTTCGGTTTACGTTCGCACAGTATATTGGGGAAACGCCCGAAGATGAGAAAGACTTAAGCCGTCATGCTCAAGACCATCTTGCGAGCAGACAAGGTCACTCTATCGTTGAGAATGGTGAAGTAGTACACGGAGAGCTTGTTTTACGCACTGAAATGCGACGCACACCACCTCATATCCTTCTGACCAATTATTCTATGTTGGAATATCTTTTGCTTCGTCCTGGTGACAGCCCTCTCTTTGACAATGGACGTGCTCGTTGGTGGACATTCTTGGTCTTGGACGAGGCTCATCAGTACCGCGGAGCGCGAGGCATAGAGATGGCAATGCTACTGCGGCGCCTCAAGCAGCGCCTTAGGGAAGGAGGGCAAACAGAATCTTTTCGCTGTATTGCCACCAGCGCAACTCTGATGGGGGGAGAGCAGGACAAATCTGCTGTCGCCAAGTTTGCATCCGATCTATTCGGTGAGAACTTCTACGAAAAGGATGTAATTTTAGGTGAAGCAGAACCGATTCCCGAGCCGAGTTCCGCGAAGCTCGGGTACGAAGACTATCGTGTTCTTAGGAAAGTCTTATCGGGAAAGGGAGCATCTTTAGACGGCATAAGCCGGATAGCGGAAAAGGTTCACGTTCCACCACCTATGGAATCAAGCATCTCTCGCAATGTGGGAAGAATTCTCCAGGCAGATGCCCGCTCTGTAAATCTTCGCCGTCTCATCACTGGTAAACCTGTGGAGGTTAAAAATGTCGCAGACCAAGTTTTTGAAGATCTACCCGAGCACAAGCGTGTGGAAGCACTGGCTAACTTGGTAGATATCCTTCTCATGGCTGAAGACCCTCTATCCGGTGCTCCACTGCTGTCCGCACGATACCATCTCTTCCTTAGATCACTCGAGGGGGCTTTCGTATCCTATTGGCCCGAGAAGAAGGTCTTTCTAGATCGGAAAGCAGACTGCGCCGCCTTTGAAGTTGCTCTGTGCCGAGAGTGTGGGCAACACTACTTTGTTGCCCGAAAGAACTTTAAGGAAGGTAAAATACAAGAACCTGTTCGTGACCCAAACGATGCTAATTTTGGAGCGACGTTTTTGCGTCCTATCGAAAACGGTGAAGAAGAAAGCGAGGAGGATGAAAACGATGACATCCCCAGCAAGGCGATGCTTTATCTCTGTGTTCGCTGTGGTGAAGTGAGCCGAAACGAGCCAACCTGCGGACACAACAGTTTCTTACGCGTTATTAGGGAAGAATCTCCTTCGGACGAAGACAAGGCGGATCAACTGGCAAGATGCAGCGCTTGTGGCTATACTGCTGCTGGTCGTGACCCGGTGCGGGAAGTGGTGCATGGGACCGATGGTCCGCACGCTGTCATTGCAACAACTCTCTATATTCTGCTTCCAGAAGAGCGCAAAAAAGTTCTGGCATTCGCTGATGGTCGGCAGGAAGCAGCCTTCTTTGCATGGTACCTTGAGAACTCCTATCGGGATATTCTCAGTCGCAACTTAATTCTTGATACTGCACGAAGACTGGAGCACTATACGCAGGAAGGATTGTCTTTACGGGAACTTGCAAGAGGGCTTCAGGAAAGCCTTCGCGAAAAGCGAGCTTCCTCCCCAGCTGCAGGAGAGATCGATCTGCGCCGAGAGGCATGGATTGACTTATACCGGGAATTCTTGACCGATGAGATACGAGTCTCACTTGAAGGGGTTGGCTTGATCCGGTGGTTTATCAAGTGGCCGGAATGGCTTGAAGTACCCCGCTTACTTACTTCTCCTCCTTGGTCTCTTACTGAGCAGGAGGCTTTTGATATAGTGTTTCTCTTGTTAGATACTATGAGATCTGATAGGGCAGTGGAATTGAAGGCAGAAAGTGGTGTCTTGCTAAGCTGGAGTGACCTAAAACTACAGGCTTCTCAAACGTGTTTCCGCATCGGCGATCCGAGACGAGAGCAAAGTGTACGTGGTTGGGATGGTAGGATGGGAAAGCGCGCCAAACTTCTGGCAAAGCTGCTCCTAAGATCGGTCAGAGATATTTCTGAAGAAGAAGCGTTGAATGAGGCTGTGGAAGTGCTGAGGCATATCTGGCAAACCTTCATGCACTCTGAACAGAAATCCTGTCCACTAGAGCACCGCCTCTTGCTCTCTGTAGGGGATGCTCGGAGACTGAACCCTGAGTGGTATAGATTTCAGCTTCTACATGATGACAGCACCATTTATCGGTGCGATACTTGTGGACGCCTGTACACGCTCTCGGTCCGCGATATGTGTCCAAGGCATCGTTGCCCTGGCAAACTTACGCCTGTAAGAGTTTGCGAATTGGAGCCAAATCACTATCGTCAGCTATACATGGAGCATCTCCCTGGAATCCTTCGCGTAGAGGAACATACTGCCCAATTGGACAAGGAGAAAGCCCGTGAGTTTCAACGAGAATTCAAAGAAGGCAAGATCCATGTTCTGAGCTGTTCCACAACTTTCGAGTTGGGTGTCGATCTTGGCGACCTGGATACAATATTCTTGCGTAATGTTCCTCCTGAGGCTTTCAACTATGCCCAGCGGGTGGGGCGAGCAGGGCGTCGCAGAGGCTACCCGGGCTTTGCTATTACCTACTGCCGTCGGTCTCCTCACGATCTGTATCACTTTGCCGAACCAGAACGAATGCTTAACGGCACAGTTCGTCCGCCAGTTTTGAGCTTGAGGAACGAAAAGATTATCGCTCGCCACGTCACTGCGGTAGCTCTTTCTTGTTTTTTCCGGCAGTTCCCAGAACGGTTCCGTACCGTAGAACAGCTGTTCAGAAACTTAGAACAGCCAACAGGTTGTGTTGATTTTAAAGATTTTCTGGAAAACAACAAAGATGGAATACGAACGTGTCTTCGTGCAATCGTCCCACCAGACATGTTTGATAAGGTCGGTCTGGAAAACGACGAGTGGGTGGAGAGAATCGCAGGAGACGAAAGCCGTCTTGCTCTTGCAGAAGCTGAAGTATCCAGTGACTATCAAAATGTCAAAAAACTCGAAAAAGTATCGGCGGAACAGAGGGACTATAAAACCGCCCAATGGGCAGCAAGGCGAGCAGACACAATCAGCCAAGAAGAAGTGCTTTCGTTTCTGTCTCGCAAAGCAGTTATACCTAAATATGGCTTTCCAGTGGATGTGGTCGAACTTGATACGCAAAGAGCGCTAAAAAATCAAGAAGCCTTTGAAGTGCTTCTCCAAAGAGACCTCAGTATAGCTATTTCCGAGTTTGCTCCCACCAGCAAGATTGTTGCAAATAAGAAGGAATGGACATCCTATGGGCTCAAGAAGGTTGCCGGAAAGGAGTGGCAGCGGAGGTTCTACATACGATGTGCAAAACACAACGTGTTCATGCAGTGGGAACAAGGACAAAGTGCCCCCGAGGCACCATGTGGTGATCGTCTCGTGACTTGTCAGTACATCGTTCCGCTTTTTGGCTTTATAACCGATAGAGAGAGACCAAAGGAACCAAGATCGCGTACTACAAGAGCTTTTTCAACTCGTCCATATTTCGCAGGTTCGGTGGAACGTCAACCAGATATTATCGTTCTCCCAGACCCCCGCTATCCTCTCATTAGCATACAAAAGGCTTCCCCTGGGCGAATGGTGGTTTTGTGCGAAGGGCGAAGAGGAGAGGGGTTCTACGTTTGTCGTGAATGCGGAGCTGGCTTTAGAAGCCGTGTAAAAAGCCACAGAGATCCATATGGTCAAGATTGCCGAGGTACACTTGAGCAAGTTTCCTTGGGACACGAGTTCGTGACCGACGTGCTGCAGCTTCTATTCCATGTCAAGCCTGAGGATAGTACTGACCCTATTTGGTTCGCTTATTCACTGGCTTGTGCTATAGTAGAGGGTGCAGCAGAGGTATTGGAGGTTCCGTCTACCGATCTCAATGCAACAGTGGATTATAAGGAACAACACACCATTCTTCCCATCGTCTTATACGACAATGTGCCAGGTGGGGCAGGTCTCGTGGCACAGTTAGAAGAGAGTAGAATACTAGTATCCTGTTTAGGTGCTGCCTTCGAGCGAGTCAGGGGTAAGTGTGGCTGCGACGAAAACGCAAGCTGCTACGGATGCTTGAGAAGCTACCGAAACCAGTTTGCTCACCAGTACCTCCAGCGGGGTCCTGTTGCACGCTATCTTGAAGTACTGCTTCGAAGATTACAGGAGGCCCCCGTAGGTAAGCAATGTCAAATTGAAACTCCATGACAAACGCTGTCGCGGAAAGCAGGTCTGAAGCGCCACCAAAACCTAAAGGTTGACTTCTTCCGCCTGCAATCGAGAGGTGGTGCAACACACAGGACAAAACCCGCTGAAGCAGATTATAGCCCTCGCAGGAGGCTTCGTAATGGATATCCCGCAATTTACACCCGCAGTGACTCCTTCGTCCGATGTTAACCCCCTTGTCCTAACCTGAGCATGAACTCAAAGGAAGGATTTGACTTCCCGATATGGTATATCCTATAATAGTATACTGAAATATAC
>CAZOGB010000012.1:0-68915 GCA_964579145.1 uncultured bacterium | reverse complement strand
GCTTCCAGGATGGACTGCTCCTTCTGCACGGCGTCGCCTTCCTCGCCGATCTGCACCTGCATGGTGAAGTCGGCGCCCACGTCGAAGGGCGGGTCAATGTAGATCAGGTCAATCTTGCCGCGGAACTGCTCCAGCAAGGCGGCCATCACCAGCTTGTTATCGCCCCAGATGAGCATATTGCGCCAGTCATCGCGGTGGGCGCTGCGGTGGAAAGCCTCTTCGTCAAACAGGCTGGGCTGGCGTGCCTTTTCGCGGTCGCGCGGCTCGTCAATCGTCTCGATGCGCTGCAGCGGCAGCGGTGAATCGGGCAGGCGCACGGGGCGGCGGTTGCCGTACTCGTCGTACTTGCCCTCCCAGACCAGCTCGGTTTTCATGCGGGAAAGTGGATGCGGATTATCGGGTCCCCATTCGGTCATGAGCAACCTCCTTCGATCCACCCGAACAGGCACGGACTGTTTTTTTGTGTATTATACCTGTATTCTGACAGCAAAGCAATGCCTGTCCTTTGCAAGCGGTTTTAGTTCACGGAAATTTAGCTTCCCCAATCCACCTCTACCCCAGCAGATGTTCCAGACCAACCACCAGCCCCTGTACGCTCCGCGCCTTGCGAATGGCTAGCAGGACGCCCGGCATGAACGACTGGCGGTCAATCGAGTCGTGGCGGATGGTTAGTACCTCGCCCTGTCCCCCGAAAATGACCATCTGGTGGGCAATCAGCCCGGGCAGTCGCACGCTGTGCACGGGCACGTTCGCGACCGAGGCGCCGCGCGCTCCATCGAACTTCTGCTCCTGCACGGGCTGGCGTGGCTTCTCGGTGCGGGCAGCGGCAATCATCTCGGCGGTGCGTATCGCCGTGCCCGATGGCGCATCGATTTTGCCGTCGTGGTGTAGTTCGATAATCTCCGCGTTAGGGAAGTAGCGCGCCGCCTCCTTGGCGAACTGCATCATCAGTACCGCGCCGATGGCGAAGTTCGGCACGATGATACAGGCGGTGCCGGTTCGCCCAACCGCCTCGCGCACGTCGGAAAGCGTTTGCGCCGAGAAGCCGCTGGTTCCCACGATGGGGATGACGCCATGCTCCAGCGCGGTGTAGATATGGCTGACCGCCGCGCCCAGCGTGGTGAAGTCTACCAGCACATGCGGCTGAGTCTGCGTCAGGGCGTCGGCGAGGTGGTCGGTCACGGCGACGCCGATGGGATGTCCAACCGTCAACGTGCCGATGTCTTCGCCCACGTGCTGTTTGTCAATCGCGCTGACCAGCGCCATGTCGTACTGTTTCAGCACCGTCTGCACTACCAGCGTGCCCATGCGTCCACACGCACCGGTAACCGCCACACGAATGATGGCTTCGGTGTTAAGGTCGCTCATTGTCTCCATTGCCTCCTTCGGGAAAGGTTCCGATAGCAGCGAGTGTCATCGCGCCGTGACCGAGCAGGTCGCGCGCCACCTGTACCACCTGCTGAGTATCTACCTGCTGGATGTGTTCGATCATCTCATCCACACTGATCACGCGCCCGTGAAAGAGCACGCTTCTGGCGTTGGAGGACATGCGCCCATTCACGCTTTCGGTGCTCATCAGCAGAGCGCCTCGCAGCTGGTGTTTGCTCCGCTCCACCTCTTCTTCGGTGACCTTGCCCTCGCATACCTGCTGAATCTGGCACAGCACCACGTCCACCACCTGCGGATAGTTTTCTGGGCTGCAGTTCGCATGGATGGCGAAGTATCCTCCCTCGCGATAGGCGGTGGCGGAGGTGCTGATGTGGTAGACCAGCCCGCGTTTTTCGCGCACCTCCTGAAAGAGGCGACTGCTCATGTTGCCGCCCAGCAGGGTGTCCAGCACGGCGACGGTATACTTGCGCTCATCGTACAGGTTCACGCTGGCTGTGCCCAGGCAAAAGTGCACCTGCTTTGTGGGGTGGGGCAGGAGGCGGGTTCTGGCGTGGGCGCGTGCCTGACGCAGCTTAGAGGAGGAGTGACTGGCGGGCATCTCACGGAACAGACGCTCGACCAGCGCGGCGAGTTGCTCAGGGTCAACCTGCCCGGCGGCGGAGACCACCGCGTTGGAAGCGGTGTATCGCTCCTGCATCACCTGCAGTATCCCCTCGCGCGTGAAGGCGCGGATGGTTCGCTCCTCGCCGACGACCGGGTGCGCCAGCGGATGCCTGTACCACAGCGCCTGGGCGAACAGGTCGTACACGTACTCCTCTGGGTAATCCATCAGCTCGCGCAGCTCCTGAATCACCACCTGCTTCTCGCGCAGGATGTCTTCGGGGTGCAGGCGCGGTGCGGTCAGCATGTCCGCCAGCACATCCAGCGCAATCTCCAGGTCTTCTGGCAGAACGCGCGCATAAAAGGCGGTGTACTCTTTATCGGTCTCGGCGTTGATGTAGCCGCCGCGTCCCTCGATGTCGCGCACGATGTCCAGCGCGTCGCGACGAGCAGTGCCCTTGAACAGCATATGTTCCACAAAGTGGGAGATTCCCCGTTCGTGGGGGCGTTCGTCGCGTGAGCCGGTAGCGAGATAGACTCCCACCGCCACCGAGCGGGCGGAGGGCACAGGTTCGCACACGATACGAAGACCGTTAGATAAAACGAAAGTGTCTGCAGGCATGTTGTGGGCTTATCCTCGTCCTGTGCCCCTCTCCCGGGGTCGGGAGAGGGGATGTTGTCTTGGTGCCGTTAACGTTTCGGGCGGAATCGTGCGCGGGGCGTGTCGTCGTCGCCGCGATGCCGACGCGCCTCGGGTCCGCGCCCATAGCCGGAAGGTTCGTGCCCACCGCCGGAGGGCTGAGACGTACCAGACGCCTGACCGCTGAACACGTTATGCAATCCGCGTGCGCTCAGGTTGATCCGTCCCAGGTTGTCAATCTCCACCACCTTCACCAGAATCTCGTCACCGACCTTGACCAGTTCGTCCGCTCGGCGCACGCGCTGGTCCGACAGCTGCGATAGCGGCACCAGCCCTTCCTTGCCAGGCAGGATTTCCACAAACACTCCCAGTGAGGAGGTGCGGGTGACCTTGCCCAGGAAGGTCTCGCCGACCGCCACGTCGCGCGTGAGCTCTTCGATCATCTTGCGTGCCCGCTCGCCGCTCTCTTCGTCGTCGGCTGCGATGTACACACGCCCGTCCTGTTCAATCTGGATGCGTGTGCCCGTGTCGGCGAGGATTTTCTTGATGATGCGCCCACCCGGACCAATCACGTCGCCGATTTTATCGGGGTGGATTTCCATCACGATGATGCGCGGCGCGTAGGGGCTGATGTGGTCGCGAGGCTTGTCGATGGTCTCCAGCATCTTTTCGAGGATGTACAGTCTGCCCTGTCGCGCCTGTTCCAGCGCACGCTCGAACACCGGTCGCGGGATGCCCGAAATCTTGGTGTCCAGCTGCAGGGCGGTAATGCCCTTCGCGGTGCCTGCCACCTTGAAGTCCATATCGCCGGAGAAGTCTTCCATCCCCTGGATGTCGCTGAGCACCACCCATTCGTCGCCCTGCGTCATCAAGCCCATGGCTACCCCTGCTACCGGCGCCTTAATCTGCACGCCCGCGTCCATCAGCGCGAGGGTGGAACCGCACACGCTCGCCATGGAGGTAGAGCCGTTGGATTCCAGCACCTCGGAGGTGAGCAGGATGGCATAGGGGAACTCCTCTTCGGGCGGGATCATGGGACGCAGAGCGCGTTCCGCCAGCGCACCATGCCCGATCTCACGCCTGCCCGGTCCGCGCAGGGGGCGCGTCTCGCCCACGCTGTAGGGTGGGAAGTTGTAGAAGTGCATGTAGCGCTTGAAGCCGTCCTCCTCCAGCGTGTCGATGATCTGCGCCTCTTCCATCGGCCCCAGCGTGACGCTGGTGAGCACCTGCGTCTGCCCGCGCGTGAACAGGGCAGAGCCGTGCACCCTCGGCAGAAGTCCCACCATGCAGCTGATAGGGCGGATTTCGTAGTATTTCCTGCCGTCGGGGCGCACCTTATACTCGAGGATAAGCCGGCGCACCTGCTCTTTCACCACCTTATCGGCGGCTTCGCGCAGGTCGGTCTCCTGCTCGGGATATTCGGGCAGAAGCGCCTGCACAATCTCCTCCTTGAGCAGTTCAATGGCTTCCTCGCGGGCAGATTTGTCGGGCTGTTGAATCGCCGCAAGCACCTGCTCGGCGAACTGCTCGCGCACGCGGGTCAGGATGTCTTCGGGTACGGCGTAGATAGGCACTTCCGCCTTGACCGTGCCCACTTTGGCGGCGAGCTCTTCCTGAACGGCGCAGATGGGGCGGATGTACTCGTGCGCGAGGTCGAGCGCCTCCAGAATCTGCGCTTCGGTGATTTCGTTGGCGCCCGCTTCCACCATCACGATGTAGTCTTTGGTTCCCGCCACCACCAGGTCCAGGTCGCCGTTTTCCACCTGGTCGAACGAGGGGTTGATAATCCACTCGTTGTTCATCCTGCCGATGCGCACGGCGCCGACGGGTCCGTTGAACGGGATGTTGGACACGGTCAGCGCGGCGGACGCGCCGATGATGGAGAGCACGTCGGGCAGGTGCTCGTTATCCACCGACAGGGGCATGGCGATGACCTGTACCTCATTGCGCATTCCGCTGGGGAACAGCGGGCGCAGGGGGCGGTCAATCAGGCGGGCGGTCAGCACCGCTTTGTCGCTGGGGCGTCCCCCTCGCTTGATGAAACCTCCCGGAATCTTACCGACCGAATATTTACGTTCTTCATAGTCCACCACCAGCGGGAAGAAATCGATATCGGTTCGCGCTTCCCGGCTCATGGTGGCGGTGCACAGCACGATGGTGTCGCCCGAACGCACAAGAACGGCACCGTTTGCTTGCTTGGCGACGCGGCCGGTCTCAATCTGGATGAGTTGACCGGCGACTTCCACTTCGACGGTGTGTATCATGGATAGATGGAACTCCTCTTGATGAAATCTTTGGGTCTGGCTGAGTACAGGTATTCGCTACTGCTTACTGCGGATGCCCAGCGAGCTGACCAGCGCGCGGTAGCGTTGAATGTCCTGCCGAGCCAGATAGTCGAGCAATCGCTTGCGCTCACCAACCAGCATCATCAACCCGCGCCGGGTGTGGTAGTCGTGTTTGTGCTGGCGCAGATGCTCGGTGAGCAGGCTGATGCGCGCGGTCAGCAGTGCAATCTGCACCTCCGGCGAGCCTGTGTCGCCTTCCGACCGCTGGTACTTCCGAACAATCTCGGCTTTCTGCTCTTTGGTCAGTGGCATTCTGCGTGCATTTCCCCCTTCCGTTTGGATGGTTTGTGGTGCGTCGCTTCGCTCTCACCGTCTACGTGCCGTTCTACGGTTGTCCCCAGGGGGACAACGGCACAACGGCAGCAGGCGATGCTCCACAACGCACCATTGTAGTTTAGCACATTTGAGGGGAGAAGTCAATTTAGTGTGACACGTTGCCCCGCTGAAGAACCACCTCCTGTTGCGCGTAACGCCAGTATTCCTTACCCCGTCTATTAGCAGGGCAGCCCAAGAACGAGGAGGGAAACATCGGTGTCCATGCATTCCCTGCAAACGCAAATGGATTCGGTGGGACGCTGGTCGTTATGGGATCTCGCACTGTCCGGCAAGGCTCGCTACGCCAATCCCTTCACCGACGTCACATTGCAAATAATACTCACCGCCCCCTCTGGACGAAAGATTACCGTTTCCGGGTTCTACGACGGCGATTCCACCTGGCGGGTACGCTTCATGCCTGATGAGACGGGAACGTGGCGCTATGAAGCGCGCTTTTCGGATGGCTCGCAGACCGCTGTCGGTGAGTTTCGGTGTGTGCCCAGCAAACTGCACGGACCACTGCGCGTTCGCCAGCAAAATGCTCTCTGGTTCGAATACGCCGACGGGACGCCTTTTTACATGAGGGCAGTTCACCTGTGGAATATCGATGCCCTGCCCGAACAGACCCTGAACAGCACACTGGACTGGCTGAAACGCCAGGGCTTCAACACCGTAGTAGGACCGCATCTGCATCCGAGTGTACCTGTTCCGCGTCTGCCATGGGAGCAACGCGCTGATGGGCGTATAGACTTCTCGCGGTTTAACCTCACGTTGTGGCAGAATCTGGACAGGGCCTTGCGGGCGATGGCAGAACGAAGTATGGTTCTTGTTCCCTTCAGCCTGTTCGGCGGCACGAACGGAATGCCGCGTATTCCCACCGAGCGCGAACGGGAACTGTTCCTGCGCTACTGGGTTGCCCGATGGGGAGGATACTGGAACGCTACCTTTCAGCCGACCAGTGAATGGGAGGAAGGCTTTTCCGAGCGGGAGATACAGTACATCGGTAATCGCCTGCTGGAACTGGATGGCGGCAGACACCTCATCAGTGTACACTCACTGCGTGCCAGTTCTGAAACCGTGCAGAAAGCACACTGGTACCATTATCACACTATTCAGGATAAGCTCACCGACCACGATTTCATGAAATATACGTGGTTCGTGCAGCTGTTCCGCAAAGTGCCCAAGCCAATTGTGGCGCACGAGTGCCTGTGGGAGGGGAACTTCTATCAGCGCGAAGCGGGAATGGACACTGACAACCTGCGCCACGCGGCATGGGTTATCGCTCTTTGCGGCGGGCAAATTAACTACGCCGACGAGGTGGTGCCGCCCCGACGCTGGCAGAGACGTGAAGACACCGGTAAGACCTTCAGCGAACTGGGCACAGCTACCAAACCACTGGGGCAATTTTACGCGCATCTCAAAATACTGGGCGACTTTGTGCAGTCTTTGCCCTTCTGGCGCATGAACCCTCAGCCCGAATCTGCCAGCACTGGCGTTTGCCTGGCGGAGCCGGGGCGAGAGATGGTGGTTTACGCTCCGCAGGGGGGACAGGTGCAGGTGCACCTGTCCGAAGATGGCAAAACCACCTTCACTGCCCGCTGGTTCGACCCGCGCCAGGGGAAGTATGTGGGCAAGCCCATGGTTGTGAGAAGAGAAACCGCTGTGGAAGCCCCGGACGGGCAAGATTGGGTTCTGCACCTTCGCAGGAGGTGAACTTTATGAGGATTCCACCATCTCCCTTGCCAGTTCTGCCCATCGCTTCAACCTCTGCCCGTTCGCGCCCACCGTTTCTACATCACACAGCTTCAGCACGTGCACGGCGTCTCCTGCCGCCCGGTGACGCTGACGCAGCTCCTCACGCATCTGCTGAGGCGAGAACTCGAACAGCACTTTCGTCGGGTGTGAGTGTACCTCCAGCGCAAAGCGGTTGCCCAGCGCTTGCACCACCGGCTCCACCGGCGTCCACGGGCTGACGTGAAATAGCCGCAGGTTGGGCAGGTCGCGGATAATGGTAGCCTTTGCCGACAGGTCCTCACAGCCGTGATAATATACTCTACCAAACAGGCTGGCGAGGCGCGCGTTGTAGGGATGCACGAACTCGGCGTACATGCGCGGCGACAGCGAGGCAGCGGATTGTGCATGAATATACGCCCAGCACCCGCTCAGAAGGTTTTCCTTTCCAGGGGGCACGGCATCGTAAATCATGTGTATCGCCCAGCTCGCCTCGGCGTCCACGGCTCCTGCAGCCTCCCGGGCGCGGTGATACCGAACCATGCCCTCGGTGATGAAGTCCATCAGCCGGTGTACGAACTCAGGGCGGTCAACCACGTCATACAGCAGGTTGTCCATACCGCGCAGGCGCACTGCCCACTCGATCGGTCCGTAGTGCAGTTCGTCGCTGTAAAACTTGATGGGCAGAAGTCCCCCGGTGAGCTCGGTCGCGTGTTCCAGCGAGGCAAGCTTCTCGGTGGATAACTCCTCATAGGGCGGATAGTGCAGGCGTTGCAGGTCCTGTTCGGTGCGCAGGGGTGGCACCGGTTTATACGCGCCCAGATCTGCGGTGCGCACGCTTTCAATGGGCACTCCCCACAGACGGCTCTCACCCGGCGGATGGGGCGTCGTCAGCCAGACGGTGGGAAGCAGAGGTTCATCGTCGGGAATATGCCGGGCTTTCCACAGCTTTGCTCGCAGCTGTACCTCGATACGGCGCGCCAGCCCCGTTTGGTGTCGGAACAGATGCGGCGGAGCGATTTCGCGTTCCCAGACGTGAGTGTACATCGCGTAGTGCACCAGCGTGCGCGGAGGGCACAGAGCGTGGAACCGTACCCAGATCTCACGCCGCCGACGGTGTTCCGCGCTCTGGGATACCTCCAGCACCTGATGCGCCAGGTCAGTCAGCACACTATCGGGCATTAGTCGCCTCCTCTATCCGGCTATGCATCCTTTCGCCGTCCGCCCTGGTGTCCCTGCGGGCTGGAGGGTTCTGCATGAGGCATTGCTGGACCAATGCGATGCCTCGCTGGCGTCCGCTACAGGCTTTGTTACTGCTATCCTGGCACTCCATCCCGCCCGTTTTCTCGCTTTGAAGAAAGTTGCGTAAAAAGACTAAAAAATCATTAGCGACATGATTTATTATACCAATAAATCTACTAAATTCATTAAATGACGAAAATTAATCAAAAGGATTTATTTTATAGACTGTTCAGTGAATATTTACAGCAAATGTAAGTAACTTTTCAACTGTATTTCAGCCTGGTGTACGCCGTGGGGATGCCTGTCGCGCTGGTAGACGGTGATGACTGCTTGCGCAGGTGGTAGGAAAGTGATACAATGAAAATGATAAATTCACCATACTAAAGTAAAGAAGTTAATTAGGCGAAAAAACCAATACATCCCAACAAGAAGGAGGCGTTTCCCGTGGAGCGGCAGATACGTTACCAGAGGGAAGCAGACCTCGAGTGGGCGCGTCGGTTCACCGAGCATCCGGGCTGTGAACGCCTGCTGTCGTGTATCCAGTGCGGCACCTGCTCAGGCACCTGCCCTCTGTCCATCTACATGGATTTAACCCCTCGCCGGGTAATGGCTATGGTACGTGAAGGCTTCCGCGAAGACGTTTTGCGGTCGAAGACCATCTGGCTATGTGCCAGCTGCTACTCCTGCAGTGTGGAGTGTCCCCAGAAGATTAACATCACCGACGTGATGTACCAGCTGAAGCGTGAAGCCATTCGGAACAACGTTTACCCCAAGCGTTTCCCCATCCCTGTGCTGGCGCAGGAGTTCTGCGAGATGGTTCGGCGTCGCGGGCGCAACTCCGAGTTGTGGGTGGTGCTTCGCATGGCGCTTCGCTCGAACCCGCTCATTCTGTTCTCCATGGCACGTACAGGGTGGGACCTGTGGCGTACGGGCAGGCTGTCCCTGCGAAGGGAGCGCATTCAGCGCACGAACGAACTGCAGTACATTCCCGCCGCGTCGAGGGAGGTGGACTAAATGCAACCTTCTGCCAGGTATCTGTACTACCCCGGTTGTTCGCTGAAGGGCACGGGCATCGCTTATGAAGAGAGTCTGCTCACCACGTTCCGCCTGCTGGAGATACCGCTGACCGAATTGCCCGACTGGAACTGCTGCGGGGCGACCACCTATATGTCGGTCAGCGAAACCTCGGCAACGCTGATGGCGGCACGGAATCTGGCGCTGGCTCGGCAGACGGGTTCCCGTGACCTGCTGGCGCCCTGCAATGCCTGCTACCTGACCCTGCGCAAAAGCCAGGATCTGGTAGAGAAGCATTCGCAAATCGCGCAGAAGGTGGAGCAGTATCTGGAGCAGGCGGGGTTACCGCGTCTCGACTCGGTGCGCGTGCGCCATCCGCTGGAGGTGCTGTACACCGACGTAGGTATCCAGCGACTGCGGGAACTGACCAGCCGTCGCCTGCAGGGAGTGCGCATGGCGTGCTATTATGGTTGTCAGGCGGTGCGCCCCTACGGCGAGATCGATGACCCCCATCAGCCCACACGCATGGACGAAATCCTTCAGGCGGTAGGGGTGGACGTGGTGGATTACACCCTGAAGACCAAATGCTGTGGTGGCTCACTGACCGGAACCATCCACGATGTGGGCGTGCGTCTAAACTACATCCTGCTCAAGGAGGCGATGCGGCAGGGTGCACAGGCAATTGTGACCATCTGTCCGCTGTGTCAGTTCAACCTGGACGCCTATCAGGCGGAAATACGCAAGCAGAGCGGTGAACCCATTGACATGCCCATCCTGTACCTGACGCAGGTGATCGGCTGGGCGCTGGGCGGCGGTTTTCGTGAACTGGGACTGCACCGCGCTATCTCAGGCAGAAAGCAGATTGAACAGTGGTTCACCGTGAAGAAGGAGGCGCAAACCTATGTCTGAGCAAAGAAACGGCGAGGTACGCATCGGCGTTTATATCTGCCACTGCGGGGTGAACATTGCCGGCACCGTGGATGTGGAGGCGGTGGCACAGTATGCCGCCACACTGCCCGGAGTGGTGGTGGCTCGCGACTACAAGTATATGTGCTCCGACCCGGGACAGGAGCTTATCGTCAAAGACATCGAGGAACTGCATATTAACCGCGTGGTCGTTGCCGCGTGCAGTCCTTCCCTGCACGAACCTACCTTCCGCGGCGCCGCGGAAAGGGCAGGGCTGAACCCCTTCTTTGTGCAGATGGTGAACATCCGCGAGCACGACTCGTGGGTCCACAGCGACCGCCAGGGTGCTACCGAGAAGGCGAAAGACCTGGTGCGCGCGGCGGTCAGGCGTGTATACTTCCACAAGCCTCTGGAGCGACGGCGCGTGCCCATTCACTCCGAGGTACTGGTGGTGGGTGGCGGTATCGCTGGTATCCATGCCGCGCTGACCGTTGCCAACTCGGGGAAAAAGGTCTATCTGGTGGAACGCGAGCCGACCATCGGCGGGCACATGGCGCAGTACGACAAGACCTTCCCCACCTTGGACTGCGCGGCGTGTATCCTCACCCCGAAAATGTCGGCGGTGAAAGAGCATCCCAACATCACCCTGTGGACGTACTCGGAAGTGGTCAGCGTCGACGGTTTCGTCGGCGACTACAAGGTGGTGGTGAAGCGCAAGCCGCGTTACGTTCGCGAAGACCTATGCGTGGGATGCCTCGAGTGCATCGAATCCTGCGTGTTTAAGGAACCCAAGTTCGACGACGAGTTCAACCTGGGTTTGAGCAAGCGCAAGCCGATATACATCCCCTTCCCACAGGCAACTCCCAAAGTGGTGGTGATTGACCCCGAGGCGTGTATCCAGCTGCGCACGGGCAAGTGCAAGAAAACCTGTCTGGAAGCATGCCTGGAGCGTGGAGCCATTGACTTCGAGCAGAAAGAGACCTATGAGGAAATCCATGTGGGCTCCATCATTATCGCCACCGGTTTCCAGACGTTTGATCCGCGTCGCCTGCCGCAGTACGGTTACGGCAAGTACCCCAACGTGTACACCACGCTGGAGGTAGAGCGTCTGGTCAACGCTTCGGGACCCACCGGCGGGCAGGTTGTCACCCGTGACGGGCGCGTGCCGAAGAGCGTGGGCATCATCCTGTGCGTCGGCTCGCGAGACGAAAACACCAACCGCTGGTGTTCGCGCGTGTGCTGTATGACCTCGCTGAAGCTGGCACACCTCATCAAAGAGCATACCGGCGCGGAGGTGTACATCTTCTACATCGACATGCGCGCCGCCGGCAAGGGTTACGAGGAGTTCTACCAGCGCGTGCTCAACGAAGGGGTGCACTTTGTGCGCGGGCGCGTCGCCGAGATTACCGATTGGGCGCTGGACCCCTCGGAAGAGGGCAAGCTGGTGGCACGGGTGGAGGATACCAACACCGGCTTTGTGCGGCGCATTCCGCTGGATATGGTGGTGCTTGCGGTGGGGCTGGAGCCTCAATCAGACGCACTGAACGTGCAGAGGCTGTTCGGCATCGGCTGTTCGATGGACGGTTTCTTCCTCGAGAAGCACCCCAAGCTGGCGCCTGCCCCGACCTACACAGATGGAATCTTTATCGCAGGCGTCTGTCATGGACCCAAGGATATTCCCGACAGCGTGATGCAGGCGGGTTACGCCGCTGCTGAAGCCATCGCGCTGGCGGACACAGGCTTCTTCGAGCTCGAGCCAAACACCGCCTACGTGCTGGAAGAGGAGTGTTCGGGCTGTAAGACCTGCATCCCGCTGTGTCCGTACACGGCGATTACCTTTGACGAAGAGAAGCAGAAGGCGCACATCAATGAGGTGCTCTGCAAGGGATGCGGCACCTGCGTGGCCGCCTGTCCATCCGGTTCCATCAGACAGAACCTGTTTGAGGACGAAGAGATATTCAGCGAGATAGAGGGCGTGCTGGCGTACGCCCAGTAAACGGAGGGATGAGCATGGAAGATAAACCTGTAACCGACCAGCTCTCCACCAGCATGCAGTGGGAACCGCTTATCGTGGCGTTCTTCTGCAACTGGTGTACCTATACGGCAGCGGATCTGGCGGGAGTCTCCCGAATGGGCTATGACCCGAACGTGCGCGTGATTCGCGTGATGTGTTCGGGGCGTGTGGACCCGCAGTTTGTGCTGGATGCTTTTGCGCACGGCGCGGACGGAGTGCTCATTGGCGGCTGTCATCCGGGAGACTGTCACTATGTAGAGGGCAACTACAAGACACTGCGCCGTTACCACCTGCTCCGTCGCCTGCTTCGCGATTTGGGCATCGAGGAACAACGTCTGCGCCTTGAGTGGATTGCCGCTTCCGAGGGCGAAAAGGTGAGCAAGACCATTAACGAGATGGTGGAGCAGGTGCGCGCTCTGGGACCCCTGCGCCTGACGAGACGGTTCAAAGAGTGGGATGCCGAGCTGGCGTCCATCGAGGCGGAGGCACAAAGCGAGGAGGTGGCAACCCATGCCTGACAAGCCTAAAGTCGCGTTCTACTGGTGCGCCTCGTGTGGCGGATGTGAGGAGTCCATCGTTGACCTTGCCGAGGACATCCTGGAGGTCGCTCAGGCGGTGGATATCGTCTTCTGGCCCGTGGCGATGGACTTCAAGCGCAAGGACCTGGAGGCGATGCCCGATGGCTCCATCCTCGCCACGATGGTGAACGGCTCCATCCGCACCTCCGAGCAGGAGGAGATGGCACACTTGCTCCGACGCAAGAGCCAGATACTCATCGCCTACGGTGCGTGTGCGCATACGGGCGGTATCCCCAGCCTTGCCAACCAATTCACCCGCGAGCAGATTCTGCGATACGTCTATGAGGAGGCTCCCAGCGTGGTGAACGAGGAGCGCGTGCACCCTCAACCTCGACACCGTGATAACGGCACGGCGGTCACCCTGCCAGAGTTCCGGGGGCTGGTGCGCAGTCTGGACCAGGTGGTGGAGGTAGACTACTACCTGCCCGGCTGTCCGCCCACGCCCAAGCTGCTGAAGCAGGCGGTGCTGACGCTCCTGTCGGGCAACCTGCCGCCAAAGGGAACGGTGCTGGCGCCCGATACCGCCCAGTGCGACAGCTGTCCGCGCAAAGAGACCAAACCCGTGGACCTGAAGATCAACGAGTTCAAGCGACCGCACTGGACACCGATAGACCCCGAAACGTGCTTCCTCGCGCAGGGCATTATCTGCATGGGACCTGCCACCTGTTCGGGCTGTGAGGCGCAGTGCATTCGCGGCAACATGCCCTGCACCGGTTGTTTCGGACCCACCTCGCGCGTGCGCGATCAGGGCGCCAAGATACTCTCTGCGCTGGCATCCTCGGTGAACGCGCGCGAGCCAGAGGAGATCGAGAAGATACTGGACGGTATCGTGGACCCGGTGGGAACCTTCTATCGCTACTCGCTGGCGAAATCGCTACTGCGTGCGAAAGTGACTCGTTGAGGAGGGATGAACGATGGACGAAAACATCCAGACCGTATGGAACGAAGCACAGACCCGCGCCAATGAGGCATACTACGCCCAGCGCAGGCGTATCACCGTAGACCCGATTACCCGTCTGGAGGGGCACGGCAAGATAGACATCTTCCTCAACGAGCAGGGCGAGGTCGAGCGTGCTTACTTCCAGGTGCCCGAACTGCGCGGCTTCGAAGTGTTCTCTCTTGGACGACCGGCGGAAGACATGCCCCAGATTACCAGCCGAATCTGCGGAGTGTGCCCGACCGCGCACCATATGGCGTCCACCAAAGCTCTGGACGACCTGTATCGCGTAGAACCGCCTTCGCCTGCGAAGAAAATCCGCGAACTGGTCTACAACACCTTCATGCTGGAGGACCATGCCCTGCACGTGTACGTGCTGGGCGGACCCGACTTCATCGTCGGTCCCGATGCCCCGCCCGAGATGCGCAACGTGCTGGGCGTGATTCAGACCGTGGGCGTGGACATCGGCAAGCGCGTGATTTCCACCCGTCGTCGCCTGCGCGAGTTCATTGCCTATCTGGGCGGAAAGGTGGTGCATCCCGTGCTGGGACTGCCGGGCGGTGTGGCGAAGGGCATCGCCCCTGAAGACCTGCCGCAGTTCCAGCAACTTGCCAAAGACGCTCTGGAGTTTGCGCTGTTCACTCTGCAGGTGTTTAAGGACGTGGTGCTGAAGAACCCCGCCTACATGGACCTGATCACCTCCGATACCTACACCCACCGCACCTACTACATGGGGCTGGTGGACGAGAAGAACCGCGTGAACTTCTACGATGGCAGGATACGGGTGGTTTCGCCCGAGGGAAGCGAATACGCGAAGTTCGCCGCGCAGGCGTATCTGGACTACATCGCCGAACACGTGGAGCCCTGGAGCTACGTGAAGTTCTGCTACCTGAAGGGCGTTGGCTGGAAGGGCTTCACCGACGGCGCGGAAAGCGGAATCTACTCGGTGGCGCCGCTGGCAAGGCTGAACGCCTCCGAGGGGATGGCGACCCCCGAAGCGCAGAAAGCCTACGAAGAGTTCTTCAACGCATTCGGGCAGAAGCCGGTTCACCATACGCTGGCGAATCACTGGGCGCGCGTCATCGAGATGGTGTACGCCGCCGAACGCATCAACGAGCTGATTAACGACCCTGAAATCACCAGCACCAACCTGCGCGTTATCCCCACCACCAGCCCAACGGTTGGCATCGGGGTGGTGGAGGCGCCGCGTGGCACGCTGTTCCATCACTACGAGACCGATGAGGACGGCATCCTGCGCAAGGTGAACCTGATCGTCGCCACGCAGAACAACTCCGCCCGTATGGCGATGAGCGTGGAGAAAGCGGCGAAGGGGTTGATACACGGCGGCGAGGTGTCCGAAGGGCTTCTGAACAAGGTGGAGATGGCGTTTCGGGCATACGACCCCTGCCATGCCTGCGCCACACACTCCCTGCCCGGGCAGATGCCGCTGGTGCTGAGCGTGTACAACGCACAGGGCGAGGTTATCCATCGGCAGAAGCGATGAACGAGCAACGCGGGCGTACGCTGGTACTGGCTCTGGGCAACGACCTGCTCGGCGATGACGGCGTGGGGCTGGACGCAGCGCGCCAGATTGCCGGGCACGTGAACGGCTCGGTGGATATAGTGCAGACAGGGGAAGCCGGTCTGGCACTGCTGGAGCTGATGGAAGGCTACGCCCGTGCGCTGTTGATCGATTCGGTAGTAACCGGGCGCTATCCACCGGGAACCGTGCTGGAGTTCCAGCCGGAAGACTTTCGCCGGGTGGTGGCGCCCTCACCGCACTACGCCGGCTTGCCGGAAGTGATGGAGATGGCACACCGCCTGCAGGTGGTATTCCCGCAGGAGATTCGCATCCTCGCCATGGAGGTGCTGAACCCTTACGAGTTCGGCATCGGCTTCTCGGAGCCAGTTCAAGCCGCAGTGCCCCGCCTCGTCCGACGCGCCCTGCAGATACTGGACGAGTGGCAGAACTCCAGCTGTCAGCAGGACCAGCACCATCAAGATTCCCCTGCTTCTCAGCCTTCTTAACGCCCGGTGCCCTCTGTCTTGCGGTTCGGTACGGAATGTGGCAAAATAGAGGCATGAGCGCACAGGGCAGGGATGCCATACATATCATCATGCTCGGGCCCGCGCTGGATGTTCGTGGGGGAGTCTCTTCGGTGGAAAAGCTGATTCTGGCGCACGCTCCTGCAGGAATAAAGATTCGCCACATTGCCACCATGCGCGACGGCTCGGCATTATACAAGCTACTCGTCTTTCTGGGGGCGGTGGCGCGTTTTATACCTGCCTTGCTTGTTGGTCCCGTGGACCTGGTGCATATCCACTTCGCCAGCCGCGCCAGCACGTGGCGGAAATCCGTTTTTGCCACGCTTGCCCAAATGGCTGGCAAACCTTACATTTTGCATGCACATGGTTCGGAGTTCCATGAGTTCTACCCTCGCCAACCGCGTGCGCTTCAACGAATGATAATCCACATGCTCCGACGAAGCCGGTTGCTGATCGCCTTGTCTGAGAAATGGAAGGAGTTTTACCTTGGTATCTCCGATTTACCGCCACACCGTATCCTGGTACTGCCCAACCCCATCACCTTACCCACCTTACCTCCAGGACGAAACAGCAGAAGTGCCGTCACCCTGCTCTTCCTGGGGCGGATGGGCAATCGGAAGGGGGCGATTCGAACCGTACAGGCGATGAGTGCTCTGCCGGAAGAAGTACTGAAGCGCGCGCATCTGGTCATGGCGGGTGATGGTGACGTAGAAGGTGTGCGCCGAGAGGTAAGCAATTTGGGGCTGGATAAGCAGGTTACCGTGATGGACTGGGTAACCGCCGAACAGCGAAACACCCTCTTTGCCAGCGCGGATATCTTTGTGCTCCCTTCCCTGAACGAAGGTCTGCCCATGAGCGTTCTGGAGGCGATGAGCTGGGGACTGCCGGTCATTGCCTCGCCCGTTGGCGGCATCCCCGAAGTAGTTCAGCACGGGTTTAACGGTCTGCTGGTACCTCCAACAGATATTCCCGCCATTGCGCAGGCGATGCAGGAGCTGATAGAAAACGAACCCCTGCGCTTGCAGATGGGCGCAAATGCACGGAGCAGTGTAGAGCATCTGGACATTACCCACTACTGGCAGAAGCTTTACCAAATATATGAGTCCGTTCTGGCGGAGCAAGGGAAATGAGCATCCTGAAGAATCTTTCCGCCTCTCTGAAAGGGCAGATCCTGGGCGACCTGCTGTTACGACGCAACCCATTGTTTTATCCGGCGGCACTGCGCCTGTTTGACCGCCTGGAGAGCGCCTCTCTGGAAGAACGCAAGCGGTTCACCACAGAGCGACTGCACCTCATTCTGCAGGCAGCCTCTCGCACCCGTTACGGCAGGAAAGCGGGAGCAGGGCACAACCTTTCCGACTGGCCCCTGCTGGAGAAATCTTCTGTGCGCGATGATCCGCTGGCGTTCGTGCTGCCTCCGGCGTGGCTGAGCAGTCCCGCCAGTACCAGCGGCACCACCGGTCTGCCGTTGAAGCTGTATCGCTCGTTCAGTTCGGTGGCGATGGAACAGGCAAGCATCGACCGCCTGATACTGGCGAAAGGCATCAATCCTCGAACCGCTCGCACGGCTGTGCTGCGCGGCGATAACATCAAAGACCCTGCCGATAGACAGCCTCCTTTCTGGAAGTTTGTCGCCGGCGGGCGCAGGATGGTGATGTCCTCGAACCACCTCAGCCCCCGGACGATTGACGCTTACCACGCCGCCCTGCAGGCGTTCGCGCCCGACTGCCTGATGGCGTATCCCACCTCGCTGGAATCGCTGTGCCGACTTCTGCAGGATGCGGGGATGTGTCTGCAAATCCCGCTGGTTGTGACCTCATCCGAAACGTTGACACCCCACACGCGGCGGCTGGCACAGCAGGTGCTGGGGGCGGAACTGGTGGACTACTATGGGCAGGCAGAGCGCGTGGCGTTTGCCTACAGCTTCCGCGAGGGCGAGTATCGGTTCCTGCCGGGGTACGCGCTGGTGGAGCTGCTGCCGGTGGGAGAAGAAGATGGCATGGTGCTGTATGAGATTGTGGGCACGAATCTGTGGAACCTGCGGATGCCGCTGGTGCGCTACCGAACGGGCGATTTGATACGCCTGCCAGCGGGACTATCAGAGGCGCACAGAGAATCCATATGCTATGGAGTGGAACCGTTTGGTGGCTTGCTGGGCAGGAACGGAGACTATCTTGTCGCTCCCGACGGCGCGCACCTGATGGGCATTGACCATATCCCGCGTGACGTGGAACATGTGGTGCGTATGCAGGTCATTCAGGACTCTCTGCATCGTGTGCGTATTCTGGTGGTAGCGTCTGCCGGCTTCGGTGAGCGCGACCGACAGCAGATACTGCATAACGCCGCGCTGAAGCTGCCCGCGGAAATGCAAGTAGAGGTTGAAGTGGTTGAGGAACTGGTGCGCACTGCGCAGAACAAGATACCGTTTGTGATACGCCAATTCGAACGAGCAGGAGGTTCAACGCCATGACCATGCCCAGACTGGACGGTAAGACAGTGGAACATCGCTACCAGCAGGCAAAGGAGGTATACGCCCTCTATGGCGTGGATACCAACCGCGTGCTGGAGCAGATGAAGGCGATTTCCATCTCTCTGCACTGCTGGCAGGGCGATGACGTGGGCGGATTTGAAAAAGCCTTGCAGGAGCTGGGAGGTGGGCTGGCGGTCACGGGCAACTATCCGGGCAAAGCACGCACTCCCGACGAGCTTCGCGCCGACCTCGCCAAAGCGTACAGCCTCATCCCGGGCAAACACCGCCTGAACCTGCACGCGTTTTATGTGGATTATCCTGAGAAGGTGGAGCGCAACCAGCTGGAGCCGAAACACTTCCAGAGCTGGATAGACTGGTCGAAACAGCAAGGTATCCCTCTGGATTTCAACGGCACTTTCTTTGCCCATCCGCTCGCCAGCGACGGCTGGACGCTTGCCAGTGCAGACAGCGGCGTGCGCCAGTTCTGGATAGAACACGCTATCGCCTGCCGCAAAATCGCCGAGGCGATGGGCAAAGCACAGGGCAGTGCCTGCATCCACAACCTGTGGATACCCGATGGCGAAAAAGACCTTCCCGCCGACCGCTGGGCGCCTCGCCAGCGACTGAAGGACTCGCTGGATGCCATCTACCGGGAGCCGCTGGACAGTCGCTATGTAAAAGATGCCGTCGAGTCCAAGCTGTTCGGCATCGGCTCCGAGAGCTATGTGGCGGGTTCATGGGAGTTCTATCTGCCGTATGCCGTCAAACATAACCTGCTGATATGCATCGACACGGGTCACTTCCACCCGACGGAGCAGATAGCCGATAAAATCTCCGCGGTGCTCCTGTTCCTGCCGGAGATACTCTTGCATGTCAGCCGCGGCATTCGCTGGGATAGCGACCACGTAGTGATTCTCAACGATGAGACCCGCTCCATCGCCGAGGAGATTGTGCGGGGGAATGCGCTGGACAGAGTGCATATCGGGCTGGACTATTTCGATGCCAGCATCAACCGCGTGGCCGCCTGGGTGATAGGCACGAGGGCGATGCTGAAAGCCCTGCTGATTGCCCTGCTGGAACCCACGCACATGTTAAAGAGCCTGGAATCCGCTGGCGACCGCACCGCCCGCCTTGCGCTGATGGAAGAGGTGAAAACCCTGCCCTACAGCGCGGTCTGGGACTACTACTGCGAGATGCAGGGCGTGCCGGTCGGTGCGGCATGGCTGGATGAAGTGCGGCGCTACGAGCGCGAAGTGCTGGCGAAGCGGTAAGGCGTAAAAGAAAAACGGGTCCCGGGCGTGGGGGGATAGCGTACCCGGGACCACCTTTTGCAGATTGTCAACCAGTTTTTCTGCGGCGTCTGTAGCGTAGAACCATCAGTGCGCTTCCACGTCAGAGTGGTCGCAGTAGAGCCTATCAGGTAATGGCGAACAAGCAACCGGGTAGCCTGCTCCGGCTTCCACCCCTGTACATTGCAAGATTCGTACCACAACGGGCGTTTTTGCGCTTTTGCTCAGATATTTTTTGCATCAGGGCAGGAGGCGTGCCATCAGCTCCGCATCGGCGGAGTCGGGATAGCGGCGGGCAATACTGTTCGCGAAGCGTTTGAACTCCGCCAGGGTTACAGCGCGCTTGCCGTGCTTTTGCGACAGATATGCCGCCCCCACAATGGCGGAACACTCCGCGCCAAAGTTCTCGTCGCTGATGGAGCGAACGCCCTTTCGCACGCATTCCACCATGTTGCGTATCTCGCCGTAGAAGGACGAGGGCCAGTATTCCCAGGTCGGACCGGTTGCCTCCACGCGCCGGCAGTTACCTGCTGCATCCTCCACCACTACAATGCGCCTGTCGTCCTCGTGGGTGAAGCGGATATTGCCCATCGTGCCGATAATCACCGTATCGGGCGAGTCGCGATGGCTCCACGAGCCTTCCACG
Organism: uncultured bacterium; assembly: GCA_964579145.1. Taxonomy (GTDB): domain Bacteria; phylum Armatimonadota; class HRBIN16; order HRBIN16; family HRBIN16; genus HRBIN16. Next base: position 48,753 of record CAZOGB010000012.1, on the reverse strand, counting down.
TGTGCGGTGCTCCAAGCGCCCGTCTGGGGATTCTCGAAGCGGATGAGGATATGTCCGTCATCCTCCACGCGCACCGGCTGGAACTGCCCGGACAGGATGCGCTGGGGCATGCGGATGGTGATACCAATCGGCTCGGCGGCTTTGACGGTGGTCGGCTGTTTGTCCAGTCCCGATAGATACCACGACGCGCCGATGGCGTGAATGCCGTTATCCAGCAGGGAGCCACCTCCGCCCGTTTCGGCGTTCCAGAAGTTCGGGTTTCCTTCAGGTCCGCCGTGCGCGGTGGCGAGGAACATCATCACCGGTTCGCCAATCCAACCCGCGTCGATAAGCTTCTTCGCGGTGTAGTAGAAGGGGTCCCACAGCCAGTTCTCGTTATGCTGATACAGCTTGCCCGTGCGCTGAACGGTCTCCACCACGCGCATACACTCCAGCCATGTCCGTGCCATCGGCTTCTCACACATCACGTGCACGCCCGCCTCCAGCGCGGCAATCGCCATCGGTGCGTGCAGAATGGGCTGGGTGCAGATGTCCACCAGGTCCAGCGCCTCGTTCTTCAGCATCGTCTGCACATCCTGATACACCTTTACCTCTTTCAGGTCTCGTTCAAGGCGTTCTGCCGTCGCGGTGTCGCCTCGCTCCTGCGCCTGCTTTGCCTTCTGCTTGTAGACCTCTTTCAGGCGCGCCTCCGCCGCCGACAGGCTTTCAGCGGAGACGTCGCACAGCGCTACCAACTGGCAGGCGGGCAGGTCGGGATAGGCGGGCAGATGCGCACCGCGAAAGATTCCACCCGTACCAATTGCGCCGACTCGTATCCGTTTCATTCCAGAATAACCCTCCTCAAGAAGATGATGCGGTTAACTATTCGCGGTGGCGGAGGGTTATCCTGCGCCTCCGTCGGGGCTGAACCTGTCAGGATATGTGGACAGATGCACCGCCTTGACCGTGCCCGATTGCAACAGCACCAGCACCCAGCCTCGTCGCCCAGTTGGCGGCGTGTCGCGCCGGTTTTCCAGCTTGAAGGTGGTCGCCCAGTGCCAGTTGCAGTCAGCAAGGGGCGTTTGCTCTCCCCATTTACCCTCGCCGTAATCGGGGAACGGCTTCCACCAGCCCAGCTCGTGTGCCACACCCCAGTTGGGAATGTAGTCATAGCTGACGCCTGTCGGCAGGTACAGTGTGCCCTCGAGGCGGGGGTTGCCCTCATGCTGTCCCTTTTTGGGGTCGGATGGGCAGATGAACAGCTGCGTTGAGGGCTGGTAGGCGGGATAGAGCGCACTTAATCGTGGAGGCAAAGCATCGTAGTCCTGGAGATACATTCGCGCCGACATCCCAATCTGGCGCAGCTGGCTCATACACGCGGTGCGCCGGGCGTTCGCTCGTACCTGGGCAAATACGGGAAACAGTATCCCCGCCAGCACGGCGATAATGGCGATAACAACCAGCAGTTCTATGAGCGTGAAGGCACGTTTATGCTCAGACATAGATGATTCATCTCCTGTTGAAATTACGCGAGAGTGACCTCGCCGTGTTGCATCTTTCTGCTGTTGCAATCGGTATCCCGCCCCCGCATTGTATATGATGAAACCAAGAGGAGGCTCGTTACAAAGAGGAGTAGGGTATACTGAATGCACCATGTAGTGCCGGGGGTAGAGAGCGGATGGAGAAGGGCGTAACCATTGTCGGTGGTGGATTTGCGGGAGCAGAAGCCGCATGGGCGGCGGCAAAAGCAGGGGTGCGCGTACGCCTGTTTGAAATGCGCCCCGTGCGCCAGACGCCTGTTCACCAGACACCTTATCTGGCGGAGCCGGTATGCTCTAACTCCTTCAAGTCCAATCTGCTCAGCACGGCGTCGGGGCTTTTGAAGTGGGAGATGCGCCAGTTCGGTTCGCTGGTGCTGGAGTGTGCGGAAGAAGCCACAGTGCCCGCGGGCGAGGCGCTGGCGGTGGACCGCGAGGTGTTTGCGCAGATAGTTACCCGGCGGCTGGAGGCGCACCCGCTGGTGGAAATCGTGCGGGAAGAGGTCACCGATATTCCGGACAGCCGCCCGCTGATCATCGCCACCGGTCCGCTCACCTCCGACGCGCTGGCGCAGGCGATTGGGCGGTTGACAGGTAGCCAGCGACTGTACTTTTACGACGCGGTGGCGCCCATCGTCGACGCGCTGACGCTGAACATGGAGCGCATTTTTGTTGCCTCGCGCTACGGCAAGGGCGAGGCGGCTTATCTGAACTGCCCCATGACTCGGGAGGAGTATGAAGCCTTTGTGGATGCCCTACTCTCGGCAGAGACGATACACCCTCACGACTTCGAAGAGGCGCGTTACTTTGAGGGCTGTCTGCCCATCGAGGAGATTGCGGCGCGCGGCAGAGAGGCTCTCGGCTTCAGTCGCTTCAAGCCGGTCGGACTGATTGACCCACGCACCGGCAAACGCCCTTACGCGGTGGTGCAGTTGCGCCAGGAGAACCTGCAGGGCACGCTGTATGGGCTGGTGGGCTGTCAGACGCGCATGAAATGGGGCGAACAGAAGCGCGTGTTTCGGTTGATACCCGGGCTGGAAAACGCCGAGTTCGTGCGCTACGGGGTGATGCATCGAAACACCTATATCCATTCGCCCTCCCTGCTGGAGCCGACCCTGCAACTGCGCAGCGACCCCGGCATCTTCTTCGCCGGGCAGATTACGGGCGTCGAGGGCTATATCGAAAGCGCGATGTGCGGTATCGTCGCGGGATTGAACGCGGCACGGCTGGTTCGCGGTCTTTCTCCTGTGTCGCTACCCCCGGATACCATGATGGGCGCACTGCTGGACTATATCAGCCACTATACGGGCAAGGACTTCCAGCCCATGAACGCGAACTTTGGCTTACTGCCCGAACCGGAACCGCCGGTGCGCGACCGCCAGCAGCGCATCGCGATGAAGGTAGAGCGGGCACAGCGTTCCCTGCAACGCTTTTTGCAGGAGCTGGAGGCATGAGCGACGACCGATATGCGTGGATAGACGCCTTCGTGCTGGACCTTCAGCACCGCCGCCGCGCGTCGGAGCATACCCTGCGTGCTTATGCCCTGGACATCGTGCAGTTTGCACAGTTTCTGGAGGGGCACTTTCCCCAGACAGGCTGGGCGGATGTCCAACCCGCCACCATTCGCGCCTTTCTGGCGGAACTGCATCGGCTGGCGATGTCATCACGCACCGTCGAACGCAAAATCGCTGCCCTGCGTGCCTTTTTCAAATACCTGCAGGTACAGGGTGTGATAGGGAACAACCCGGCGCAGGAGGTCGGCACACCCCGACATGACCAGCAGTTGCCTCGCGTGCTGAGCCAGAGTGAGGTAGAGCGTTTGCTCACTGCGCCCGCTGGAGACGACCCACTCTCGGTACGCGACCGTGCGGTGCTGGAACTGCTCTACGCGACCGGTATGCGCGTGGGAGAGCTGACGAATCTGCGCCTGCAGGACGTTGATTTTGCACAGCACACCATCCGCGTCATGGGCAAGGGGAACAAGATGCGCCTGGTACTCTTCGGCAGGGCAGCACACGAGGCGCTGGGCGAGTACCTGCAACGGGCACGCCCCGTCCTGCTGGCGAAGAGCAAAACGCCCGACGAAGGATGGCTGTTTCTGAACGGGCGGGGCACTCGCCTGACCGACCGCAGTGTACGCCGAATTGTGGACAGGTATTCGGGCGCCGGTAACGGGGATTTCAAGCCATCGCCCCACTCCCTGCGCCACTCCTTCGCCACGCACCTGCTGGACAGCGGCGCCGACCTGCGCACGGTGCAGGAACTCCTGGGACACGCCCAGCTCACCACCACCCAAATCTACACGCACGTCAGCCGCGAACGCCTGAAGGAGGTTTACCGCAAAGCCCATCCCCGCGCTTCCAACCGCACAACCTCCGGCGAGTAGCTCTGGCACTGGTAAGACTTCACCGGGCACTGCTTGTTCTGTCCTTGCGGCTGGAAGTCGCAGGCAACACCGAACGAAACCTGCTGACGCAGGTTGGAGCCTCCGCAGGAGGCTTTGTTTTGGGTAGCCCGCAACTTCCAGTTGCAGGGTTGCCTTATCCAACTGAAGCCTCAGCAACATGCACTTGACAAAACTCATGTACTTAGCCATAATGTCAAGTGGGGAGGCAGAGATGATAGGCGAGCGGATACGAGTCGCGCGGAAACTGAAAGGATGGAGCATGCGGGAGCTGGCACGTCGTGTTGGGGTCAGCGCACAGGCTATCTCCAATTACGAGCGTGGCGAAGACGTGCCAGGTTCACAGGTGCTGATTCGCATCGCTCTGGCGGTCGAAAAACCGCTGGAGTTCTTCTTTACGCGCGGCGTATCCATCAAGGAGGTGAGACCTGCTTATCGCAAGCGAAGCGGTTTGTCTCGTGCTCACCAGCAATCGGTAGAAGCGTACCTGTGCGATTGGGCTGGTCGTGTTCTGCAGGTTCAACAGATCAGCGGCTCCTCGTTTATCTGGCAGTTCCCGGGAGGTTTCCCCCGGCGGATTCATACTATCGAGGAAGTGGAGCAGGCAGCCGTCCAGTTGCGCGAAGTGTGGGATCTTGGAATGGATGCCATCCCGAACCTCATCGCCCTGTTCGAGGAAAAAGGCGTTTTGATAAGCGTTGTGCCGGTGGACGCTGGTGACTTCGACGGCGCCGCCTTCTGGATAAGAGCCGATGATCGCGCGAGCTGCCTTTTGCCCGCTATTGCCGTCAGGGAAGGACTACCGGGAGACCGACAGCGGTTTACCCTGTCGCATGAGCTGTTTCATCTACTGTGTGAAGTGCCAGAGGGACTGGATGCAGAGCGTATGGCGCATCGCTTTGCGGCTGCATTTCTTGTTCCTGAACCTACCGCGCGCGAGGCGCTGGGCTTATCGCGCAAACACCTGAGCCTTTATGAGCTCCACCTGCTCAAACACCAGTTCGGCTTGAGTATGCTTGCGTGGGTGAAACGCGCGTGCGAGCTACAAATCATCCACGAGAGCACGGCACAGGAGATGTTTCGCCTCTTCCGCAAACGTGGCTGGCATCTTCAGGAACCTGGCGATTCCTATCCAGCCGAAGAACCTCAACGATTTCATAGGATGGTTGTCCGTCTGTACGGAGAGGGGATAATCTCTCAGAGACGGGCGGAGTATCTGCTGGCACAGCCTCTTGACGTGTTCGAGCACCGGGTTCGCGAAACTCACGGGGGATTAGAAATTGGTCTTCGTCGTGGACAGCTCAGTCTGGATCAACTTGCATGAGGCTGGACTGTTAACTACCTTTGTGCAGACAGGCTGGCTTTTATACTCCACAGATTTGGTCATAGCAGAATTGCGCACCATCCCCTTATCTTTCCTCGCATCGCACGGGGTGCAAATCGTCTCGCTCACTGGAACAGAGGTCATGCAGACTGAATCACTGGGCATTACTTACCCTAGAGCGGACGCCGTCGACCTGTCAGCTCTGTACCTCGCGCGAGAAAGAGGCTACATACTACTATCTGACGACGCTGCTCTGCGACGGGCAGCTGCCGCTGAACGGGTGACGGTGCATGGTACGCTGTGGCTGTTGGAGCAATTCGTCCAGAGCAACATTCTGGCAACAGACGATGCCTGTAACGCCGTTGCAGATATGTTAGCAGGTGGAGCACGCTTTCCATCTGATGAGGTTGGCAAACTTCGGCGAAAATGGGGATGTCCTTGACAACGGCTGCCACATGGCGATACAATATCTGCGTATTATTCTATTGGCTATAGAAATATTATCCTTCTTTGGAGGTGTATGGTGCGCCTGGACAGAGTGCTGGGAGCGGTTCTGGTAATGGCTTTTTGCCTGCCGTCGCGGGGGCAGGCTCCCCTCAGCCTTGAGGAGGCGATCGCGCAGGCGGAGCGCACGAACCCCCGTCTGCAAGCAGTGGCGGCGAGACGGGATGCTGTATCCGCGCAGGCGCGTGCGACCGCTGGTATGTTATCGCCGCAGGTGTCGGTGTCGGGCTGGCTGGCACAGGGAACGGTAGCGAACATGCTGACCTCGGCGCCGGGCGTAATGCCCGACTCAATGCGCATGGCGGAACGTGAAGGGTTCTCTTCCGCACAGGTGAAGCTGGCTGTGCCTCTGTTCACTGGTGGGCGACTGCAGGCGATGGCGAGTGCGACCCGGCGGGAGAGCGAAGCGATGAGCGCGGAGGTGCAGGAGATGGTGCAAGAGGTGCGTTTGGAGGTCACCGAGCGCTACCTTCAGGCACTCCTGCGGCGCCAGCTGGTGGGGGTGGCGGAGCAACGCCTGCAGGCACAGCAAGAACAGACGCGCATCATGACGCAGCTGTACGAGGTAGGCAAAGTACCGCTGGCGTACCTCCTGCGCAGTCGCGCCGCGGAAGCGGAGGCAAAACAGGACCTGGCCACCGCCCGCAACGAGTTTCAGAAAAGCCTGCTGGACCTGCAGGTTAGCATGGGGGTGTCGCCTACGGGCGAGGTACCCCTGCCTTCGGATTTGCAGGAACCAGCGTTCCATCTGCCCAGCGATGCGGATGAGGCGACACGGCGTGCCCTTCAGCACCGCGCCCTGTTGCAGGCACAACAGCGTCTTTTGCAGATGCGGCAGCTGGAACGGCGTGCCGCGCAGGGGGCGTCGTTGCCCCAGACGTATCTGACCGCATCCGGCGACTGGACGAAGATACAGGGAATGTCTGTGCAATCGGGTTATACGGTGGCACTGGTACTAAGCGTGCCGCTATGGACAGGAGGACAGCTGGAGGCGCGGGTGCGCGAAGCCAGCTCGCGGGAGATGGGCCAGCAAGCCAGCCTGCGAGCGGCGCAGTTACAGGTGGAGAACGAGGTGCGCCGGGCATGGCTAGACATCCAGACCGCGCGTTCGAACCTGGCGACGGCAGAGGCGGCGCTGCAGGATGCAGAAGAAGCATACCGCGTGGCGGTACTGCGCGTGAACGAGGGCAAGGCGCCCTTTGTGGAGCAGATCGATGCCCTTGCCGCGCTGACCGATGCGCGAACCCGATTGTTTGAGGCGAGAACGGAGCTACTCCTCGCACAGGCACGCCTGCTTCGGGCGATGGGTAATCTGTGACTACTCTACCCTTTTACGGAGCAGAGCGATGAACAGCGTGGAGCGCGTTTCCTGAATAATCACCGCCTGAAAATGGGTAATCTCCCACCCGTGCGAGACCAGCTCGTTCAGGTGTTGTTCCATCAGGCGGTCATCGGTGGTGCGCACGATACGATACTCCGTCGTTGCCAGTTTGGCGGTCTCCTCCTCGCCGTGCAGGATGTGGAATAGCGGTTTGACGTGGCGCTCCAGCATCGTATCGGCTGGCATCTCCAGTTCCGCCTCGCGCGGCTCGATCCCGATCCAGATGCGACCATCTCCATCGCGATAGATGATGAATCCTGCCTCCACAACCACCTCTTCCTGAATCTCGGGCTGGGAGAGCAACTGCTGGCAGTGTTCAGCGGAGACCAGCCACAGATGCGAATGACGTGGAAGTCCAAGCTGGCTGTACTCGTGGTCGGTGCGCACCTCGCCAGCGATACGCTCAAGATGCATTCCACCCTTCACCGCGGAAGCAACAACCGAAACGGGCACTGCGCAGAAATTGCGATGTAACCAGTCAGCGTACGTTCGTAACATGTCGGATGCCTCCTTCCCTACGAACGTGCGCTGCGTGACGCTCCTGCATGCAACGTCAGGGCAACAGGAACGGGTCTTTAGTCTGAAGTTTCGCGCTCACGCGGCGCCTTTGTTGCCTGTTGACTTTATTATAAATGGCTTGCACCATTTCGTCAAACGATTTTATTCCCCCAGAGGGTTGCCACCGCTCTCGGTGTGTGATAGTATAGTGCTGTTCAGACCGTCCACCTGCAACGAGGCGAGCATGGCGATTGAATTACAGGACTATCTCGACGCGGTGTTTCTGGATATAGAGACCACCGGCATCGAACCGAGGTGCAGTGAGCTGACCTTGATCACACTCTATCAGGAGGGTGAGGAAAAGCGAGCGAGGCTGTATGTGAATGACCTGCACGATGCGGTACAAACCCTGCGCCCCCTCGAAGCGCAAGCGCGAGACTACGGTTACGACAGCATCACGGTCCGTCCGCTTCAGCAGTTCGCGGAACATGCGCCGTTTTTGTCGCGGGTGGCTACCTACAACGGCTCGCAGTTCGACATTCCCTTCATCGTCTATCACCTGCCCCAGGTGCGCACAGTGGTTCGTGACTGGCAGCATCTGGACATCTATACCCAGGTCGCCATCCCACTGCGCGATTTGGGGCGACTGCGAACACCCAATCTGAAGTTAAAAACCCTGCTGACCCACCTGCGCGTGCCCCGACACCCCAGTATCGCCAACATGCACGGCAGAGACGCGGTGTATCTGTGGAATCAGTGGAAGCACCTTTACGACTCGCAGGCACTGGCGACACTGGTGCTGTATGCGCTCGAGGACGTGCGCTGCACGCGCCTGCTGTTACAGAGGCTGATAGACGTGCGACGCGGTGTGCCGCCAGATGACCTGTGGTAGGGTTACCAGGTAATCACCGCCGTCCCTTCAGTCGCCAGCTTCAGGGTAATCTGCAGCTTTCCTGCCTCCGCTTTCCAGTTCAACGCCAGCCCCTGCACCAGCTCCACCGGCTTTTGCACCTGCTGGGCGGGTATCTTCAGCGCGTTCAGGTCGATAAGCACCAGCACCTCACGTTCGGTGTTTTCGGGGTTGAACACGGTGAACAGGTTCCTGCCGTATCGCTCCACCCAGCCTCCTGTGGCGGTGGCGCAGGTGATGGGTTGCCAGCCGGCCTCCGCAACGCGCCGAATCAGCGGGATATACTTCTGGAACAGCGGTCGGTCGCGATTATACCAGTTCGGGTTGCGCCAGTAGGGGTTATCGGCGGCGTTGTGGCTGAACATACTGGGATAGATGCCCCAGAACAGGCACCGCTGGAAATAGCGCTCCACCTGACCGCCGAAGGTTTCGTAGTCGGTGTTCATCAGCAGGAGGTACGGCTTCTGGTAGCTCATACTGCGCCACACGTCCATCTGCGCAGGTGATACTGGTTTCCACGCACCACCCTGCCACCAGTTGGTCTCCGTGCCCGATACGTCCAGCTGTGCCATCAGGAAGGGAAACCGCCAGCCCACCGCGTTGGCAAACAGCCATCTGCCTCGCCTGCGCAGGTCGTCGGCAAGGTAGCGGGTATACTCCCACGTGCTGAATATCTGCAGGATAGCCGGGCGCAGACTGCTGGAGTCGAAAACCAGCGGCACATCCGCCGTCGCGAAATGCTCCTCGCGGAAGTTCAGCATCTCCCCGCCCATCTCTAAGGAGTCCAGATATTCTCCGTCCAGTCCCTCCGTACCCGGTTTCGCGTAGGCGCGCTGGGCATGTTCAGGAGGATAGTTCAGGTGCGCTTTAGAAGGGTTCTCGGCGTCGGAGGGGATGTCGGGGTCGGGGTTCAGCAGGAACATCGCGCCGTCGTTCCATGGGGCAACGGTGATGTAGCGGTATATCTTGCCGCTGGCGTCGGTGATGATTCCGCATTTCAACGTCGCTCGCGCCTGTGCCCTCTGCCAGGCGTCGCCTATCTTGCCCTGTGCGTACTGCTGGAGGCAGTCGTCCACTCCTGCATCCGTTCGCGGAAACTCTTTGGGCATGGGCATCCAGTAGCTCATCGGCTCGGTGTAGCGGAAGCTCAGGATGCCCAGATGGTCGTCCTCTGCCACGCTGTTGTCGCCCTCATGGAAAACAACGCCGAAGTCCTGCACGTTCTGCACGGTGTGTGGGGCGGTGAAGGGCATCCAGATACCCTGTTTGGGCACGCGGTTTCGGAACCAGTCGGGGAAGTTATCAATATACTTTTGCAGGGCGGAGCGAAAGCCCCATTGCGGGTCTGCATCCCACAGCAGAAGATGAAACCGTGCCTGATGCGGAAACTTGCGCGTCTTCCCGCTGATAACGCAATCAAAGGCGGCGCACGCCCAGCCCCACTGCGGGTTAGCAAACAGCCTTGTCAGCCGCGGCGCGTCCATTCGCCACCCCCAGGCAATACCCCATCCTTCCCCTGTCAGGCACGCCAGCGGGTAGAGGCTCATCATATTGGTCGCGCCGCCGTTGATGCGTATCAGGTGTGCGTGCTCGCCGTCTCCAGCAGGTGCGGATTCACGAATATCGTTGTGCCACCTTGCCCCATCCATCCGCACCGGCATCGCCCAGATGAAGCTCACCGCGCGGTCCGGCGAACCTTCAGGGGTGCGTAGAGTTGCCTCCGCCTGAAGGAGGTCGCCCGCCTGCCCGTAACGTACCTCTATCTGCACACCGTTCGCCTCACCGCTCCACACGGGTGGACTGGTGCTTGTCCATTTCCCGCTGAACGGCACCAGCGTATCCGGCTGCCTCATGTCGCGCAGGAACCAGCCTCCGGGCAGGCGCCCACCGGGAAGCGACTTACCACCAGATACCAGCCCGGCGACCAGCCCGGAATCGTCGAACTTCACCTGCAGACGCTCTGCAGTGCCCCAGCTGACCGCGGGTTTGCCGGCACGCAAGGCAGGCTGGCGTGTGCTCTGCATATCCAGCACCTGTAATCCCTCCAATATCTCCATCTGTACATCGTCGAACCATACTGTGCCCGCGTGATTACGCAACAGCAGGTGCACATATACTTTGCCCACCGGTTTGCGAGGGATGACCAGCACCTCCCGGCGTTCCCAGTCATGCGTGCCTGTGCTGAAGGGAGCCATCAATCCCCATTCGGGCGTGCCGTCGGTGTAGTAGAGGTCGAGATACAGGGAGTAGCCTGAGTCGGCACTGCCTGAGACATTCTCCGCCCGGCTCCATGCGGTGACGCGGAATGGAACAGGCTTCGTCTGGTTCAGCTGCACCACGTGCATCACGCCGCTGCGAAGGTCGGCGGTGGGGTTGTGCAGGCGAACGCTCTGGACACTGCTTCGCCTCACCTGTTCATCCCAGGTAAATGTGCCTTCAACGGCGTTCCACGTTTGCAGGGATTGTTTCTGGGCATAGACCTGCAAAGCAAACAGCCCCAGCAGTAAGGCTCCCATCCGCTTCATCGGCTCCCTCCATGCCGGCAGTTTCCACTGGCTCATAGGCAACGATTCGTGCTGGAGGGCGAGTGTCCTGCGACGGGTTACGCTGCTGTGGGCTGTTTCTCGAGGGCGGATGTCCAGCGCAGGAGCATCTGCCGCAGTTCAGCCTCGCGGAAGGGCTTGCTGAGGTAATCGTCCATGCCCGCCTGCAGACACCGCTCGCGGTCGCTTTGCATCGCGCTGGCGGTCATGGCGATAATGGTCTGATGTCTGCTGGAGATGCTTTCGTGCTCGCGGATAAGGCGCGTGGCTTCGTAACCGTCCATCTGGGGCATATGCACGTCCATGAACACCACATCGTACTCACGCTCTGCGCACTTTTGCACAGCTTCTTGCCCGTCGCCGGCGACGTCCACCACGCATCCTAACCGTTCCAGCATCCGCATCGCCACCTTGCGATTCACCTCGTTATCCTCCACCAGCAGGATATGCAGTCCCTGGGGCAGTTCGGTATTGGTCGGTTCTATAGCGTTGTTCTGGGCTGGCTTTGAGGCGTCGTGCGCGATGGGCAGGGGCAGGTCTACCCAGAAGGTGCTTCCTTTGCCGACCTCGCTCTGCACGTGGATATGCCCGCCCATCAGCTCCGCCAGCTGCTTGCAGATAGCCAGCCCCAACCCGGTTCCGCCGTGCTTCCGGGTGGTGGAGCTGTCTGCCTGGGTAAAAGCCTCAAAGATGGCGTCCAGTCGCTCCGGCGGGATGCCGATACCGGTGTCGCGCACCGCAAGGCGAACCCATGCGCTTTCCTCTGCCCGACGCAGGCAGGACACCTGCACCACCACTTCTCCCTGCTCAGTGAACTTGATGGCGTTGTTGACCAGGTTTGCCAGTATCTGCCGCAGGCGCATGGGGTCTGCCAGCACCGCCGGGGGGATATCCTCGGCGATCTCAGCCCGCAATGTCAGTTCCTTCTGCTGGGACCGGGCAGAGAACAGCTTTACGATATCGTGTGCCACCTCGCGCAGGTCGGTGGGGATCTGTTCCAGCGTCATCTTGCCCGCTTCAATCTTGGCGAGGTCCAGGATGTCGCTGAGGATGGACAGGAGCAGGTCTGCGCTGGAGCGCAGGGTTTTGAGATAGTCTCGCTGTTCGTCGTTCAGGGGGGTAGCCATCAGCAGTTCCGCCATGCCGATGATGCCGTTCATCGGGGTGCGAATCTCGTGGCTCATGTTGGCAAGAAACTCCGATTTGGCATGGCTGGCGGCTTCTGCTGCGACTGCCAGCTCCTGGGCGCGCAATAACGCCTCCTCTAGCTGTTCGTTTGCCCGGGCGATAAACTGCTCAGTGGTTTTGCGCTCGGTTATATCCCGCACGATGGCTACCACTGTATGTTCTTCACACGGCGCCACGCGAGCTTCGTAGTATCGTGTGCCCCGACCGGGTATCTCTAGCACGTATTCGTATGCCACCACCTGCCCGATGGCTAAGACCTCGGCAATCGTGCTCATGGTGAGCGAGGCAATGTCAGGAGGCAGTATCTCCTCCACCGTGCGTCCCATAAACTGTTCCGGCGGCATCAACAATTCTCCGCTGTCGTGGGCGTACCCGTCCAGGAAGCGTCCTTCCTTGTCCAGCAGAAACATCATATCAGGCAGGGCGTGAAGAATCGCACTCAGGCGGGCATTGCGTTCCTGTGCCGCTTCCATTGCCTTCTTGCGCTGAAGCACTCCCCCTGTCAGGTCTGCCGCCATTTGCAGGAAGCGAATGTCTGCCGGCGTTGAAATCGCGGAAGGCTTGAAGTTTACAAAAGTCATGAACCCGGCAACCTTCTGCTCGAGCATAACGGGCAAAGCAATCAGATTGTGTGAGCCAGTAGCTTTCATGAGACACCTCATCGGTTCCGCTTCGGGAGGTAAGGTATCCGCGCTCTGGATAATCAGCGGACCTTTTTCTTCCAGATGACGTACTGCCCAGTTGATGTGTTGTGCTGAAAGGTGGCTGGGGGCAAGGTGGCGCGTTTCGCTGTCGTGGCGGAACCAACGATGCGCGATAGTGAAGGTGTCGCCCTTTTCGTTCAACAAAAAGAGACCGGCTCGGTCGGCACTGCATATCTGCGCAATTTCGGCGAGGCACCACTCCACCGCTGCGTCGAAGTCCGGGTTGTGGATATAGTTTGAGGCGATGCTGGCGAGCACATTCTCCAGACGCAGATGGTTTTGCAGCTGCTGTTCGGCATGTTTGAGGTCGGTAATGTCGTATGCAACCCCAACCACACCCTGTACCTGTCCATCGGCGTTACGCTGGGGCAGGTAGTAACACTGATACCAGAGATCTCCGACGCACACAGTTCGAACAACGGTCTCTCCCTGCAGAGCGCGATGAATGGAATCCACGATTTCGGGATAGTCGCGGTATATTTGAAGCGCGTTTTGCCCCACTACCTCGCCCGGCGATAGACCGAGACGCTTTAAACCTTTGCCTTCCGAGGCAATAAAGCGTCCCTGCCGGTCCAGGGCGTAGATAACCACGGGCAGGTTATCCGCTATCGCTCGCAGGTGGGTTTGGTGTATCTGCGTGTAAATGTTCGCCTGACGCGCCTGCCTGCACTTGCGAACGAACAGGGTAACTAGTGCTCCTACCACCAGGCCGGACAGCAGATGCGGAACCCATCGGGAGGGTTGAACAGCATGGCAATGCAGATATACCAACCCCGTGCTGACAAAGACAGCAACAACTGCCCCCACAGCCAGATCAGGCCATCCACCGGAACATCGGTACCTCATAAGCCCAAATCCTCTTTCTTAATAGAATTGTTCCACAAATACAGCCCAGGCAACCATGAGTAAAGGACGTTTGGCACAGCAACGGCATGAGCGCTAAGGAAAACAGCGCGTGATGGGCGAAACAGAATGACAGCCGTTTATCCGCAGGAAAGGGGGAACGCAATGAAGAGGGGCGTGTTCGTTCTGTTAGTGCTTCTTGCCGGGTCGGTGCATGCTCAGCCGACGGCCGTGGAGGCACTGGCACAGTCGCCGGTGCAGATTAACGTTTACTGGCTTCCACCCGCCCAGGGAGAGGTGCAGGCGTATGTGGTACAGCGCGATGGTGTGCCGATAGCCACCCTGCCCGCCGATGCCCGCCAGTATATAGACCAGCCGCTGGAACCTGCTCAGACGTACCGTTACAGAGTGGTGGCGCAGATGGCGGACGGCACTCAGAAGCCCTCGGCAGAGGTTAGTGAACGCACCTTCCGAGAACTGCCCGCGCGCATTCACTATCCGCTGGTGGTGGTGGGCGGCACCGCTTCTGGAGTGGGAGCGGCGGTAACCGCTGCGCGAGAGGGTGTGACGGTCGCCCTGCTGGAGCAGACCAATCGACTGGGCGGCATGATCAGCAGCGGCGTGAGCCTGACCGACATGCGCAACCCCGCCCGCTCCAACGGGCTTTTTGAAGAGTTCCGCAGGGCGGTGCAGGCACATTACGGCACGGGCAACGGTATGGCATACGAGCCGCGCGTGGCAAACGCGCTAATTAAGAGCATTGTGGCTCAGCATCCGAACGTCCACGTCTACTTCCGCGTGCGCCCCGTTGGCGTGATGCGAGATGGAGACCGGGTGCGTGCGGTGATTGTGCAGAATATGCTGACGGGGCGCAAGGCAGTTTTTGAAGGCGACATCTTCATTGACGCCACACATGAGGGCGACATCGCCGCGTGGGGAGGTGCTCCCTTCCGCGTGGGGCGCGAACCTCGTTCCCCTGAAGAGCCACACGCTGGACATATCTACTATGACCGCGCCAACGACCGCATCCTGCCCGGGAGCACCGGCAAGGGCGATAAGCGTATCCCCTCTTACGCTATCCTGCTGGCGGTGAAGGACTACGGCAAGGATGCAGACAAGACCATCCCGCAACCCCCTTTCTACAATAAGGAGAACTACATCCACACTCCGCCCTGGGAGAAAACGTGGGCTTATCTGTACGGTCGCATTCCCGGTGGCAAGTTTGAGATTAACCAGCATCCGCAGGGCAGTAATCTGCCCGGTATCAATTATGACTATCCGACCGCCAGCTGGAAGCGGCGCGACGAGATTGCCGAACGCTACAAGTGGCACGCACTGGGGTATCTCTACTACATCCAGACCGAGCTGGGGCTGAAAAACATCGGGCTGGCGGAGGATGAGTATCGCGATAACGGCAACATCCCGCCGCAGCTGTACGTGCGCGAAGCGAGGCGCATTATGGGGCACGTGCTGATGAACGAAAGCGACGTATGGAAGGCGCGAGAACGCCTGCGTCCAGATTCCATCAGCATCGGCGACTACCCGATGGACTCGCACGCCGTCCAGCCCAAAACCGACTGGGATTCGCCCGACATGGGCGAGGGCGAGTTCTGGCTGGTGAATTACACGCCCTGGTACCAGGTTCCGTACGGTAGCCTGCTCCCGCTGCGCCTGCGCAATGTGCTGGTATCCACGGCGGTCTCCGCCACCCATGTGGCGTATGGAACCCTTCGCATGGAGCCGGTGCGTATGAATATGGGGCAGGCGGCGGGCGCAGCGGCGGCGCTGGCGTTGCGCTACGACACGGAACCCAGACGCATCCCTTCCCGCCTGGTACAGGAGGTGCTGCTGAGATACGGCGTGTACCTGTACTGGTTTCCTGATGTCACCGCCGAAACACGCGGTTTTCGGGCTATTCAGTATTTGGCGGCACGTGGATACTTCCCGCAGGAGCGATTTGAGCCAGAGAAGATGCTCACTCGCGCCGACGCGGCGCAGTGGCTGTGGCATCGGCTGAAGCAGGGCGGATGGAAAACCAGCTATGCGAAGCCCGCTCTGCCTTACACCGACCTGCCCGAAGAGCATCCCGCCCGACAGGCAGTGGAGGGGCTGGTAGCAGCGGGCATCCTGAAGCCGGAAGAGACGCTGTTCCGCCCCGACATGCCCATATCGCGCGCACTGTTCGCGCAGTGGCTGACGAACGTGATGGTAAGACTGGGACAGTGGACGCCGGTAACGCCCGGTCAGTTGCCTTACTTGGACGTGCCAGCCGACTCGCCGCACGCTGCTGCGATAGAGACCCTGCGCCGGCATCATATCACCTCCATGCTGTGGGATGGTGTAGATGCCCTGCAGGAAGAAGGAATGCGCTTCTTCCCGGAGGGTCCGATTACCCGCGCCGACGCCGCGCGAACGCTGTACCTGACCGTGCGCGATACGGTGTGGCGTCCCGAAGAGGCGGATTATGTGCGATGAATCAGAAGGGCTGATGGCGGAGTCCAACAAGCAGTAGTCGCAGGCAAGAGGTGGTTCTATGCGCAGGGCGATAGTCTATGTGTTGATTGTACTGATAGCAGGGCTGGTGATTTATGCGTTCCAGCCTCCGAAACCGATGGGGCAGGGAGACACCGCTCCCAATGTCACCCTTCACCTGCTGAACGGCGAAACGAAAACTCTGCAGGACTACAGAGGGAAGGTGGTGGTGCTGGACTTCTGGGCGACGTGGTGTGCGCCCTGCCGGTTCACCATGCCCAAGATGATACAGTTCCACAACCGCCACCGGAATAAAGGCGTAGAGGTTATCGGGGTGGCGGTGGATGTGACCAGCAAGGCAGAGATAGAGGCTTTCGTGAAAGAGATGGGTGTGAATTACCCCATCGCCGCCGACAGCGATGCCACCGCAAAGGGAGCCTTCCATGTTAAAAGCCTTCCCACGCTGTTCATCATCGACAAAGAGGGCAACATTCTGGCGCGACTGGAAGGCTATGACCCGCAAAACACCATGCAGGTTCTGGAAGAGACCGTGCAGAGAGCGCTGTAAGAGCGGGGGCACACCCCGGTGTGCCCCTATCGCATTCTATCCCACCCGCACCAGACGGATTCGGTTCGGGTCGTTGGTACCCACGCCCAATTGCGCAGCAGTTTGCAGATAGCGAACAGGTCTCCCCACCTGCGCCAGCGGCGGCAACCCCATCTCCTTACGCCTTGCCTCGACAATCTGCCAGCCGACCGTATCTATCGCTATGGGATCGGTGGAGGCGAGGATGGCGTTGTAATCCCAGGCGTAATCGCCTCGCAAGCCGGGTCCGCCTTCGCAAATCGGGCGGATGGCATCGCAGATAATCAAGCGCGTCTTCTGGCGGATGGCAGGCACGGCGTTGAGGTCTGCCAGGTAGGGGTCGCAGTTATTACCGTGATGGGCGCCCGGGTTATCGATGGAGCCGTAATGGTTCTTGCAGGCGTTGGTGATGCCAGCGATGCTGTGGTCTTTCAGAATCGGTGCGTTTATCAGTGCGGTGATGCGCTCGCTCAGGATTTTGCTCAATCTGCCGTTGAACGAGCCGTGACGGGTGGGGGTGGGGTCGTAGTCGCCGTTGGTGCCATAGCACTTCACGCCCGGTCCCTCGCGGTTGAGCGTAAAGCCCGCTTTGGCTAAGTCGCCGTCACTGCGGTCCCAGATGATGATGTTCTCCGGCTTGACCCCTGCCAGTTTCAGCCCCTCCACAATCGCCATCACCACTTCGGGGTGGGTAGAGGCTCCTCGCCCAAACAGACAGTTGACCTTGATGCCAACCACATCTTCAGGAGTGAAATAGTGCGTCCAGGCAGAGCGGTCGTTCTTTTCCCCACTCAGGCGTCGCACCGCCTCGAAGACCATCGCCTGCACAACGTCTGCGCGAAGACGGTGGCTCTCGCTCTGTGCATTCGGGTTTTTGACCTCAACGACGGTGCTCTGGGGGTTCTTCTTCTCCTGCAGCAGCACGGCGAACACGGCGGCGGGAGTGTACAGACCCGCTCCTGTTCTCATCAGGTCCTTCAGGAACTCTCTTCTGGATGGCATGGGCGCTTATTCCTCCTTTTCCAGATGTCGCTCGTAGAATCGCTTTTGCGCTTCGCGCGTCAGATGGCGCAGGTCGCCCAGAGTGGTTACGCGAATCGCCGCTATCGGTTGCACCGGGCATTTGGCTTCGCACTCGCCACAGCCGGTGCACAGATATTCGTTCACGAACGGGCGGCGCAGTCCATCCACCACCTTCCAGTGCAGGGCGCGATACGAACAGTGCTCATCGCACACGAGGCACTTTTTATCCTGCGCCCACACGATACACATGCTTCTATCTATATACGCCCGCCCGATGAAAAGATACTTCTTCTCCTGCGGGGTGAAAGGCTGAATGGCGTCGGTAGGACAAACATCCCCACAGGCGGTGCAGTGCTGACTGCAGTGCCCGATGCGCGGAACCAGAATGGGCGTCCAGAACCCTTCAATGCCCGCCTCGGTCAGCGCGGGCTGTAAGCTGTTGGTCGGGCACACCTTCATGCACAGGCTGCACCGCACGCACTTTTGCAGGAACTGTTCTTCAGGCAGGCTGCCGGGCGGTCGGATACGGAAGGGACTGGATGCCTTGATAGGTGAGTTGCCCACCTTCTTCGCCCCAATGTCGCCTACCGAAATACCTGCCCACAGCACACCCAGCCCGGCGAACCCCAGTATTCGGCGACGATTGAGGTCGGTGGCGGTCTCGAAGCCCTCCCTGCGCAGGGTGACGGGGAAGGACGTTGCGCCGGGCGCGCACACCGACACGCAGTTATAGCAATAGATGCACTCACGCGCCAGATAGCGATGGCTGTCGGGCAGGATGGCGCCCATCTTGCATTCGCGGTCGCAACGGTGGCACTCGATACACTGTTCCGCGTTCGTTTGCCGCCGCACGATGCCCCAGCCCGAAAACAGCGCAAGCAGTGCGCCCAGCGGACACAGGTTCCTGCACCAGAACCGCCGACTGACCAGCCCCAGCGCAAGAATGCCCGCGAACAGCAGAGCCGCCAGCAGGTTCATGCGGTAATGCGGCTGGACCTCGGGGATAAAGGGTATCTGCGCGAGGGACGGCGCCCAGTCCGCCACCCATGGCGAACCCGTGATAACCCTCCCCAGCAGAGTCACGGGCGCAACCAGCACCCACACCATCGTGCGCGTGAGGATGCCGAACGGGTCGAAGAAGTAGGCGATTTGCGCGGAAAGCAGGGCAGAGACCAGCACCATCGCTAGGATGTAGTACTTCACCTGCGGGAAGCCCTTTGCGCCCGCTACGCGACGGTTGCGCCGCACCAGAAAGCGGTCGGACAGGTCGATTAGCGTGCCCATCGGGCAGAACCAGCCGCAAAAGAACCTGCCCAGCACCACCGTCAGCGCGAGCACCACTGCCGCCAGGGGCACCAGCGAAGCGATAACCTCACGCGAGGCGATGAAGGTGCTGAGCACCGCTAAGGGGTCGGCGCGGAAGAAGAAGTCCACTGGCACCGGTGAGCGCAGGGGATATACCGTCAACGCCAGCAGGAACAGAAACAGCAGAAGGAACGCCACCTGCACGATGCGCCGGACGTTCTGCATCCGCCAGAAACGCACACGCACCCGCCCTGCTGCCTTGAATCGCCGGCGTGCTTCTGTTACGGTGCTCATCGGCTATACCCTCGTGATGTTCAGCCTGTTCAGACGGGCTTCGCCCACCCCCAGCCTGTGAGCATGCATGATGTAACCGATGTCGTCTGGCATCAAACCGAACAGGGTGGTGGCAAACGCATCGGCTGCCACCGGGTCTACTCCAGCGATAATCTGGTTGAGGTGTTTGACCTCACCCGGACCTTTGGGACCCTTCGTTGCCAGAATGCGTGTGGCATCAATGATGGTCAGGTGCGGCTTTACCGCCAGCACGAAGTCCCCGATGCACTGATGCACGCCCTGCACGTGCCACGCCTGACGGTCCCACACCACGCCCATCAGGTTCTTCAAGCCCAGCGTGACCCGTGTGGCGCTGTGGTCTTTGGCGACAGGCAGGTTGATAAAGCAGTCCGCCTCCAGCACGTCGCGCACCACCTGCGTCTGCGCAAGCACCTTTGCTCCCGGAATGCTGACGGGGCGATACATCCCTTCCGCGTTGGCGTTGACGATAACCGCCCCTGCCGCGTCGGCTACCTTTCGAATACCGCTCATCTCGAAGCAGACGGTTGCGGGATTATCGCAGGTGTGTTCGACAATCAGGATGCGTTTCGCTCCGGCTTTCTGGCACAGGTCAATTACCGCAGCCACCACTTCGGGGTTGGTGTTGGCAGCCTGCTCGGGGGTTCTGAGCCACGCGGCGTTGGGCTTCAGCACCACGGTATCGCCCGGGCGCACGAACTTCTCAATGCCACCCAACGGGCGCAGAGCGCGCTCCACCATCTCACGCACACTGCCCTGCGAAGCAATCGCCACAATGTTCTGCACCTTCTTCAGGTGTTCCGCTCTGGCGGTATCCAGCGGTTTCTGCGTCGTTTTCGACTGCCTTGCCCCTCGCCCGGAGCAACCGGCAACCACCGCCATCCCTGCCAGTCCCAACCATTGAAACATCTCTCGCCGGTTCATGTGCAACCCTCCTCCAGTTTATTGACGTCCTGGCACGGATAACAGCTACGTTTTGCTCATAAGTTTGGCTCAGTTTATATAGCTTGTTTACTGTTAGAACGCACACAGTCAGCGTAGGTTCGTGTTCTGGGGAGGCAGTTGACACTAAACCTTCTGTGTGTTAGCTTGAGTATAACACAATACGGGTTCGCAGGCAACCGCCGAGTTGCAAGTCGGCAGGCATCCCTGCAGCTGAAAGTTGCGGGCTACCCATGACAAAGCCTCCTGCGGAGGCTGAACCTGTCTTTCTTCACGCTGCCCGGAGGTACGTGCGCAGGTCTGAACCCTGCGAGGCGGAGAGGGTCTCCACAGCGTACTCCACAGAGGTTGCCCCCTGCATCACCGCCTGCCGCAGAGCTTCCCTCAAGACAGCCTCGCCCGATTGCCTGAGCACCTGCACCGCTTCGGAGATCCTGCCATGGCGCAGAGCCTCCAGCAGGGGCTGTTCCGCCGGCAGTACCTGGGCGACAGTCGTTACTCCAGCATGTCCTGTGAACCGACATTGAGCACAGCCGGCGGCATCGTATACCGTTTCGGAAGACACACCCAGCCGTTCCACGATTTCACCTTCGACGGGGCGGGCGGTCTTGCAATGCGCACACAGGCGCGGCAGGTTGTAGAGATGCACCACGCCCCGGAGTACCTCGGCGAAGAGCACCGGTGCCACTTGCTGGGATGCCACCTGCGCAAGAGCATCCGCGGCGCTCTCTGCGTGTATGGACAGCAGGATAAAGGTGTGGACGTTATTCGAGGATGCCAGCAACTGCAGATGCTCCCAGCCCGCCGGCGCATCTAGCACCAGAATATCCGGCTCCTGCTGGAGGGCAACCACCACCTGCTGAAAAGCTCTGCCGGGGGACTCATACTCCAGCGGAACCACAAACACACCTTCGGGTGCGTTGAGCGGTGAGCGCGTCAGCACCAGTGTACTGTAACCCTGCTGGGCATACGAGTCGATAGCCTGCAGGATGAACTGACTGCGCGGCTTCCAGCTGTTGCTGGATATCAGAATTAACCCCTGCCGGGCCTGTATCCACTTCTGCAATAGCCTGTCCCCTTCCGAAGTCAGCACGACCTCATAATTCTGGAGTTGAGGGATCTGCCTGTTCGCTATCTTCAGCACAACCCGCTCGCCCTGAACGGTCTGGAGGCAGGAGACGCGAACCGACGTTTCCTCCGCTGGTCGCGCGAAGCGGATGGTTGCAGAGACGTAGGGGCTATCGTTCTCCTGGAAACCTGCCATGCGTTTGAGCGCGTAGATGCTGACCCGCGCAAAGGGGCGCGAGACGGTCTCAATCAGATCCATCGCTCCACCCGTACGCCGGCAAACGCGATAGTACAGCGCGTCATGCGGTTCCATCTGCAACGGGCGAGCGTCGTCACCGCCTGCCATTTCAAACAGTCGCTGTAAGAAGGCGTACACGCAGGGTTCCTGCGCCGCGCTTTGCCAGTCAGCCGCATCTTTGGGATAATAGAAGCGGATACCAGCCTGCACGGCGTCCGTGCTCGCAGAAACTACCGCTATCGGCATGTTGACCAGCCGCGCGAGTTCGCGCTGGGCGGTCGTGTCGTGAATGTCTGCCAGCGCGATGTACAGCTTGCCGTCGCGAATCCACAGGGGCAGGGCTTGCAGTCCACGTGCGACGGTGGGGTCCAGCAATGCCAGCGCCTCGGGCTGTATCTGCTCAATCTTCACGGGCACGAACTCCACCCCAGCCTGTATCGCCAGCGCCTCCGCCAGCTGCTCGCCGTTCAGATATCCCAGCTGCAGGAGGATGTCTCCGATGCGTTTGCCGGTGTTTTTCTGCACCATTACCGCATCGACCAACTGTTCCCGTGTGATGTAGCCCAGATCGAGCAGAATCTGTCCAATCTGTTGTCGCCTCATTGCTACCCCCGATGAACGTACTTGTTATTTCTCATAGCCACATACTGCTATCACACCCAGCCAAGTCAGCCCTGCTTTCATTATCGGAAGAACAGCCCTTGATTGAAGGGCATAACCAGAGCAAGCAGCAGCTTTCGCATCAGCGCAGATTTGGGATACAATACCGGATGGAATGAACGCGCACACACTTAGAGTTCTGGAGTACGATGCTATCCGGCAAAAGCTGGCGGCACACTGCACCACGCCTTTGGGCGCGGAGCGAGCGCGCCAGATGACGCCGCTAACCGATGTCGAAACGGTCCGCCTTCGCCTCCAGCAGACCTCGGAAGCACGCCGGCTGGTAGACCTCGCCGAGCCGATGTCCCTGCGGGGGGCGCAGGATGTGCGCTCGGCGGTGTCACTGGCACGGGCAGGCGGTGTATTAACGTCCGAAAGCCTGTTATCCATTGCCGATACGCTGGAGACCGCCAGGCGTATGCGTCAGTTCCTTCTGGCCCGGGAGGAACGCTGTCCTGCGCTGTGCGTGCTGGCGCGGCAGATGGAGCCTCTGCCCGACGTGGTGGGTGAAATCCGGCGTTGTCTGCGTGAGGACGCCACCGTTGCCGACAGCGCCAGCCCCGATCTCGCCCGCATTCGCCAGCGGTTGCGCCAGCTGCATGCGCGTATCACCGAACGCCTGCAAGCCACGCTGAACTCCTCGCGCGTGCGCAACATGCTTCAGGAGCCGGTCATCACCATGCGCGGCGACCGCTATTGCCTGCCTGTGAAGGCGGAATACCGCGCCCAGTTCGGGGGCATTGTGCACGACGTGAGCGCATCGGGGGCAACCCTCTTCATGGAGCCGCAGGAGGTAGTGGACCTCGGTAACCAGATTCGCGAGGCGCAGATTGCCGAACAAAACGAGATAGAGCGCATTCTGGCGGAGCTGAGCGCACAGGTGGGCAAACATGCCGATGCTACTCTGCTGACCTGCGATGCGCTGGGCGAGCTGGACTTCATCGACGCGCGTGCCCGCCTCAGCGTGGAATGGGACGCCATTGAACCGGGGCTGAACACACAGGGCAAAATCCGCCTGCGCAAGGCACGCCATCCTCTGCTCAAGCCGCCCGTAGTGCCCATTGACGTGGAGCTGGGCGACCGTTTCCGTATTCTGCTCATTACCGGACCCAACACGGGCGGAAAAACAGTCACGCTCAAAACGGTGGGCTTGCTGACGCTGATGATGCAGTCGGGACTGCATGTGCCGGCGGATTCGGGCACCGAGATGGCGGTGTTCCAGAAGATTTTCGCCGACATCGGGGACGAGCAGAGCATTGAACAGTCGCTCTCCACCTTCTCTGGGCATATCACCAACATCGCGGAGATGTTGTCCCACTGTGATGAACACACACTGGTACTGCTGGACGAGCTGGGCGCAGGAACCGACCCGGCGGAGGGCGCAGCGCTGGCGCAGGCGATACTGGACTACCTGCTTGCCCGCCGTTCGCGCGTGATGGCGACCACCCATTACGGCGAGTTGAAAAGCTATGCCTACGCCCGGCAGGGGGTACAGAACGCCTCGGTGGAGTTTGACGTACAAACCCTGCGCCCAACCTATCACCTGCGTATCGGCACGCCCGGTTCCAGCCATGCGATTGTGATTGCCCAGAGGCTGGGATTACCGCAGACGGTGATAGAGACCGCTCAGGCGCGCCTCGCCGGGCGCGAAACCGAGTCTGCCAGCATCATGCGCCGGCTGGAGGAAGAACAGCGTGCGGTAGAGGAGGCACGTGCCGCCGCCGAACAGGAGCGACGCGAGGCGCAGGAACTACGCAAACGCCTGAACCAGCAGATGGCAAAGTTGGAAGAAGAGCGTCAGCGCGTGCGCGAGGAGGTCGCCCAGGAGGTGCAGGCACGCCTGCGGGAGCTTGTGCAGCAGGCAGAGGAGGCATACCGTCGCCTTCGCGAACAGCCTCGTGAGAACCGCGCGGCACAGGAAGCACGCCAGCAGATACGCCAATCTGCCGAGGAGATGAAGAAACTGCTTGCGCCTTCTGCTCCTGCCTCCGCTCCAGAGGAAATCCGTGAGGGCGACACCGTGAAAGTCACCACCATGAACGTCACCGGCACGGTGCTCCAGCTGACCGACAAGGAAGCGATGGTACAGGCAGGAGCCATCCGCGTCACCGTGCCTCGTGACGTCCTGCGCCGAGTGGAGACGGCACGCCCAGCCGCCGCCCCTGCGGTTTCGGTGCCGGTGAACCTGCGGGGTGCGATGCGGGTTTCGTCGGAGATTATGCTTCGGATGCAGAGGGTGGACGAGGCGCTCGCGAACCTGGACCAGTACCTGCACGATGCGTACACCGCGGGGCTGGAGCAGGTGCGGGTGATTCACGGCAAGGGCACGGGCGTGCTGAGACAGGCGGTGCGCGAGTATCTGAAAACCCATCCGTTAGTGCGTTCCTATCGGGGAGCAAGCCCTGCCGAGGGTGGCGATGGGGTTACAATTGTGACCTTCAAATAAACGCAAACGGCACGCCGTTCAGCGTGCCGTTGCACCTCATTTGTGGTTCGGGCTTACCAGCGTCGGTCGCGTCGCCCGGAGCCGTAGCCGCCGCGGTCGCTGCGGAAGCCGCCCTCACGCCGCTCGGTGCGGGGACGAGCCTGGTTCACGGTGATGGTTCTGCCCATGAACACCTGACCGTTGGTGGCGTCGATAGCCGCCTGCATGTTCTCGGTGGGGATGTCCACGAAGCCGAAGCCGCGTCCCTCAACGACACGGGCATCCTCCACGGGACCCCACGGGGAGAACAGCTCACGCAGTTGCTCTGCGGTGGTGGCGTAGGACAGGTTTCCTACGAACAAAGAAGTGGTTTCTGGCATTTTTTAACCTCATGCTGGGAAGCGCGTCGCCTCCCGGATTTTTCTGTTACGGTGCTGCCGGCAGGCTCGAACGCGGTCTCCTCACATGAGGCTTACGGACCCCGGAACCGAACCGTTGCGTGCAACGAACACCGAACAATAGTAGTATACCATAAACGCCGGGCAAAACAAGCCTTTTTGGGCAATTCCAGATATTTTTCCGAAAAAACTTTTGAGAGAGCGCCCCTCTCGGCGTTGAGAGGGGCAGTACAGGAGGCTTGGGGGTGCGCTAGTCGCTGGTCTCGGACTTGCGTACAGTGAACTGTCCTTTTTCCTGCTCGCGTTTTTGGATGATGTCGTGCGGTTTTACCAGCTCCAGCTGGATGCGTGCCTGTGTCCCGCAGCGAAACACCACCGATTGCCCCAGCATAATGCTAACGCGGCGTGAGCCAAATCTGCCCGTGCGCCCAATCTCCACAATGGTGGGCTGGTCCATCTGGTATGGTCCCGCCGGCATCTCTACCTCCACCGTCATCTCCGCTTTGCTTTCGGTGTTCACCACACGGTATGCGCCGGGCAACACCAGGGTAACTGCGAACAGGTCGCCAGCCGGGATGGAGTTCGCACTGTCCAGCAGAGTTCGTTTCTCTTTGGCGCCAATCTGCTGGACGGACACCTTGAAGCGCGCATTGCCTCTCGATACGAAGAAGCACATCACCCCTCCTTCACGAAGGGTATATCCCTCGCGCTTCCCGCATTCACAGCCTTTCTCTGCGGAACCCAGGTCCGCCATATCCACATCGATCTGATGTGGGGCGCCTGTCTCGCGCACCACGTTTACCGTAGCGCGATGTACCACGCGCTCACCCCGTCGGACAAAGAGGTCATAGGAACCCGCTTCGGCGAAACGATGGATAAGCGTGGTCAGTACCGTCAGGTTACCGCTGTCAAATGCCCTCAGTCGAAAGACGGGGCGGTTCAACAGCGCCTTTTGGCTTGTCATGGTTAGCCTCCTATATCTACTTCCGCAACCATCTCTGCGTCGTTGACGCGGACGCTCAGGTTGCGCAGTGGGATTCGAACCGGAATCAGCCCGTTGCTTGCGGGCAAGAGCTCAAATGGGTCGTCGATGCGGTATATCGGGTTGCACGTGCTGAAGAAGTCCAGCACCAGCGTGCCGATAAAGTCCAGTAAGCCGAAGCTGACGTTAAACAGGTCGCTCAGCCACTCGTCGATCTCATCGGGGATGTCGAGCAGGAACCGGATGAAATCCGCAATTCCTCCGATGATGGCGAGGATGATGTCGCGCACAAATCCACCGGGGATTATCGCGCGAATGGCGTTGCTGAGGGTGTTTTCTATCAGGTTGCCCACAACGTCCGGGAAATCAAACAGGTCGACGTCGATGGTTTGCGGGCCGATGTGGATGTGCCACTGATTGTGGTCCGGCAGGGGTTCGATGCGTATCGGCGCGCACAGGTCTGGTGAGGGTAGCGGAACGGAGGCGTCAAAGTAACGGGCAACCACCGTTCCGGTAAAGCTGACCTCCTGTGCCACGAAGGCTGCCAGGTCGGGCGAGATAGAGATATCCGGGTTGCCGCTGAACACGCATACCCTGGGCAGGCAGATGTCCGGGATGGGCCAGGGCATGTTGATGCATCCGCCTCCAACGCAGATTTCGGGGATGTTGATGCCCAGCGTGAAACGCAGGCGGTCCCAGCGGATATCCAGCTCCTTCACGCGGATAGTGTTATCCGCACGCAGGTCCAGCGTTCCTCCTTCCAGATGCGCTCGCACGTCGTAGCCTGCCACGAAAATGCCGAAGCTCGCCTGATCGGCTTTGGAGAAGCGGAGATTGCGCTTCAGCAGGTCGAACGAACGCCGGAAGGTTCCTTCGGAAACGGCGAGAGTGAAGTGTGCCATCGGTTATACCTCCACCACCAGATTGATAAACGCCTTCAGCCGGTCGTCTTCTACAGCCGGGTTGTTGGGCACACCGACGGGCACAGGCGTGGGTTGAAGCGTGATGGTCTCGCCGATTGCCAGTCCCTGCTTGCGCATCAGCTCGGTGATGTTCAGCACCATCGCCTCGATGGGCATGCTGAGCCTCGGCAGGATACCCAGCCTCAGCACCGCCCTGATGTAGCATTCCACCATCTCCTCCAGCGGAGCGGGACCGAGGTCTACAATCTCCAGACCATCCAGCCGCAGCTTCAGCCACTGCTGGGGATTGCCGGGGATTGTGCCCCGCTCGAAGTGCAGTACGGCAAACAGCTCCACGCACAGGCACTGCAGTTTCCTGGTGGGGAACACGATAGGTTCCCTCGCGGGGGCAGCTGGTTGACGCTCCTTTGTGCCGAAGACCTCTTTGCCGCGCTGGGCAACTTCTTCTGCCTCGACCTGCGGCAGGATTTCGCGAATGAACTCCTCCGAGGGGCAGTCCAGCCCGAAACAACCCCTCATACGAAGGGCAAATCGTTGGGCGGGCAGATTCCCCAGCTCGCGAGGCAGTTGAAAGACGTTGCTGGGGTGGAAGTCAATCTGCAGGTCGGTGAACTGCAGGCACCAGTTCAGTCCCAGCGGGATTGCTGTGCCCAGTATGGGAACAGGATCCTGTACGCTCAGCAGTGGGTCATGTGCCCGCAGGACTTCGGGTGCCGCCTGAATGCGCTCGCACAGCAGGTTGGGGTTTCGCAGGAAGAACGCCGTGCCATAGTTGAACAGGGAAGGGCGCTGTCGCATGAGGTGGCGGACAATACGATTGATGCCTTCCTCATGTACGCTGCCAAAGATGTCACACCGGTCGGTCAGTGCCATCAAGAGCCTCCTTCAAAGGTTTTCGGCAACCTTACTTACTGCGTCCCGGCATCTCAGCAAGATAGGTGGTGCGTACCACCTGTTCGGTTGCTAATGGAACATTCGGCTATGCCGCTGTCTTTTCCTGCAAATCATACCAGTTTTACAAAGTAGAACCAAAATTGGGACAGGGTAGACATCCGGCAGCTTCTTTGAACCGCTGAAGGCAACCCTGCAACTGGAAGTTGCGGGCTACTCACAGCGAAGCCTCCTGTGGAGGCTAACCTGCTCCAGCAGGTTTTGTTCTGTGTAGCCTGCGATTTCCAATCGCAAGGTTGTCCTAAAAAACATCTTTTTGGAGTGCTGAAGCTTGCTTCAGCAGGCACACCTGCTTGCCTGACTCGTGTCCTGCCCTCCGTTTCTAAAACTGTACCTTCGGCACCTCTCGCTCCTGGGGAGCCGCCTCAAACAGGGGCATCTCTTCCGCCCAGACGCTCTGCGCTACCAGCACCGCCGGGAAGGTCTTCTGGTACACGTTGTAGTTCGTGGCGGCTTCGTTGTACAGCTCGCGGCGGTCGGCGATTTGCTCCTCCAGGTCCGCCAGCGTGCGCTGGAGATGCAGGAAGTTTTCGTTCGCCTTCAGCTCGGGATAGTTCTCGCCCCACACGATGATGTTGCCCAGCAGACGCGAGGCTTCCTGTTCCGCCTGAATGCGTTCTTTGCGGTCTTTGGCGCCCAGTGCCACCGCACGCAGTTCAGCAATGCGCTCCAGCATCTGCCGTTCATGCTGGGCATAGCCTTTCACCGTCTCCACGAGGTTGGGGATCAGGTCCCAGCGCTGTTTGAGCACTACGTCCACGTTTGCCCATGCCCGCTGAGCCTGTCCGCGCAGGTTCACCAGGTTGTTGTAGGCGGCGATGACCCATATCACCAGCACGCCTCCGATGATGAACAGCACAATCGCTAAGGTTGAGATGCCTGTCATGATGTTGAACCTCCTCAATAGGTGTTGATGTACCCCGAAACGGCGCCCGGGTTCAGCAGGATAAAAATCACTCCCAGAAGCATCACCACCCCCAGCACCGCCAGCGCAAGCCCTGCTCCCGTGCGGGTCGTGTACACCTTACCCTCATTTCCCTCCAGCACCACCATGCATTTGTGGAAGCGGTCGTACTGCAGGCGCATCTCATCGCGTTCGGTGCCGGGCAGGTCGCGTTCATAGTATCGCGCCCAAACGGTCACCGTCGCATTCGGCGGGATGTATCGTATTGTGGTGCGCACATCACCCACACTGGCAAACCATCGAAACGAGCGCACCGGGCGATAGTTGTAAAACAGCGCCACATGTTCGGGGTAGAACTCCGCCCCTTCCACTTCCACGATGGCTTTGCCCGTGCCGTCGTCCAGCAGGAAGTTTACGCCCTGTGTGAAGCTGTAGATGGTCTCCCATCGGTAAACCGTGCGCGTCTTCCAGCGTTTGCTCTGCGAGTCATAGTAGGTTTCGGTACGGCGCACGTAACGCTCGGAAAGCTCGCTCAGGTAAATCCCAGAGATGTTGCCGACCTGGCTGGTAAGCACGCCGAATGCGGCTTCCGCCACTCCGCGCACTTTCAAAAAGCCGTGCGATGCGCTTCTCAAGCGGGTGAGGGGGGTGGCACGCAGTAGCTGTCCCTGTTGCCAGGTGCGCGCAGCGAACGCCATACAGACGATACTGCCGATGGTCAGTATTCCCGCTATCCAGTCGTCGGGCTGGGGCGAAAACCGCTGGCTCAGCAGCATCACGCCAAAGGGAACCATCATGGTAATCGCTCCGCCGAGCAATATGCTGAGTACCACCTGCGCGAAGAACGCCTCACGCCTCCAGCCGCTTGCCCACTGCAGGAGCATCAGCAACACCAGCAGGGACACCGCAAACAGCACGGCCAGCGATGGAAACATGCGAACTTCGCCGACGGGAGCGGATGTCCATGGGGGCACGGTGGTAGCGGGCGGCACGGGATAGACGGGCACGGGGCGGGCAGACGACAGACTGCGCAAACCTTCCCGGGCGCGACGGATCAGGTCGGAACCCGGCGGCGACAGGGTGATGCACCTGCTGTACCATCGCCTTGCCGTGTCGTATTGTCCCAGCTGGCGGCTCCAGTCGGCATAGCGGAAGGCAATCTGGGCGCGCGCGGTGTCGTCTGGCGCCAGAGCAAATGCCTTTTCCAGCACCATCAACGCGCGCTCCGCCTCTCCCTTATCCCACACCTGCCGGGCACGCTGGAACTCCTGTTTCCATTTCGGCAGGAGGCGAGCAGGTCGTTGTGCCAGGGCATAACCGGTGCCAAGGCTGATGACCAGCAGGGTTATGATCAGCGCGGCTTTCATCCTTCCTCTGTGCAATGACCCCTGAAAGCAGGCGAGTGTTGCACCTGCCTCGTGTAGTGCTCCTGTTTAAGAAGATTTTGCTTGTCTCTGCCCCTTCCTGCCATGTATAATAATCTAGTAATCTGGCACTGTACCCGCTTTTTAGAAAGCCGTTCCACCTTGAAAGGAATCTTTGCCGATGCACTA
Organism: uncultured bacterium; assembly: GCA_964579145.1. GTDB lineage: Bacteria > Armatimonadota > HRBIN16 > HRBIN16 > HRBIN16 > HRBIN16. The sequence continues at coordinate 18,195 of CAZOGB010000012.1, read as the reverse complement.
CCTGAAAGCGCCAATCTACGAGCTCAAACAAACAACCCGCGAATTTCGGTGGAGCGATGCCTTTGTGCTGTTGACCATCACGGCATTGCTGTATCTGGGGGTTCATTTTGGATTTCATGCTCCCGAAGCGGTACGGGGACCGAGCATCGTGTTGGAGCCTCTGGCGCTGCCTTACTATGCTTTCCGTTCCGTCATGCGGATGGGGGCGGCTTACCTGCTGTCGCTGATCTTCACACTGGTGTATGGCTATGCGGCGGCGCGCAGTCGGCGAGCGGAACAGATACTGCTTCCCACGCTGGACGTGCTGCAGAGCGTGCCGATATTGTCGTTTCTGCCAGTGGTTCTGCTGGGGCTGAGCGCAATTATGCACGAGCGAATCGCCGCCGAGCTGGCGTCTATCGTGCTCATCTTCACCAGCCAGGTGTGGAATATGACCTTCTCGTGGTACCAGTCGCTGACCACCCTGCCCAAAGACCTGCGCGAGGCGGCGGAGATTCTGCGCCTGAACTGGTGGCTGAGGATGCGCAAGCTGGAACTGCCCTTCGGCGCCATTGGCCTCATCTGGAACAGCATGATGAGCTGGGCGGGCGGCTGGTTCTTCCTGATGGCAGCGGAGATTTTCACCGTGGGCGAGCGCGACTATCGCCTGCCCGGGCTGGGCGCCTATCTGCGCGAGGCATCGCATCAGGGAAATATCCCCGCCATCCTGTGGGGATTGGGCACGCTGGTGCTGGTGATTGTTTTGCTGGACCAGCTGGTGTGGCGCCCGCTGGTGGCGTGGAGTGAGAAGTTCAAACTGGAGATGATAGAGCAGGAGACGCACGCCAGCGCCTGGTTCTACGATGTGTTGCGCTCGTCGAAGCTGTCGGAACGGTTTTCCGCCTTTTGGGAGCGCATGGGCGAGCGGTTTGATGAGTGGACTTTGCGCGTCTGGCCGTTTCGCGCGGAGCATCTCTACGAGCAATCCCAGCGCGGGGACGTCGGGTGGAAGCTGTTCTTCGCGGTGATGCTGGCTCTGGTGGCTTACGGCACGCTACGAGCACTGCACCTGCTGACACAGGTAGGCATTGATCAGTGGTTCGCCATCCTGCAGGGCGTGCTGATGACCGCATTGAGGGTCTTCATCGCGCTGGCTATCGCCTTTGGGTGGACGGTGCCGCTGGGGGTGTATATCGGCATGAACACCCGGTTAGCCGCCTATTTTCAGCCGCTGGTGCAGATTGCAGCCTCTATTCCTGCTACCGCGCTGTTCCCGGTGTTCGTGTTGATGTTGTTGCAGTTGCCCGGCGGGCTGAACATGGCTGCGGTGCTGTTGATGCTAACGGGCACACAGTGGTATCTGCTGTTCAACGTTATCGCGGGTACAATGTCTATCCCGCAGGAATTGCGCTTTACCGTCAAACTGCTGGGGTTGAACCGCTGGCAGAGGTGGCGAGTGCTGATACTGCCTGCGCTGTTCCCGTATCTGATTACGGGCGCGATCACCGCCAGTGGTGGAGCGTGGAACGCCAGCATTGTGGCGGAATATGTAGAGTTTGGCGGGCGCACTCTGCGCGTGACGGGACTGGGCGACCTGATTGCCCACAGCACGGCGCAGGGGGATTTTCCACTCCTGCTTGCATCAACCTTAACGATGATACTGACGGTGGTGCTTGTGAACCGTCTGCTCTGGAGACGATTGTACCGTATCGCCGCATCACGTTACCGAATGGAGTAGAGAGATGAACAACGGGAAGATACTTGTGGAACTGGAGCATGTGAGCCAGGTATACGCTACCGGCAGGAAACGCTTTTACGCGGTACAGGACATCAACCTGACCGTCAACGAAGGGGAGTTTGTCTGCCTGCTGGGACCATCCGGGTGTGGCAAGAGCACGCTGTTGCGCCTGATTACCGGACTTCAACGCCCCACCGAGGGGCGCATTCGTTATCGCGGCGAGGAACTGCGAGGGGTGAATCCTCATGCCAGTATTGTGTTTCAGACCTTTGCCCTTTTCCCGTGGCTGTCAGTGCAGGAAAATGTAGAGGTTGCGCTGAAGGCGAGGGGAGTTCCGCCCAAGATTCGCACCGCCCGTGCGCTGGACCTGCTGGACCGCGTGGGGCTGGACGGATTCGAAAACGCCTACCCGCGTGAGCTGTCGGGTGGGATGCGCCAGAAGGTGGGTTTCGCGCGAGCGATGGCGGTGGAACCCGAACTGCTTTGCCTGGACGAGCCTTTTTCGGCATTAGACGTGCTCAGCTCTGAAGCCCTGCGCGGCGAGCTGATGGAGCTGTGGCTGGACGGCAAAATCCCCACCAAAACCATCCTGATGGTGACGCACAACATTGAGGAAGCCGCTGAGATGGCAGACCGCCTGATTATCATGGGCACTTCGCCTGGGCGGGTGATTGCCGAGGTCAACGTGGATATGCCTCAGCCGCGTCATCGCAAGTCGCCGCAGTTCCTGAAGCTGATTGACCAGATTTATGCCATCCTCGCCGGTCAAACCCAGCCCGAGCCGGTGGAGATGGGCACGGCGCCCGGCAAGCCGGGCATCACGCGATGGCTACCGCAGATTCAAATCAGCGACCTCGTTGGCTTGCTGGAACACCTGGCGGAGTCCTCTCAGCCTACCTACGACATCTATCAGCTGACCGAGGACTTCGGAGCGGACTCGGACCTGGTGCTGAGGCTGATTGACACGGCGGAGCTGCTGGGGTTCGTACGCGTTGGGCAGGGTGACGTGATGCTGACCCCGCTGGGCGAAACCTTCAGCGAGGCAAGCATCCTGACGCGCAAGGAGATTTTCTCCACCCGTATCCGACGGTTGCCCATTTTCCAGTGGCTGATTAACATGCTGCACCTGGCGGAGAACCAGAGCCTGAAGCGTGATGTGGTGCGCGCTGCCATCGAACTGGAGCTTCCTCCCGCCGACGCCGAGAAGCAGTTGAACACCATCATCGAGTGGGGACGCTACGGCGAGGTCATCGCCTACGACGACGAGACCGAGACCATCATGCTGGAGCCGCTGGTAGGACAGAGCGTGCCGGGGCATTGAGAGCAGGGAGCAAACTGGCTGACCACAGGGGCAATGTTGAAGTTATAACGGCGCTTTGCCTGTCACCCATCACTGGGTAATCCCTTGCGTGGACAGCCCGCCTGTTTGTTCCTGCACTATGGCAGGATTCTTCCCGCCGGGCGCGAATTCATTCTGCAGAATAAATCTTCAGCAAGGAGGTCACCGAACTGTGTCCTCACAGGTGTATATCGCCTTTGACCTGGGTGCGGAAAGTGGACGTGCGGTAGCGGGCGTGTATGATGGAGAGCGTCTGGAGCTCAGGACAATACACCGTTTCCCCAATACTCCTTTGCGCCTGCCCGATGCATTGACGTGGAACGTGTTGCGCCAGTATGCCGAAATCCTGCAGGGCATCAGCCTGACGGTTCGCGAGTACGGTGAGGGTGTGCGTTCGGTGGGCGTGGATACATGGGGGGTGGACTTCGGGCTGCTGGATGCGCGCGGCACGCTGCTCACCAACCCGGTGCATTACCGCGACCACCGTACCGACGGCATCATGGAGTCGGTGCAGGCGATGGTCGGCGCAGATACCATCTACGACGCGACCGGCATCCAGTTCATGCCGATTAATACCCTGTACCAGCTGATTGCGGTTCAACAACAGCATCCCGGTCTGTTGGAGATTACAGACAGACTGCTGATGATGCCCGACCTGTTCCATTACTGGTTGAGTGGTGCGAAGGTGTGTGAACGCACGATTGCCAGCACGTCACAGATGATGGACCCGCGCACCGGGCAATGGGCGATAGACCTGTTGAGGCACGTTGGGCTTCCCACGCACTTCCTGCCGGAGATTGTGCCGCCGGGCACTCCTCTGGGCAAACTGCGCAAGGCGGTGGCTGAGGAGACCGGTGCGCACGACGCGGAGGTCATCACGCCCGGCAGCCATGATACCGCCTCGGCGGTGGCGGCAGTGCCCGCATCGCGGGGTAGCGATTTTGCCTATATCAGCAGTGGCACGTGGTCGCTGATGGGGGTGGAGCTGCCCGAGCCGATGATCAACGCCCACACGCGCACGCTGAACTTTACCAACGAGGGAGGCGTGAACAACACCATTCGCTTCCTGCGCAATATCATGGGGCTGTGGCTGGTGCAGGAGTGTCGCCGGGCTTACGCGCGCGAGGGACAGGAATACAGTTACGAACAGCTCACGCAGATGGCAGCAGAGGCTCCCGCCTTCCGCTCGCTAATTGATCCCGATCGGCGCGATTTCCTCGCCCCGACGAACATGCTGGAGGCTATCCGCTCGTATTGCGCCAGCACGGACCAGCCCTCGCCTGAAACGCCCGGACAGTTTGTGCGGTGTTGTCTGGAAAGCCTCGCGCTGAAATATCGGTGGGTGCTGGAGCAGCTGGAGTCTTTGCTGGGCAAGCGGTTAGAGGTGATTCACGTGGTAGGTGGAGGCACACAGAACCGCCTGCTGTGCCAGTTCACCGCCGATGCCTGCAACCGAACGGTGGTTGCCGGTCCGGTGGAGGCGACCGCTGCGGGCAACGTGCTGTTGCAGATGATTGCGCTGGGCGAGCTGAAGGGCATCACGGAAGGGCGTGAGCTGGTGCGCCGCTCCAGCGAGATTGTGGAGTACACGCCTCAGAACACCGAAGCGTGGGACGAGGCATACGGGCGGTTTGAAGCCCTGCTGGACTAATCGGTGGAGATTGCAGGCGGCGCCTCGCCCTCGTGCACCTGTGACTCCACGGGCGGTCTCAGTATCGAAATCGCTACCGATACGCCGAGGACCAGCCCGATGATGCTCAGTGACCAGCCGATGGGTACTTTGTACCACTCGGAGATGAGCATCTTCGTCCCTACGAACACCAGCACCACCGCCAGTCCATAATGCAGGTAGGCGAACATGTTCAGGAAACCAGCCAGCACAAAATAGAGGGCACGCAACCCCAGAATCGCAAAAACGTTGGATGTGTAAACGATGAAGGGGTCGCGCGAGATAGCCAGAATTGCAGGGATCGAGTCCACGGCGAAAATCAAATCGGTGAACTCTACAAATAACAGCGTGACAAACAACGGAGTGGCATACAGCACTGCCTGTTTCCGCACGAAAAAGCGCGCGCCTTCATAGTCGGGAGTGACTCGGAACAGGGTGCGTGCCAGATTCAGCACGGGATTACGCTCGGGATGGAAGGATTTACCGTGTTGTATCGCCATCTTGATACCGGTGAAAACCAGAAACGCACCGAAGAGATAGACCATCCAGTGGAACCGGTTCAACAGCTGGATGCCTCCGGCGATGAAGATAGCACGCATCACCAGTGCACCGATAATCCCCCAGAATAGAACCCGATGCTGATATGCAACGGGAACGCGGAAATACTGGAATATCATCAGAAAGACGAAAACGTTATCCACGCTCAGGGACTTCTCGATGAGGTAGCCGGTGAAGAACTCCAAACCGCTCTGGGTGCCTTTCCAGTAAAAGACAGCAGCATTGAACGCCAGCGCCAGTGCAATCCATACCAACGACCACACCAGGGCTTCCTTGAAGCGCACCTCGTGGGCGTGGCGATGAAACACGCCGAGGTCCAAAGCCAGCATGACAATGACCAGAACGGCAAAAGCTACCCAGAAATACATGCCTGTGCCTCCATCACAGTTTACAACAAAAAAAGACCCCCACCGCCTTGTAGCGATGAAGGTCTTGCGTTTGGCGAGATTGCCGGCTGTTTTGATACAGCGTACTGACGACAATCTCTCCTGCCTGTTCGGCAGGTGCTACTCCCCTTCTATTACAGTATACATACCTCATGCGGGGCTTCGATTGCAAGAGGGACACGCCTGTTCGGTAATGGTACTGGTTTTTGATTACAAGGACAGGATAACTGTTGACAGGTCGCGAGATTCCGCATATAATAAAGATAATTAGCGTATCAAAAGGGTGTATAGCGGCTAAAGTGCTGTGGAGCTGTATCCCCGTTGAGGTTGTCCTCACCACCCTTTACATGCTAAAGCAGTTAAATTTCCCAAACCGCTAAAAGGAGTCAAACCATGCAAACCACTAATTTGCTTCACAGGATGAACCTGTGCGTCCTCTGGTGCACCCTGTGTCTGGCGGCGGCTTTGCCTGCTACAGCAGGGGTGACCACCTACTACGGTGTCACCGGGAGTGTTTGGACGAACGTTCCCGGAAACATGAAAATGGACTACGACCCCGTGAACCAGCGATTTGTCGTGCAGTACAACTACTTCACCAGCCCCCCGCAGTACGGCACCATTGACCTCGCTACCAAAGCGCTTGCTCATTACGCCAGCACGCAGGGCGCATATTATGAAACTTTGCTCACGGTACTCCCATCCAGCTGGGGTTCCTACGCCCAGGGTACCACGCTGGTGGCTAAAGGCGGTGGGGGCGAAATCTTCGCGATTGACCCGGTTGGGAACGTATCCACTTTCACCACAGGGCTGCCCGGATTGCCATCGGGTACTGGACCGACCTTCTACACGACGGTACGCTGGGATTCGTTCGGGGTCGCCAACAATGACCTCTTCTATGCCTATGAAGGCACTGGGGACATTGTTCGCCTGAATTCCAGCGGGAATGTGGTATGGCAAACGACATTGACAGACCGAAATGGCTTTCAGACGCGCCCTGAAGCGATGATTGTGCTGGGGAGCAATCCGCGCTGGGGACCCTATCAGAATAGTGTGCTGGTCGGACAAAATCTGCCTAATGCACCGATGTTCGTGCTGGATCCAGCGAATGGGAACGTGTTGAGTCAGCAGACCCTGTCGTTCGGCTCGCCCGAATCGTTCCGTATCTTCCCGTTCACTGGGGGCAATTGGGCATTGTATGTTTCGCTCTTCGGGGATGCCATCTACCAGCTGACGAACCTGACGAGCATTCCGAACCTTCAGCCGGGCGACCTGTTCATCGCGGTGGAGCAGTACGGTGGCGGTCAGGTGTGGCACGTTTACTGGGATACTACTACCAACAGCCTGGCAAGCCAGCTGATAGCAGACTTCAATAGTCCAAATGCATTTCTGGAGGACATGGTGTTTGCACCTGCTACCGTTATTCCTGAGCCATCCTCCGCGGTGCTGTTTTTGTGCGGCCTAGCCGGGGTGGCTATCCGTCGCAAGAAGCGGTGCTGATGTCTTCGCGTGTGGGGAGAGGTTCGGCTTCTCCCCCCACCTTAAACAGCCTGATTCCGTGAAACTGTCAAACCCAAACACAAGCGGAAACACAAGATGTTGTGGAGGTACGGGGTGGAAAACGGCGCATTTCGTAGTATGGGGCGGCTGATGGGATTCGAACCCACGACCTCCTGAGCCACAGTCAGGCGCTCTGGACCAGCTGAGCTACAGCCGCCACCAGGGGGAACAGCTGGCGCCCCCGAGAGGACTCGAACCTCCGACCCACTGCTTAGAAGGCAGTTGCTCTATCCTGCTGAGCTACGGGGGCAGGATTACCGCTCTTCCTGCAGAGCCATTATACCGCAAATTGCCCCCGTTCGCAAGCTCTACGCGCCGTTGTTGCGATGGTTCGCAATCTTGTGCGCGTGGGACACAATCTCCGCAAACGACGCCGCCGACAGGCTCGCCCCGCCCACCAGCGCTCCGTCGATATGCGGCTGTGCAAGCAGGTCATGCGCGTTGTCGGGTTTCACGGAGCCACCATACAGCACGCGAAGCCCCTGGGCGTTCTCCTCGCCGCACAGCTCAGTGGCGATACGTCGAATCAGCGCACAAACGCGGTTTGCCTCTGGGGCGTCGCATACCTCGCCCGTGCCAATCGCCCACACCGGCTCGTACGCAAACACCAGACAGCCAATCTCTGCAGGGTCAAGCCCCTGCAGGTCGCGCTTCACCTGAGCGGTAATCACGGCATCGGTCTGTCCTGCCTGCCGTTCAGCAAGGGTCTCGCCGACGCAGATGATGGGCGTCAACCCATGCAACAACGCCGCTTTTACCTTCAGGTTCACAGTGGCGTCGTTTTCGCCGAAGTGACGCAGGATTTCATCGGTGAAATCGGGTTCAGGGACGCCAAACCGCCCTCGCGTCTCGGAGTGACCGATGATGACGTAGCTCACACCCAGCTCGGTCAGCATCGGCGGGGCAATCTGGCTGGTGTAGGCGCCCTGGTCCTTCCAGAATACATCCTGTGCCCCCAGTTTAATCTCGGTGCCGCGAAGCGCCTGATGCACCGCATACAGCGCGGTGAAGGGTGGGCAGATGCACACCTCGGCGTTCAGGGCATCCAGGTTGCGATGCTTCAGCTCTTCTACCAAAGCCAGTGACCACGCCACCGTGCCGTGCATCTTCCAGTTACCGGCTATCAGCTGGTCAGGCATAACTCCTCTCCTGTTTCGTGATGGTCTCGGCTGTAATATTCATCTTCTGGTCGGGAGTATCCTGTTAGCCCTCAGCGAAGCCCTCCCTCGCGCACGAGGTATCGGTGTTTGAACTCGAGCGAGTCACCGGGCGCCAGCGTCTTCGGCTGCGAGAAGAGCTCCAGATTGTAGAACTCGCGGAAGGCATACAGGTAGCACTGGCGCACCTGCGCCGGGTCAAACTCGTTGAGGATAACGATGTTGCTATTGGGGATAAGCACGCCCCAACTGCCAGCAGGTAATTCCGTTCCTCTCAGATAGGTCTCGGATTGCAGGGGATACTCTTTCCAGCCTCCGTCACCCCCTCTGGCGACCAGGCGCAGGTCGGGTTGACCGGCGGACAGACGAAACTGCGGATGCGTGCGCAGTACCACGTTCGGCATTGTCTCTGAAGAGCGGTTGGTCAGCCGGGTAGAAATCTCCACCGCCGGTTCGTCGGGCAGGAGGGTGAACATGCGCGTTATCTGCAAGCCGTTGGGCAGGTTCGTGGTCAGGGTGGCGCTTCGCTTGTCTTCGGAGACGGTGCATTCGTACTTCTCGCGCCAGCCGGGCGAGGCGAACTGCTCGCCAGCGTACTCTTCGTATCCGCCGAAGTTCAGGTAGTGCTCCGCTTGATGTCCGTTCTGCACCAGATGCCACTGCAGGATGCTGCGCCAGAAGATGTCCTGCCTCAGCCCTTTATGGTACAGTCGCCATATTCGCCCGCCCAACGAGGGCACGATGTCCGCCAGAAGGTAAGGGCTTTCCAGCCGAATGATGTACTGTCCCACGGTTTCGTCGCTCATGGCGCGTACTGCACTTTCATACGCACCTTGTGGGTCGTCTATCAGTTTTTGAACTTCCGGGCACTCCCACCAGCGCGAGCGTGATGGCTCGATGCCTGTGATGGCGGTGAGCGTATATCGCAGGCGAGGTTCCACCGTCCAGTCACGCCCAATCGCGCGAGTTACCTTCAACAGCTCGGCGATGCGGTAGTAGTCCGGCAGTGAGGGCATCTGGCGGGTGTATCCCCGTTCACTGCTATCGGGCACGATATCCCTTCCCACCTGCAGGTTGACGAACAGGTCGGTGAACAGCACGCCCCACTTCTCGCGCCAGATGCGCCGCTTGATCAGCTCGCTCTCTGCCAGCGATTCGGCTCTGGCGTACAGGGGGTAGATTTGCCCATCCAGCCAGTCGCGGGTGAACAGCTCGCGGAAGTAACGCTGTCCCGGTCCCGCGTGGCAGTCCATCACGCCCTCGCTCTGCGATTGGATGGCGCTTTCATGCAGACGGTGTACATAGTCGCGCATCGGTCGCCACGCTTTGCCGTACCATGCTTTGCAGAACTCATCAATCAGTTGCTGAAGATTTGCATCCGGGTTCCACATCAGGCGGGGCATGACGTAAGAATACAGATGCACCAGATGCCCATCGGTTAGCCCGCAGATGTACACGCCGCGAATGCCCAGCCGTTTGTAATATCTCAGGTTCTCGGCAAAGGCATACAGGGCGGGGTAGGGGTAACCGATGTAGTAGTAGGTGGTGGGATACTCAAAAGTGATGATTCCCTGTGCACCCAGCGGGTGAACGGCGATCCACCGCTCGAGGTCGGGGATGACGTTCAGCTTGAGGTTAATCGGGTGCGACCAGGGGCGCGCCTGACACTCGCTGATAGCGCAAAAGATAATGAGATGATTGGGCAGGGGGCGTTCCTTCACGGGCGGTTTGCGTGTGGACCAGTAAGCCAGCGTGGTGATGAACTTGCCCGGAAACCGCCTGGCGACCTCCTGCGCTATCTGATTGTTGAACCATATCACCGCGTCGGTGAGACTGCCGTGTTCCTTGTACCACGCCTTACAGCGTTCGCACTGGCAGAACTGTCCGGTGTCTCCGTAGTGTACGGGGTAGTATAGCGGGTCGGGGTTGCTTTCAATCCACTTCAGCACCGCCTCGGTCATCGCCTTTTGCAGGTCGGGGTTGGACAGGCAGTATTGCTGGACGGCGGGTTCGGTGATGCGCCGCTCGCCTGCAATCTCCGCGAGGTACTCCTTTGGTACGGTATCGGCGGGCAGGAGGAAGCCCATCGTGTGATGCCAAAACCCCCGAGGCGGGATGCCCATCATCTTGGGCAGGTCGCTATTGCCTACCTTTGCCTCCCACTCGCCGGGCGACAGTCCAGCGGTCATCGGGTAGATTCTGCCCCACATGGCGCGCCACTCGAAGGCGGGACGGTCCACGATGTCTAGCGGGGCGCGAATCTCGGCGTTCTTGCGCTGAGGCACTATCTCCAGCTCGGTGGAGTAGAAGCGACAGCCCATCCGCTCCAGCAGGCGGTACACCGCATACACCGTGCCGCGATAGCCGCCGCCCGCTGCCAGCAGGTTGCCTCCTTTCAGGCGCAGGATAAAGCCATCGCTTCCCAGCGGCTCGTATTCGGCATTCGTGTACAGGGCGCGCTGGCGGGCGGGGTCGCTCCTGCCGATGTACACCACACCCCGGTCGGGCAGTCCCTCGCCGTTACCCTGCACAAGGGGTATCTCCCTGCCCGTCAACTCGCGCAGGTAGCGCTGGAGCTCCTGTGCCACTGCCTTCTCTATAGCGTGCGCCTGCTCATGCACGAAAATCTGACCGATTTCCATCCGTCTGCCTCCCTCCACAAGCCACACTTTGCCCGAAGCGTGAGCCTGTGCCCTTTGCTGGCTGATGGGGCGCGCGCTCAGCCTGATACCGCAGGCGACCTCGCCCTGACCCGCCAACCACTGATACAGCCACCAGTATATCCGCTCCGGCTGGGGGAAGTCGCGCGAACGCATATCGTAAAACGACGGGGCGATGGAACCGAGGTTCTCTACCGTGAGTTCCACCTGACGCCCTATCAGGGTCACGCCGCGAACACCGCTGGCTATCAACTGCGTTCCGGCCGCCGAGGTCTGCGGCTTCTCTAAGGGAAGCACCTGCGGGCGCAGTTGCCCGAACAGACTCTGCAGGCGATACATGCCCCCCGCAAACTCCTCCGGCGGGAACATCACCAGCGCGCACTCCACCGGGCTGGGCTCTATGTCCCTCTGCACTCTGAGGGTGAACCATATCGTCACGCCATCTGACTCCACGGTGGTCTGGTGCTCTATCGTCGCCCGAATGTCGGGGATGCTTTGTATCGCAGTTATAGAATTGCCTTTAACCCCCACCTGGGCGGTGCGAGCGGTCAGGTTCGCGGCGCTGAAATACGCGCCCGTGTAACCGGGCTTGAAGAGGGTTAGCCGGCTTGCGGTGACGACGGGGATGTTTCTGTAGGTAATCTGCAATCCCGTTTCCGTCCAGCGAGCAGTGTATTCCCCCTGCCGAACAGCGAGGTCATCTGCCTGGGCGGTAACGCGCGCAAGCAGGGTCAGAGCCAGGAGATGGATGATTGCCCAAGCTTTGCGTGAAACGTGCACCTCTCGTCTCCTCCCTCAGACAACCCTGTCTTCTGGCAGCTCACCTCGCGCCACGCATTCCACATCGCGCACCACTTTCTCGCCCATCAGGCGCAGGGACTCGCGCGTGTAGGCTCCGATGTGCGGCACAATCAGCACGTTCGGGTACTTGAGCAGGCGATGGGTGGCATCTATCGGCTCGCCTTCCACCACGTCCATCCCGATTGCCGCCACCTTGCCCGACTCGAGTGCGGCAATTAGCGCGTTTTCATCAATCAGCTCGCCCCGCGCGGTGTTGACGAGAAACACCCCCTGCTTCATCAAGCCGAACTCGCGATGCGACAGCATATGATAGTTCCCTTCGTTCAGCGAGGCGTTGAGCGAGATGATGTCCGACTCTCGCAGCAGGTCGTCCAGCTCCACCAGTTCGGCGCACCGCTGGCGAATGGTGTCGGCGTCAAGGTAGGGATCATAGGCGACCGTGTGTGCTCCAAAACCGTGGCGCAGGATTTCCGCCACCCGGCTGCCGATGTTGCCGATGCCGATGATGCCCACCGTCTTATCCTTGATTTCAAAGCCCACGAACCGGGCGCGTTCCGCCCACCGACTTTCGTACACCGCCTGGCGTGCCTCGTGTGTCAGGCGCAGAATATCTAAGAGCAGGGCAACAGCCAGCTCGGCGACCGCCTCGCGTTCCACCCACGGGGTTACTTTGGTTACCATCACGCCCTTCTGCTGTGCGCTGGGCAAGTGGATGTTATCTACTCCGATGCCGTGTCGGGCGATGAGCAGGGTGTGGTCTTTATGTTCAAAAAACTCGTGCGTGAAATACGGCTTGACGCTGGCGATAATCACGTTATAGCCCCTCAACGCCTCCGCCAGCGACCTGCCGTCGATGGTGACGGGAAAGTCAAACCGCTGGACCTCTCCCAGTTCGCGCAATCGCTGCAGGTGCTCTGGAAAGTACTTGCCGAAGCTGCTGGAGTTGACGATGGCGATGCGCAGTTCCATTGGTTAACCCACCCATTCACCCACCGCTTGCAGCCAGTGTCTGGCGATGAGGGCGTGTCCAGCGGGGGAGGGATGCACACCGTCGCCTGCCCAGAAAGCGGGTTCACGCTGGGCACAGACTTTCGCGAAGATGCCGTCCAGCGGGATATACAGGGCGTTGAACTCACGGGCGAGCCGCCGCACGACCTGAATCTTCGGGTCCAGGTCTTCGCGCCAGCCTTCCATCTCCCGGCGCACATGGATCAGGAACGGTTCCATAAGGATCAGGCGGGCGCGGCTACGCTCGCGCGTGATTCGAAGCAGTTCGCGGTATTCGCGTTCAAAGCGGTCGACAGGGGTGGGGTCGTTGCTATCATAGCGACGCCACATATCGTTGATGCCTATCAGGATGGACACCCAGTCCGGTTTCAGGGCGATGCAGTCCTGTTCCCATCGCGCCAGCAGGTCGCGCACCCGGTTGCCGCTGATGCCGCGGTTCACAAAGCGCACCTGGCGGTTCGGATGCATGGCGTAGAACAGGCTGGCTGTGATCAGCGCGTAGCCCCATCCGAGGCTGTTGGGGTCGTTGCGGTCACGTCCCGCGTCGGTAATGCTATCTCCCTGAAATAACACCAGCGAATCGTTGCCCAAAAGTCCCGACATCTATCTCCTCCCGTTATGCAAGCAGTTGCAGGTGTCTCCTAATATGTTCGGCAACGAGGCGATAGTGCTCCTGCTCGTGGTGGTCCAGCAGGTCGCGTATCGCGCTGCCAGCCTCTTCCAGCAGGACGCCATAGGAGATATGGAACAGCTGGCGCACGTGCGGCTGTGCCAGGAAGTCGGACAGGTTTCCTGACGGCAGAGGGGGAAACTGTTCTGGGCGGATGGAGACCTGATAGCCCCGCCGGCTCTCTTCCAGATAGAGTAGGCACAGGCGATAGAGCTCCGTAAACAGCACCGCATCGGTCTGGGCAATCAGCTGTATCGCCTGAAGCCAGCTGGTGCCGGAGGTTTTCACGTGGAAGTTGCTCCCGGTTGCCTCGCGGAAGAGGCGATAGACGCTGAACTTATCGCTTCCTGAGTGCAGGCTGAGGCGATAGCCCTGCAGCTCCCGACACAGCGCGGCGTGAAGGCGGAAGGCTCTTTCCAGTTCGTTCAGGTCGCCCGTGTAATCTATCCCTTTCTGGAACTCGCCCGGGAAACGCAGAGCAAGGCTCCACAATTTCACATCGCTACGCCGCAGATACTCTACCACGTACACATGGTCTTCTGGCGTGGAGACACGATTGCTCTCATCGATGGAGAGTTCGAAGTCAAATCGGTCGAGGTGCGTTTGCAGGATACCGTACAGCCGGCACGCTTCCTGCAGGGCTTCCTCAAAGGTGATGGCGGATTGCACAAGCCGCTGTGCGTCCAGTGTGTAAACTTCTCCGTCTTCCGTGCGGATGCGCATGTTGACGTGGTCGCGCACGATGCTATGGCTGAGGGGGGATAGCGTGCGTGCTCTGTCCGCGATTTCGGGCTGGGTAAGGCGGGTCACATCGCGCAGGCGGTCGCTCACGTCAATGGTGTACATACTGTAACCTGCATGTATCGCCTGCAGGAGCTGCTCTTCGTGTTTGATGTGGTCGGCGTCCGCGCCCCACGTACCCGTGTAGCCCGTTTCCAGCACGCCTGCCGCCGCCGAAATCAGCACATCCCGGAAATCGCGCCCCGTTCGCACCAGTTCGCGCGGCGATTGCTGGGCAAGCACGGGGAATACACCGTAGGCCTCAAATGCCTGAAGGTGCGCAGCAGTGACCATGCCAAGCCGGTCGCCCGTGCCGAAGGAGGCGGGTCTGTCGCAGGTTGAGGGGTGCAGGGCAAGCAGGTCGCGAAGTGCAAGATAGTTATTCCAGTCCAGCGGATACAGGTAGAGGTCGCCCAGAGAGATGATGGTTATCTGTCCGTTCACAGGGAGCGGTTGCGTGCTGGCCACAAAGCCGTGCCCACCGTGCTTGGCGAAAGCAACAGGGATATCGCCTGCCTGACGAACCGAGCGCGGGTAGAAGCGGATGTTTCGCTCCTCCAGAAACCGTGCTACGGTTTCCCAATCTGGTGTTGTCATCGATTCTTTGCCTCCTGCCTGGCGACGTTAATCAGGTCATCTACCTCAAAGAGCAGTTCAACCGCCTCGAGAAGTTCTTCCAGTGAAATCAGGTGGTATTCGTGGGCGATGAGGTTGCGCAGGTAGACCAGTCGCCTGCCCGCATCTGCCGCCTCTGATGAAATCACGCCATGTCGCGCAAGCACCTCGAACACCTGGCGATACGTATCTGGCACCGTCATTTTGCGCGCCGCAATGACTGCCTGACCGATATCGATAAGCGAGTTCACCGCCTGAAAACACTCCATGGCGAGAGCGGTGAACACAAAGTAATCCGAAAGGTCTTTCTCCTTGAGGTTACTTGCCGCCTGGCGATGGTTCTCGAAACGAGCGATACTCTCGGCAAGCTTCATCGCAGAATCTCCTCATAATAGCGGCGGTACATCCACTCCACCTCGTGATACTGGCGCATTACCTGGTAGACCGTCTCAGTGAGCTTTTCCTCGTCGCGCACGAACAGCAAACGCCCTTCCTTAATCACCTGAAACTGGATGCGCAGAGGCAGGCGATGGAACAGCACCACATCCACCGTTGGCGAGTACATACTGCCCACATCCGCTTCGTCGCGCCGGTCGGGGTTATCCAGCAGGACGGCGATGTCCACATCGGAGATGGGCATCTGTTCGCCGCGCGCCCACGAGCCGAAAAGGAATATCGCCACCACCTTGGGGTGCTGTTGTATCTCCGCGATGATTCTCTGCGCCACCGGGGGCAGGTCTTCCTGCATTACGCGCCTCCTCCCAGCTTCAACATGCGCGGAATGGCTCCCTCATAAGCGTCGGTCAGGTCTTCCAGCGGCAGGTGGATGCGCTCGCTGTCGTTGACCGTGATGCGCAGAGTGCGCTTCGCGCTGACCGTGCCCAGCGCTCGTGCCTCCACGCCGTGTGCCCGCGCTATCTGCCTCAATTGCGGCAGGTTCGCCTCCGGGAGCGAGACGATGATTCGTGAGGCGGTCTCGCCAAACAGCGCGGCGTCGGTGCGCTCGTCTGTATAGACCGTCACCTCTGCGCCCAGCTCGCCCATCATACAGCACTCCGCCAGAGCCACCGCCAGTCCGCCATCCGAGCAGTCGTGTGCGCTGTGCAGTAGTCGTTGCGCGATGGCGGAACGCACACATGCCTGCAGGCGTTTTTCTGCCTCCAGATTAATGGCGGGCGGTGCGCCCGCTTCAATGTTATGCACCACCGCCAGATACTCACTGCCTCCCAGTCCGCCCAGCGGGTCGCGCCAGCCTTCGGGTATCAGCAGGACAATGCGGTCGCCAGCCTGCTGGAAACCTGCCTTGCAGTGCAGGGTCACATCCTCCAGCAGTCCCACCATGCCGATGGTAGGGGTGGGGAATACCGCTGCGTCAGGAGTTTCGTTGTAGAAGGAGACGTTGCCCGAGATGACGGGCGTTTCCAGCACCTCGCAGGCGGTGGCGATGCCGTCTACCGCGCGTTCAAACTGCCAGAAGATTTCGGGGCGTTCGGGGTTGGCGAAGTTCAGGCAGTCGGTGACCGCCAGCGGTTTCGCGCCTGTGCAGGAGATATTACGCGCGCACTCAGCGACGGTGTGCATTCCGCCCACGAAGGGGTCCAGATAGCAGTAACGCCCGTTGCCGTCTATCTTGAGGGCGATGCCTTTGCCGTTTGTGCCGCGCAGGCGCAGCACCGCCGCGTCGCCGCCGGGCAGGTAAGCGGTCTGCGTTTGCACCATGTGGTCGTACTGCTCATACACCCATCGCTTGCTGGCGATAGACGGCGAAGCGAGCAAACCCAGCAGGACGCGCCCACAGTCTTCGGGTTCGGGCAGGCTGGTGGGGTCAAAAGCGCGCACGGTGGCGATGTAGGCGGGTTCTTCCGTCTTGAGCGTGTAGGTGGGGCAGGCGTCGGTGAGGAAGGCTGCGGGGAACTCGGCGGCAATCTGGTCGCCCTCTTTCACGCGCAGGATGCCGTCGTCGGTCACGTGACCAATCACCACCGCGTTCAGCCCCCATTTGCGGAAGATGCTGGCGACTGCCTCCTCGCGCCCCTGCTTGACGATACACAGCATCCGCTCCTGCGATTCGGAGAGCATCACCTCGTAAGGGGTCATGCCCTCTTCGCGGCGCGGCACTTTGAGCACGTCGATCTCCATGCCCGTTCCGCCCTTGAAGGCAGTTTCACTGGTGGAGCAGGTCAATCCCGCCGCGCCCATATCCTGAATGCCCACGATGTCGCCTGTTGCCAGCGCCTCGAGGGTGGCTTCGATCAGCAGTTTCTCGGCGAAGGGGTCGCCCATCTGCACGTTGGGGCGTCGCGCTTCCGAGTCTTCACTCAGCTCCTCGCTGGCGAAGGTGGCGCCGTGGATGCCGTCGCGCCCGGTGCTGGAGCCGACGTAAAGAACAGGGTTGCCCACGCCTTCGGCACGCGCCCGGGCGATTTTGTCGATGCGCACGATGCCCACCGCCATCGCGTTCACCAGCGGGTTACCCGAATAACAGCGGTGGAAGTACACCTCGCCGGCCACGGTGGGCACGCCCACGCAGTTGCCGTACCATGCGATGCCGCCCACGACGTGCGTGAACAGGTAGCGGTTGCGGGCGTCGTCTAGCGGACCGAAGCGCAGGCTATCCAGAATGGCAATAGGACGTGCGCCCATGGTGAAGATGTCGCGCAGGATGCCGCCCACACCCGTGGCTGCGCCCTGGAAGGGTTCTACGGCGGAGGGATGATTGTGGCTTTCCACCTTCATCACAATGCCCCAGCCGTCGCCGATGTCCACCACGCCTGCGTTCTCCAGCCCGCCGCTCTCCATTGCCTCGCGGTACTTGCGGAACCGGCGCAGGATGGGGCGCGAATACTTGTATCCGCAGTGCTCTGACCACATCACGGCAAACATACCCAGCTCGGTGTAGGTGGGTTCGCGTCCCAGCAGTTGCAGGATGCGCTGGTACTCCTCGTCGTTCAAGCCCATTTCGCGATACACTTTGGGGTCAATCATGGCTCATGCTCCAATTTCACCGCTTTTACACACGTAACATTGTACCGCACTTCACGGGGTTTCGGCACAAAGGGCATCCCTGCGGATGGAAGCTGGTGGCAACTCAGGACAAGGCCGCCTGCGGAGGCTAACCTGCATGTTACCTGCGAATTCGGAGCGCCAAGCGCGGCAAGATAACGCCCTCAACCCTTGACGTTTTTTTTACGAGTGGTATACTGCAAGCAAGAATACGGGGCATGGAGGAAGCACCATGCGCCATCGCCTGCTACTGGTAACCCTGCTCCTGCTGTGGG
>CAZOGB010000011.1:53821-73337 GCA_964579145.1 uncultured bacterium | reverse complement strand
CCATGTAGTCTATGGGTTTGAATGGGGAAGCAATTACCTGATGTGATAGATAATCCCATTCTCCGAAAACATTGAGCGTGTCGGCGTCGCCGTGAGTTAGCTGATACAGGATGCCTGCCTCGAGTGCCATTTCGTGTTCGAGTTTGTCGGATGAGGCGCAGCTATCGAGGATTGGTGCGACATCGAGTTTGTATTCTGGTCTGATTCTGGCTTTGATGGCGCTATGCATTTGGGCAAAGCTACTATCGAACACGTTGGAGCCAGGTTGTGGATTCTTCAGGGCATCTTGATTGAATTTGAGTATGACATCCTTCAGTGCCTGGTTTTCTTCGTCATCGAACTTCAGGAAGGATACTTTCCAGAAGGCTCGTAGCATCTTGAAAGCGGACGGATTGGAACTCAGAGCGTCATCCATATCTATCCCCTTAGTGAAGAAAAAGGGAGAGGGTTTGAATACGCACAGCCATCTTTGTTTCACGCTATAATCTCCCTCGTCCCACAACATGAAGGGTTTCAGCTGCGCATAATCAAAGCTTTTTGGCGAGCAAGCATCTGGAAAGTTGCAGAACTTACAATCCTCCGCAATGCTAACCAGTTCTCCTATTCCGTAAATCTTCCTTTCGATAAAGAAGTAAACGTTATCTCCCGGCTTCATCGTGGAATAGTCAGCGAATGTGGCTTCCTGATAAGCCTTCCAATATCCTGATGGTTGTTGCGGCAAGACTGTCGAATACACTCCATTTGACACGTATCTTATCAAGGCGTCTACGCTGTTTAAGTTAAAGATGTATCCTGCCATCTTGCCCTACCAGCAGTGCTCGCGAGATAACGAAAAGCCTGCCACGTTGTGGCCGGCCGTGCTACAGGTCACCTCTGTACCTCGTAAACCAGAATGTACTTGTGGACAATAGCCAGATTATCTGGTGATTCGTCAGCAGGTAGCTCTGGATTGTCAGGTACCGCAATGACGATCTCCTTGAGCCACAGGCGTTTATCGTGCTGGAATGCATCGGTCAGTATCTTGCCCATGGGCAACACATATCTGCCCGTTCGGACATCTTTTGTTTGGATGACAACGAATTTTCCGTGTTCAGGACGCGATAGCCATGCATCTACAGTTTCCGCCATGTCCTGCACAGAGTTGTCCACACCTGTTATTCGGTTTGCGGCGATATTCGGCAGTTCGGCTTGTACAAACAGAATGTCCGTACCATACCGGCTCGTTACGTTGAAAGCGATGTGCCTCTCGAATCCCTCAGATGGCAGCACCCATACAGTGGTAGTCTCCATGTCTTCTGTGGCAGGCGCTGAATCGAGGGATTGGACCCGCGAGAAACCGAATAGTGTTTGCGCCTCCCCGGCAAGATCAACATTCGCGGGTTTTTCGAAGACGGGCAGATACTCGTGTGCTAACAGAAGAAAGTTGTGCTGGATACTCCTCTCTCTCCAGAACCCTGTGGTTTTGCAGTTGTGCTGTCTCTTGATGACCAGTTCCTTCAGGCGAAACCCGGCGCGCAGGAAGGCATCAATCACGCGAAAGCCGATCGGCACTACGTGCTTGTGCTTTCTGGTATCACCGATAAGCACGGCGCAGTATCGCCTCGGTTTCAGCACTCTGTAACACTCCTCCGCTACTATCTGCATCTGGTGCACGTACTCGTCTACCCCAAGCTGCGATAAGTCGCCCTCTATCTGCGGGCTGTACTCAATAATGCCAGCATAGGGGGGATGTGCACAGATGAGGTCAATGCTATCGCTGGCGATGCTCTCAAGGTTCCTGGCATCCCCGACCTGCACCATTGGCTCGTAGAGGGGAAGTTCACTGAAAAGCGTTTTGGGCGGATTAAACCGCAGGCTCTGTCGGGTTAACTCCACGCACGCCGGGTTGACGTCTACCGCTATGCATTTGCGCCCCAGTAGTTTGGCTTCTACCGCCGTGGTACCTCCTCCCACGAAGGGATCCAGCACGACCTCGCCGGGCTGGCTGTATCGCAGGATCAGGTTGCGCGGAATATAGGGGGACCAGTTCCCGCGATACCTGCCGTTGTGTGTCGCCCAATTACCTCGCTGTTTGTAGCTCCAGACCGTCGTTGTCTCTGGCTTAAAACCTTTGGGAAACCACGATTTGACTTGCGCCTGCTGGGGGAATGGGGAAGCGTTAATGCCGAGCGCTTGTAACACGAGCCGCTCCAGCTGTTTGAGCGTGATCCCGAAACGCGCTCCAATTTCGGCATCTGACATGCCAGCCTGCCTGGCGTCAAGTACTGCTCTGGTATACGCCTGCTCACCGTGTACGTGCTGGATGTGCTTTCCTAGATTGCCCTCAACGTCTTCTTGGCATACCGGACACCGGACCGCTGACTGCAGAGAAATCCTCATAGCCATCTCCGACCATTTGCTTGCATGAGGAGTATATCACTGGACAGACGGAGACGTCAACTGATGTCTCGCAGTGGGCGGATTTTTCATGCGATGTGCTTCTATGGTATAATTCTCCTGCAGCGCCGTTCGTAAAGGCGTTGACTTCACCTGCAAGGAGCACTGCAAATGGCTCAAACGATGACGGACCTGGAAACGTTGCGCCACAGTACGGCGCATCTGATGGCTCAGGCGGTGTGTGAACTCTTCCCGGGCACGAAGCTGGCAATCGGTCCGCCCATTGAAGACGGCTTCTATTACGACGTCGCCCCTCCACAGCCAATAACGGGCGAAGACCTGCCCCGCATTGAGGAGCGGATGCGCGAGATTGCCCAGCGCGACCTGCCCATCGAGCGCATCGAACTGCCACGCATCGAGGCGCTCAAACTGGTGCGCGAACTGGGACAGGAATACAAAGTGGAGATTATCGAAGAAATCCCGGAAGAAGAGACCATCAGCTTCTACCGGCAGGGCGACTTTATCGACCTGTGCCGCGGGCCCCACGTGGAGCGCACCAGCCAGATCCAACACTTCAAACTGCTCTCCATCGCGGGGGCATACTGGCGCGGCGACGCCCGTAACAAGATGCTGACCCGGCTCTACGGCACGGCATGGTTCACCGAAGAGGAACTGCAGGACTACCTCCAGCGCATGGAGGAGGCGAAGCGACGCGACCATCGCAAACTGGGCAGGGAGCTGGGAATCTTCCTCATCAGCCCGGAGGTGGGCAGTGGTCTGCCCCTGTGGCTTCCCAAGGGAGCAATCCTGCGCGACACGCTGGAAACCTTCCTGAAAAAGGAGCAGCTTAAGCGCGGTTACCTACCCGTGGTCACGCCGCACATCGGGAAACTCGACCTGTACAAGACCAGCGGGCACTGGTATAAGTATCAGGAGAGCATGTTCCATCCCATTCAGGTGGAGAACGAGGAGTACATGCTCAAGCCGATGAACTGCCCGCACCACATCCAGATTTACAAATCGGAGACGCGCAGTTACCGCGACCTGCCTCTGAGGCTGGCGGAGTTCGGCACGGTCTACCGCTACGAACAGAGCGGGGAGCTGGGCGGACTGACGCGCGTGCGCGGCTTCACGGTGGACGATTCGCACATCTTCGTCACCCCCGACCAGCTGGAGGATGAGTTCAAGAACGTGGTAGAGCTGGTGCTCTACGTTTTCGAGAGGCTGGGTCTGGAGGAGTACCACGCGCGTGTGGGCTTGCGCGACCCCAAGAGCGACAAGTACGTGGGTAGCGATGAGGCATGGGAGCAGGCACAGCGGGCTATCCTGCAGGCGGTGGAGCACATGGGCATCCAGTACACCGTCGCAGAAGGCGAAGCCGCTTTCTACGGACCCAAGCTGGACTTCCTCGCCAAAGACTGCCTCGGCAGGATGTGGCAGCTGGGCACGGTGCAGGTGGATTATACCCTGCCTGAACGGTTTGACCTGGAGTATATCGGTCCCGACGGGCAGCCGCACCGCCCGGTGATGATACACCGTGCACCGTTCGGTTCGCTGGAACGGCTGATCGGCATCCTGATCGAGCACTACGCGGGCGCGTTCCCGTTGTGGTTGGCGCCTGTGCAAGTCATTGTCTTGCCGATTGCCGACCGGCATGTGCCCTACGCCCAGCAGATTCGTCAGAGGCTGGAAGAGGAGGCCTTCCGCGTGGAGGTGGACGCCCGCAACGAGAAGACCGGCTTCAAGGTGCGCGAGGCGGAACTGCAGAAAATCCCCTATATGCTGGTGGTGGGCGACCGCGACATGCAGAACGGCACCGTGTCCGTGCGCAAGCGCAGTGCCGGCGACCAAGGCGCGACCACGCTGGACGCTTTTATCGCCCGTTTGCGCGAAGAGATGGGCGGGAAGATGTATTGATTTCGCCCTTGTTTCGCTCAGCGTGACCGGGGTATCGTGCCGATGCTCCTGTCACGCTGAACTTCTTTATTGTCATGCCGAACGAAGTGAAGTCTCTCGGTGGTGAAAGGATGAGGTCCTTCGCCCCGCTCAGAATAACATTCGGTAATTGTCATGATGAACGTCATCATTGTCATGCTGAACGAAGTGAAGCATCTCGTTTTTGAGACCCTTCACTGCGTTCAGGGTGACAAGTGTAACCAGACCCTTCGCCATACCCTGCGTATCGGAGGGCGACGGTCGGTTCCTGCAGGATACACTCCGCCAGAGATAGAAAATAGTACGCAAAGCGCAAGACAGACGGAAAGGGGAAGGAGAACGATGGAACTGGTGAAGCCTCGTGTGGTGCCTCCGCTGGATGAGTCGTTGCGTCCGGCTGTGCTGGCGAACCGTGCGTTCCGCGAGAAGGTCAAAGCCTCCGGGCAGGGCGTGCCGATGGTGATTGCGGTCGAACGCGCCGATGGAACCCGCTCGGTCTACCATACTGAGGTGTTCGCGCCCGGCTCGCCGGATTTCGAACAGAACTTCCAGTATGTGGAGCGCATCGTCAAGTTTCTGCTGTGGCAGAAAGGCGGCTTCAGGGTCTATCTTGGTGGTCCCTCGCAGATTGGTGAATACATTCAGCAGGTCTACTCTCCGCAGGGTGAGCGTGCGTTTGATTACGACTTCATGGGCGAGACCGTGTACGAACGTCCCTTTGAAGTGGTCATCACCGATGCGGATAAGGTTCCCCCAGCGAACGAGATGACGAAGGCGCTGGGCAGGCATTTAGACGGCTGCCGAATCGGGCTGGACCTGGGCGCCAGCGACCGCAAAGTGTCGGCAGTCATAGAGGGCAAAGACATCTTCAGCGAAGAGGTGGTATGGGACCCGCGCCCGCAGACTGACCCCAATTACCACTACCACGAGATTATGTCTGCCCTGCACCGTGCGGCGGCGCGCCTGCCCCGCGTCGATGCCATTGGCGTCAGCTCGGCGGGCGTGTGGATTAACAACCGGGTAATGGTGGCATCGCTGTTCCGCGGTGTGCCCAGAGACGTTTTCAACGCAAAGGCAAAAGACATCTTTCTGCGCGTGCAGAAGGAGTGGGGCGTGCCGTTAGAGGTCGCCAACGACGGCGAGGTCACCGCGCTGGCGGGGTCCATGAGCCTGGGGGTGAACGCCATCCTTGGTGTGGCGATGGGCTCCAGCGAGGCGGCGGGATATGTTACCCCGGAGGGCAACATTACGAACTGGCTGAACGAGCTGGCTTTTGCGCCGGTGGACTACGCCCCTGATGCACCGGTAGACGAGTGGTCTGGTGACCGAGGCGTGGGAGCGCTCTATTTCTCCCAGCAGGCGATTTTCCGCCTGGCTCCGGTGGCAGGCATCTCACTGGATGAGAGCCTGGGGCTGGCGGAGCGACTGAAGAGCTTCCAGGACCTGCACGCCGCTGGCGACCCGCGCACGCGCCCCGTGTACGAGACCATTGGCGTGTATCTGGGCTATGGCGTCGCCCACTACGCCGATTTCTATGACCTCCAGCACGTGCTGGTGCTGGGGCGCGTGACCTCTGGCGAAGGTGGACACATCATTCTTGACAAAGCGCGAGAGGTTCTGCAGACCGAGTTCCCCGATCTGTCTGCGAAGATAACGATTAACCTGCCGGACGAGAAAGCGCGGCGCGTGGGGCAGTCCATCGCCGCGGCGAGCTTGCCGGAAATCAAGAAGGAGGGTTAGACAGATGCAGTTCAACAACCCAGGTGCGGAGATTTTCGTGCCCGATGGCACTCCCGTCGAGCAGGCGCTGGCGCGAACCACTCACCTCGCGGTCGGAGCGCACCAGGACGACCTGGAGATTATGGCGTATCGCGGCATCCTCGAGTGCTTCCAGCGCGAAGATAAGTGGTTCTGCGGGGTCAACGTGACCAACGGAGCCGGAAGCCCACGAGATGACCTGTATAAAGACTACACCGACGAGATGATGCAGGTGGTGCGTCGCAAGGAGCAGAAAAAGGCGGCGATAGTGGGCGAATATACCGCACAGATTTTTCTGGACTACTCCAGCTCCGCCACCAAAGACGGCAAAAACGAAGCGGTGAAGGAAGACCTGAAGAAGGTCTTTCTCGCCACCCGACCACAGATTGTGTACACGCACAATCTGGCGGATAAGCACGACACGCACGTGGCGGTGACCCTGCGCGTGATTGCCGCCCTGCGCGAACTGCCCGATGACGCAAAGCCCCAGCAGGTGCTGGGCTGTGAAGTGTGGCGCGACCTGGACTGGATGGCAGATAGCGACAAGGTGCAGATGGATGTGTCGGCGCATGAGAACCTTGCGGCGTCGCTGCTGGGCGTCTTCGACTCGCAGATTTGCGGTGGCAAACGGTACGACCTCGCCACGATGGGGCGGCGCCGAGCACACGCGACCTATGCCGAGTCGCATGGTGTGGACGTCTCCACCAGCCTCATTTACGCCATGGACCTGACGCCGCTGATTAAGGACCCCTCCTTGGACATCGCTCAGTACGTGCAGGGGTTCATTGACCGCTTTGCGCAGGATGTGCAGGCGCGCATCGCAAAGGTGAGATAAGTTTTCTCTGTTGCCCCTCTCCCGCACCGTCGGGGGAGGGGAATCACAACAAACGGCGGATGCAACAGGAGGTAGCCATGAGCGTGGCTGAATACGAGGGATATGCAGGTATTGACATCGGCGGGCAGTCCATCAAGGTGGGCACGATTCGCAACGGGGAGCTGGTCACGCGAGATATTGAGACCCCGCCCGACTATGCTGTTGCCCGCGAACGGATGCTTTCAGCGGTAACCGAGCTGGTTGGCGGCAAGCCGAAGGGGCTGGGTATCGGCACGCCCGGACCAATAGACTGGCGCACCGGGTTCCTGCAATGGACTCCCAATATCCCCTGGAAGAATGTCTCGTATCCCGATCTGGGCGAGGCGCTGGGTTGTCCGGTGTATGTGGACAACGACGCCAACGTCGCCGGGCTGGCGGAGGCGGTGCTTGGCGCAGGCAAGGACTACCGCATTGTGGCGGGCTTTACGCTGGGCACAGGCATCGGCTATTTTGTGGTGATGGATGGACATATCTATCACGGCAAGCTGGATGTGGAAGGTGGTCATCAGGTGCTGAATCCCGAGGGACCGCTGTGTGGATGCGGGGCACGGGGGTGTCTGGAGGCTTATGCTTCCGCCACAGCAATTCAGGCGCGTACGGGTAAGGAGCCAGAGGATATCGACGACCCCGAGTTCTGGGCGGAGATTGCGGGATACCTCGCCTGGGGCATTACCAACGTCACGACGCTGGTCTGTCCCGAGGTGTTTGTGCTGGCTGGAGGGATGATTAAGCGTGGGGAGACGTTGTTTGCCCCTCTGCGCGAGAAGCTGGCACAGATGCTGAAGATTGTGCCGCCGCCTCCGGTCAAGCCGGCAGAGCTGGGACACCGCGCGGGCGTGTACGGCGCAATTGTGCTGGCAAAACGGGGGCATCGTGTGGAATGAAACGCTTTCGCATGAAGAAGCAGAAGATAGTGAAGCCCGACGGGCGCTGGATGTACATGTATACCTTTGAAGAGGTTCAGGAGCAGCGCCCGGCGGAGGAATCGCCACAGCCGGCGTCAACGACGTCCCCGCCAGGCGACGAACGCTGACTCAAGCCTGCAGGCGCATCGGCTGGCGGCGACCGTAGGTCAATGTACGCCAGAGCCATTCTGCGGGACCGAAGCGATATCGTTGTGTCCACCAGACGCTGATCGCGGCCTGCAGGCTGAATATCCCCACCGCCATGACTGCACCCGCCGCTGCGCCCACTTTACCGTAGAGTCCTAAACTGGCGTGCAAGAAGCAGGTTTCCTTGCCGATAAGGCTGCACAAGGCACTCTACCAAGGTAATCGTGGAGGTGTATGCGTGGATGTCTCCTGAGCGAATGCGCTCGAAGATAGCGTTAACCACGTCAAAGTAGCGTTCTGTGCCCTCAATGTAGTAGATGACGGGGGAAGTATCTAGGAACAAGTTATTCACGCCTCGCAACAAGGTGTGGTTGCTCATTATTCACCTTTCCATTGCCTTTCGCGATGCTCATCAGACTCTCTCCGCCCGCGGGATACCCATTCCTGAGCCTCTTCTCCGTTCAGCAGGTCGGGCGCAATGCCCCGAACGGACACCCAGTCGTAGCGTGGTTGCGCATCCGCGAGGTCATGGGCAATCATCTCCACCAGCTTCAATCGCTGTTCGGGAGAGAGGGGCTTAATGTACTGTTCGTAAACCTCTTGCAGGATATCGATCGCCATACGGATTCACCTCCGCCACTATTATACCTTTCATACAAAAGGGGGCGGGCGTTGTGCCTGCCCGCTATTCGTTACAACGACCAGCCCTTGCGGTATTCGCGGCGGATGTACTTCTCGGCTTCGGCGCAGTTGGTGACCTTCATGCGTCGGGCGTCGTAGTTTATCTTGTGCCCCACGCGGAAAGCCACGTTGCCCAGAAGCACCATCTCGGTCAGCGCCGCCGCGTACTCGAAGTTGCTCCACGCCTTACTTCCTGTCTTGATGGCGTCGATCCATTCCTGATGATGTCCTCGGGGCGCGCGTGGGATGGTGGGTTGAGGCGGCTGGTAGTCGGCGAACTTTTCGCGGGGAAGGAGTATCGCCTCGCCGCCGTGCGGATACCAGATTTTTCCCTTCTCGCCGATGAACAGGGTGGCGTTGGGATGGACGTCAATTCCTTCTGCCAGCTCTCTGGGGGGCAGTTTGCCACCGTCGTACCAGTAGAGGGTGACGGGTGGTTTGCCCTTGCGAGCGGGGAACTCGTAGCGGACGATGCTCCACTTTGGTCCCGTTTCCCGGTGATGCGGTTCGCCTTCTGCCTCTACGCTGACGGGTGCGCCCAGCTCCAGCGCCCAGAAAGCGGTGTCCAGAATGTGACAGCCCATGTCTCCCAGTGCGCCGGTGCCGAAGTCCCACCAGCCGCGCCAGTTGAAGGGATGGTAGGCGGGATGGTACGGTCGTTCCGGCGCGGGGCCGAGCCACAGGCCCCAGTGCAGATTGGGCGGCACGGGTGGAGTGTCAGATGGGCGGTCAATGCCCTGGGGCCAGATGGGGCGGTCGGTGCTGGCGTGCACTTCGCGGATGGCTCCAATGGCGCCCGATTGGATAATCTCCACCGCCCTGCGCAATCCATCGCTGGCGTGTCCGTTGTTGCCCATCTGGGTAACCACGCGATAGCGTTTCGCCGCCTCCGCCAGCTTGCGTGCCTCGTACACCGAGTGAGTCAGCGGTTTCTCACAATATACGTGCTTGCCCAGTTGCATCGCAGCCATCGCGGCGACGGCGTGCGTGTGGTCAGGAGTGCTGATTACCACCGCATCAATCTCGCGGTGTCGCTCGTCCAGCATCTGGCGGAAGTCTACGTACCGAGAGGCGCGCGGGAAGCGCTTAGCCGCCTCGCCTAGCGGATTCTCGTCCACGTCACACAGCGCCACGATGTTCTCATGCGCTACGCCGTCAATGTTTCCCCAACCTCGCCCTCCGCAGGCGATGATGCCGATGTTCAACTTTTCGTTCTGGGCATAGGTGGGAGTCCAGCTGTGCGCGACCAGCCACAACCCCATCCCATACTGTGCGCTCCTCTTGATGAACTCACGGCGTGTGGTCTTCTCCATAACAGTCACCCTCCTCATGCAGGCAGTTTGCCCAAAATACGCACGACCGAACCGGCTGGAGCGGTGATGTAGAGGCGGTCACCCTCCACGCGCACCGGCTGAGGAGCGGAAGGTTTCACCCGTTCGGGCTGTTCGAAGGTGTTGTGCGCGTGAATATCCTCGGCACTCAGCACGACCGCTTCCGCTTCCTGCACCGTTGCGCCCACGACCAGCATCTCCACTTCCGCGGGCTGTTCGGGATGCGTGTTGCAGAACGTCACACATAAGGTGTTCTCGCGCACCGAAGCGGAACCCTCTATGACTTGCAGGCTGAACGGCTCTTTTTGCAGATACTGCTGACGACAGAGGTCGCGCACTGCGCCCCCATCGGACAGGGTATCCGACAGAGTCTCGAAGCGCACCGCCTGCGCGCCTCTGTGCGGGAGGTACATCTGCCACACGTGGTAGGTTGGCGTCTTGATGCACCTGTCTTCCTGTACCAGCAGGAGTGACTGCAGGACGTTAATCAGCTGCGCCAGGTTGCCCATAAAAATCTGGTGGCAATGGCGATGGAAGATGTCTAAGGTCAGCGCGGCGACTAAGGCATCGCGGATGGTGTTCTGCTGATACAGTCCCCAGCCGGGTTTGCCGGGTTCCGTTGGATGCCACGCGCCCCATTCGTCGATAATGAGGTTAATCTTTTGCTCGGGGTCCAGCTCGTCCATCACCGTGCGGTGTCCGGTGATAATGCCTTCGATGGCTTTCGCCCGGCACAGCAGCTCTGTCCACTGCTCCGTGGTGTATTGCGTGGCGGTGCCGGCAGTGCCGCAGTAGTAGTGTGCTGCCAGCGAGTTCACCAGATGCCTTCGGCTCCACCCCTTGCGCTTCAGGGCGTTGAGAAACTTCCATGTCCAGTCCCAATCGCTGCCCGCCGCACCGCAGGCGATAGCGTGTATCGGCGTATCCGAGTAGTTGAACAGGAAGGTGCGGTAACGACAGAACAGCTCGGCGTAGTACTCGGGGTGCATGTTGCCTCCACAGCCCCAGTTTTCGTTGCCCACGCCCCAGAAGCGCACCCGGAAGGGTTCATCCGCACCGTTTGCCCTGCGCTCATTCGCCAGCGCGGAGTCGCCCGCGAAATTGCAGTATTCCACCCAGTCGCGCAGCTCCGCCGGTGTGCCTGAGCCGACATTGCCCACGATATATGGCTCCGCGCCAATCAGTCGGCAGAAGGCGATGAACTCGTGTGTGCCGAAGTGGTTGGGTTCTGACGCCATCCCCCAGTGGTAGTTCACACGCAGGGGACGCTCGTCGCGCGGACCGATGCCATCGCGCCAGTGATAAGCATCCGCAAAACATCCTCCGGGCCAGCGCAGAACCGGTATGCCTAACGGGCGCAGGGCATCCACCACATCTCGGCGGATGCCGCCAATGTTGGGGATGGGTGAATCCTCCCCAACCCAGATACCCGGATAGATACACTCACCCAGATGCTCGGCAAACTCGCCATGCAGGTAAGGACTGATTGTGCCAATCGGCTCGTTCAGTAGAACCGCTATTCGTTGTCGCGACATCTCCTCTCCCTCACCAAGACTTTTCAGAGTGTAGTTTCGGCAAGGAGGCAGAGATTCCTATGGATGACGCCGTGCTGATAGCGAAGAGTACGTCTTTTTCAATGGAAAGCAGGCAATCGCCTATGGTTCAGCGAACAATTACCTTAAACGATTGACAGCACGCAACAGGAGGGGAGCAATGGCACTCGAGGAGCAGCTCGATGCGGTATGGCAATCTTTGCGCCGAATGGAACGTGATGCCCAGCGCTGGGTGGAACGACTACAGGCAGAGATAGATTTCGCACGCAGGCTGGCGGACGCAAACCCGTCCAAACAGGCGGAGTGGGGAGACCTGAACCTGCGTGCCGGGCAGACGTTCGCGCAGGCTGTGGCGGAGGGAAAACCTGTGGCTGATGCGGTCAAAGCGGCGGAGGAGATACTGCGCCCCATCGAACCCGTCGCCAAGCAGTACACGATCCATTGCGTGGGGCATGCGCATATCGATATGAACTGGATGTGGAACTGGGCGGAGACGGTAGCCACCACCAACGATACCTTTACCACCGTGAACCGTTTGTTTGGGGAGTTTCCGCAGTTTCGCTTTTCGCAGGACCAGACGTCCATCTATCAGATTATGAAGGACTATCTGCCCGAGCTGTGGCAGACGGTAAAAGAGCATGTACGCGCCGGCAGGTGGGAGGTGACCGGCAGCCACTGGGTGGAAGCGGATAAGAACATGGCGTCGGGCGAAATCCTGTGCCGGCATCTGCTGTACACCAAACGGTTCTTCCAGCGGGAGTTTGGTCTGCCCTACGATGCCGTTCAGATTGATTATGAACCCGATACTTTCGGACATGCGCACACAGTGCCGGGCATCCTGACACGAGCCGGCATCCGCTACTACTACTTCTGCCGGACAGGCAAGGGACCGTTCCTGTTCTGGTGGCAGGGCAGGGATGGCTCGCGCGTGCTAGCGTTTGATGACCATCGCGAGTGGTATCTCGGACCGATTACTCCGCGTATCGCCCAGCATGTGCTGGAGTTCGAGAAGCAGACGGGCTTGAAGGATATGCTGTTCGTGTATGGGGTAGGGGACCACGGCGGTGGACCCACCCGGCGCGACCTGCGTCTGGCGCATGAGATGATGGAGTGGCCCATCTTTCCAAAGATCAGGTTCAGCACCTACCACGAGTTCTTCGCCATCGCCGAGCGCGAGGCAAAAGACCTGCCCGTGATAGACAGCGAGCTGAACTTCATCTTCGAGGGGTGCTATTCGTCGCAGAGCAACATCAAGTACGCTAACCGACGCAGTGAGAACACGTTGATTGAGGCGGAAATCTGCGCCCTGCTCGCGAAGGGCATTACCGGTCAGGCGTATCCCACAGAGCAGTTGCAAATCGCGTGGCGACACGCGATGTTCAATCAGTTCCACGACATCCTGCCCGGGTCGGGGGTGCGCGCCACCTATGAGTACGCGCAGGGTCTATTCCAGGAGATTATCACCCATACCTCCATGATAAAGACCCGAAGTCTGCGTGCGATAGCTTCCAGGGTGAACACGAGAGCACTGGCGCCGCAGGACACTGCATCTACCGATTACGGCGAAGGCTTGGGCGCAGGACAGGGAGACCTCCCCGCGGACGGCGTTCTCAGTCGCTACGGCGCAGGCGGTGTCGGCGCCGACCCATTTGTTGTGTTCAACCCATCGCCCTGGACGCGCAGTGAAGTGGTTACCGCGCGCATCTGGGACCGCGATATCGAGACGCCCTTCGTGGCGGTGCAGGATGACAGCGGCAACGTAGTCCAGGCGCAGGTGCTGAACAGGGGGCACTACTGGGCGCACAACTTCATCGAACTAGCTTTCCCGGCGCACGAGGTGCCACCGATGGGCTATCGCACCTACAGCGTGCATCGAGAGGTTGGCGCAAAGGCGGGAACCGGTTGCACCAGCGACGGCAAGAGCACCATTGAGAACGAGTATCTGCGCGTGACCGTGGAACAGCAGTCGGGCGCGATTATCAGTCTGGTGGACAAGCGGACGGGCGCCGATCTCGTGCCACCCGGGGAGCGCATCGGTTTGCTGGAGTACCTTCTGGAGGCGCCGCACGGCATGACCGCTTGGGTACTGGGACAGATTAAGCAGTATGTTCCCTTCACAGAGGGAGCTACCCTCTCGTTCCCGCACAGGGGTCCCTACATCGCCAGTGTGCAGGCGCACCATCGGTTCAACGATAGTCGGTTTACCGTCACCATCAGCCTGCTGGCAGGCGTGCCGCGGGTGGAGTTTACGGTGGATGTGGACTGGCTGGAGCGCGGCTCGCCCGAGGTGGGCGTACCTGCTCTGCGCATGCAGTTCCCGCTGGCGGTCGACGAGCCGAAGTGCAGGATGGAGTGCCCAAACGGCTGGGTGGAGCGACCGACTCTTGGCTATGCGGAGCCGTCGGAAACGTTTGGGCATGTTGGCGGACCGGGAATCGCCATGTATCCGATGGACATGCCCGCTCAGCGGTGGGTAGAGCTGTCGGGCGTGCATCTGGACACGGGTAAGCCCGCGGGAGCGGTGCTGGTAAACGACCGGGTATACGCGCACAGCGTTTGCGAGAACACGCTGGGGGTGACCCTCCTGCGCAGCTCCTATGACCCCGACCCCCTGCCCGAAATGGGGCATCGCACCTTCCGCTTTGCGCTGGTGCCTTTTGGCGAGGGGTGGTCGCCCGCATCTTCCGCTCGCGTTGGCTACGACTTCAACCTGCCTTTCAACGTGGTCAGCACCGACGTGCACGAGGGCGACCTGCCGCTGTCACAGGCGTTTGCCGAGGTGCTGACGCCCAACGTGATGCTGAGCGGGCTGAAAAAGGCGGAAGATTCCGACGCGCTCATTATCCGTCTGTACGAGGTGGAGGGCAAGCCGACCACGGCCGAGGTTCGGTTGAGCGCTGCGCTTGCTCGCCCGAATTCGCCGGCAGTGGAGACGGACATTCTGGAACAGCCGCTGACTACCAGCACCGCCCGGATGAACGGTGATGTGCTGAGCGTGCAGATACCTGCCTTCGGAATCGCAACGGTGAAGGTGGGATGAGCAAGAGGGAGGGGGCTTAGAAGCCCCCTCCTTGACCGCTGCAATGGAAACTTTTCAGCATCTGGATATTTCTCTCTTCTTTCTCGCTAACGGGGCGCATCATCCCCTTCTGGATGCGCTCATGCTGTTTGTGACTGACATCAAGCGCACGGGGCTTCTTCTGCTTGTCGTCTGGATAGGGCTGATGTGGAAAGGCGGTACGAAGGGCAGAACGGTTGCACTCCTGCTGATACCACTGATCCTGATCACCGACCAGCTGAGCAGTCATGTGTTGAAGGATATCTTTGACCGGGTGCGCCCGTGCGAGGCGCTGCAGGGCGTGCGAGCGATAGACGGATGCCGGCACAGCCTGTCGTTTCCGTCTTCGCACGCGGTGAACACCTTTGCAGCGGCGACCCTGTTCAGCCTCTTTTACCGCCGATGGGTGCCGTGGGTGGCGTTTGGGCTGGCGGGGCTGGTTTCGTATTCGCGCATCTATTTGGGGCTTCACTACCCTTCCGATGTGCTGGGCGGAGCCGTGATTGGGATTGTCTGTGCACTCGCAGTGGTGGGCTTGTATCGCCGGATACGGCAAAGGATGGGAGCCTCCGCTTAGCTCGTTCCTTTGTCGCCCCACGGCGCAGATGGGGAGTAGAAACGCACGCCCACCTCCTGCGCGACGGTTTGAATGTAGCGTATGGCATCGGCATACTCCTGCTCGGTGCTCATGTGTTCCAGCATCAGCGGCACATCCTGGGGCAATTTGCTCAGCTCCAGCAGGTAGGTGCGGTAGTCTAGCCCACCGGCGCCGGGTGCGCACTCGTTCAGGTGCGTGGTCAGCCGAGGCTCCAGAATGATGTCTTTGGCGTGGCAGCTTTTGATGTGTGCACCAAGCTTCTCGAAGCATTCCCGGATGAGCGCACCGTTCGCATAGTAGCGCTGGGGACTGCAGACGAGGTTCACCGGGTCCAGATGAACGGCGAAGGCAGGACGGTTGATGGCGTGAATCAGTTGCACATAGCTGTCTGGCGAATCGGGGTACATCCAGGGCATGGTCTCCAGCGTATAAAAGGTGCGTTTCGGCTGCACGGCGTCGATAATCTGGCGCACCGTCTCCACGATGAGATCAAAGGTCTCCTGCGTGAAGTTATCAGGATGCGGACCATCCCACTGCTCGCCTCGCGAGCCGGCGATGTTCACACAGCACAGCGCACCAATTTCGTCTGCAAGGGCGAGCTGCTTCTGGCAGTAGGCGATAGCCTCTTTGCGGGTTTGCTCGTCGGGGGCGAGCGGATTGCTCCATGCCCCGACCTCGGCGATGACCAGGCCGGCTTTGCGGGCTGCTTCGGCATACGCACGCACAGTTTCGCGGTCGGCGCGATGGTCCACAGGGCAGTACACCGCACTGTAGCCTGCTTTGCGGGCGAGGTTTGCCCACTCGTCTGGAGTATCCCATCTGGCGAAAATCGGTGCTCCCAAACGCATCTGTTCACTCCTGTTGAGAAATCTGGTATCTGTTAAAAGGGTTGAACGTCGCAGGCTGGAATCCTGCAACAGTGTCACCGCTGGGTAATGGGGATGGAAGACGGACGGGTGCTGGTTCTGATCAATCCCTTCGCGGGCGGAGGTAGAGCGAGTGGTGTGGACTGGCGTCGGGCGTTTTCGTCGCTTTCGGTTGATTGGGACGTAGAGTTCGCCTCCTCACCAGAGGATGCACTTTACCTTGCCACGCAGTTCTGCCAGTCGGGCGGCAAGATGCTGGTGGTGGCGGGTGGTGACGGCACGGTGCATACGGTGTTACCTGCGCTGGCAGGGTCGCCGACTGCGCTGGCGCTGTGTCCTCTGGGCACGAGCAATGTGCTGGCGCGCGAGCTGGGCTTTCCTCTGGGGCGGCGTGCAGTAGAAGGCTGTGTCCGCGCGATTCGGAGAGGTTTGGTTCGGCAGGTGGATGCAGGTGTGCTGTGGAAACGTCCGTTCGCGCTGATGGTAAGCGCAGGCTTTGATGCGTATGTGGTGCGCCGTGTGCCGCAGTCGCTGAAGAAACGGTTTGGCGTGTACGCTTTCCTGTGGACGGGGTTACAGGAGCTGAAACGCTATCAGCCGGCGCGGTATCACATCGCTCTGCCGGACAGGGAGCTGGAGGAAGAGGCGGTGATTGTCGTAGTTACGAACACCTCCCGTTACGGGTGGTTCACCACCATCGCGCCGCACGCCCGAATGGACGATGGAGTGCTGGACCTGGTGTGGATGCCTGCGGTCAGGACGTGGCGCAGGGCGATCTGGCGCGTGCTGGTGGACGTGATGACCGGAAGGGCAGGGAAGTGTCCATACCTGCGTTATGAAAGGGCGAGGACGGTACACATCGCTGCGTTGCCCACGCAGCCTGCGCAGTGTGACGGGGAACCTGCTGGCGAGACACCCCTGTCCGTCAGCGTTGTGCCTGGAGCGCTGCGGGTTATCGTGCCATCGCCTCCAGCTCCTTCGCGTAACGCTGTTTGATGAAATGCCTCCTCACCTTCAAGGTAGGAGTTAGCTCGCCCGTCTCAATGCTGAAGGGATGGTCCAGCAGGGTGAAGCGGCGCACCTTTTCGAACTCGGCGAGGTTTGTCGAGAGCCGTTCTATCTCCTGCTTGATGAACTGCTTGACTTCGGGTAGGGCAACAAGCTCGGCGTCGCTCCCGAAGGTCAAGCCCTGCAGGTTCGCCCACTCGCGCAGACGTTCGAACTGCGGCACAATCAGCGCGGTAATAACATCCTGTTCGTCGCCGAACAGCACCGCCTCGGAGATGTATGGGCTGGTTTTCAACTGTTCTTCAATCGGCACGGGCGAAACGTTCTTGCCGTTCGCCAGCACGATGATGTCCTTCTTGCGCCCGGTGATGCTCAGGAAACCGTCGGGATCTATACTGCCCAGGTCGCCTGTATGGAACCAGCCATCGGCATCAAGCACTTCGGCGGTTTCGGCGGGCTTGTTGTAGTAGCCCTGCATGACGTTGGGTCCGCGCACGAGTATCTCGCC
Source organism: uncultured bacterium (assembly GCA_964579145.1). Lineage (GTDB taxonomy): Bacteria > Armatimonadota > HRBIN16 > HRBIN16 > HRBIN16 > HRBIN16. Next base: position 55,739 of record CAZOGB010000011.1, on the reverse strand, counting down.
GTCTTCGGCGATTCGCACCTGCACACCTGGGATGGGTTTGCCCACCGTACCGAATCGGTAGTCATCCGGTCGGTTGACCGCCACCACCGGCGAGGTTTCGGTGAGTCCGTAGCCTTCCAGAATCAGGATGCCGAAGGCGTGGAAGAACTCAGCAGTGCTTCTGCCCAGCGCCGCACCCCCGGAGATGAAAAATCTCAGCCTTCCGCCGGTGAAGTTGCGTATCTTCTGCAGGACCAGCCGATCGGCGAGGCGATATTTGAGGCGGAGCCAGGGCGTCCAGCGTCGTTCACCGCGAACCGCCTGTGCCGCTTTGGAGGCGTTGCGGAAAGCCCAGTGGAAAATCCGCCGCCGGAGGGGAGGCTGTTTGGTCACCGTTTCCATGATGCGGTCGCGCATGCTCTGGAACAGGCGCGGCACCGCCAGCATCACCGTTGGGCGGGCAATCTGCATATCGCGCGCGATGGTGAACAGCGTCTCGCAGTAGTAAACGGTCGCGCCACACGCCACGGCGGTGAAGTGTCCGCCCATTCGCTCAAACACGTGGCTCAGGGGCAGGAAGGAGAGAAACACATCGTCCGGCCCGGCATCGATAATCTGCAGGCTGGCTTCCACGTTGGAGAGCAGGTTCCCGTGCGTGAGCATTGCGCCCTTAGGCTCGCCGGTCGTGCCGCTGGTGTAGATGAAGGTGGCGATGTGGTCAGGAGGTATTTGCGCGATGCGTTCGCGGAATCGGTTTTCCGCTTCAGCGTCCTCTTCGCCGCGCCGCTCTATGTCAGCGAAGCTGATAGCGTTGCTGGCGAGCTGGTCGGGCGGGTCCATCACCACGATGGTTTCCAGTTGTGGCACCGCCCTGCTGACCTCCACCGCCTTACGGTACTGCTTCTCCTCGGAGACGATAATCACCCGGGCGCCGCTATCTCGTGCCAGATACTCTATCTGTGCAGGGGGCAGGGAAGGGTACACGGGCACGACAATCGCTCCGAGCGAGAGCAGGGCATAGTCAGCAATTGCCCATTCGGGGCGGTTTTCCGAAAGCAGAAGCACGCGGTCCCCGAACGAGACACCAGTTGCTTCCAGACCCGCGCTGAAATGGATGACCCGGCGCAGATATTCCCCATAAGTAAGGGGATAGGTTTGCGCTTTGAGGATACGCACCAGTGCCAGATGCTGGGGTTGCCTGTCGGCGATCTCCGCGAACACGGTGCAGAGGTTACGGTACATTCTCAAAAACCTCCTACCCCATCGTTGATATGACAGCCCCTCGGCTGTCCGATACAGGCAAGCCTCCCTTGCCCGTGGTGGGGACACCTCCCCACCAGGGTAGAGACCGGCTCTATTCTCCTATCGCCTTTAATATTACTCGTTTGCGTCGCTGTCCGTCAAACTCGGCGTAGTATATCTGCTGCCATGGGCCGAGGTCCAGCCTGCCGTTGGTGATGGGCACAATCACCTCGTGATGGATGAGCAGACTTTTGAGGTGCGCGTCGCCGTTGTCCTCACCCGTGCGGTGGTGACGGTAGTCTGGGCGATAGGGGGCAAGTTTCTCTAACCACTCATCAATGTCGGCAATCAATCCGCTCTCGGCGTCGTTGACGTATACTCCCGCGGTGATATGCATCGCACTGACGAGCACAAAGCCTTCCTGAATGCCGCTCTCGCGAACGAACTGTTCCACTTCGTCCGTGATGTTAATATATTCGCGCCGTTTGGCGGTATTGAACCAGAGGTATCTCGTCGCCGATTTCATCCTCTCCTCCTCGCTCTGTTCGTCTCTCATGATAGCACAACTGGTGGTCGCTCGCCAAGAGGATAAAGAGAGCAACGCTGCATCTGGAAGTTGAAGGCTACTCTTGACGAAGCCTCCTTCGGAGGCTGGAACGTGCTTGAGCAGGTTTCGTTCTGCGTTGCCTGCGATTTC
>CAZOGB010000011.1:0-53721 GCA_964579145.1 uncultured bacterium | reverse complement strand
AACAGCGTGATGGTTGAAGCATCCGGAATGGCTTGCGCGTAGAGGTTCATCGTGCCTTGATAGAAGTCCATGCCGGGCGTCGTGTCCAGGTTCTTGTAGTAGTACAGTGTGCCCGTTACTAGGAACTTACCGGTAAATGGATACGGGAAAGGCGTGTCCGGAGAGCCTGGAGTGTACCAGTGAATAAACCCGTCGCTTTCCAGAACAGCGGCGAAATCCGCCTTATAGTCTCCTCCGCCCAGTGCGGTGAGGTTATACAACAAGGGCGTACCGCTGGAACCGCGCAGGCTACTGTTCAGCACAGTTGCCGAAGGATTCGTGGGACCGTTGTACCAGTCGCTGTACACGTTTGCTGCCCACAGTATCGGTCCGTTTTGCTCAGCTGTAGTACCATTCCAGTCGTACGCATAAAGCACAGGCGGAGTTGGGTTAGTGTTGGTTGGTGCAACGGCGATGAGGTCAAATCCGTACTGCCCTTGGTCGCCAAAAATGGTTTTGAACGGTTCGACCATGCTGATGTGTGCGCCGTTCACGTTGCTTGTGGAGTTCGTGTACTGCACCCGAAGGTAAGAGACGTTCGCCGGCACTTCGTAGGTGTCGTTAAAGTAGACGGCGACTCCGCCCTCGGCTGTTCCCACCGGCACCCATGTCTGCGCGACCGCCGGCACCACCATCAGCAGAACAGCCACAATCCCGATGCTCACAATCTTCAGTTTGCTCATGGCGTTTTCCTCCCGCAAAATGGTATGTGCTGGTTACGTGACGTAACCCGTATCTAATAAACGCAAGATTCGTACCACTCAAGGGGTTTCGTGCCCTTTTGAAAGGAAATTTTAGGGAAGAATCGCGAATGAAGGTAACGGACGGCTTGAGATGCCCATTTAGAAGGAGGCTGGCGATGCCCGGCGTTTTGAACGGAGTGGACGTGTTGCTTCAGCAGGGCGCAAGTGCGCTTGGTGGGCTGAGGGTGGGGCTGATTACCAATCATACAGGTTTGACGCGACAGGGAACCCCAACCTGGCGCGCGCTTTTGGATGCGGGGGTGAAGCTGAGCGCACTGTTCAGCCCGGAACATGGCTTTGCGGGTATCGTGGACGAGCCGGTGAAGGACGCGCGACATCCCGAAACCGGTCTGCCCATCTACAGCCTGTACGGCGAGCACAAATCGCCCACCGCCGAGATGCTGAAGGGGCTGGATGCGCTGGTGTTCGATATTCAGGACATCGGCTGTCGGTTTTATACCTACATCTCCACGATGGGGCTGGCGATGGAATCGGCGGCACAGCACGGTGTGCGTATGGTGGTGCTGGACAGGGTGAACCCTATCAACGGCATGGCGGTGGAGGGCAGTTTAACCGACGCGGACAAACGCTCGTTCGTGGCGTATCACTCGATTCTGTTGAGGCACGGGATGACCGTCGGCGAGCTGGCGAGGCTCTTTCAGGCGGAGCGCGCCCCCCGCTGCGACCTGCAGGTGATACCCTGTTCAGGCTGGAAGCGGGAGATGTGGTACGACCAGACGGGCTTGCGCTGGGTGGACCCTTCGCCCAATATGCGCAGTCTCACCGCGGCGACGCTGTACCCGGGTGTGGGCTTGCTGGAGTTCACCAACGTCTCGGTGGGCAGAGGAACCGATGCGCCCTTTGAGCTGTTTGGTGCGCCATGGATGGATGCCTCCGCGCTGGCTCAGGGGCTGTTAAAGCGCGACCTGCCGGGCTTTGCGTGTATGCCGTTACAGTTCACGCCCAACGCCAGCAAGTTTGCCGGCGAGGTATGCAACGGTCTGCGTTTCACAGTGGTAGACAGGCGCCGGTTTCAGCCCGTGCGATTAGGGGTAGAGTTAGCTTGTGCCCTGCGCCGTCTGCACCCGCGCGAGTGGCAGTATGAGCGGCTGATGACCCTTTTGACGGATGCGCGGGCGTACGGCATGATAGAGAAGGGCGCCGACGCGGGCGAAGTGTGGGATTACATGCAGAGGCAGGCTATGGCGTTTCGCCGTCGTCGGACGCGGTATCTGCTGTACGGATAGAAGGAGAAACCGGGCAAGTCCTGCGCTGGTCAATAGCAGTGGAGGTGATTGCGATGAGCACCCGCGGTATGCTCATCTGGGGTGTGCTGTTGATTGCGGCAATGCTGGCGTACTCGCTCTGGCTGTATCCATCGCTTCCCGAACGAGTGCCCACCCACTGGAACTGGAAGGGCGAGGTAGACGGCTGGAGCAGTAAGCCGGTGGGGGCGTTTCTCCTGCCCGGTTTGACTGCGATGCTGTGGTTGGTTCTTCTGGCGCTTCCATGGCTGTCGCCGCGCGGGTTTAAGGTAGAACCGTTCCTTTCCACCTACAACCTTATCGTGATGATGGTTCTCGCGCTGATGGGCTACATTCACGCGGTTGCTCTTCAGGCTGGGATACATCCCCGACTGGACGTGGCGCGTGCGCTCTTCGGCGGTGTCTTTCTACTCTTTGCCGGCGTTGGCTTGTTGCTGGGCAGAGTGAAGCGCAATTTCTGGGTTGGGGTACGCACGCCGTGGACGCTTGCCAGCGAGGTGGTCTGGGACAGGACGCACCGGCTCACATCCCGGCTCTACGCCCTTGCGGGGTTTCTGGGCGCACTGGCAATATGGCTGGGTGTGCCGCCTGTAGTGTGTCTGGTGGTGTTCCTCGTGCTGGTTTTCGTGCCGGTCGTCTACTCGCTGGTGCTCTACAAGCAGATGGAGAGACGGGATATGCTCAACTGATCAGGCGTGCCAGTCGAGGTCGGTCACCAGCTTGGCATGGCGCACGATGTACTCCTTGCGCGGCTCCACCTTATCGCCCATCAGCACGCTGAATATCTCATCAGCGGCGACGGCATCCTCCAGCTCCACGCGTACCAGGCGGCGGGTGGCCGGATTCATGGTGGTTTCCGCCAGCTCCTCTGCGTTCATCTCGCCCAGCCCCTTGAAGCGCCCCACGGTGACGTTCTTGCGCTTCAGGTTCTTCAGTATCTCATCGCGGTCTTTTTCAGTGCGAGCGTAGTATCGCTCATCCTTGCCCGCCTTAATCACGTAGAGCGGCGGCTGAGCGATATACACATGTCCCTCTTCAATCAGCGGGCGCATGTAGCGGAAGAAGAAGGTGAGCAACAACGTTCGGATGTGGTCGCCGTCCACGTCCGCATCGGTCATGATGATAATGCGGTGGTAGCGCAGTTTGGACAGGTCAAACTTGAAGTCGCCGTCGTTCTTCTCCTCGCCGTTGCCGTTGTATCCGTTGCCCGGTCCGGCGATGCCCGTGCCCAGCGCGGTGATGAGGGCGCGAATCTCCTCGTTCTCTAAGGCTTTATCCAGTCGCGCCTTCTCCACGTTCAGAATCTTACCGCGCAAGGGGAGTACCGCCTGCGTGCGCCGATCGCGTCCCTGCTTGGCGGAGCCGCCGGCGGAATCGCCCTCCACCAGGAACAGCTCGCACAGGCGCGGGTCACGCTCCGAGCAGTCCGCCAGTTTGCCCGGCAGGGAGGTGTTTTCCAGTGCGCTCTGTCGCTTCACCAGGTCGGCGGCGCGTCGTGCCGCCTCGCGGGCACGCTGGGCAACCAGCGCCTTGTCGATGATTCGGCGGGCGACGGAGGGGTTCTCCTCGAAATACTGCGAAAGCGCCTCGCCAACGATGGAGTTCACCAGACCCTCTATCTCGCTGTTGCCCAGTTTGGTCTTGGTTTGCCCTTCGAACTGCGGGTTGAGGAGCAGAACGCTGATGACCGCCGTCAATCCTTCGCGCACGTCGTCTCCGCTGAAGTTGGGGTCTTTCTCCTTCAGCAAGCCGTTCTTGCGGGCGTAGTTGTTAATCACGCGGGTCAGGGCGGTCTTGAAGCCCGACACATGCGTGCCGCCTTCGGTGTTGTGGATGTTGTTGGCGAAGGCGAAGATGTTCTCCTGATAGGTGTCGTTGTACTGGATGGCAATCTCGACGTAGGTATCCTCGCGCGTGCGGGCGAAGTGAATGGGTTTGTGCAGAGGGTCTTTGTTCTCGTTCAGCCACTGCACGAACTCCGCCAGCCCGTTCTTGTAATGGAACGTCTGTGTTGGCTCGCCATGCAGTTCATCGGTGAAGGTAATGGTGACGTTCTTGTTCAGGAAAGCGAGCTCTCGGATACGTCGCACGATGCGCTCGGGGTCGTATTCCCGTTTCTCGAAGATGAGGTGGTCGGGAAGCCAGTGCACCATGGTGCCGGTGTTCTTAGCTTTGCCCACCACTTCCAGTGGAGTCACCGGATTGCCCCGTTCAAACCGCTGGCGGTAGCGTTTGCCGTCGCGGCAGACCTCCACCACCAGCCACTCCGACAGGGCGTTCACGCACGACACCCCCACGCCGTGTAAACCACCGGAGACTCGGTATCCGCCGCCGCCGAACTTACTGCCTGCGTGCAGGCGCGTCATCGCCAGCTCCACGCCCGTCAGACCGGTCTCTTTGTTGATGTCTACGGGGATACCGCGCCCGTTATCGGTGACGGAGAGGCTACCGTCGGGATGCAGTACCACGTCAATGCGCGTGCAGAATCCTGCCAGTGCCTCGTCAATGCTGTTATCAATAACCTCATAGAAGAGTTGATGCAGACCGCGCACGCCAGTATCGGCGATGTACATGCCGGGGCGTCTGCGCACAGCCTCGAGCCCCTCCAGCACGGTAAACTCCTGCGCGGTGTACTCGCGGTCAACAGTAGTGACTAAAGACTGCTCTTCAGACGTTTGGGGTGTCGTCAGCGTTTCGGTTTTTGCCATGCGTATTCTCTTCCCACACCTCCAGACGGAAAAGTATATAATCAGGCGGTTTTCCTCAGGAGAATACCAATATATTGTATCATAAGCGTCTGAAGATGTCAAATATTGTGAGGGGTGTTGACATCGCGCGGTGTGGGTGGGGGTAGGTCGAAACCATTCGCTATCCTCTACCAGTCAATCCAGTTGATGACAAAATCCTCTAGCAACACACGTTGCGGGTTTCGGAAACGTGAGCGTGCCAGGTCATCAATGTTCACCGAGACACCGAAACTGCATCCCGCGACAAGGCACTGCCCCCCTCTGTCGGGACCAAGTGCCGGACGCGGGGGCAGAGCGTTCGAGAGCCAATACCACCCGATCTTGATAAACCATGTCCCCCGGTCAAACGTCGCTACCACCAGATTGGCGTCATTCTGGAAGACCAGGTATTTCCCACTGTCTGACCACCCGATGGGAACTGCGCACGGGTTGCCCCACCGACAACCAAAACTCCTCCAGGTTGTGCGCCCCCCTTTCCCCGTCCCGCTGACAGGGTCCCACTGCGTCTACCTGCGCTCGCGCAACAGACGCTCTTCGATGCCCGACGTCAGCAGTTCTTGATAGGCGCTGCCATCGGGCTTGCACACCGCAGCGGTCATGTATCCCCCCTCCCAGTGTACCACCGTCAAGGCAATCCACCTCCCATCTGGCGACCAGAGAGGCTGCATTTCGGTGATGCTATCTGGAAGCGAGGTCAATCGCCGTCCCCATTCTATGGCTCCTTGCAGGTGAGTAGCCGCTTTGAGATGCTTCTTCAGCGCACGCTCATCTGTCTGCGGCGCTTTAGCTGGGTTGCGGTAGATATATATCTTGCTCTGTTTCCTCAGGAGGTCCATCGGCGGCAATGGAGCCACCTCCACCGCAATATACTCGTCGTCAGGAGAATAGGATTGTGTGCGCCATATCCGGATGTCACTCCACGGTATCTGTTCCTGTTTTTGTGGGTCTGTGAGGTCGTATCGCCTTCTCAATCTAAGTATCGGTCCCGGACCACCCACTGCATAATGCTTCCAGCTGCGCAGGTCAATCGTATCGGGTAGAGGTGCGCGGCACACATCCGATTCCACGTAGTAGGGATAATCAAAGAAGAAGTTGCCGGCGGTGGTCCAGTTCACGGGGGCGAGATTTGGCTGGAAATATCTGGCGGCGCGCGGATTAAGGTATGAGATTGCGAAGGTATATCCATCTCTGCGCGCCAGAAACGGGACAACAGTGTCAGGGCGGTAGTAGGCGAAAAGCGTCCTTCGGTGGTTCCAGACGGGACTCATCCCGCCCGGGATAAGCAGTTTGGGCTTCGGCTCCGTCTCAAACGGGTTGAGCGCGTAGATGCCCCGTTTGCCATCCTCCGCTGTCAAATCCAGCAGGATTTCGTCGCCGGTGAGCCTCCAGCCATACCGTCTTTCTGGCACAAACTTGGACATGTTTGTCCTACCAATCCAGCCAGTTCAGGGTAAATCCTTCTGGAACCAGCCAGGATAACTGTTTGCAATCTCTGTCGGAGACCAGGTAAATCCACATCTGCACATCCCACGGGTTGAGAACACAGATGGGATAGCTTCCACCCATCTTCGGTCCAATAGCCACCCACTCATCTTCTGGAGACACGATGAGACGGCTTCCTTCACGGGGCAAAGCCTTCAGCAACCACGCTCCGTTCTCATACCTGGCGATCTTCACACGTCGGTCAATCCCACCTTTGAGAACCAGATATTTGCCGTCGTCGGTCCATCCTACAGGCGTATCGGATGGACTGCCCCATACAGGTGGGGGTGACGGATATATCAGGCTGAGAGTGCCCTCCGCAGGTGGAAGTGAGCGGTACACCGTCTGCCATTCAGTAGGTAATGTTTCAGGTTCAGGCACGGAGAACAGCAGTTCGGTGTAGCCAGTGCCGTCGGGGTGGGCAACTGCTGCGGTCATGTATCCCCGGTTCAAATGGACAACGGTGAACGCAATCCAGCGACCATCAGGAGACCACAATGGCTCCAGCTCTGCCACATCATCGCTCAACGTGGTCAGCCGACGCTCCGGCTCTGCCAGAGGACCTCCAATGTGGCGGGTTTGCCGGAGCAGTTTCTCTTCTTCCTCCTGAGGCAATGGAGGAGCCTTTCGGGGATTGCGGTAGATATAAATCTTACTCTGCGCCCGCAACATGTCTCTCGGAGAGGCCGGGGAAATCTCCACGGCAACATACCGGTCGTCTGGCGAGAACGCTTTGCTCCGCACCACAGAGACCATGTTCCATGGTATGCTTCTCTGCGTCGTCGGGTCGACCGGTTTGGCAAGCCTGAGCCACGGTCCCAGTCCTATTCCCGCATATTTGCTTCGCCACTTGCGCCAATCTATGTCATCGGGAAGAGGCTCGTTGCAGAAATCGGACTCGGCATAGGTGCCGAAGCGCGTGTTATTCCCCACGCAATAGAAGTTTCCTGCGTATGTCCAGCGTACCGGCGGGTCGTCGGCTCTGGGCATATCGGGGATGGTCATCTGCCATTGAAGGTCAAAAGTGTAGCCGTCCCTGCGGGCAATCCATACGCGCCACCTGCCCCTGAAATAGGCGAAACGTGTCCGCCGGTGGTTCCAGACGGGGCGTCTGCCGCCGCGTATCAGTAACTGCAACCTAGGGCGTTGTGCAAAGGGGTCTAAGGCGTAAATGGCAGGTGTCCCATTGTCATCTTGGAGTTCCAGTAATAGCTCCTTGCCTGTCAATTTCCATGGGTAGCGTAACTCCACCGGTGCAGGGCTTTTGCTTTCGCCAGCCGCAGGGGTAACCGAGCCTTTCTTAGACCTTGAAATCATGCTCTTCCTCCTTTCATGGCGACAGGGGTGGCCACCCCAGAGATATCCGCATCTCGTTAATCTCTGCGAGATCGTGCCAGGGCATATTGTAGTAGATTGTGCCGCCGATTTTTACAGCGTTAGGTAATGGCCTCGTCCACGTCAAGACATCGAAACTCGAGTTCCATACACAAGTTCGTATCCCTGCTCTGCAGTGGTTCTTATTTCGATCATTCAGGAGATGGGTCAGTTCATGCAGCAAGGCATTGGTGCGTCCCCATTTATCCTGCTCGGCATCCCACTCATGCAATAAAAACCAATTCTCGTTGATGGCTGCTACAGCTGGGTTGGATGGAAGGCTATCCCTTCCCTTATCTTCAATCCGCGCGACGCTTTCATCGACCAGAGCCAGACCGATACCGACGGTTACTTTGGTAAGAACCATCGTCCGCAAAATACAGGTGCTCATCGTCACTTTCGTCTTCCGGGGTGCTCTTATCATCATAACCCCAGTACTCGGTGTATAAAATCGGCACGTTGTTCTCGTCATACGCCCTCAGCGACTCAAGAAACGCCGACCGATTACTGTCTCTGTCTGGCAGGGTGGGCACATACGCCAGTGCCGACAGGCGATAACTGTAAACTCCTTTGGGTGCTGTGCTTCCATCCGCCAGCTTCCCATCCCATTCCCACTGCCACACACCCGGACGAGGCACGTTCGTAAACTCCTTCACCAGTATCGGGGTCTCATTGTTCTCACTGGTGAATATCTCCAACCGTAATGTGTATACCCCGCTCTGCGCGTGCTGTATCTGAACCGAAAAAGGAACTGTGGGTCCGATAAGCACAGGGTCTTCTGTCACAACGTTTACTGGTTGAGGTGGTGGAGGAGGCACCTCCAGCGGCTTCCACACAAAATACGGTTCCAACCGGCTGTCCACCAGCACCAGGTTTTTCATGGTTACCTGTATCTCCTGTTCCTCCACGTTGGGTATCAAAGGATGTGGAGGCATGGAGTAGTAGGTCATATACTGCACGCGCACCCATAGACGGTAGGTGGCGTTGTGGGGCAGGAAGAGCGGCTCGCTCTGCAAAACCGAAACATTGCTGGTAGGGTCTCCATAGCTGCTGTTGGGAGAAACCTGCGCGAAGTTGCCCATCGTGGTCTGCCCCGCATGGTGGTCTGCCAGTTCGGTGACCGAGTTGCTGATGACAGATGCGCCTCCATACAGGTATCCACTGTTCGGCTGAACAACGACCCGCACATGGAACACGCCTCCAATGGTGGAGCCTCCATCGGCGCGTTCCCAGCCGCCGTTTTGGACGGGTTGCCAGATGACATACATCCTAACCGAGGCGAAGGCGTTAGAGGGACACAGCAGGCTTGCGCCGAGCACGGTGAAGATGGCGAGGGTGGTCAGTTCCCCCCCTGTTTAGTTTGCAAAGCAAAGCGTTTCATTTTTTTGCTCCTTTCACGGGGGGTAGAAGTCTACTCACAGTATACAACGCTTTTGTGAAGATGTCAACCTGTTTGGTGGGGTAAGGTAAGGGCTTGCGTGTTGACAAGCGAGAGCAGAAGAGACTATACTGTTAGCGCGACGGGGTAGAGATGCAAACACGAGCGCCGTTACGTCATCCGGTGTATGGTCTCGCCGAGCAAGCCACCCAGCTGGTGCTGTTTGTGGGCGATATCGGCATTTTGCTTGCGCAGGCGATAGGTTTTGTGCTTCGCGGGCGGTGGGAAGTTCGCGAGACGGTGGTGCAGATGGCGTTAATCGGGGCGCAGGCGGTGCCGATGGTGGTGATTACCAGCGGGTTTACGGGGGCGGTGCTCGCGCTGTACTCGGCTAAGCTGATGCTGGAGTTCGGGGTAGGCTCGCTTGCCGGCGGGGCAGTCGCGCTGGCGATGGCGCGAGAGCTGGGACCGGTGGTGACAGGGGTGGTGGTGGCGGCGCGTTCCGCTTCCGCAATCGCTGCCGAAATTGGCAGTATGAAGGTAACCGAGCAGGTAGACGCACTGCGTGCGCTGGCGGTGCCGCCGGTGCAGTATCTGGTGGTGCCGCGCTTGATTGCCAGTCTCGTCATGCTGCCGATGCTGGGCGTGCTGGCTTTCGTGACGGGCGTGTTCGGAGGTTATGCGGTAGCGGTGCCGCTGGGGGTTTCGCCGACTTCTTACCTGATGGGCATTCGCGACCTGGTGGACACCTATGACGTGTTCGCGGGTCTGTTGAAGACGGTGGTGTTCGGGGCGATTGTGGCGCTGGTCGGTTGTCGGGCAGGGTTGAGGACGGAAGGGGGCGCGGTCGGTGTAGGACAGGCGACCACAAACAGCGTGGTGGTGACCGTGTTGCTGATTTACGTGACGAACTTTGTGCTGGCATATCTGCTTTTTGGTGGGCGATGACGGAGCAATCGGACGTACAAAGCGCGGTGCGTGTGGTGGATGTGTGGTATGAGGTGGACTCGCGCTGGGTGCTCAAGGGGGTTTCTCTGGAGGTGCGTGCCGGCGAGATATTCGCCATCATGGGACCGTCCGGTTGCGGAAAAACGACGCTATTGAAGCTGGTGGGCGGACTGATTAAGCCCCAGCGTGGAGAGATTTGGATCGGCGATGTGGAAATCTCGCGGTTGTCGGAGACAGCGTTGACCCCTGTTCGCAAGCAGGTTGGGCTGGTGTTCCAGTATGCGGCGCTGTTCGATTCGCTGACGGTATACGATAATGTGGCGTTCGGGGTACGCCGGCACATCACACGTCGGGAGGAAGAAGTGGCGAAAATTGTGCGTCAGCGGCTGGAGATGGTTGGTATGGCAGGGACGGAGAAGTTGTATCCCGCGCAGCTGTCGGGAGGGATGCAGAAGCGGGTGGGGCTGGCGCGTGCGCTGGCGATGAACCCCAGAATCGTGCTTTACGACGAGCCGACGGCAGGCCTGGACCCCATCATGGCGGAAACCATTGACCGGCTGATTGTGGATACCACCAGGCGCCTGAAGGTGACCTCGCTGGTGGTTTCGCACGATATTATCAGCGTGTTTCACATCGCGGACAGGGTTGCCATGCTTCACGAGGGGCAGATTGTTGCGTGCGGGTCGCCGGAGGAAGTGCGTGCGGATACCAATCCGGTGGTGCGCCGCTTCCTGCAAGCCGGTGGTATCATACAGGATGGTCAAACGGCAGTGATACAGGAGCATGACCGATGATTACCTCGCGCAAGGCGGTGTTGCTGGTCGGTTCAACCATCATCCTGTCCACCATCTGGATAGTGGTGACGGTCATCTACCTGCGCGGTGCGCTGGCGGCGCGGCAGGTATACCATATCGAGGCGGTGTTTCCCGATGCGCTGGGCATTCGGGAGCAGGCTCGGGTGTACCTGGCTGGTGTGGAGGTCGGCGAGGTGGAAAAAGTATGGTTAACGCCGGACCTTCGCGCCCGCGTGCGGATGGCTGTGCGCAAAGATGTGGTCATCCCCGAGGACTCGACGGCGGTGGTGATGTCGCCGGGCATCGCGGGGGTGGATAAGCTGATAGCGCTGGTTCCGGGCAGGTCGTCCAGAAGCGCGGGGGAGGGGTCCGAAATCCGCGGCACCAAAGAGACGAGCCTCACCGACCTCGCGCCGGTCGCTCAGGAAGCGCTGCAGGAGGTTCAGAAATTGGTGCGCTCCGCGAGCGCGTTGATTGATATGTATCGGGATGTGGAGATGCAGGCGAGCATCAAGCAGACGCTGAAGAACGTGGAGCAGGCGTCGGCACGGCTGACGGTGGTGGTGGACCAGGCGCAGAAACTGCTCGCCAGCGCGGGGCGGTCGTTTGACGCAGTGGTACAGGACACGCGGCGGTCTACGCGGATGCTTCCGCAGGTGGTGGAAGACTTGCAAGGGTTGCTGGAACAGTCGCGCGAGCTGGTGCGCACGGCGCAACATGCGACCGAAAGCTTTGACCGCTTTGTCAGCGATGAGCAGCTCCAGCAGGACCTGCGCGGTGTCGCCCGCGAGATGAATGCACTCAGCGTCAAGATGAACCGTATCGCCGATGACATCGGCAAGTACACGGGTGATGAAGAGCTGCGTCAGAATGTGCGCGCGACGGTAGCAGAGGCCCGGGCAACGCTCACCGAAGCGCGACAGGCGACCGAAAAAGTGAACCGTTTTGTGGAGCGGCTGATACAGCCTCCGCGCCTCTCCCTGAGACCGGTCGGGGTGACGCTGGACGTGTACGGGATGCTGAGGGAAAGCATGTTCCGCACCGACATCACGCTGACCTTTCCCTACCGCGACGACCGCTTTGTGGACCTGGGCGTATATGACGTGACGGAGAGCAACAAGATTATTCTGCAGTACGGGTTTGGTCTTGCGCCGAATCTGGACTTACGTTATGGATTGTATGCTTCCAAGCCGGGTGTTGGCTTGAGCTGGCAGGCAAAGCGCAATCTGCAGCTTCGCGGTGATCTGTTTAACCCGAACGACCCCCAGCTGAACGCGAAAGCGAAGCTGTATCTGGGCAACGACTGGAGCCTCTGGGTGGGGATAGATAGTCTGTTCAGCCGCAACGAGCCGGTGCTGGGATTGCAGTTAGTGCGCTAATATACAGGAGGAGGAAACTGGAGATGGCAATGAAGGTGATACTGACCCGCGACGTACCCTCGCTGGGCAAGCACGGTGAGGTAGTCAGCGTGTCAGAAGGGTATGCACGAAACTACCTTTTTCCGCGTGGGCTGGCGATAGAGGCAAATAAGGGCACGTTGAAGAACGTGGAACTGCGCCAGCGTCAGGAGGCACAGCGCGCCGAAAAGGCAGCACAGGAAGCCAAGCAGGTGGCGGAAGTGCTGAGGGGCAAGACGGTAACGGTGAAGGCGCAGGCGGGTAAGAACACGACCAAGCTGTTCGGCGCGGTGACGGCTCAGCATATTGCCGACGCGATTGCTCAGCAGTATCATGTGAAGGTGGACAAGCGCAAAATCGCCCTGCTGGAACCGATTAAGTCGCTGGGCGATTACGAGGTCGCTCTGCATCTGCACCACGATGTCCATCTGACGCTGAAGGTGGAAGTGGTGCCTCAGGAGACCTCTGCGTGAAGCGTGGTGTGATTCCATGAGAAGGAACGCGGATCGCCAGGGTGGACAGGAGGTACGCATGAGTGAGCTCCTGCGCACCCTGCCGCACAATCTGGATGCAGAGATAGCCACGCTGGGATCGATGATGATCGATGGCACCGCCATCGAGCGCGTCAGCGAGTTCCTTGCACCCGAGGACTTTTATCGCGAGGCGCACAAGGTTATTTTCGACGTGCTGGTCACGCTTTCCAGCCGCAACGAGCCGGCAGACCTGGTGACCGTCAGCGAGGAGCTTCAGCGGCGGGGCAAGCTGGAGGATGTGGGCGGCGTTGCATATCTGACCACTCTCATCGACAGCGTGCCCAGCGCGGCGAACGTGGACTACTACGCGAGCATCGTGGAAGAGTACGCCATCCGGCGGCGGCTGATAGAGGCTGCGCAGGAGATTATCCACATGGCGGCGGCGACGGACGAGGAGGAGCCGCTGACTATCGCCGATGTCACCGACCGGGCGGAGAGCGCCATCTATCGGGTGGCTCAGCGGCGCATCGGCAAGGGCTTCGAGAGCATCCGTCCCCTGCTGGGCGAGGCGTTTGACCGCTTTGAAGCCTTCTACCACGAGCGCAAGCTGGTTACGGGGCTGAGCACAGGATTCCGCGAGCTGGACTATGTGACTGCAGGGTTACAGCCTTCCGACCTCATCATCATCGCCGCGCGCCCAAGCATGGGCAAGACCAGCCTCTGTTTGAACATCGGCGAGCATGTTGCCCTGCACGAAAAGAAGACGGTGGCTATCTTCAGTCTGGAGATGTCCAAAGAACAGCTGGTTCAGCGCATGATTTGCTCACAGGCGGAGGTAAACGCCCATCGTCTGCGGTTGGGGATGCTGCCCGAAACGGCCTGGAACAAGATATCTCGGGCGATACAGGACCTGTGGGAGGCGAAGATTTTCATCGACGACACGCCCGACATTTCCGCGCTGGAGATGCGAGCAAAGTGTCGGCGTCTGCGTGCCGAGCATGGGCTGGACCTGGTGATTGTGGACTATCTGCAGCTGATGCGCAGTCACCGCCGCTCCGAGAACCGTACGCAGGAGATCTCCGACATCGCTCGAGCGTTAAAGGGGCTGGCGAGGGAGCTACGAGTGCCAATTATCGCCCTGTCGCAGCTGTCTCGCGCGGTAGAGCACCGTGAGAACAAGCGTCCCATGCTCTCGGACCTGCGGGAAAGCGGTTCCATTGAGGCGGAGGCGGACGTGGTGGCTTTTATCTATCGCCCGGAGTACTACGCGATGAAGGAGGCGGTGTCGTCCGAGGACGTTGACGCGGGCACGATGCCTCGCGAGGAGGGGCGCGTAGAGGAGGCCGAAATCATTATCGCCAAACAGCGAAACGGTCCAACGGGCACGGTGCGTGTGGGCTTCAAGCCCGACTACGCCCGGTTTGTCCCGCTGGAGCGTTACCGGGAGGAGTAAAGAGTGAAGATACTGGTGATAGGTGGAGGCGGGCGCGAGCACGCTCTGGTGTGGAAAATCGCGCAGAGCCCGAAGGTGACTAAAATCTATGCGGCACCGGGCAACGCCGGCATCGCCGAACTGGCGGAGTGCGTGGCGTTGAAAGCGACCGACATTGCAAGGCTCGCCGATTTTGCCGAGCGCAATCACGTGGACCTGACGGTAGTTGGCCCCGAGTCGCCGCTGATTGCTGGTGTGGTGGACGTCTTTGAGAGGCGCGGGCTGGCGGTGTTCGGTCCCAGCAAAGAGCCAGCGCGTCTGGAAGGAAGCAAGGTTTACGCGAAAGAGGTCATGCGCCGCTATCATATTCCCACTGCCGACTTCTCCGCCTTCAGCGACCCCCAGGCAGCAGCGATGTATGTGCACCAGCGTTTCCGCGAAGGGGCACCGGGGCTGGTGATTAAGGCAGACGGTGAGGCGGCAGGAAAAGGCGTGTTTGTGGTGCACCAGCTGGATGAAGGGCTGGAGGTCATCCGCTCGCTGATGGAGGAGCGCGTGCTGGGTGAGGCGGGGGCACGTGTGGTGGTCGAAGAGGTGCTGAGCGGGGAGGAAGCCTCGCTGATGGCGTTTACGGATGGTGCCACCGCTCTGCCGATGCCGCCGGTACAGGATTATAAACGCGCTCTGGATAACGACCGGGGTGCCAACACGGGTGGCATGGGCAGTGTCTGTCCTCTGCGCCTGGTGACGCCCGAACTGCAGAGGCAGGCGATGGAGCAGATTATCCATCCCGCCATCCGCGCCACTCGTGACGCGGGCATTCCGTTCCGGGGGGTGCTTTACGCGGGCACGATGGTGACGCATGAAGGCGTGAAGACGCTGGAGTTTAACGTGCGGTTTGGCGACCCCGAGACGCAGGCGGTTTTGCCCCTGCTGGAGAACGACCTGGTGGAAGTGATGCAGGCGGCGGTGGAGTGCCGTCTGGACGAGATAACCCTGCAATGGAAGCCTCGCTATGCGGTGTGTGTGGTCATTGCCTCTGGAGGCTATCCGGGCAAGTATGAGACGGGCTTGCCGATTGAGGGGCTGGAGGAGGCGTCTCAGGTTCCTGAGTGTGTGGTGTTCCACGCCGGCACGCGCAAAGAGGGGGACAGGATTGTCACCGCTGGAGGGCGAGTGCTGGGCGTTACCGCACTGGGCGATACGCTGGCTCAGGCGCGAGGAAGAGCCTACGATGCGGTGCGATGTATTCGCTTTGAGTACATGCACTATCGAACGGACATCGGCATTAAGTGGGTGTAGCCTGCTACTTGAAATCATCAAGAAAGGAGGAGATACTTAATGCGTATTCTGACCTGTGCAATGGCGGCGGGGCTGTTGCTGGCGTCTTTGCGGGCAACTTCCCAGCCGATATTTCGCACTCAGGTTATCTATCGTCACACGAACTCGGTGCAGTCGGTGCACATCAACAACAACGGCTGGATTGTCTGGTCGGAAGGCGACTTCACGCGCTCGGATGTGTGGTTGTACGACGGCACGCAGGTGCGCCGCCTGAGCGCGGGCGAACAGTGGCGATTGAACACCTATCCGCGCATCAACAACCACAACCAGATTGTCTGGCGCTACGATGATGGCTCCGTGTCCGACGTGGTGCTGTGGGACAGCGGCATCATCACCAATATTACCCATGCCGACGGCTCGGTGGGCTTTGGCGCGCCCGACATCAACGACGCGGGCTGGGTAGTAACCACCGGAACCGATAACTCCACGGGCTATCAGGACATCTACCTGTGGAAGCCCGGCGACAGCGACCCCGTGACCCTGACCAGCTGGGCGAGTTTTGACAGCCAGAACCCACGCATTAACAATCGGGGCGAAGTGGTGTGGAACGCGGTGGACAGCGAGATGAACGCGCAAATCTACCTGGCGCATGTAGACGACATGCAGGGATACCGCGACCTGACCGGGAACACCGTCGGCGACGACTACTCCTCGCCAGACCTCAACGATAACGGTCAGGTGGTGTGGATGCACCATAACGGCAGTAACTGGAACATTGAACTGTGGTCGGAGGCGACGGGGGTAGTTGCGCTGACGAACAACACGGGCAACGCCGCCAGCAGCTTCCCCGACATCAACAACCTCGGCTGGGTGGCATACGAGCAGGCTATCCTGTTCCAGAAATACGATGTGCACCTGCTGGCGGACGGCACGCTGATACCCCTGACCGACAACAGCGGAACCACGCGCAGTTTCCGCATCGCGCTGAACGACCGGGGCGAGCTGGTGTGGGTAACGCGCGAAGATATCGATGGGGTGCGCTACTGGAGCGTGATACTGGCGCAGCCGGTACCCGAGCCGGCTTCGGGGCTGGTGTTGCTGGGCGGTTTGGCGTTGCTGGCTTTACGTCGAAGGAGGAGAGAATAATCATGCCAGAACAGACCACCACCAGAACGCGGTTCTTTATCAGCCAGAACGACCGCCGTATCCTGCGCGAGCTGGCGAAGCAGGTTGCCGAGCTGGCTGCGCGCCCGATAGAGCAGGAAAAACGCGACCTGTGGTATCGCCACAACGCGCTGGAGCCGACGCGCCCTCTTGTCTTCTGCGACCCCGAGAACGGCTGGAACGAAATCCTCACTCCCGACCAGTTTGGGTGCGAAGGTGGACTTGCCAGGGGGTGGGAGTGGCATCTGCGTCGTGAGATTTTCTGGGGTACGCAGATGCGCGACGACAGGGTGATAGAGCCTTACTTCAACGTGGGGCATGTGTATACGGAGACCGACTGGGGTTTGCGTGAGACCCGCATCGGCGGCGAGAAGGGCGGAGCGTGGCGGTGGGAAGCGCCGTTGAAAAGCTACGACGATATGGACAAACTGCGCTTCCCGCAGATTACGGTGGACTACGAGGCGACCGAGGCAGTTCTGCAGCTGGCGAAGGAGACCTTCGGTGACATTCTGACAGTGCGGCTGAAGACCGTCTGGTGGTGGTCGTTCGGGATGACGCAGACGCTGGTGTACCTGCGCGGACTGGAGCAGGCGATGTACGACATGGTGGACAACCCGGATGGCGTGCACGCGCTGATGGCTTTTCTGCGCGATGGGCACATGGCGCGGCTGGATTTCCTGGAGCGCAACGGTTTGCTTTTCCTGAACAACGATGGCACATACGTCGGCTCGGGCGGCTTCGGGTGGACGCATGAACTGTCCCAGCCCGACTTCAACGGTCACGTGCGCCCCATCGACATGTGGGGGTTCGCCGAGAGTCAGGAGACGGTAGGCATCTCGCCCGAGATGTTTGAAGAGTTCATCTTTCCGTACCAGTATTCCCTGCTGGAGCGTTTCGGGCTGAACTGCTACGGCTGTTGCGAGCCGCTGGACAGTCGCTGGCACGTGGTGGAGCGGTTTCCGCGTTTGCGCCGGGTATCCATGTCGCCGTGGGTGAATGTGGAGGCGATGGCGGAACGATTGGGGAACCGCTACATCTTCTCTTGGAAGCCGCATCCGGGCGTGCTGGCAGAGGACGAATTCGACGAACAGCGGGTTCGGCAAACATTGCGCCAGGGGTTGCGTTCGCTTAGAAAGAACGACTGCCGCGTGGAGATCATCATGAAGGACTGCCACACCATTCGCAACGACCCTCAGCGGGTGGTGCGCTGGGTTCAGATAGCGAAGGAGGAGGCAGAGGCTTTTTAGAGGCTGCCAGCCGTATATCCGGGCATACATGCGGGAGGCATAGGGTCGGTTCAGGAGAGTAGTAACGATGCGTTGGGTTGCGATATTGGTGCTATGTGTGTTGCCTGCGCTGGCTAAGCCCGCGGGCGAGCCGCAACTGCGTGCCATCTGGGTAGATGGCTTCAACGAGGGCATTAAGACACCGGAGCAGGTAGACACCCTGCTGGCGCGGGTGAGACAGGCGGGGCTGAACGCGGTGGTGGTGCAGGTACGCAAAAGCGCGGACGCCTACTATGGGTCGCACTACGAGCCGCGCGCCTCGGACATCGCCGAGGGATTTGATCCGCTGGCTTACCTTATCCAGAAAGCGCATACCGAGAAGCCATATATTCAGGTGCACACATGGCTGAATACCTGTGCGGTGGGCAGGAATCAGCATCCACGCTCCCTGCAACGCCGATTTCCGGAATACCTCACGCTCAGCGACATGGGCGAGGACTACGACGGCGAAGCCACCAAGATTGATCCTGGTCATCCGGGCGCGGCGGACTGGACATTTCGGGTTTATCTGGACGTCATCCGAAACTACGATGTGGACGGCATCCATTTTGACTTCGTGCGTTACGGGGACGAGCGGTGGGGCTATAACCCGGTCAGCATCCAGCGCTATAACGAGCGACGCGGGATGCCGAACGGCTTTCCTTTCTTCAAGAGCGCAAAGTTCAAGCAGTGGCGGCGCGACCAGGTGACCGCGCTGGTGCGCAAAACCTATCTCTATGCGATGACGGTCAATCCGAAGGTGCTGGTGTCGGCGGCGACCATCACGTGGGGCAACGGACCGGAAACGGATGATGCGTGGGCGCGTTCCGCTGCCTACTCGCGCGTGTATCAGGACTGGCGCGGCTGGATGGAGGAGGGGATACTGGACTGGAACCTGCCGATGTGCTATTTCAACGAACAGAAGTACGCCCGGTGGCTGGACAACTGGATGCGGTTTGTGAAAGACCATCAGTACGAGCGCTACGCAGGCATCGGGCTGGGCAACTTCCTGAACCCGATTGAGGACACGCTGAAACAGATAGAGCGGGTGTGGAAGCCGACCGAGCGGGGCAACCGGGCACGGGGCATCTGCTTCTATTCCTATGCTACCACCAACACCGACGCCGACGGCAAGGAGCAGAAGCACAATCCCGCCTTCTACGAGACGCTGGGTAAGGTCTTTGGGCAGTGGGTTCCGGTGCCGCCGGCGGTGTGGAAAGAGAAGCCGATAGCCGGACACATCAAGGGCACGATTCTGTATGCCGATACGCTGAACCCTGCCGACCACACGCTGGTGGTGCTGAAGGGTAGGGGGATCGAGCGCGAGCAATACGTGGACGGCACGGGCTTCTTTGGATTCGCTTACCTGCCGCCCGGCGATTATTCCCTGCAGGTTAGCACACGCACTGGGGACAAGTACACGCTGAAAGTGCGGGTAGAAGCAGGCAGGGTAACCACGCGCAATCTGCTGGTGGGGAACGGCAGTGCGACGGTGGTCCGACGGCTGGAGCAGTTGCCGAGGCTGGCGGATGGCACGACGGTTCTGCTGACCGAACAGCCGGTCACCGAGGGGATGCCGGGCACGACCGGCGACTTTCGGATTGGGGAGGTGACCGTGCGAGTGCCTGGGGAACTGCTTCTGCCGTTCCTGAAAGGCGATGTGGTGACGGTGAAGGGCGTGCTGCGCCGCGAGGGCGAAATGATACTGATTGACGAGGCGAAAGCGGTGCTGGTCGATATGCTGGCGAAGCGTTAGGCGGGCAGGAAGTCCGTATCTGACCGCGAATCCAGAAGATGAAAACCATGCAAAGGAGGGATATGCAATGGCGCGACCAGTCACGCTGTTCACGGGACAGTGGGCGGATTTGCCGCTGGAAGTGATGGCGCAGAAAGCGAAGGAGTTTGGGTACGACGGACTGGAGCTTGCCTGCTGGGGCGACCACTTCGAGGTGGACAAGGCGCTGTCGCAGGACGGTTACGTCGAATCGCGCTGGGAGATACTGAGCAAGTACGGGCTGAAGTGCTTCGCCATCAGCAACCATCTGGTGGGGCAGGCGGTATGCGATAACATCGATGAGCGTCACAAGGCCATTCTGCCGCCGTATGTCTGGGGCGATGGCAAGCCCGAAGGCGTGAAGGAGCGTGCGGCAGAGGAGATGAAGAACACCGCTCGCGCTGCGCGCAAGCTGTTCAATGCCGCGCCACCAGAGATAAAAGCGGAGCGGAAGCGGGTGGTGGTTAATGGCTTCACAGGCAGTTCCATCTGGCCCTACCTGTACTCGTTCCCGCCGAACCCGCCAGACCTGGTGGACAAAGGTTTTGCCGACTTCGCCGCGCGGTGGAAGCCCATTCTGGACGTGTTCGAGCAGGAGGATGTGTATTTCGGGCTGGAAGTGCACCCGACCGAGATTGCCTTTGATATCGTCACCGCGCAGAAGGCGATTGAAGCCGTGGGCGGTCACCGACGCTTTGGCTTCAATTACGACCCGAGCCACCTGGGCTATCAGGGCGTGGACTATGTGGCGTTCATTCGCACCTTCCGTGAGCGCATCTTCCATGTGCACATGAAGGATGTCTACTGGTCGTCCACGCCGCGCCTGTCGGGTGTGTTCGGTGGGCATCTGAACTTCGGGCATCCCGAGCGCTACTGGGACTTCCGCTCGTTAGGGCGTGGGTGCATTGACTTCGAGGGCATCATCCGCGCACTGAACGAGGTGAACTATCAGGGACCGCTGTCGGTGGAGTGGGAGGACAGCGGCATGGACCGCGAGCATGGCGCCAAGGAAGCCTGCGCCTTCGTGAAGCGGATGGACTTCGAGCCGTCGCGCATCGCCTTCGACGCAGCGTTCGCGGAGAAGTAACGGCGTTTTGCGGGGCACACAGGGAATGTGTGCCCCCTGCTTACACCCGTTTGAAGCAATACCATTCCCAACCCGGCATCTCGAAGGTTCCCGACGGCGTTCGCAGTCGCACCCGCACCTTTTCCACGCGCAGGCGATAGTTTACGGCGTTTGCGTCAGGAGTTTGCGAGGGCGGTGATTTGTATTTCTGCAACACTCCCTGCGCTTCCGTCGCCCACATGGTGTCTATCGTACGCTGTACCTCCAGCCAGCACGGGTTCTTGCTTCGGAACCAGAGGTTTCGCAGACGGGAAGGCTGGCAGTAGAATAGCTCTTCGAGCACAGGGGCAAATTCAGGCGGAAGAGTACGCAGGGGCAAAGGTTCTCCCTCAAGCACGCGCTTCAACCGCGCTTCTGGCAATCTTGCGAGCAGGCGCACTATTGGCGAGGTGACTTCTTCCCCAGCGATGTTGGAGGCGACACTATGGTTGGTTAGCTGCTGCAGCTGCATATACACTTCACGCTTTGCAGGTTCGGCGTATGGCGGCGCATCATACAGTTCCAGCCCTTTATCCTTTATCCTCACTTTCTGATCCTTCGAGTAACGAGACATCGCGTAGTCTTCCAGCACCCGCTGTTTCACCAGGGGCACTCGGACAATCTCCAGCGCGATGTCCATTGTCAAGCCGAACTCGTCTGAGCCTTCAAACCATCGCTCAAGGGTGTCTGGTGGTATGTCCAGCTGTCGGTGCTCGGCGCGACAGTCCGCGGTCAGCCACAGGGTTTGGCCCACATACTGCGCGGAGTACAGAACCGGCTCACTCAGCCGAGCAAGCAGTTTGCGAGGGTCACGAGGGGCGATAAAGTACTGGTACATGGTCAGAGGATAATATTCCGCTACCACATTCAACCCCATCTGTTCGGCGATTCGAGCAATCGCCTCAGTGACCGTCAGCTTCTTAGCCCGATTGAACCTCTCCACCTTTTCCACAGGAGGCGGTTCGCCCGCACGAAAGACCAGCGAGCAATCTTCCATGTCGCGCGTACCACGCTTCAAGCGCGGCTGGCTGATCTCAGGCAGCAGGTCAATACTGGTTCCCCGCCCTTGCCCGTCGCTGTACACGTAGGCTGTAACCTGCCGGCTAAGCGGGCTTGTGCTTAACTCAGCAAACACTCTTTCTCCTGCACCGCCCCCCCTCGAGAAGGCGTTTTTTGTCTCTTCAGGCAGTCGCTCTGCGGGTAACCACACCGTCTCTCCCGCCACAAGACGTTTCATCTCGGCATCCGTCAGGGAAGATACTGCGCCCAGAATGTGCGGTGACGGCAGCAGATTGGTCACAGCAGGCAGCAAGTCGTCGGGCACGTCTGACCTACCTGCCTTCGCCATCGCTATCGCCTGCTGAAGCGTTCCGAGAGCCTTTTGCGTTCTTTGCTGTGCCTGCAGGCGGAGCTGATCGCGTTGTTGCGCTGTTTGATAGAGCCGATAGCCGCCCCCTTCTGCAGGTTGCCAGCGAAGGTCGAGCACGGCAGCAAGCGACGCCATCAGCTCAATTAGTGGCATCTCACGCACATGCACGCACACCCGCACTGAACCAACTTCGCCGGCAGGAGACAGTGCAACGCCCGAACTCGCGCTGACCAGCTGGAGCACCTCCGCAACAGGCACACCAGAGGCGTTGAGCGTAACCTGCTTGAAGAGGCGCCTGTCCTGCAGACAATCCGCCGGCAGGTAACGCGGTAGCATATCGCGCATCCGATAGGTTACCGTTTTCTCGCTCTGCTGATTCCACCAGATGATGCCTGCAAGTATTGCCCCAATCGTTACAAGAGACAGCACGATGACCACACTGTGGCGAACCATAGACCCCTCCAGACCGTTCTCGGCAGGAATATGCACGCCGTTTCCGAACTTCGAATCACTACTCTCTCAGTGGAGAATTACGCCATGATTGCAAATGTTCCTGTTCAACGGGTATTTGGTCCCGAGCACCCGGGCGGGCGTTACAAACATGCACCGTCCATCACTCAGCTCGCCAACGGTGACCTCTACCTGGTGTTCTACGCCGGCTCAGACGAGTATTCCGAAGACACCGCTATCTACGGCGCACGCCTGCCCCGGGGACGCAGGACGTGGACGAAGCCGATCGCTATCGCTGACGCCCCCAACCAGCCCGAGGGCAATCCCGTCATTTGGCAGGCGCCCGACGGAAAAGTGTGGCTTTTCTATGTGGTGCGCACCGGTGCCACGTGGTCCACGTCCATCATTTTGGCGAAGATTTCCACCGACGGCGCGAAGACGTGGTCCGACCCGATGCTTGTTAGCCTGACGCGGGGCATGATGGTGCGCAACCATCCGCTTGCCCTGCCCAACGGCAATATCCTGCTCCCGGCGTACTACGAGGTGGGGGACGACCCCGAAATGGTGTCGCCGGAGACCTGCTCGCTTTTCTTCATTTACAACGCCAAAAAGCACACGTGGACGGAAACGAACCGCATCCGTTCGCGGCTGGGAAACCTTCAGCCGGCCGTGGCTGCGCTGTCGGATGACTATCTGGTGTGCTATTGCCGCGCCGGGGGCAGTTACGAGGACGTGAAGGACAGGCGCATTGTGCGGGCGGAATCGCGAGACGGGGGGCGCACCTGGAGCGATGGCAGAGAGACGGCTTTCAAGAACCCGAACTCAGCGGTGGAGTTCCTGCGCCTGCGCAACGGGCATCTTCTACTGATTTACAACGATTCCACTTCCGAGCGCACGCCTCTGACCGCAGCGATTTCGGTGGATGGGGACAGGACCTATCCCTACCGGCGCAACCTTTTCGAGGGGGACGACGCCTTCGCCTATCCCAGCGCAATTCAGGCGCAGGACGGCAAAATCCACCTGGTGTTCAGCGCACAGGAACGCACGGTGATCTATCACGGCGTGTTTGATGAAGCAGATATTCTCCGCGAAGCCAAGCGATAAGAATCTTCTATATCTGCACACAGGCGTAGCGTAACACCCTGCCGTCCTGCGCGATGCCAAACAGGTCGATCGCCGATGATGGGCGGCTTCCGCCTCGCTCACAGGCGGTGAAGAAGATGGTGAACGGCTCGCGCAGGGGTATGGGTTCCATCTCGCCGATTTGGGGGAGTAGAGGCAGTATCGCGTTCTGCCATGTGCCATCGGGAGAGGTGAACGCACAGACCGCCAGCAGGCGTTTCCCGTCAGGTGAGTGGAAGCGGGCATACTGGGGGCGCGGCGAAGACAATCCCTCACCGCCCCGCATCAGCGTGTGCCTGCCTACTACACGCCCGTTTTGCACCCTGCAGTACTCCAGCGAGGCTTGCAAAGGCAGGTTTGGGAAGTACTTCTCGCGCAACAGCGGGGTGGTCTGCTCGCGGCGGTACAGCAGGTGCGCCGTTCCGTGCCTGTCCAGCCACAGGTCGAGATTGATGATATGCCCGCCTGTGTCGTCCACGTTATCTATCTCCAGCGGTGGGCTGAACGGCTCGGTGAGCACGTTGGGTGTCCAGGTGAAGAACAGCCTGCGGAACACGTAGTCCCATTCGCGCTGGGTTCTCTCGCGTTTATATCGTCGCCACTCCTCTACCGGTTCCACGATATCGCCGATAGCCAGCACGTAAGCAGAGCGGTTGCGCAGGAGCACCTGCGGGTAGCAGGCGCGGATAGGGAAGGAGATGATGCCGGGCGCATCCCATTGCCCATCGCACTTCAGTAGAGCATAGTGGTATTCGCTGGTGTGGGCGTCGATGTGCAGAAGCAGTATCTCGTGGCGCGCACCGTCCGCGGCGATACCGCGGTAGGAATGGTCGGTGAATGTTGCGGTGCGCGGATAGGGGGGAACATGCTTCCGGGGAGCGGATGGCGCATTGCGGGCGAACTCCAGCAGGTGCGGCTCGCATTTGCCGTATTGCGTGCCCGGCGGCATGACCGAGGTGTTCAGCGAAAGAAACAGGTGCCCCTGGTGGGTGCTGACGAGCGGGCAGGGTTCACGCTCGCGGAAGGCGGCTGGAGCCCAGAGCATTTGCCATGCCTCGCGCTTGCGCTTGCGATAGAGCCTTGGGCGCGTGTTGCACAGGGCTGGCACATCCGCTCCCGTCTCCATGATGCTGACGTAGACTTCGTTTCCTGTGCGCACCATCAGCGGTGCACCATAGCACCACAGCGGTCCGGAGCCGTTGTTGGGTGGTTCGCAGGTCGCAGCGGTTTCTTCGGCAATGACGCGCATCGTGTCCCCTCCCCGTCGTTCTTACCCGTAATGTTTTCGGGAGCAGGGCATCATTTTCCCGCTTTCGAAGGCGAAAACAGGTAATTTTATCACCGCTTTGGCACGCTTTTTGCTATTAAATAGGGGTGCAAGGCAAAAAGAGGCTACCGCAAGAGACGGATCCCTGCAAGAAGAGACTAATATCAAATAAGGAGTGAGTGTCATGAGAACGCGAAAAGGCTTTACGATGGTCGAGTTGCTCGTGGTTATCGCCGTGGTGGCGATACTGTCATCCGTGTTGATGCCCGTGTTTGGGCGTGCGCGTGCGGCGGCACGCGGTAGTGCCTGCGTGAGCAATCTGCGCCAGATTGGACAGGCATTTGCGATGTATGCTCAGGATTGGGAAGGCAATCTGCCCGCGGCGATGCCCTACGCGCCCGTTGCGCCCGAGGGACGTGCATGGATGACGGCACTGCGACCGTATGTTGCCGATGCGCGCATTTGGGTATGCCCTGAGAATACCCAGCCGGTGCCCAGTTATGCATATAATACGCTGTTGGGCTTTCCGCGCCTGATGGGCACGGCTTACGGATACAGTGGATTGATGCTGGACAGCATCACTCTGCCGGCGAACACGTTTCTGGCTTACGATACGCCCAACAATCGGCCCGATGCCAACAACTTGAACGGCGCGACCGCCAGTTACATGATGTATGTCAGCGCCGGGCAGCTCGCCGAGCGGCACCCGAACTGGGAATCGGCGTATCGCGAGCGGGTGCAGTGGCAGCGTCCGCGCCATAACGATGGAAATAATGTGGTGTTTGCAGATGGTCACGTGCGGTGGGTCAGGCTGGCAGTGGTAAGCCCGTGGAGTATGAGCCAGTTTAACCCGCTGCAGTCGCCGTAACGGAAAGCTTAACGTCCAATACAACCATCCTCCTCCTCTCCTCCCGCGAGGCGCCGGCTAAACCCCGGCGCCTTTGCGTTCTGTTACTGGGTCTGCAACACGTGACCGATCGTTTTGTCCACGGGCAATCCGGCAAAGCGAGACTGAGCGTGCAGGGTAACGATGGACCCGCCGGGAACTGCCGGGAGGCGGAAGGTGACGCCATCTTCATCTGTCCACGCTGAAGTGCCTCGCTTGCCCGATTTGGCACGCAGGGTGAATGAATGGACACTGCCGTCAGGGTAAAGCACGTGTGCTGTGCAGAGGTAAGCAAATCCGGGAAGAGGTTGCGCGCGGGTGTACAGATGCAGGGTGATGTGTCCGTTCTCGCTCCGCACGAGTCCTGCACTGAAGTCACCAGCGGGCTGGATCTCGCGCAGAAAATCCTCGGCGTCGGGTTCTTCCCAGACCAGCGATTGCGCCGAGGACAGGATACGCACCACCGGCTGTTCGATAAACAGCTCGTTCTGCCTGACGAAGCTGTGCAGAAAACGAGACATCATGCGCACCTGAGAGGCGTGAGCCTGTATCACCTTCAGTTTCAGCGTCTGCTGCAGCGGGGTCAGGGTCAGTTTCTTCCAGTGCAGCCCGACATGGAAGAAGGCTGAAGGGGGCGTCAGGTACGCCTGGGGATGCAAACCCTGGGGCTGCGGCCAATCGCCACAGTGCACCATGTAGTATCTTAGCACTACACGCTGAGCGAAACCCAGCCTTTGCATTCGGAGGTGCGCCAGGGCTGTTTGCACGAACAGGGCGGTGGTCGAGTGGTCAGGGTGGTCGTCGGCGGGATGGGTCACGTAAACGTGGGTGGGAACGGTCTGGCGCAGGACGGTTTCCACGTCACGCAGGACGTTCTGCCCACAGTAGGATGTGCCGGGGCGCAGGCTATCCCGATACGGGTTGGTGCTGGTGGCGGTATAGAAGGAGGTCATTGCGCTGGGTGGTGTCCAGTTCGACCGCCACAGCGCCTCCAGCCCTCGGTCGGGGTAGCCCAGGAAGGTCACGCGCCAGTCTGCCAGCCCCAGGATGCGCATGGCATGGCGTGCCTCCTGCTGGCGCATCTCGCCGAACTGAACGTACTGTTCCGGGGTGGGTTTCGGCTGGCGGTACTGGCGTTCCACGGCGAGGCGAAAACCGTCGCCGCTGGTCATGTATACCACCCAGACCTGTGCGCCAGCCTGCAGTGCCTGTTGGATGACCCCAGCACAGCCGATAGCCTCGTCGTCGGGGTGGGGGGCAAAAACGAGCACCCGGTCCCCCGCGCGATGAGGAGTCATCTCCGGGATGGCACTCAGCACGTTCTCAGGCAGTGCTTTCGCCTGGCGGTAGTAGCTTGCGCCCTTATCGGCAAAGTACAGCCCGCCCGCAATCCATATCAGCCAAAAAAACCATTTCAGGGTACGCTTTTTCACGTGCGAACCAGTCCTCCAGACCAAACAAGACAGCAATAGGTGGCGGAGAGGGTGGGATTCGAACCCACGAGGCTCATCGCCTGCCGGTTTTCAAGACCGGTGCCTTCAACCACTCGGCCACCTCTCCGCGCTCTCTGCCCAGATGCAGACAGATAGTCGCTGAAAGAGAGCGGTTCGAATCGGCATAAATAGAGTAACACAAAGAGGGGGATTTCGTCAACCTGCGCAAAGTGCGTGCTGGCGAGAGTCAAGAAGCCCCACCTAACCTCCCCGCAGGCGGGGAGGGACTCTTGCCAGCGGCACCTGACCTCCTCACAAATGGGGAGTTTGTCCCCCTGCTTGCGGGGGGACGACAGGGGGGCTGACAACCCCTCTCCCAACCTCTCTCCGACCTGGGGAAAAGTGCCCCTTTCCGAGCGACGAAGGCGAAGCCCTCACCCTGACCCTCTCCCACGAGGAGAGGGAAAACGGCTCGGCGAGAGCCTCGCCCTCCAGAGTTACGTTTCGCTCTCTTCGTACTTCTGCTTCAGCATGACGACAACGGACGGGTCGGCGAGGGTGGTGGTGTCACCCAGTGCACGCCCTTCGGCGATGTCGCGCAGAAGTCGGCGCATGATTTTACCAGAGCGCGTTTTGGGCAGTTCAGACGTGAACAGGATATCGTCGGGGCGGGCAATCGGACCAATCTTCTGCACCACGTGCTCTTTCAGCTCGTCCACCATCTCGCTGCCGGCGCGGTAGCCCTCTTTCAGCGTCACGAAGGCGGCGATAGCCTGCCCCTTGATCTCGTGCGACTTGCCGATGACCGCCGCCTCGGAAACTGCCGGATGGTCGACGAGTGCCGACTCCACCTCCATGGTGCTGATTCGGTGACCCGCCACGTTCATCACGTCGTCCACGCGACCCAGCAGCCAGTAGTAACCGTCTTCATCCCGTTTACAGCCGTCGCCGGTGAAGTAGATGCCCGGGAAACGGCTCCAGTACTGGTTCACGTACCGCTCGGGGTCGCCGTAGATGGTGCGGAGCATACCGGGCCAAGGCTTTTTAATGACCAGATAGCCTCCACCGCCCAGCGGCACCGAGTTGCCCTGCTCATCCAGCACGTCCGCCTCGATCCCCGGGAAGGGGCGGGTGGCGGAGCCGGGCTTGGTGGTGGTGATTCCGGGCAGAGGCGTAATCAGGATATGCCCCGTTTCGGTTTGCCACCAGGTGTCCACAATAGGGCATCGCTGTCCACCGATGTACAGGTGATACCACATCCACGCTTCGGGGTTAATCGGCTCGCCCACAGTGCCCAGCAGGCGCAGGCTGGAGAGGTCGTGGCGCTGGGGATACTGTGGACCCCACTTCATGAAGGCGCGGATGGCGGTCGGTGCAGTGTAGAACACCGTCACGCGATACTTCTCTATCAGCTCCCAGAAGCGGTCGCGGTCGGGATAGTCGGGTGCGCCCTCGTACATGAGCACCGTGGCGCCGTTAGCCAGCGGACCGTAGACCACGTAGGAGTGCCCTGTCACCCAGCCGATATCCGCCGTGCACCAGAAGAGGTCGTCATCTTTGAGGTCAAACACCCATTTGGTGGTGGCGTAAACGCCCGTGAGGTAGCCGCCGGTGGTGTGGGCGATGCCTTTGGGCTTGCCGGTCGAGCCGGAGGTGTACAGGATGTAGAGCAGGTCCTCTGAATCCATCGCTTCTGGTTCGCAGTGCATCGGGGCATGTTCCATCAGTCGGTGCCACCAGTGATCACGCCCTTCCAGCATGGGTACGTGCGTGGGGTCCATTGCACGGTTCAACACAATCACATGCTGAACGGTCGGGCAGTGCTCAATCGCTTCATCAGTGGCTCGTTTGAGCTGTACGATGTTCCCGCGGCGGTAGCCCCCGTCGGCGGTCACAACCACTTTGGCGCCGCAGTCGTTGATTCGCTCGCGCAGCGACTCAGCGGAGAAGCCGCCGAACACCACCGAATGAGGAGCGCCGATGCGTGCACACGCGAGCATCGCAATAGCCGCTTCGGGAACCATCGGCATGTAGATGACCACGCGGTCGCCGCGATGCACGCCGAGCCTCTTCAGCACGTTGGCGAACTTGGTCACCTCGCGGTAGAGGTCCCAGTAGGTCAGTACTCGTTCCTCGCCGGGTTCCCCTTCCCAGATAATTGCCGCTTTGTTGCGCCGGGCTGTGCGCACG
This sequence comes from uncultured bacterium, assembly GCA_964579145.1. Lineage (GTDB taxonomy): Bacteria > Armatimonadota > HRBIN16 > HRBIN16 > HRBIN16 > HRBIN16. The sequence goes on along the minus strand of CAZOGB010000011.1, from coordinate 24,343 downwards.
TGTCGGTCCACGCAGTTCACCGAAGCGTTCAGTTTTCCACCGACAAACCACTGGGCATGTGGCGGATCCCAGTCGAGCACCTTCTGCCACGGCTCGACCCACTCCAGTTCGCTGGCGAAACGCGCCCAGAACGCCTCGGGGTCTTGCGCTGCGATTTCGTATATCTGCGGATCGTTCACGTTCGCCTGTGCGCGGAACGACTCGGGGGGAGGAAAAGAACGATTCTCCTGCAACAGGGCTTCGATAGCCGCCTGTGCGCGTGCCACTTCGGTAACGCCGTCACTCATGATAGAACCTCCTTTGCGCTGGAGATATTACACTTTGGGTAACTAATATTTTACCACACGAAGCGACCATTCCTTCCTGATGCAGGAGAGAAGACGAGGGTGTCGAAGTCTTTACATGTTCGCCTTTGCTTGACAAAGGTGAGTAGATGCAGTAACAATAATGATAAGACAGGATGTTTGCCCGACGACAAAGGGGCATCTATGGATGCAGAGAGCATCGTCTCAATTGAACAGCAGGTTGCAGGACTGCACCGGGCAGCGCAAGTAGCGGTGGAACCTCTACCGCTGGATGAGGCGTTGCGCCGTATCGCCGAGGAGGCTTGTGCTCTGACCGACGCCAGTGCCAGCGCGGTGGCTTTTCTCACCGAGAGCGAAACGAAGTTACGCCTGATGGCGGTTGCGGGTGAGGGAGTGCAGGACCTGCGGGGAACGGTGTTTCGCGTGGAGAACTCGCTGATGGAGAGTGCTGTTCGTCGCGGCGAGAACGCCATCCCGTTTTACCCGTTGCACTCTGACCCGGTGATGGAGAGCCTGCTGGGTGGAACGCGCCTGCGGGGCGCGGCGGTGGTGCCGATACAGTGCGACCAGCAGATACTGGGTGCGCTGGCGGCGATGAACAAACGCGATGGTTCGCGCTTTGATTCCTCCGATATTCGCAGTCTGCAGGTACTGGCATCGCACGTTGCGAGCCTGTGGCGACGCCGACAGCTGGAACAGCGCAACGAACGTCTGCGGCGCGAGCTGGAGGTCATGTACCACGCAGCGCAGAGCATCGGCAGCAGCCTCAATCTGAATCAGGTGCTGGACACGGTTCTGGAGGAGGTCGCAGCGCATCTACCTCATGCTTTTGTGGTGCTGTTTTTGCTCACCGACGAACGCACTCACCTGTTTATCGCGGCAGAGCGCGGACTGGAGGGTGAGGAGCGCGAAATCATGCTGGCGGCGGACGAAGGCTTGCAGGCGGAGGTGCTTCGCACAGGTGAACCCCGACTGGTGAACGCTGCTGACCTGGACCCCGGCGTGGAGCAGTTTGTGCCGCGCCTGAAGATACATTCCGCACTGTATGCACCTGTCAAGTCCCGCACGAAGACGCTGGGACTGCTGCTGGTTACCAGCACGAGTCGCAATGCCTACACGGAAGCAGACCTCAAGCTGCTGAACGGCGTGGCGTCGCAGGCAGGTATCGCCATCGAGAACGCCCTGCTGTATGAGGATGCTCACCGGCGGGCGGAAGAGGCGACCTCTATCTACGAGCTGTCGCAGCTGGTGAACTCGTCGCTGGAGCTGCACAGCGTGCTGGACCTGGTGGCGGACAGCGTACTGAGGTTGTTGCAGGTGGACAAGTTCGCGCTGATGCTTTACGATAGCAACGAGGGCGTTCTGCGTACCTATGTGAGCCGAGGAGTAGACCCCGTGTATTTCGACCGCCTGCGCCCCACGAAAGGGCAGGGAATACCCGGCTGGGTGCTGGAGTTCCAAAGCCCGGTGTATGTGCTGGACGTCTCTGCCGACCCTCGTAACGCGGCGGTTCCGTTAGACCGAGAAGGGGTTGTCTCGCTGGCGTGTGTGCCTCTGCAGGTGGGTATGGAGCCGATGGGAGTGATACTGGCGATGAGCAGTCGTCGCCGGCTGTTTACCATTGCCGAGATGGAACTGCTGTACACCATCGCCAATCAGGCTGCGGTTGCGATTGATAACGCCATGCGCTATGAGGAGGAAAAGCAGAAGTCGGAAGACCTGCGCCAGTACTTCCTGCGGGTCGCCAAAGCCATTGGGAGCACGGTAAAACAGGGGGAGGTTCCTCAGCTGATTGCCAACATTGCCGCCGAGGTGTTGCGGGCGGACAGAGCGATATACTACATGGTAGAGGGTAACCGAATTAAGCCCTTGGCGGTTAGCGGCTCACGGATGGCCACCCTGCTCGACGACGAGGAGGCAACTGGCATGGCGAGCATGGGATGGGTGCTCAAGACGGGTCGCCCGCTGCTAGTGTATCAGGCTTCGGCGGATGTGCGCTTTCGAGACGACCCGTTCGTCCAGCGCGAGGGGATGGCGTCTTGTCTGGCAGTGCCAATTGGCGGCAAGAAGCCGAACAGCCTGCTGGCGGTTTATACCCTGCAACCGCGCAAGTTCACCCGACACGATGCGGAATTGTTGAGCACGGTCGCGGCGCTGGTTTTGGAAACGTGACCCAGCACCGCCCGACCGCCGTCTACGAGCGTGCGCCCAAGCCTTCGAAGAACACTTTCAGGATATGGTCTATCGTCTCTTCAGGCGGGTACGATACCTGTTCCAGATAGGTCAGCGTGACGAAGACATTGGTCATTCCGAGCAGGATATACACGCTTTTGCTGGTATCATGTGGAACCAGCTCGCCGCTTTTGATGCCCCTTTGCAGTACCTCTTCCATCTGCGCAATGGTTCGCATAAACTGCTGAACGAGTTCTTTGCTCTGCTGGTCGCCGCGTTGTGCACCTACAATCTCGCGATACACAATGCGCACCAGTCCCGGATTGAGGTGTGCTATCTGCAGATATCCCTGCAGGAATGTGCGTATGGCATCGCGCGCCGAAGAGGTTACGTTTAGAGCGGAAAACACAACTTCCCGCAGTTTGTCCACGCCCTCCTGCAGCAGCTGGTGGTACAGGTCCTCCTTGTGTTCGAAATAATAGTACAGCAGAGCGCGGTTCACATGCGCACGCAGAGCGATTTCACCGATGGATGTGGCTTCGAAGCCTCGTTCCGCGAACAGGGCTTCTGCAGCACGCATGATGCGGTCACGCGCAGTCGGTCGCTTGCTGGTTACCTGAGACTCCTGCATATTCTCCCTCCGAAAGTGTTTTGGTAGCTGATGTAGTGCTCAGCCTCCACCAGACGCTGATTGTCTGGAGAGCGGTTCCAAGCGTGGCAAAGCCGAACAACCATTTGATCTCCGCCATATTATACGCCCAACCCGCCCCGTTAGACACCGTATTGCGCACGACCGCGAGATAGTGTGTGAGGGGCAGGACCTGAGCAAGCCAGCGGATGCCGTCGGGCATGGCGAACAGGGGCCATGTGAAGCCCGATAGCAGGAAGGAAGGCACGGCGATAAGCATCAGTATCTGGGTGCTGAGCAATTGCGAGAGGGTAACGCTGGAGATGAAGACGCCAAAGCCGACCAGCCCGATGATGAAGAACGCCGTCGTCGCCAGCAAGACACCAGCGTTACCATGCATCGGGACGCCAAATTTGCCGAACGGTAACAGGAATACGAGTATGCTCATCACAAAAGACGCCATTACATAGAATACCATTTTCCCCAGCGCTGCTGCCACTGGATGGGTAATCTGACTTCGCAGTTCAACGAGTGTGTTTTGTTCGTGTTCCTTCGCCCAGGATAGCGCCACAGCCAGCAGGACAACTTGCTGGAGAATAGCTCCCACCAGTCCCAGCAACAGGAAGTTCGTGTAGTTGAAGGTGGGGTTGTACCACAGACGCAAACCGGTTTCAATGGGCATGGCTTGCGTGCCCGTGTGCTGAGGCGGTATGCCGCGTGCGGACCATTTGCGCAGACTGATCCCGACCGAGTAGGTCTGCAGAACCTCGCTGACGCCACGAGTTGCCGCGTTGGCGATAATCATGTTACTCCCGTCCACCACTGCCAGCACCCGCGCCTGCTTGCCAGAAGAGACATCGCGCTGCAGTCCCCGAGGGATAACAATACACACAAACGCTTTGCCCTGCCAGTTCAGACGTCGGAACTGCTGGAGGTCGCGAACGCTTCCGCGCACGTCGAAGGTGTCGGTAGCGTCGATAGATTGTATAATCTGCCGGCTGAGCGGGCTGTGGTCGTTATCCTGTATCACACAGGGTATCTCCATGACGCGGTGATGACTATAGAGTGCCCCAAACAGCACGGTGTACAGCAGAGGCACAACGAGCAACACGGCAACCAATCGCCAGTCCGTGAAGAACCGCCGTGCTTCACGCGACCAGGTGAAGCAGAAGTCGTGCATTGCTTTCATCGTGCCCTCCCTCCTTCCCGCCAATACACACGCGCAGTCATTCCCGTGACCAGCCCCTGCACCGATTCCTGCCACTCCACGCGCACTTGGAGACTTCGTGTATCGAAGCTTCCGCGCTCGTTCGTGGCTCGCTTGGTTGCGAAGTCGGCGGAGGGAAGGATGCGAGTAACTTTTGCATTCAGGCGTCTTCCGAGAGCCGGTATCTCCACCTGTACGGTATCGCCACGGTGGATGCCTCCCGCTGAGCTCTCATCCACGAAAACCTCCACCCACCAGCGTCCTTCGCGGGCTATCGCAAGAATGGGCATACCAGCGGATATCGTTTCCCCGGTTTCCGCCATTTTGCGTGAGACCACTCCGTTTGCCGGCGAGCGCAGTAACGTCTGCTTGAGGTACGCTTGAGCTTCCTCCAGTTGGGCGCGGTTTGCCCACTGCTTCGCCAGCAGTGCCATCAAATCTCTTTTGCGAAGTTCCACCTGCATTCGCGCGTGCTCAGCAAGCTGCAGGTTTGCCTCCGCTGCCTTCAAGCCTGCCCATGCGGATTTCTTCTCTTCCTCACGAACAGCGTCTTTCACCAGCTGCAGTTTCGCTTCGGCTGCTTGCAGCTGTGCCTGCGCTGCCAGAAATGCCGCTTCGGCTTCATCCGCCTTTTGCTGGGGAATGACGCCTTCCTCCGCGAGCTTTTTCATCCTGTTCCAAGTCTTTTGCGCGACGGTGAACTGTGCTCTTGCACTTTCCACTGCTTGTTCCGCCTGACGTATCTCCTCGGGACGTGCTCCGTTCTGCGCCATTTCCCATTTGGCGCGGGCTGCTTCCATCGCCGCCTTTGCTTGCCGCACCTGGTCTTCGGTGCGCAGTAACTCCAGCTGAACCGCTAACCTCGCCTGTTCAATTTGTGCACCCGTCGCCTGTAATCCTGCTTGAGCCTGGTGCACCCGTGCGTTGATTTCTTCACTTTCGAGAATCGCCAGTGTTTGTCCCTTAACCACCGTATCGCCCTCGTCGACGGTCAGCACGGCGATTCGCCCGGGGATTTTCGACGAGACGTTCACCTCCGTGCACTCTACGGAACCTTCCCCCAGATACCTCCAACCTGGGGACGCCGATACGGGCTGTGAGTCCGCTGTTGCCTGCACGGATAACCAGCGATAGCCCAGCAGGACCACCGCGGTGAACACGCCCAGACCGAGAACAGGCTTCCACACTATGCGCACGGCAGTGACAACTGCCGCCATAGAACGTTGTAAAATCTGCTTCATCGTTTTCCACCTCCTACAGGTTAGTTCCGAGCTCTTTGAGTAACTGGTTGGTGAGGTGCAGGAGAGTGTAATATGCATTGTCCATCTGGTACAGCGCCAGATGTTGCTGTATTCTCGCCTGCGACACCGTCAGTATCGCGTCCAGAATCTCCACGCTGGTGCCCACACCTGTTTCGAACCGACGCTGTGCCAGCCTGAGGCTCTCCTGTGAGGCTTCTACCGACCTTTGGGCTGCTTTCAGCCCCTGCTGTGCGCATTCCATCTCTAACATTGCCTGTTTGATGCGGAGGGCAAGCGCGTTTTCCAGTCTTTGCTGGTCGATGCGGGTACGTTCGGCGGTTTCGCGATGCTCGCGGGCGACCGCTTTTGCGTAGCCGGCATCAAAAAGGTTCCAGCGTACCCCAATCGTCAACGAGGCATGTGGTTCAATCGCAGAAAGGTCTTCGGTCAGTGTTTCGAGGTTCACTGAGAACAGAACCTGTGGTTTGGATTCCGCCTCTGCCGATAACGCCAGAGCCTCAAGCGCTCGTGTTTTCGCCTGCAGGGCTTTGATCTCATGGGAGGTTTCTGTTGCCGATTTCAAAGTATCCTCGTAGGTGCCAGAGTATACCAGTTCTCTCAAGGGCGTGGACAGTGTTATTTTCTGTTCCTGAGGCAGGTTCAACAGGCTCAACAGCAAAGACATCGCGAGCGCGTATTGATTCTGGGCATCGGTCAGGCGCTTTTGTTGAGATGCCAGTTCGGCGCGGGCGCGCAGTACATTGTACTGCGCAACCATTCCCTGTTGGTAGAGCATCTCTGCCTGTTTGAGGTGTGCTTCCACCACCTCCAGCGCCTGCTGTTGAACTTTGACGACCTCCTGAGCCAGCACTGCCTGCAAATATGCCCTGGTAACCTGAAGAGCGACCTCATTTGCCTTTGCCCTCGAAAGGGAACCAGATGCCTGTACTCCGAGCGATGCCGCTTTGATTGCGTTCTCGATCCGACCGCTGGTGTATAGAGGGAGGCTGAATGCGAGTGTGGCACGTTTCGCAGTGGCTTTGGCAAGCTCTATCTCGGGCACCGGCACGGTCACACTAAGAGGAGACTGCGGGTTTGCCGGGTTGGGCAATTTCAGGCTTATGGGCGGAACCTTCAGGACGGGTGGCTCCGGCAGATGCTGGAGCGAGATGCGCCACTCCAGTTTCGGCTGGGCGAGCGCCCGTGCCTGCTCCTTTTTGGCTGATGCCGTTCGGCTATCCTGTATCGCTCCCTTGTAGTCCAGGTTGCGCTCTATCCCGATGCGCACCGCCTCTTCCAGCGAGACCTGTTCGGGTATCGGCTGGGCGGGAGACGGCAGGGAAACTGCCAGCACTATCAGAAGAGACACAACTTTTTGTCTCATTTTTTCTCTTAATAACTAACTGTTTAGTTAAATCTGAGAATATTATACCACAATTTTGGGGCATCGAGCAAAGAGATTGGTTACTCAAACTCTTTCGAAGTAGAGCATGTTTACCGTTTGTAGTTCAGAATCGCAAGGGCAGAAGGTGATTTACGGGTAATGCCGAAGCAGAAAGGACTGTTGCTGTGGAACCGCTCGACGAGGTCGAAGTTCTCGTAGGCGATGCCGTGAGGGATTTCCACCTGGCTCGCCCAGTAGACACGCCGTGCGTTCACACGCACCTGCAGGTCCTGATTCCATGTGCCTTTGGGTTTGCGCCAGTACTGGGTGACGGGAAACGAGCCGCGATATCGCCACCAGGGCGCACGCGGGTCGGCAGGCTCCTTGCCCGGGTCGGCTTCGTCGGTGGTCAGGCAGACTACAATGTCGCCGGCACGGTTGCGCGGCAGTCTCTGTAGGGGGAAGTAGGTATCGGGGGCAAAATGCTCTCCCTGGTAGTTTTCGAACAGGTCTCGGCTGTGCACGACAGCATCTTTCAGCCACAGCTGTCTGGCGCGGATATAGTTGCCCATGGTGGCGGTAAGTACGCATTGGTCGAGCGGGGCACTGTTCGGGGTGGGTTCTGCCGTCAGGCATACCTCGTCCGGGCGGTCGCTGCGGAAGGTTGCTTCTACGATAACCTCTGCGCCGTTCTCGAATCGCTCCACAAGGAAACGCACCCTCAGAAACTCTACGCGATTACGTTTGGACAACTCACCGGGTTCTGGTTCCGTAGAGGGCTCGTCCTTTTTCAAGCACCAGAAGCGTTTGCCGGGCTTCTGGTCTGTCTGGCTCATCTCCAGCTCGCTAAAGCCTCTTCGCCCCCGGACGATGGGTTCCACCGCGATGAAGTTGACCAGTCCGATTCTCTTTCCATTATCCAGGATGGGATAGCCGACGCGGAACAATCCGCGTGGAGAATGGCCCCCTTCTTCCACTTCATCCGGGGCGATAGCAATCTGAATGCCCTGCGCGAAGCCCCATACGTGTCGCCTTGTGAACGGCAACCACACCTTCGACGCCACTTCGTTCACCTCTGCTGCGGGTCTGTATGGAGATTCGCGCCTGGTGCGGCTTCATCCTGCCTCTCAAAAGTGGCGAAAGCGGCAGGTTTTTATCTGCCGCTTCAAAAGAAACCACCCCTTCTACCGGCGCGAGTTGTTCGCGCCGATAGTTGATCTTCTAGACAACCTCTCCAGACGATCGGGTATCAGCGCTTGCGGCGGCGCAGGAAAAGACCTGCTACACCCACTCCGAGACCTGCGATGCTGGTGGGATCGGGCACCGGGTTCAGCTCGACCACGAAGGATGGGCGAGTCCCATTGGGATAATCATGCCACATTCCGGAGGTGTAGATCACCAGATACTGCTCGCTACCTGGCCCGAGATTATCATTGGGCTGGCCGGGATCCCAGTTTGTGTATGTCCACGGCTCACCGGTCACCCACTGCCAGTTGGCATTGGGATCAAGTTCTCCCTCGGGCTGGTATCCACCCAACCAGGCAGGAAGCGTAAGCAAGTTGGTGATGACATTGTTTTCGGCTTCGCTGTGCACGGTGGCGAGATAGCCGTTGTGGAACCCTGGCACGCTCACGGTGCCTGCAAACGCCGCCGCATCCGTCCAGCTGGTGGTCCCTCCGTATACCTGATACAGATGTCCGTTGACAGACCAGACGGTAGAGTTGAGCAGGGTGTAGCTGTACGCCGCGTTAACCAGCAACAGGCTCAAAACAGCAATCAACCCGAACCTGCGACACATGCTAAATAGCACAGTCGTACCTCCTTTCATCCCACACAGGGACGCATCTTACTGTTTCACTCTATATATACTGCAAGATTCGTACCAAAAACGAGGTTTTTCCTGCCTTTCGCGCAAAAAACCTGAGAATTTTCTCTGGGTGTGCCTCTCTGTATTACTGTTTTTGCTGGTGGCTTTACTAATTGGGGAGGAACTGCGGAACGGGTGCGCCGGTCAGTGTGCTAAACAGGGCAGCAAGCCCGCCGTACAGCGCTTCGCCCAGCAAGAGACCGAGGGCGAAGGGAAGATAACGACGGTAGCTGTGCAATCCCCCGGTGCGCACGCACAGCCACCGCAGCAGCCAGCCCAGAAAGACCGAGAAATAGATGCGTCCCATGGCGTACGTGCTTGCCATAACGAGACCGATGGGGCTGATCTGCCACCAGATGTACCGGCTGCGCATCCATCCCAGCCACATCGAAAGCGCTCCGCCAATGCCCATCGCCAGAATGCCGCCCGAATGGGGACGCAAGGGCGATTCCCCATAGCCGAGTGCCCTGTCCAACGACCAGTGTGGCGCCATGTTGGTACCGTAGTAGTCCAGGGTAACGCTTCCATACCGGTAGGACACGCCCACAAAAGCGAAAAAGCCCACCACGAAACCCACACACAGAGACAGTGCCAACGCTCTGGTCAGCCAACGTGCAGGCAGTAGCGATGGGCGTGCCAGGCTGTAGGCGTTGGCGACGGCGGGCATCGGGTGTTCGCGTGGATCGTGCATGATAATCACTTCCATCAACAGGGTTGCGCTGGCTGTTTGGGTAGTGAAATAGTTTGTGCCGAAGAACGCCATTGCGTCGGTGGGAATAAAGGGTGTCTGCACGAACAGCAAACCGGCTTCTGCAACCACACGGGTCAGAACTATCATAATAAGTATGAACAGCAGTGTGACAATGATGGCGATGAGCAGGGGGATGCCAGCCCAATATAACCATACCAGTATTCCCACCAGACACAAGCCGATAAGCACCACCGCAGTCCAATAGCGCATCGGTTCATGCTGGTCCGCTTGAGGCTCCTGTCGGGTGATGACGCGCCAGACGTGTTGCCAGTGGGGGCGTGCGGACCACAGCATCCACAAAGCCCATACAATCAGCGCACCGGTGCCCATTGCCCCTTCGTGATGCAGGGGACCCACCATGAGGGGGTCATATCCCATCTGCACCCTCAGTACTCTGATAAGGTGGAGCACCAGAAAGGTGAACCACAGGCTGAAAGACACCTCAGTGGGCAGCAGGTACACCGCGCCGATGACGGCGAAAAACAGCTCGAGCACGCCGAAACCCAGCGCATTCCAGGGCGGGTCGGGAAACCAGGCGTTTGTGTCAACAGGGGCGAGCAGGGTGGGGATGGATGGGCTGAGCGCGTGAGCGGTGTTCACACCGTGATGCACCATCACCACCAGCACCCCAGCCCAGAACAACTTGTTTTTGTAAAGTGCCCTTCCCGCGGCGATTTCCAGAGGCAGCAGCGCGAGAGGAAAGGTCAGTCGCTCGCGTTCCACCCACTGTTTACGCAGGAGCGCGCACAGGGCGATGAAAAGCGTGGTGAACAGGGCAAACAGAACGCCCCAGCTGAGCACGACGGGTATCCACTGGCTGTAGGGAATAGGGGTTCCTGGTGGAATACCCTCATAGAACCATCGGACAAGTGGAGAGTTCGGGTCTTTGCTTAGGAGCAGGTAGTTTGGCGATTGGGAGAAAGCATCAATCCAGCGTCGCCCCGCGTTTGCGAAATAGGCAGGGGCAACCACCATGGGTCCCAGGTATCTCCACAGCCCGGAGGAAGCCAGACTTGCCCCCGTTGCCCACACGCACCAAGCAATGAGCAGTTCGGCGGTGCTCAAAGCCAGAGAAGGGCGTACCTGACGCAGGAGAGGGTTCACCACCCACGCAAGAACAGTGAATAGACAGAGCGCACCGATGGGCAGGTGGTTTCCGTAGAGAAAGGTGTTTTTCAGGTGATAGTCGTTGTAGGGGGTGGTGGCACAGAGCAGAGCAACTCCGCCTGCGCCGGTAAGGAGTGCTATCGCCGGACGCATTGGCACCGGGGAGAGCGAAGGTTGCCCCCCGGCGACGTCTGGAGTGGCAACAGAGCCATCCGCGCGGGTTTCGACAGCATGTCCACCTGGCGTGCGCGCTGCATGATGCATCGTTGCACAAAACAGGTCGGCGTTCGTTTAGTCTTATCGCGGCGCGGAGGGTGCAGGCGATGCTACCGGACCGCCTCGCTGGTAGCGATAGAACTCAGGGGGCGCGCCGAGCGTCTCCTCTCGTTTGACACCGCGGGCATAGAACACATAGCCCACAATTGCCAGCACGACGATGATGAGCACGATAGCCAGAACTGGGTTCACCTCTCGGTTACGCATGTGCCTTCTCCTGTCTTTGAGTATTCGGGCAGAGGCGGAAACCACCCCTGCCCATCGCGATGTGTTATGCGCCCGTGCGGCACGCCGGTATCGGGTCTATCGCCTGGTCATCCTGCACCGTCCACAGGTGCGGGCAGTAGTCGCCCCACCGTCGGGTGGAAACGTGCCCGTCGGTCCACAGCACGTTCAGCCTCTGGTTGAAGAAGCCCTGAACGTTAGGATCGGTGGATGTCCAGTCCTTGCCAACCGAGGTGAAGCCGCAGGGCAGAGCGCCGTTAAGCACCAGGTCGCGGTCGCAGGTAGACCAGAGGTCGGGATACTTGGCGTTAATCACGTAGATGGTCTGCGCTGGAAGCGCCAGTTCCGCCAGGCGCACGCCGCCTCTTGCCCAGAATCCCGGTCCGTAGTGGTTGTACGGGTCGTCGGGCCAGGGGAGCACGCGCCAGGCGTCCCATGGATCGGAATTGTTCAACCCATAGGAGACGCGCACAACCCGCCCCTCGCCGACGCCATCTACAATATCCCGCCACAGACCGATATTCCAGCCGAGGTTGCGGGCGTCCGTCATGGTCCATACCTGCGCGAACTGCGGCGATACCAGAATGCCCTTGTTCTTCAGGTAGGGGAAGATGAACACCATCCAGGGCGTATAGGTCCCGCCGGTGTCGGGGTCGGGCGGTGAGATAAAGAAGCCCGCCGGCACCAGCGTCTCGTCGTAGTCTTGAGCGTACATCTGCAGTGCCAGGCCAATCTGCTTGAGATTGCTCATGTCGGACGCCTGACGCGCTTTGGTGCGTGCCTGGGCGAACACCGGGAACAGTATCGCCGCGAGGATAGCGATAATCGCTATCACGACCAATAATTCAATCAGCGTGAATGCTGTTGAACGTTTCATTGCTGGTTACCTCCTCAGGTAAGGGTGATTGACTTGCTTTGACGACAGTCTCTTTGGGGAGCGGTACGCCACGTTTCAATGCGCCACAGGATTGACGCACGACCAGATAGGGGCGCAGAATAACGCGGCTATCTTCTGCGCTGTCAGTGCCGTTCAGCGTCTGCAAAACAAGGCTTGCCGCAGCCCTCCCAAGCTCCTCTTTGGGTTGCCACACGGTGGTTAACGGAACCCAGAGATGGTCTGCACAATCCATGTCTGCGAACCCCACGATGGCGACATCTTCAGGGATTCGCAATCCCATTTCAAAGGCGGCGCGCATCGCGCCAATAGCGACGGGGTCATGTGAAGCAAAGATAGCGTCGGGACGGTGCAGGGCGAAAAGCCTCCGAAAGCCCCTGTACCCGTTGTCTTCGCCGAAGCCGCAAACCTCAACGATGGGCAATCGCCCTGCTTCCTGCATCACCTCCTGATAGCCGAGCAGGCGGTCACGTCCGACACTGAGGGACTGGTCGCCTGCAAGATGAGCGATTCGGCGGTATCCACACCGTACCAGGTGCTCGGCTGCCTGTCGCGCACCCAGCCGGTCATCGCATCCGACGTAGGGAAGGTTTAACTCACGTGGGTAGCGGTCAAACAGCACAGTGGGAATACGCTCATGCTTGAGTGCGGACAGGATGGAAGCGTTGTGGTCGGGGTTGCAGGAGGCTATCAACAAAGCTTCCACCTGCCGACCGATCAGCGAGCGGATTTCCTGTTGTTCCACTTCGGGGTCGTCGTCGGAATGGCATATCAGCACGGTATAGCCTTCGCGCTTTGCAACCTCTTCGATACCAATCACCATGTGAAGCCAGAAGGAATGGCGCAGGTTGGGGATGAGCACGCCCAACAGGTGGGTACGCTGCGACACCAGCCCTCGTGCCAGCAGATTGGGGCGGTAGTTCAGCCGTTCCGCGGTCTGCAGGATGCGCTGGCGCACGGCTTCACTGACGCCCTTCTGGTTGCGCAGTGCCCGGGAGACTGTCATCGCCGAGACGCCAACTTCCTCTGCAATGTGCTTGATGGTGATGCGCATCTTCCCTTGTCCCATTAACGTTAACGTTAACTATCTTCATTGTAGCAGGTGGCCCCAGAAATTGCAAGGGCTGTGTGCCTGATTCCTGAAAAACAGAGGGAACCGCACTGAACAGCAACCGCTTGACAGCAGGAATCTCTTTCTCCTATGATGAAAATAGTGGAAACAATCGACTGGAGGGCGGTGAGCCGTGGCATCGGTCACGCTGAAGCATCTGACCAAAGTATTCAAGAACGTCGTTGCCGTCAACGACCTGAATCTGGAAATCAGGGACAAAGAGTTTCTGGTGCTGGTTGGTCCTTCGGGATGCGGGAAGACGACCGCACTGCGCATGATTGCCGGGCTAGAGGAGGTCACATCGGGGGAGATTTACATCGGTGACCGATTAGTGAACGACGTTCAGCCCAAGGACCGCGACATCGCGATGGTTTTCCAGAACTATGCCCTGTATCCGCACATGACGGTGTACGATAACATGGCGTTTGCTCTGCGGATGCGCAAGTTCCCCAAGGCGGAAATCCAGCGCAGGGTGCACGAGGCGGCGAAGCTGCTGGGGCTGGAGGGGTTGCTCGACCGCAAACCCAAGCAGTTATCTGGGGGTCAGCGCCAGCGTGTGGCACTGGGGCGCGCCATTGTGCGGGAACCGCAGGTGTTCCTGATGGACGAGCCGCTCTCCAACCTGGACGCCAAGCTGCGCGTGCAAACTCGTGCCGAGCTCATCAAACTGCAGCGGCGTCTGGCGGTCACCACCATCTACGTAACGCACGACCAGGTAGAGGCGATGACCATGGGCGACCGTATCGCGGTGATTAAAGACGGCGTGCTCCAGCAGGTGGATACGCCTCTGAACATTTACCACTATCCGGCGAACATGTTCGTGGCGGGCTTTATTGGGACGCCGCCGATGAACTTTCTGGACGTCACGCTGAAGCGCAGCGGCGAGGACTACTACGTAGATGGCGGCGATTTCAAACTGCTGTTGCCGAAGTTCGCCTCTGACAAGGTGCAGCCGTGGGTGGATAAGCAGGTAGTGTTCGGGGTGCGTCCTGAAGACATCTTTGACAAAGCGCTGGCGCCGATGACCACCGCTCACGATGGGAACACGTTGAAGGCGATGGTGGACGTGATAGAGCCGATGGGTGCGGTGGTCACCGTGTATCTGACACTCGGCACACACCAGCTCGTCGCCACTATCGACGCCGACACGAAGGCGAAGGAGGGAGAGGAGCTGGAGATCGTGCTGGATATGGACAAGACACACTTGTTCGACAGGGAGACCCAGAAGGCTATTTACTAGTTCCAGCTCCCAATAGGCGCATGGCGTCGTGGATACGGATTCTCTGCTGCTTCAGCCATAACAGTACCTCTGGCGGGGTATGCATCGCGCCGGGCACAATCACGTGCTGATACCCTTCGCGCATACAGAGCCGCTGGAGTGTCGCGAAGTCTTCCGCCTCCACCACGTTCACCAGCCCCAGCTCCCTGCTGGTTTTCCGACACAGGTTTCGCCGCGCGTTCCAATCCTCTGCGCTGTCGCTCCAGTTTCTGTGACAGTATATGAGCGTCTTCATCGTCTGCACTCCTCCCCAACGGTTTCACCATTCCAGTGGTCGGCACAAAACGTCCAAGCCTGCACCAGAAATCTACCTGTATCGACACCTGGCGGGATGAAAACCCGTAAGCAAACGGGCTACTCCAGTCGCCGGCACGATTCGCGAATCACCAGCTCCGTGGGCAGGAATATTGTGCGAGGTTCAGGGTGGGGGCTGGTGAGCACTTCAAAAAGCAGGTCCATGGCGCTCTGTCCCATTTCGTAAAGGGGTTGGCGCACGGTGGAGAGGGGAGGATTGAGATGCGCGGCGCTGGGCGGGTCATCAAAAGAGACAATGCTGACATCCTCGGGCACGCGCAGACCCAGCGAGCGAAGCAGAGAGAGCGTTTCCAGCGCGAGATAGTATCCTGCGGTGAAGATAGCGGTTACCCGTTCGGTGCGGATGAGCAGGTCCGTCATCTGCTGGCGTGCTTCCACCGACAGGTGCGAGTCCGACCCCGCCTGCACAATCCATTCAGGGGAGACAAAGGCATTCCACTTTTCCATCGCCTGCAGGTAGCCGCGCAGACGGTCGGCGCAGTTGGTACTGCCCTGCCAGCCGTTGAGATAGGCGATATTGCGGTGACCCAGCGAGAGCAGATACTCCACGGCACGCCGTGCCCCCCCGAAATTGTCGCTGTCCACGCAGGGGAAGGGGCTGGACTGCCACGAGGCGCCCATCACCACCAGGCGGGTGCCGTTCTGCCACAGGCGTGCCAAAATCTCGAAAGCGTCTACTGGGGGAGCGATAAACAGCAGGGCGCCCTGGGCGTGCTTTTCCGCCATCTGTTCGTACTCGTCCGTTTCCGCCTGCACCACCTGCAGGGTCAGGTCGCGTGACTGTGCGACGTTGCGCATGGCGCGGAAGGGTTCGCGCAGATAGGTGTCCGCCTGGGGCTGTTCGGTGTGTGGGATGACGAGCACAACGCCGTGAACGCGCACGGGCTGAACGGCATCGGTGACGAAAGTGCCTGCTCCAGAACGGCGATAGAGGCGACCTTTGCGTACCAGCTCCTGAATGGCGCGATTAACGGTCATCTGACTGACGCCAAACTGTCGTGCCAGGGCGCGTTCGCCGGGCAGCTGGCTTCCGGCAGGAAGTTTCCCCTCCAGAATCTGGGTTTCCAGAATACGCTGGATCCGCAGGTATCTCGGTTCATCAACCTCGGGTGAGCTCACGGCGTTGTTCCTCCCGACACAGCCTTGTGACACAAAACGACAGAACCATCAGCGACGCCCAAAGGGTCTCTGCACTAACTGTTATATAATGGTATGCCAACCCTTTCTGGGCATATTATAGCGCATGGGGGCGAAGCTGTCAAACGGGAGGAGAGGTGGAGCGTGCGGAAGAGCCGGATTGGGGAATCCTGCCAAATCGCAGTTTCCAGGGAAGCCATATCGCCTCCCAGATAACCTTTTTGGAAAGCTTGGACCTGCCTGCACGCCGTTCAGTGAAGACGATGGGGATTTCCTGGATGTGGAAGCCCAGTCGGTACGCGCGGTATGCCATCTCTATCTGAAAGGCGTAGCCGTTGGAGCGGATGGTTTCCAGATCGATGGCTTCGAGCACCTCACGCCTCCAGCATCGGTAGCCTCCTGTTGCATCGCGCAAGGGCAGGTGAGTGATAAGATGCACGTACTGGTTCGCAAAGAAACTCAACCAGTAACGGTGGCGAGACCAGTTACTAACGTCGCCACCCGGGACATACCGCGAGCCAATCACAAGGTCAGAACGCTCCGCCGTGCCTATCAAACGAGGCAGGTCTTTCGGGTCATGCGAGAGGTCGGCGTCCATTTGCGCGATCAATCCGTAGCCCATCTGCAGTGCCTGCTGAAAGCCGGCAACGTAGGCGCGCCCCAACCCTTCTTTGTGCTGGCGGTGCAGGACATGTACCTGGGGGTACTGCTCTGCCAGCTGGTCGGCGAGCTGACCGGTTCCGTCGGGCGAGTTATCGTCCACGACCAGGATGTGCACGCGACCGCCCGTCGCCTCAATCACCTTCTGGCAGACGATGGGCAGGTTGTCCCGTTCGTTGTAGGTGGGAATCACCACCACCGCATGGTGCTGGTCGTCCATTGGCGTCAACCTTTTTCCGATAGTTCCGCCTTCTTGCACACGCAGATTATAGCACATCTCCCGCGTCGGTGGTAAGATGTGTTTATCACCCCTGGATGGTAAGGACTTTAACCCCTCTCCGAACCTCTCCCCGACGCGGGGAGAGGGGAATCTTCTCTTCCCTCGCAGGGAAGGGTCTGGGCGGTGAGGTTTTTATCTCCGACCCTTCTCAGCCCCACCTGATCTCCCCGCAGGCGGGAAGGAAGGGAAGCCCTCACCCTGACCCTCTCCCACAGGGAGAGGGCAAATACGGCTCGGCGGGAGCCTCGCCCTCCAGTTTATTATCGGCGTGCCCTTAGCGCTCGCACAGAAAAAAATCAGAAATTTTTGGCCCGAAAAGGGCAAAAAGCCCGTTTTTGGCACGATTCTTGCAATATATATGGGATGGAAAAGGGACTCGCAGCCCTGCACCAAATGCAAGAAGGAGGGAAAGGGAAAATGAAACGGTTCGTGTTCATCGCGCTGGTGGTCGGTTTGGCGTTCGCGGTTAGCGGGGCATGGGCGCTAGTTCTGCAGCCCAGTGTTTCTACCACGCAGACTTGGGACGGTGGAACACCTGGAAGCCAGACCCTAGTGGGCGATGCGAATCAGAACGGAGACCCTTACTGGGATGGAAACTCGAAAGATTCCACGCTCCCTGCCAACATCGGCAACTGGATAGCGAAAACCGGGGAGTTCTGGAACGATCCAGACAGCCCAGGGGTTGCTTATCCGTACATTGGTACCTCGTCCGCGGGGGACCTGGAGATTTACTTCACATCCACCGACCCCAACTGGGCGGCTATTCGCATCGAGGTGGCAGGACTGGACGACTACAACTATTTCGGTATCTACAAAAAGGGTGCTGTAGTTTCACCAAACACCCTGCTCACAGCATCCTCTGCTGACCATCTGCGCCTCTTTGTAGGTGGAGACACTACAGGTGCTATCAAGGTCTTCACGCCGCCATGGTCGGAGTTCGGCTGGTACCTTGCTACGGAGGACAAGAACAACCCCAGTACGGCTCTTTGGGCGTGGTTCTCGCAGTCCAGCCTGAACAACAAGGTGGGGTCTGCTACCCAGGATGACCAAGATGTTCAGCACTTCGCGTTCTTTGAGGTGGCGAAGAACCAATCGTACTACATCGGGGTAGAGGATATGACCGTGGAGAGTACATCATCTTTCGATGGTGACTACCAGGACTTTGTGGTGTTTGCCTCGGTCATCCCCGATGCCTCGACGTGGATGCTGTTCCTGTCGGGTCTGCCGGCGGTGCTGATGCTTCGCCGCAAGCGGTCGTAAGCCAGAACCTTATTCCTGCAGTGCGCCCACTGCAGGGGAGACGCCAAACCGACAACCGAAAAGTGTAAAAAAAAGTGAAGCGCCGTGCTGCAGTGAGAACTGCCTATCGGCGCTTTCCGTTTCGATCAGGGGTAGAAGTGGTGACAATCTGGTCCCTGTACAGGTTAAACGAGCAAAGCGCCCGCGCACCCAGCACCTGTACCACTTCGTAGGTGTCTATCTTGGTGCGCGGGTTGACTTTACCAATGGTGCATCGCCGTCTTATCCGGTCGTACAGGCGACAGCGCAGGCAGTTAATCCTCCGAACGCGGTCCCCCTCCATCATAGGGAGAATTCGCCCACGAAGACACTGTTCTCCTCGCCGCGCTGCCAGATCGTTCCTAGCTGGCGATCGCGGTACGCTGCCAGCTTTGCCGACGCTACCTCCGCCTCCGCTATCGGTACGAGCGGCTGATACCATACCTGATGCGGCTGCACGCAGTGCTTGCAGGGGTAGCGTGAGATGTCCAGGGTTGCCACACCGGGCGCGTCCACCGCTATCTGCCTGTCCTCGCGGATGTAACGAATGGGCACACTTTTGACCACGCTGATTTCGCCGAGAAGGCTGGCGTACTGCTTCTTGAAAAGTGCGGCAAGAGCCTTCTGCTGTTGCAGGTTGGCGCGGGCATCCAGATACAGCACGCTTCTGCGCTGGGCAGAAGGCTCGGCGAGGTTGTCGTCAGCTACGACGGCTGCGATAACGGACAGCCCGCTCACGTCGACACCGTTCCACCTGCCCTCGCGGATGTGCCAGAACAGTAACGCCTCACGTCCAGCGGTCACATACTCGCCAGAGTAGTGGCATCCGCCCGCGTACACGCTGCAGGTTCGAGCCTCGGCGTAGTCGCCGCGAAGGGTTTGCGCCCCCGCAGGGATGACCAGAAGCGCAAGCAATCCGGCGAACAGGACCTTCCTCATGTGATACACCTCCCGTGTCAAGATGTATTTAGTATACCTAAATTGTAGGTGATGCAATACCTCTGCGAAGCGGAGAGGATAAAACAGAGGTATAATGGGCGTGGGAGGTAGCGTCGGAATATGCTGAGGCGTTTCTTCAGACAGGTGCGTATCATCCTGGAGATGATTAAGTTCGAGCATACGATATTCGCCCTGCCGTTTGCGCTATTATCGGCTTTGCTGTCGGCGCGGGGCATGCCAGAATGGCGCACCCTCGGCTGGATTCTGGTGGCGATGGTGGGGGCGCGCAGCGCGGCGATGGCGTTTAACCGGATTGCTGACCTTCACTACGACGCACTGAACCCTCGCACAGCCAACCGGGCACTGCCTCGTGGCATCCTGACGGTCGGACAGGTAGTAGTGTTCACGGTCGTCTCGGCGGCGGTGTTTGTGTTTGCTTCCTGGCAGTTGAACGCGCTCTGTTTCGCGCTTTCGCCGGTGGCGCTGCTGTGGATTCTGGGCTACTCGTACACCAAGCGGTTCACTGCGCTGAGCCATCTGTGGCTGGGTTTGAGCCTGGGTATCGCGCCGGTGGGCGCCTGGCTGGCGGTACGCGGGCAGTTTGACCTCGTGCCAGTACTGCTTTCCTCAGCGGTGATGCTGTGGACGGCGGGATTTGACATCATCTACAGCCTGCAGGATGTGGAGTTTGACCGTCGAGTGGGGCTGCGCTCGCTTCCACAAACTCTGGGAGAGGCGCCCGCGCTGTGGCTTTCGCGTGCGATGCATGTCGGCATGCTGGTTCTGCTGATGCTGGTGGGTAGTCTGGCGCGGCTGAGCTGGGGCTACTACGCGGGAGTGGCGGTGGCTGGTCTGCTGATTGCTTACGAGCAGAGCCTGGTCAAACCGCATGACCTGAGCAGGGTCAACCTCGCCTTTTTCACGCTGAACGGCTGGGTCAGCGTGCTCCTGTTTGTGTTTACTCTGATGGACTGGTGGATGTTCTGGAGGTAAAAGGTTGCGTATCGGTAGCGTGCCCTATCTGAACGCCAGCCCTCTGGTCGCGTGGTTTCGCTCGCCGATGGGCAGGGAGAGCGGGATAGAGGTTGTCTATCAGGTGCCGTCGCAGCTGGCGCGAATGGTCAGGGGTGGTGAACTGGCGTGTGCGCTGGTCTCTTCCATAGAACTCTTTCGTCATGCGGACTGGTCAGCGGTTCCACACATCGCCATCGCGAGCACGGGCAGGGTGCTGAGCGTGCGCCTGTTTTCTAAGGTTCCTCTGGACAGGGTGCGCTCGGTGGCGCTGGACACCAGTTCGCTGACCTCCTCTGCGCTGGTGCAGGTGTTGTTTGCGCGGTGGTGGGGAGCAGATCCCGAGTACGTTCCCGCCGCTCCAAATCTGGAGGCGATGTTGGAACGAGCCGATGCGGCGCTGCTGATTGGCGACAAGGGGATGCTGGCGCAGGCGGAAGGCTTGTACGTCGCCGATCTGGGCGAGGAGTGGTTCCACTGGACGGGGCTTCCGTTCGTTTGGGCTTTGTGGCTGGGCAGGCGCGAGCATATCCGTCCGCGACTGGTGGAGACGCTGTTAGAGGCGCGAGACTGGGGGCTGGAACATATCGACCAGATTATCCGTGCAGAGACCGCCCGGCTGGGAGCACCGGAGTCTCTGGTGCGCCACTACCTATGCGACATCATGCAATATCAGATGACCCCTGCGCATGAAGAGGCGCTGGCGCGTTTTCGGGAAGAGTGCCAGAAGCTGAGACTGATTGAGTAGCAGGCTATGACCTGCGGTATCCGCCGGCGTTTCGCAACGCCTCTACCGCCTCCGGGGGCAAGTGGTTCAGAGCGATGTTTGCCATACGTGCCAGCGTTATCAGCCGGCAGGTCATCTCAAAGGATTCCACGCGCATCAGCACATCGGGAACCGACGTATGGAACGTAATGACGCCGTGGTTGGAAAGTATCACCGTCTCATGTTCGCGTACTGCTTCGCCCACGGCATCCGCCAACCGCTGAGTGCCCGGCTGGATGTATGGCACGCGGGTCACGCGCCCGATGTAGAAGATGTTCTCGATGTTCAGGTCGGTTGGGATGGACAGCGAAGAGCAGGCGATGAGCGTGGAATAGGGTGGAGAGACATGCACCACCACCCGTGCGTCGAGGCGGTTGCGATAGATAGCGCGGTGCATGGGCGTCTCCACCGATGGCTTTGCGCCTGTGGATTTCTCTTCCTTGATGTGGCAAAGAGCAGTCTGCTCGGGCTGGAGGCGCCCCAGCCACGCACCGGAGGCGGAGATGAGAAACCGCTCCTCGTCCACGCGCAGGCTGATGTTGCCCGAAGTGCCCCATGCTAGCCCGCGCTCGCCCAGATAGTGCCCCAGATCGCACAGCTCCTGTCGGTATCTATCCATTTCCATCGCCGTTCAACACCTGCCGAACACGACGCACAGTGTGTCGTAGCCTTTCGCGTAGGGCGGAAACATCCTCACGCAAGATGGGGAACTCACCCCGTTGATAGATGATTTTGCCTCCCACCATTGTCATCAGCACATCGCCTGCGCGGGCGGAAAAGACCAGCGCCGCATACGGATTATACGTGGGAAAATGGCGCCATCCTGCAAGGGAGAGCACACACAGGTCTGCCTGCTTGCCGGGTTCCAAAGTTCCGATACGCTCTGCCATACCCAGCGCCTGCGCCCCGCCCAGCGTCGCCAGTTCCACGACCCGGCGTGCCGTGACGCAAGCCTGTTCCCTCAAGAACGCCCTCTGCAGAGTGACGGCACTGCGCATCTCGGCGAACATGTCCAGCGTGTTGTTGCTGACCACGCTGTCGGTGCCCAGTCCGACCCTGACGCCCTGCGCCAGCCAATTGCTTAGAGGGGCGATGCCGTTATACAGCTTGGCGTTGGACTGGGGGCAGTGGGCAACGGCAGTGCGTGTGCTGGCGAACAGCTCGGTGTGGTGTGGGCTGGTGTGTACGCAGTGAACCAGCAGGGTGCGCTCGTCCAGCCATCCCCCTTCGTGCAGGAGGTCTATCGGGTGTTTGCCCTGTGGCTGCCAGGGGATACCGCGCTGGGTGTACATCTGTGCGAACCTGCCTTCGCCGCGCTCCAGCAGGGCAATCTCATCCTGCGACTCGGCGGCGTGGATGCACACAGGGTAGCCCTTCTCGCGCGTGTACTGGCGCAATGCCTGCATGACGTGCGGACGGACGGTGTACAGCGTGTGCGGCGCGACCCCTATCTCCACCGGCGTGCCCTGTGCCGAGCGACGAAGCCACTGTAACCTGTCCTCTAAGGTGCGCAGGGTTCCGCCGGGGTCGGCATCGGGTTCAACGGCAAAAACCTCCTGATAGACCCTCCCACGCAGTCCCGCCTGCACCATCGCATACAGCGACGCGCCTGTGTCGGTGGTGTCGGCAAGGGTGGTGATGCCGGAAGCAGCAGCCTCCAGTGCGCCCCATAGGGCGGAGTCCCGCCACTCACCTTCGGAAAGCAGCTTTTTCAGCTCCACCAGCCGACGTATCCACTCGAAAAAGGGGCGGTCTTCTGCCGCACCTCGAAGGGCGGTGAGTTCCAGATGGGCGTGGGTGTTGACCAGTCCGGGCAGGATGATGGCTTCGCCGAGGTCCAGAACGTCTGCGCCGCCGCGCGTGCCCGAACGCCGGCGCACGTCCACAATTACTCCGTTGTGTACTACCACCTCGCCCTCTTCGATGGGGTCGCGGGCGACCGGCAGCACCCACTCAGCGCGCAATATCATAGCGGCACATTCCAGGCTCGGTCCAGTTCAAAGTACGTTATATTTTTGGCATGTCCGTCGCCGAACAATACGTTGTAGCGGTAGCCCCTGTAGTATCGGCTATCAAAACATTCGGCTCGGGTGCGCATGATACCTTCGCTGCCATGCCACGCGCCGCTGCTGTCCATAATCACGTTCACTTCCGAGGGATACTGAAACCCCGAAAGCATCATCTGTCGGAAGGCGATTTCAGTGCGGAAGACGTAGCTGGTGCCGAACCTCTGGTAGGAGGAAGGGGTGGCGTCGAGCGGCTCGCAGTTGAAGTCCTGATACACGTAACCGTAATCGGAAGGGCATCTCCATATCTCGGCACTGCGACAGTACGGCATTAGCACCTCGTGCAGGAGGGGCATGTAGGGTATCCACTGCTGCCATTCGGGATAGTCGTTCCAGATTTGGGGCGTGTAGCGGTCGGTGGCGTCCACTGCCCAGGGGTAACGTTCGTCGTAGTCTTCGCCGTACATCATGATTGCCATGCCGATCTGGCGGATGTTGGAGAGGCAGGCAGTTTCACGCCCCTTCGCGCGGGCGCGTGAGAAGACAGGAAACAGCAGTCCCGCCAGCAGAGCGATGATGGCGATAACCACCAGCATCTCAATCAGCGTAAACGCGACGCGACGCAACATAGGGAATGCCTCCTTCACGGTCTGGTGTTTTGCGAAGCAGCCCGGACCAAGGACTGCATGAGCCTGCGCGTGGCTTCCGCTTCAGGGTCCATCTCGGGATGCCACTGTACTCCGACCAAAAAGCGCGCGTCCTCCAGCTCTATCGTTTCTATCACACCATCTGGTGCAGTAGCGGTGACTCTCATGCCGGGGGCGGGCTGTTTGACCGCCTGATGGTGTGAGCTCACTATCTCTATTTCCTCCCTGCCCACTATCTGCCGAATGAGGCTACCGCTCCGAACGGCTACGGGATGGCGGGCATGAGGTTCTTCAGGAGAGGTGCGACGGTGCTTCACGCTCTGCCCAATCTCGGAAGCAATATCCTGTATCAGCGTGCCCCCGAATGCCACGTTGAGCAGCTGACAGCCGTAGCAGATGCCCAGCACCGGCTTGTCCATCTCCCGCAGCAGGCGTACCAGCGCAATTTCGAACAGCGGGCGGTCTGCGGGGAGGGCGTCGGTGTGCGGATGCGCCTCTTCGCCATACAGGTCAGGCGGGATGTCCCTGCCGCCGCTAACAATCAGACCGTCCAGCACGTGCGCATAGCGCTCAATGAGATGACCGTCCTGTCCTGTGGGGGCGATGGTTACGGGGATACCGCCCGCCTGCGCCACGGCATCAATATACCGTTTCGCCAGCTCGGCGACGGCTTCTCCGCGCTGTTCATAACCTGTTGTAATCCCGATAAGCGGCGATTTCATAGGCTCCCCCTTCGGCATCGTAGCCATTATACCACACACAGAGCGCGAAGGGGGAAGTTTGCCTCGTGTCGGAGCCTGCTACCAGTCCTGAGTAATCGGCTGGTTCCAGTGCGGGTCGTCGGGAGATAGCTCTC
>CAZOGB010000010.1:70938-75021 GCA_964579145.1 uncultured bacterium | reverse complement strand
GAATACCCTCCTGCCGAGCAGGATACTCAACAATAGCGCGACCACGTATGCCGCAACGGTCGCCCACGCCGCGCCCACAATGCCCCAGCGGGGAATCCACATCAGGTTCAGCAACACGTTGACAATCGCTGCGGAGCCGGTCACCCATATCTGGGCGATAGTGTACTTACCCAGTTGAAATGCGAGGTCAAAGTGGTATGCCCTGATGCCAGCCAGCAGCGTAGCGAGCGCGATGTATGGAATGATGGTCACGGCAGGCTGGCGGAACCTCTGTCCTAACATCATAGAGGCAAACTGCGGTGCGAAAAGCACTATCATGACGCCTGCGGGTACGGCAACATAGAGCAGGAGCAGCATATTGCGCGATAATTGCACCTTTGCCGCCTCGGTCCCGTTTTGTTCCAGGTTTGCCACCGCCAGCGGGTATGCTGCCATGTTGACAATCATCATCAGCACGAACAATACCTGCGAGACAGCATCATACCCGGCCGCATATACCCCAGCCGCTTCTTCTCCCAGAAAGTGAGCGATAAGGAACCTGTCGGACGAGTTGATGATGTAGCTCAAGGCGAACGTGCCGGTTAGCGGAAGCCCGTACAACAGAATCTGTCTGGCTACCGGGCGCGAGAATGCATATCGTACCTGGCTCCACTGCCTCGATGTCAGCAGCGCCGCGCCCAGCGCAAATCCTGCAATGTGTCCGAGCAAAGGGGCTATGGCTCCCAGCCCATAGAAGATGAGCGCAACCCCCGTGCATATCGCCACGATAGAACGCAGTCCGGCTGATATCCCATAACGGGCGGGCTGAAGTTCCGCCCGTGCCTTTTCCAGATTAATCTCAAACCAGCCCTGTGCCCACAGCAGGAGAAGGGCAACGCCCACAAACAGACGCCACTCCGCGGGCACAAACAGAGCAACCACTACTACCCCGGCAACCAGCGTGCCTGCCAGAAGCATCAGATACAGACTGCGAACCGTGCCGAGCAGTTCCTCCGGCTGGTGACGGTATGCGGGCGTAAAGCGAAGCACGGCTGAACCAAGCCAGTAGAACAGCAAGACCCCGGCAAATCCCACCCCCGCCATCACCAGCGCATAGCGACCATACTCATCTGGCGGCAAGAGCCGGGTGTACACAGCAATCGCCAGGAAGTTGATAACTCCCGGCAGGCCGCGTGCCAGCAGATATATCCCGGTATGTTGAAGTAGCGTCCTCATCCTTTCTTCGCAGGCGTTCTGCCTTTAAGGAGCGCGACGAGAGTGCCCAGCATCAGTCCACCGGTGAGAGAAAGGGCGATGTTCAGCTTCCATCGTTTGTTTACGGGCTCTTCTTTCAGTGTGCCGTTTTCCAGCACCTCCCAGCGGTTGGGATCGCGTGACATCTCCATCCGCGTCTGTTCTAGGCTGATGCGTAACTGCCCAACAATCTCATTAAGGGTAGATACCTCACGTGCCAGTCGCTGTAACTTTACAGTGTCTTCCGGGGCCCGCGATGCCAGACGCTGCAGAGCGCTTACCTGTGCCTCCAGCCCTATCCTCTGCAGTTCCAGCGGGGCGAGGTTCGGGTCCAGATTCATGTTGACTGCCTGCAGGTAGTTGTCTATCTCCTTGCGCAGTTGCTGGCGGGTCAGTTCAATCTGCTTTTTGAGCCTGACCACGTTGGGCGCATCGGGACCGTAGGTCAGTTCGGCGACGCGCAGTTCGTACTCCAGCTCGGTCAGCTTGGCACGCCACTGCGAGGCGGGAGGCAGGTCTGCCGGCAATTCCATCGCTGACCTGGCCGCCTGCCGGGCGGACTCTCGGGCGCGGGCAATCTGCTGACGCACCTGCTGGAGCTGCAGTTGTGCGGCGTTTAGCTGCTGGAGGTATGTGCTATCAACTCCTGTACCCCCGGCGCTCAAGCCGCGCAGGGGAGAAGAAGGAAGCAACAGGCTCCCTCCACCCGACGCAGAGGGCGCGCCGCCTTCACTGACCATTTTACGCTGGAACTCTAATAGCCTGTTTTCCGCTTCGCGCAGCTGCCTGGTGCGCAGAGCCAGTTCCTTCTCCAAAAACTCCACCTGATTGCGCACCAGCGGCAGGTTCAGTTCGCGGTTCAACGCGCCAAGCGTACTTATATACAGCTGGGCAATCCGTTGAGCGGTTTGCGGGTCCTTGTGTTTGACCGACACGGTGATCAGGTTCGCCTGGGTGTCATCCCGAATGGATGTCATTTGCATCAGCTTTTTGGGGGGGATGCCCGTCTGGCGCGAGATTCGCTGGCGGATGCGGTCACTCTCCAGCACCGCACGGTACATTTTCAGGGAGGGCGCCCCACCGGATGGGACGGAAATCCCCAGCGATTGTGCAAGACCCAACAAAGAAGAAGCACCCCCAGCAGGGAAAAGCAGGGTGGAATAGGCTTCATATACGGGAGCAGGCAACCACGTATACAGCACAGCGAGCAATACACAAAACAGGGTAACCCCTGCCACAGTCCATTTGCGCCCCCAGATCGTTCCGAGCAGGTCGGTCAGGGTAATCTCCTCTTCTTCAGCCGCCATGAAGCCTGTTGTCCTCTCCTCCTGAAAACCTCAGCAGTGAGTTCATTGTAACAGCAAGATAGAGGATGCGTCAAGCCGGCGTTGAATCTCAGTCATACGAAAGGAGTGAGACCGGTGCCTTACGAGATAGATACCCGTTCCGTCAGTTACAGAAGCGGCAGGGAAACCGTGCAGGCGTATCTGGCTGTGCCCAGGGCAAAAGGAGCGTTTCCGGGTGTCGTGGTGATTCACGAATGGTGGGGGCTGAACGCCTGGGTCAAAGGGCAGGCAGATGCACTGGCAAAGCAGGGATATGTGGCGCTGGCAGTGGACCTCTACCGCGGCAAAGTGGCAACAGAAGTCATGGAAGCGCATGAACTCAGTCGCGCTTTACCAGAGGACCGCGCTCTACGTGACCTGAAAGCAGGTTTTGAATATCTGCGTACCCTGCCGCAAACCCGAGGCAAGCGCATTGGAGTTATCGGCTGGTGCATGGGCGGTGGCTGGTCATTGACCCTGGTGGTGAACGAGCCGCGACTCTCTGCCTGCGTGATCTACTATGGACGGCTGTTGACCGAAGAGGCGGTGCTCCGGCGCATCACCTGTCCGGTGCTGGGCATCTTCGGCGACCGCGACCGAGGTATCCCTGTGGAGATGGTGCGGGCCTTTGAGAGCGAAATGAAGCGCCTGAACAAGAAGGTAGAAGTGCACATCTTTTCGGGCGCGGGGCACGCCTTCGCCAATCCGAACAACCAGCAGGGATATAACGCAACGGCAGCGCAAAAGGCTTGGCAGATTACGCTGGAGTTTCTGAAGCGAACACTTGGCGGGTAGCGGGTTCAGGCGCTATCGTCTTGTTCGGTGTCCAGCCTTAATCGCCAGCGACGTGGCTCCAGTATCGTCAGCTTGCCCGATTCCAGCCAGCGGTTCCACTTTGCCTGCACAATAAGGCTCAAGGCACGCTCTTCGTCAGAGTCCCGGGGGCGGGTGCGCGGCAGGCGTTTCATCGCCCCACGCTGGAACATATCCAGCAGGTTCGCTCGCTGCTGCGCCCGAAGGTCACTCCACTTTATCCGGCGCATCAGGGTGATGCACCTCCCGCTCCAGCTCTTCCAACAGCCGTGCCACCCACCAGAATAGGACGAATCGCCCATTGCGCGGTCCGCCGGGTTAACTGCGCCAGTACCCACAGCTTGCGCTCGGTGATGTCTTCAGGAAAATCGTTTGCCATAGGATTCCATGTCGTCAGATTTCTCAACGGTCTTCACTGGCTCTGCAAATACAGTACCTCATTGTGCGTCTGACGTCAACTGCAGGCGTAACGACGCAGGGAACATGCTATGGTTCGGAGAAACAGGGCAGTGTATCTTCGTTGTGGAGGAGCACCGATGCTGGTTATTGAGAAAGGCGTGTGTGATTACCAGGTTTTTCAGCGCGATACCGACGAGCAGGCAGCTGTGAACGTATCGGGAGTGTCTCGTTCAGAGGAAGAGGACACGGTAGAAGTACAGATACTGAACTCGCAACAGGTGGTTCGGGATTGGATGTCTGCTGGTTCGGCACA
>CAZOGB010000010.1:53590-70838 GCA_964579145.1 uncultured bacterium | reverse complement strand
CGCCGAACTGCCGTTCTACTACGTGCAAATCGGGCGGTTTGTGGTGGCGATGCCGCTGGAGGCGGAGGTCGCGTGGAACCAGCTTCAGGACCTTCAGCGTCGCCTCGCCGAAGAGATACCGAACACGGCGGTGGTTGCCTCTGTTGACCTGGAACTGGACGACCTGATCCACATAGGCACCCAGGGACTGAAGCGGCTGGGTAGACGGCTGGCGAACATCGCGCTGAGGGAGCTGTTTGGGCGAAGCGATATTCAGCGAGGTCCGCGCCTGCTGGAGGCGCGTCTGGATAACGCCGAGGGCACGCGCATTCGGGTGCGCTTCGCGGACGTGAACGGCAGTCTAACTGCGCCGGGCAGAGTTTCAGGATTTTCCATTCGCACCGCACAGCACCATCCCTATCGCATCATCTACAAGATGGAGGTGGACAAAGTCAGCCCAACCGATGTGCTCTTGCACCTCACGGAACCGTGCCCACAGAACGCCTTCCTGTGGTACGGCTTTGGTATCGACCCGTACTGCAATCTCACGGATGAGGCGGATATGGCTGTGCCTGTGTTTACGGCGGTGCCCATCGAGCGGTAGCGGGTTGAGGTATACTGTAATCGCTATGGAGAAGGAAGCGATAACGGTTGGGGTGCTGGCACTGCAGGGCGACTTCGAGGCACACCTGCGCATGTTACAGCAATGCGGGGTGCAGGGGTGCGAGGTTCGCACCGTTCAGCAACTGCAGGAAGTGGATGGCTTAATCATCCCAGGAGGCGAGAGCACCACCATCATCAAACTGATGCAGCGCTATGGGTTAGACCAAGCCGTTCGCCAGCGTGCGGCGGAAGGGATGCCGATTTACGGAACCTGCGCGGGGCTTATCGTGATGGCGCGGGAGATAGAGGGATACCCCCAGCAACCGCGACTGGGACTGCTGGATGTGGCGGTGGCACGCAACGCCTTTGGAAGGCAGGTGGACAGCTTCGAGGTGGACCTGCCTGTGCCCCGACTGGGCGAACAACCCCTGCGTGCGGTGTTTATCCGTGCACCGTACGTTACCCGCACCGGCGAGCAGGTGGAGGTGCTGGCGAGGCTGGACGGCAAGGTGGTGCTGGTTCAGCAGGCGAACCTGCTGGGCGGAGCGTTTCACCCGGAACTGACCGATGACCTGCGATTGCATCGGTATTTTGTGGAGATGGTGCGTGCCTATCGAAAGCAACAGTGACCGGCATTCAGACCGGCCACTGTGTTAAAGGCTACCGAAAGGGAGCTCTCAGGACTCGGCGTAAGGGGGCTTTTGGGTATCAAAAGGTATCAAACCGAGGCTGGCAGCACGCCGGAACGCCTGAACGCGGTTCGATACCTGCAGCTTGTCGTAGATGTTCGCGAGATGGAAGTCGACGGTGCGCTTGCTGACAAAAAGCAGGTCGGCGACCTCCTTGCTGGAGCGTCCCTCGATAATCAGCGAGAGCACCTCGATCTCGCGCTTCGTCAGCTTAACCGAGCGCTCATCAGAACCTTTATGCTTCGGTGTAGCCATGGTACTCATCTGCTCCTTTTAGCTCCTTTCCGTTTTTCGCGCCGCCTCCAGTGGAAATATTCCATAATCAATGCCCGTTTCACAGCACATTTTCGGGTGCGAAGCGCACGCTCAAGCAAACAGGTATTGTCACGAGGTAGCTACCAGACGTAGATGACTCCAGTGACATTTACATAGATGCCAGAACTTCGTCACAGGTTCCATTTGTATGGTTGAACACTAAGTAACGTCTGTCAACGGGAGGGCGCATCATGGAATGGACCCCCAATCCCGGCAAGGAGCTTACTCGCTCTTACCAGGGACAGGTGTGGGCGCGTTATCCGATACGTACGCACGTGATTCAGCCCGGTGAGGATATCGGCGCCATCGTGAAACAGTACGCACAGTCGCATCTTCAGCAGGGCGACATCCTGGCCATCAGCGAGAAGGTGGTGGCGATATGCCAGAGGCGGGCGTTCCCTGTGGAGGAGATCCATCCTCGTCCGCTGGCGCGATGGCTGAGCCGGTATGTCACCAAGACCCCGCACGGCATTGGCATCGGCAGTCCGGTCACAATGGAGCTGGCTCTGCGCGAGGCAGGTGTGTGGCGAATCCTGCTGGCGGCGGTAGTGGCGGCGCTGACCAAGCCGCTGCGCATCCGCGGCGTGTTCTATCGTATCGCCGGACGAAGCGTGGCAGCAATTGACGGACCTACTCCCTACACGCTTCCGCCGTACAACCGTTATGCCTCTCTGGCTCCAGAGAACCCGGGCAGAGTGGCTCAAAGCCTTGCCGATGAGCTGGGTGTACCGGTAGCCATCGTCGACGCTAACGATTTGGGCGTGGAGGTGCTTGGTGCCAGCCGCGACGTGGATCCTTTGCTTGTGACCGAGCTGTTCCGCGACAACCCACTGGGGCAGGGTAGCCAGCAAACGCCTCTGTGTATCCTCCGCCGTCAAAGCTGAAGGTGTGTTCGATGCCAGATGCGCAGCAGTTCGGCCACGCTCCACGCCTGCGCGAAGCATCCGCGCGGATGGTGAGGGGGGTCGCCGTCGAAGATTTCGGAAACCGTGCCCAGTCCGGCATCGCGAAGGTGTTTTTCAAAGGGCTTGAGAAGACTGCGCACTCGCGAGAAGGTGGAGGCGTTGTCTCCAAACGCAAAAATCAATGCATCGGCATAGGGTCCCAGTAGCCATGTCCACACCGTGCCCTGATGGTATGCGCTATCGCGGGAGTAGACATCACCCTCATAGCGTGCCCGGTACTCGGGATCAAAAGGAGCAAGGGTGCGCAAGCCGTATGGGGTCAACAGGTGGCGTCCTACCACGTGCAAAATCTGCCTTGCCATTTCGCGAGGCACGGGCGGTTGCGGTATCGCCAGCGCGAGCAGCTGATTGGGGCGCAGACGCGGGTCCTGCCTGCCTGCCTCGTCCACCACATCGGCGAGGTAGCGCAGTTCGGCAATCCAGAAGGTGCGCATGAACGCCTCTCGAGCCTGTTGTAGCAGACGGCTGGCGGTTTGCAGGGTAGCGGTATCCTCGTAGCGTCGGGCGGAGTCGGCAAGCACCTGCAGGAACTGGAGCCACAGGGCGGCGATTTCCACGGGTTTGCCCTCACGCGGGGTCACAACATAATCGCCTATTCTGGCGTCCATCCATGTTACCTGCCAGCCGGGTTCGCCCACGCGCAGGATGGCATCTGCAGGGTCTATCCGAATGCCGAAGCGTGTTCCCTGCTGATAGGCACTCAGGCACTCCTTCAGGCGCGGGTATATCGTATCGCGGAAAAACTCGTCATCGCCCGTTTGCTGGCGATAGCACTCCGCCATCCAGGCGAACCACAGCGTGGCGTCGGCGGTGTTATATTCAGGCTCTTCGCCCGCGTCGGGAAAGCGGTTGGGAATTAAGCCATCACGCATGTACCTGGCGAACAGGTCCAACACCTCACGTGCTTCGGCATAGCGTTCTCGCACCAGCAGGATGCCGCGCAGGGAGATCATAGCATCGCGCCCCCAGTCGGTGAACCACGGATAGCCAGCGACGATGCTGATACCCTGGGGTCGGCGAATGACAAACTGGTCGGCAGCGCACCACAACGCGCTTGCCAGCGGATGCTCACAGAACGGCGGCGGCACTGTCTGCGGTTCCGGCGGCTCGAGAAGGATTTGCGAAAGCGGTTGCAGAGACACCGCCACGGTGATGCTCTCTCCCTGTTGCAGGTCGCACACCAGCACGCCCGGCGTCCAGAGGTCTTCGATGTTGTCCAGTCCCCGTTCTTGCTCAACAGAATAGTGGAACGCATAATACCAGTCGGGATGGGGGGTGAACTGCGCGCCTTCGGCTTGCAGGAAGACGGCGGGGAAGCCGGGGTAGGGCGTCAGCCGGTACACACCGGGCGCGACCTGCTCGGCATGTGGGTTCAGGGCGGTGTTGGCGTGAGTCAGCGCATGGTAATCCCTGCAGGCGAACAGTGGAACCAAATGCAATCGGATTGCTCCCCTCCCTGAGCGCATCAGGTAGCGTATAATCACCGCGTTTTGTTGAGGAACCAGCCACACCTGTCGCTGAATCACTGCCCGCTCCACCATATACAGATGGGTTGGGCACGGGTGCAGTCCAAACCTCTGCAGGTAACGGATGCCGCTCGGATGGATGGCGCCGTGATACAGGTGCGTGGAGATGGGGTAACTGCGGGAATCCACCTGCACCCACGCCTCTATCTCCGCCAGCACCAGTACTCTTCCCACAGGAGGAGGCAGGGCAGCGGTTAGCAGACCGTGGTAGCGTCGGGTGCGCACCCCGGCAACGGTGCCGCATGCAAAACCGCCGATGCCGTTGGTCAACAGCCACTCCTTACGGCTTGCCACCGTCAGGTCGCGCACGACAGCCTGTGCGAATTGCAGGGACGGGGGGCATTCTGAGCTCATCGTTTGACCCTCCTGCCTTCTGCTTCGCGCAGGGGGCATGGCTTTCCTTTTGAGGTAGGAACAGGGGATGAACCCCGCGAACTCTTCTTCCAGCAAGCAGGAAACCTTCCATTCTAAGCTTAATGTTACAGGTGGTTTATTCAGCGTTATATAACGGAGCGATAGATGGTGACGTTAACGCGCGAAGAGACTTCAGATACTGCCCCAGCGGTTGCCGTTCGCCCACGGGCAGTGGTAGTCGGCATCGCCGGTGTGGTCGCGCTATGCGTGATTGTGTCCGCCGGCGAGCTGATTGCCAAGAACATCCAGATAGGCATGATGCAGTTAGCCCCTGCGCTCGTGGGCGTGCTGTTTGTGCTGATTGCAGGCAACCAGCTGGTTGGCTGGCTTTTCCCGCGTTTGAAGCTAACCCCTGCTGAGATAGCGGTCGCCTATATCCTGATGATACCTGCGCCCATGATTGCCTCGCGCGGACTGATGGAGCGGTGGCTGCCTCTGCTGGTGGGTGTGAACTACTACGCACCCGGCAACCGCTGGGATGTTCTCTTCTTTCCGCACATTCCGCAGGCTTTAGTGCCGTGGGATGTCACGAAGGGGGCGCGTCAGGACGTTGCCGTCTGGTTCTATGAGCGATTGCCGGGAGGGGTGGCTCTGCCGTGGCGCGAATGGGTGGTGCCCCTTGTGGTGTGGCTGGTGCTTATTCTGGCGGTGTATGCGGCGTTTTTTTGTATGACCGTTATCCTGCGCAGGCACTGGGTAGAAGGCGAGAAGCTGAGTTTCCCTCTGGTACAGTTGCCCCTGGAGATGATGCTTCAGCCCCAGTCGTTCCTGCGCAATCGTCTGATGTGGGCAGGGTTTGTGGTGTCGTTCGGGCTGTTCCTGGTGAACGGATTGCACCAGTGGGTGCCGTCCGTGCCCGAGGTGCCTCTGATGTTCCAGCTCAATTCCCTTTTCACCGAGCGACCGTGGAACCAGGTGAGCTACTGGGCTATCTGGATATCGCCCGCTGCCATCGGTTTCTTCTACCTGATGCCGACCGACCTGCTGTTCAGCTTCTGGCTCTTCTATCTGCTCGGCAAGGTGCAGGAGGCGATTGCAGGCGCATACAGCGAAAACATCCCGTTTGAACACGCCACCTTCGGGGCGCACGTGGCATATCAGGGAGCGGGAGCGTTTATCATGCTGGCGTTTCTCACCCTTTACAGCGCACGCCACCACCTGAAGCACGTCTGGCAGAGAGCCATCGGAGCCGTACCGGCGGATGCAGGTGAGGCGCGGGAGATGTTCTCGTATCGTGTTGCCTTCTGGGGACTGGCGGCGAGCCTGCTGGTGATTCTTCTCTGGGCGCGATACTTCGGCATGACCTGGCAGGTGGCGATCTTCCATTTCGGGGTATACCTGTTCGTGCAGGCGATTATCATGTCGCGCTGTACGGCGGAGGGTGGCCTGTTAATCACCGAGGGCTGTTTCACGCCGATGGACATCTACACTTGGGGCGAGCGGCAGATGCTGGGTGCACGCCAGCTGACCCTGCTCTCGTTCCTGGACGGCATACACACGCGCGACCTGCGCGGGATGCTGCTGACGGGCTTGCTGGATGCGCAGAAGGTTACCGAACAGGCGCGGCTGCGGGCGCGAAAGGTGTTGTGGTTGTTAATCGGGGGTGTGCTGTTTGCCATTCTGGTTGCGCTGGTCGTGCAGATGTGGCTGCCGTACAGGTATGGAGCCATCAATCTGTACAGCTACGTATATAGCTCGGCGAGCATCCAGTTTTTCCGCGAAAACGCGCCTTTTATGGGCGGCGTTCCCACCCGCAGAGAGTATCCCGCGGGACCGCTGTTCACCATGGTCGGGGCACTGGTGTGTGCACTGCTCAGTTATCTGCGGTGGCGTATCGCGGGGTTTCCTCTGCATCCTCTGGGCTACGCGATGGCGCCTTCCTGGGGCATTGTGGTCTTCTGGTTCTCCATGCTGGCGGCGTGGCTGATTAAAATGCCCATTGTGCACTATGGGGGAATGCGCACCTTCCGCCTCCTGCGTCCGTTCTTCCTGGGGCTGATATTCGGCGAGTTCCTGTCGGCATGTATGTGGTCGCTGATTGCGTGGTTCTGGCAGCTGCCCACGCCCACCTTCCCGTGGCCCTAGCTACAGCAGTCCGCCTGTGACGCAGCTGAAGAAGCCCAGCACGGCGTTCAGCAGGAAGATTTCGTACCAGTCCATCTCTAAAAACAGGCGCAGGATGAACAGGTCCACGAACCAGGCGAGCACCATTATCAACCACAAGCCCGTGAACGCGGCAATCAGCAGGGCAAGGCTGGAGTTGGCGACCATCAGCATAGTAACCGGAAGCATGTTGCGATAGCCTTCAGCAAAGCCCACCTGAAACGGGTCACCGGATATTCTGCCCGTTATCTGCACGGCAATCCAGAGGATGAGCGTGTCGAACAGCCACTTGAAAACGGTGAAAACGGTCATCAGCGGGATAGCCATCGCGCCAAGACCCGCCAGCAGGTCAACCTGTCCGAACGCGCCCTGCTGAAGATGCCGAACTGCAAGAGACAGCACAATACCCACCACAAATCCCGACATGGCAACAACCGCCAGAACCGCCCACAGGGGCAGGCTCAACACCCTTTCTTTCCAATCAGGCGCCGTCATCTTGCCGCTGAAGCCTTCTTCTTGATGAGCGGTTCTACCGGCAGGCGTTCCTCCTGCCATTGCGTAATGTTTCGCCAGACCACATGCCCATCCAAATACGCCACATTGCCGCCGTTCTCGTGGTTGCCCAGCCAGTTGGAGTATAGCACATCACCGAACACGGCGACACTGCTCTCTTCGTCGCTGCGGGCAGGCGGCAGATACCAGTAAGAGACGCGCAGCTCGGTGCGCTCCCGTTTGGGGCGAGGGCGATTATCGGACGGACAGAAGAAGAAGGAAAGACTGTCGGTGTACGCAGAGACAGGACGTACCCAGCGGTCGGCAGCTGGATAGCGATCATCGTAGTCCTGGGCATACAGTTTCAACGCCTGCACGAGGTGGCGAAGGTTGGACCGGCAAACGGTGCGGTTGGCGGCTTCACTGCTTCTGCCGTAGAGGCTGAGAATCATCCCCATCACGGTCAGAATGATCAGGAACACCACGAAGGCTTCGAAGTGGCGACGGTGCAGGGCGCGGTCAAGCCAGCGTTCTTTCCAAACATACGGCATAGCTGCTTCCCTCCTTTGGCTCTGCAGAGGGTGCGGGTCTTCCCAGCAATATTGTAGCACTTTACGGCAAAAAACGAAAACGCGGGCTGACTTTCAGAACACTCCCTGCGCTTTCAGGCTGACCCACCTGCCATCGCCGAGTATCACATGGTCCAGCAGTTCAATGCCAATCAGCTGCCCTGCCTGATGGATGCGCCTGGTAATCTGGATGTCTTCACTGCTGGGGGTGGGGTCGCCGCTAGGGTGGTTGTGGGCGAGGATGATGGACGATGCGCTGTGGCGGATGGCTTCGCGAAACACCTCGCGCGGGTGTAGAAGGCTGGCGTCGAGCGTGCCTTTGGTGACGGTGCTCTGGCGCATCACGCGGTTTTTGGTGTTGAGCAGAAGCACGATAACGTGTTCCTGTTTCTCGTCGCGCAGCTGGGCGTGGAGCAGGGCGTACACATCGTCGGGACGGGTAATGGCGGGCTGGTCACCCATCTGCTCCAGAGCGATGCGCCGACCCAGCTCCACCGCTGCCAGCAATTGTGCCGCCTTCGCCAGACCAATACCTTTCACCCGCGCCAGCTCGTCGGGCTTCGCGTTGGCGATTGCTCGCAGGCTACCGGTGCTGCTCAACAGATGCTGAGCCAGCTGCACGGCGGTCATTTCGGGCGTGCCGGTGCGCAGGAGAATCGCCAGCAGCTCCGCGTTGGAAAGGGCGTTTGCCCCGAACTGCACCAGCCGCTCGCGCGGCCGCTCCTCCTCGGGCAGCTCCTTGATGGTGTATCTGATGGTGCGTTCGGACATCCGTTGCGTTCGTTACAGGTCCACCTGCTGACCGCTCTCCGCTGAACGGTAGATGCCGTCCAGGATACGCATAATCGCCACACCGTGCTCGATGGGCGCGAGGGGCTGTTTATGCTTCAGGATGCAGTCCACGAAATGTTCCACCTCCGCGAGATGCCCCTGAATCTGCGGCGCATGGGGCACAAAGTCTTCGGGTACGCCGTGCCGGTCGGTAAAAATGCGCAGTGGCTCCAGCGTGGCGCCGCCCTTTGTGCCCATCAGCTGCGAGTAGAACACGTCGCGCTCGATGTACGACGCCCAGGAGGCATCCATCTGGCATACCGCGCCGTTCTCAAAACGGATAAGCGCTGTGGCGAGGTCTTCCACGTCGAACGTGCCACCCTTCTGAGGCGTGCCCCAGCCTCCCTGTCCGCGCCCGTAAGGACCGAACTTGGCGAAGGTCGCGCCGAACACAGACACCGGCTTTGGACAGCCCATCAGCCACCAGGTCAGGTCCAGCACATGCACGCCGATGTCGATAAGCGGTCCGCCTCCCGACAGCGCTTTTGTAGTAAACCAGCCTCCGAAGCCGGGGATACCCCTGCGCCTCAGCCAGCCGCACTTGGCGTAGTAGATTTCGCCCAGCTCGCCCGCGTCGATATGCTTTTTCAGCGTCTGGCTGTCGCCGCGGAAGCGATTGTTCATCCCCATCATAAACAGCACACCCGTCTTTTGCGCTACCTGCCTCATACGCTCGGCGTCTTCCAGATTGTGCGCCAGCGGCTTTTCGCACAGGATGTGGCATCCCGCCTCCATCGCAGCAATCGCCACCGGGGCGTGAAGCGCATTGGGCGTGCACACCGAAACGGCATCCAGCTCCACCTTCTCCAGCATCTGCTGATAGTCGGTGAAGACATGTGGCACGCCGTACTCCTGCGCAACCTGCCGGGCACGCTCCTCGGCGATATCGCAAACAGCAACCACCTCCGCCTGGGGGTGACGCTGGTAACCCTGAATATGCAAACTGCCGATGCCGACGCCGACAACGCCGACTCGCACCTTCTTTTTACCAGAACGTGTTGCTGGCACAGTTACTCCCTCACTGTCTGAGATAGCGTTTTCCACGTTGTATTTGGGCGGGCGAGAGGGAATATCCTGCTCGTCGCCTGTGCGATATGGTACAATAGCCATTGTAAGACCAAGAGAAGGGAGGGAGCCTGTGTTAGAGGTTTTGAGCCGCGACCTGCAGGCGTATCGCGAGCGTCTGCACGCGCTGGGCGAACATCTTTGACGTTGCCCATGTGAAGGAGCAGATTGCCCACCTGGAGGAGCAGACCGCCCGTCCAGGCTTCTGGGACGACCCTCGCGAAGCGCAGGAGACCATCCAGCAGCTGAACGCTCTGCGCCAGCGCATTGCAGGCTGGGAGGAGCTGGAACGGCAGTGGCAGGAACTGCAGGCGATGGCGGAGCTGCTGCAGGAAGAGGAGGACCCAGAACTGCTGGAGGAGCTGCAGCGAGGTGCGCAGGATCTGGCAAAGCGACTGGATACGCTGGAGATGGAGACCCTGCTCAGCGGGGAGCATGATGCCAACAACGCGATACTGGAAATCAACGCGGGAGCCGGCGGCACCGAATCCTGTGACTGGGTGCAGATGTTGTTGAGAATGTATTTACGCTGGGCGCAGGAACACGGCTTCCGTACGGAGATATTAGACGAAACTCCGGGCGAGGTGGCAGGTCTAAAAAGTGTAACCGTACGCGTCGAGGGGCGCAATGCCTATGGTTTGCTTGAATCCGAGCGGGGCGTTCATCGTCTGGTGCGCATTTCGCCGTTTGACGCCAACAAGCGCAGGCACACCTCGTTTGCGTCGGTGGACGTGATACCGGAACTTTCCGAGAGCGAAGAGATTCAAATCAACCCGGATGACCTGCGTATCGAGACGTTCCGGGCGGGCAGCGCAGGCGGTCAGCACATGCAGAAGAACGAGACGGCGGTGCGCATCACGCATATCCCGACCGGCATCGTAGTGACCTGTCAGAACGAGCGTTCACAACAGCGTAACCGTGAGCTGGCTTTACGAGTCTTAATGGCGCGACTAGCGGAACGAGAACGCCGGGCGAACGCCGAACGGATAGCCGCCCTGCGCGGCGAACCGCCTCCGATTGAGTGGGGGCATCAGATACGTTCGTACGTGTTTCAACCGTATTATATGGTGAAGGACCACCGAACCGAAGCGGAGACCGGAGACGTGCCTCGCGTGATGGACGGAGATATTGACCTGTTCATCCAGGCGTATCTGCGGTGGAAGGGGGCGCGAAAGAATGAGAACAAAGGGTCGAGCGGTTAGCCGAATACTGTGGGCGGTTGTTTTACTGCTGGCGATAAGCGCGGCAGGACGGTCGCAGGAGTTGAGCACGAAAAACGTGCGCACCGAAGAAAGCGACCTTGCCAACGTGGTGGTGGACGCGCTGTGCGACGTCAGCGGAGCCGAAATCGCCTGGCTGCCCGCGGCAGCGTTCAACGAAATCAGCATCAGCCGGGATACTCCCCCGGCGGAAGTGGTGAGCCGTCTCCTGCCGTACCGGGATGACCGCGTGGTGGTACTGAAGCTCACGGGGGCACAGATTCGGCAGGCTCTGGAACGCGCGCTGACGCTGTATCCCCAGCCCAACGCGGGCTTCCTGCAGGTGAGCGGGCTGACGGTGACCTTTGACCCGGCGAAACCGGCGGGCGAGCGGGTGGTGCGCATCGAGGTCGGCAAGGAGCGGAAGGAAGATCTGAACCCCTCTCGCGAATACCGGGTAGCCACCTCTGCCACGCTGGCTTATGGGGCGCTGGGCTATTTCAAGGTGTGGGAGCGTTCCGCCGTCGAGCGCGAGCTGAACAGGACGGTTGGCGAAGCCCTGCAGGCATACCTGGAAGCGGGTAAGCCCATCGCGGGCGTAACCGGGCGCATCACGGTGGTGAAGCCATAGCGAAAGGAGATGACCTGTTGCCTCTACGCAGAGTACTGGCTTTTGGTTTGCTGTTTGGCTGGTTGCTGGTATCGGGCTGTGCGCCGAGCGCGGTTCAGGCAGAGCGCCCGGCCTTCGATGGCAGGCGTGCCTTTGCTGACCTCGAGAAACAGGTCTCCTTTGGTCCGCGCGTTCCGGGCACGCAGGCGCACCTGCAATGCCGTGACTGGCTGATGACCGAGCTGGAAAAGAGCGCAGACCGGGTGGAACTGCAGACCTTCACGCAGGTGGTGAACGGCAAAAGCCTGCGTCTGTACAACATCTTCGGCATCTTCAACGAAAACGCTCCCCGGCGCATCATGCTCTGTGCGCACTGGGATACCCGCCCCACCGCCGATGAGGAGCTGGACCCCGCCAACCGGCGAAAACCGATTCTGGGTGCAAACGACGGTGCGTCGGGGGTAGCGGTACTGCTGGAGCTGGCGCGGCAGTTTAAGGCGAAACGCCCTCAGGTGGGCGTCATCATCGCCTTCTGGGACGGCGAGGACTACGGTCCCGACGTGAACACCATGCTGTTAGGTTCGCGCTATTTTGCGAAGAACATGGGCAAACTGCGCCCCACCTATGGCATCCTGCTGGATATGGTGGGCGATAAGGACCTGCAGATTTACAAGGAGACTAACTCGGTGTACGCGGCGCCCGAGATGGTAGAAAAGGTATGGCGTATAGCGGGAGAACTGGGCTACCGAAAATACTTCCCCAACGCCCAGAAATACGCGATTACCGATGACCATGTGCCTCTGATAGAGGCGGGCGTGCCCTGTATTGACCTGATTGACTTTGACTATCCGTACTGGCACACCCTGCAGGACACGGTGGACAAATGCAGTGCCCAGTCCCTGCAGGTGGTCGGTGAAGTGGTAGCAGCGGTGGTCTATTCCGAAGGCGAAAGCAAGCCATAATCTGAATCAGGCGGACGTTTGGGCGTGGTGGTGACCATGCGCGAGGTAAACCTCAAAATCTGCGACCTGTGCGGTGCTCCGAACCTGATGGAGAGTACCGAGTGCCACGTGTGCGGCTGGCGAGGGCATTTCAGCACCGAACCGGCGAAGGTGCGCTCGGTCATCGAAGCGGCGCGCCGGCTCCAGCGACACTGGATAGCGCAGGAAGAGGCTCCGTCGTGTTCGCTGAAGGCGCGGCTGGAGCAGGCGTGGCTTTGCCTGCAGGACTGGTATCGCCGCCGAAAACGCTGGAATCGTTCGCCGTTCTGGTAAGCGAAGCTCTTTCTTACTTTTGTGGCTGGTTCTGCCCGAGAACCATCAACAGCCCCAGCATCGCCCCATAAATCGCAGCGATGACGGGGTTGCAGAGAATACCTCAAGTACTCCCCATTTTGCGCGACAGGGCGGACAGCAGTAGTCCCACCACCGCGCCGCCCACCACCGCAAGAACCGGTTTGAGTGGCATGGCTATCTCCTTAAGATCCCTCGCTAGCAGGGGCGGCAGGCGTCTCCGCCGGCAGATAGGGCAGAATCTTCGCCATGATATGCTGTTTGGGCATCAGCCCCACCAGCCGCTCGCGGGCAAAACCGCGCGTGAACAGTATCAGCGTCGGAATGCCCTGGATGCCGTAAGCGTTGGCGGTAATCGGGTTCTCGTCAGTGTTCAGCTTCACCACCTTCAGCCTGCCCTGATACTCGCGCGCTATTTCTTCCAGAATGGGCGCAATCATCCGGCAGGGACCGCACCAGGGCGCCCAGAAGTCTACCAGCACTGGAATGTCCGATTCCAGCACTTCCTGCTTGAACGTGCTGGCATTGACGTGTTTAATCAGCCCGCTCTCTGCGTGGTCAGAAGCCTGTTTTCGTCCAAAGAAACCGAACATGTCAGGCGTTCACCTCCTTTTTCGCAGGTTGTTTTTGTCCTTTACCACCTGTTAGATACGCTTTACCCGTCGGGAGATTCGCGGTAGAATGGGGGTGGTGGACCCCTCTCCCTGGCGCGAGACAGCCCCACCTGACCTCCCCGCAGGCGGGGGGAAAGCCCTCCAGGGCGATTGGGCACGATTGGAGGCAAATGGATGAATCTGCTGGAGCGCATCAAAGGTGGTCTTATCGTTTCGTGTCAGGCGCCGGAAGATACCCCGCTGGGACAGCCGGTGGTGCTTGCGGCGCTGGCGGAGGCGGCGGTGCGCGGCGGTGCGGTGGGCATCCGGGCGAACCTGCCCCAGAACATCCGCGCCATCCGCCAGCTGGTAGAGGTACCCATTATCGGCATCTACAAGCACACTCTGCCCGATTACCCGGTGTACATCACTTCCACCTTTGAACACGCCCGGGCGGTGGTGGAGGCAGGGGCAGACATCGTGGCGATAGATGCTACTGCGCGGGAACGTCCTGAGCCGTTAGCCCAGCTGATCAGGCGTATCCGCGAAGAACTGCATGTGCCCGTCATGGCGGATATTTCCACGCTGGAAGAGGGTATTGCCGCCGCCGAGATGGGAGCAGACCTGGTGGCGACCACCATGTCGGGCTACACACCGTACACGCAGGACCGGCGAGCGCTGGGGGCGGACATCACACTGGTGGCGCAGCTGGCGCAGAAGGTTTCGGTGCCGGTGGTGTGCGAGGGGCGCATCGCTTCGCCACAGGATGCCCGCCTTGCTTTAGAGGCAGGAGCGTGGGCGGTGGTGGTCGGTACGGCGATTACAGCCATTGACCACGTGACGGCACGCTTCGTGCAGGAGATGCGCCAGCAGGCGGCGCACAACGACAAGCCCTAGCTCGCGGGTGGTGGGTTCGCGTTGAAGCGGTTCATGGCGGATTGAACGCCTTCGGCAAGCACGGTTTCCACTGCGTCGGCGGCGCGCTGAAGCGCCTCGTCCATAACCTCTTGCTCCTGTGGCGAGAAGCGGGAGAGCACGTATTCCACCATCTGCCCGGGCGGGGGACTGCCAATGCCCACACGTACTCGCGGGAAAGCCTGTGTGTTCAACAGCTGGATAATGGACGCCAGCCCGTTGTGTCCGCCGTCGGAGCCGGAGGGGCGCACGCGAATCCTGCCGAGAGGCAGGGCGACGTCATCCACAATCACCAGCAGGCGCGACGGTTCCAACGGGTAGCGCTGGAGCAGGGCACGGGCAGCTTCCCCGCTTCGGTTCATGTAGGTCATCGGCTTTGCCAGCAGAACGGGAACCTCCGCAATCGTGCCCAGCCCGCAATGTGCGTGGTCGCGGTGCAGGTTCAGGCGGATGCGGTGTCGGCTGGCGAGGATGTCCACCACATCAAAACCGACATTGTGCCGGGTGTGGGCATACTCCGCGCCCGGATTGCCCAGCCCCAGCACAATCCATGCAGGCTCTATCTGCGGTCTCCTTCTGAACACCAGAGGTCTACGAGTTGCGCTTGCGCACCAGTTCCGCCTGCCGCTCGAACAGCACGCTCACCGAGTCGTCGTTATGGATGCGCAGAATCGCCTCTGCCAGCAGGGGTGCCACCGACAGCACGGTGATTCTCTCGTTCAGCTTCTCCGGCGGGACAGGGATGGTGTCGGTCACAATCAGCTTGCGGATAGGCGAGTTCAGGATACGCTCGGGGGCGTTGCCCGACAGCACGGGATGCGTACAGCAGGCGATGACCCCGGTGGCTCCTCGCTCCATCAGCGCCTCGGCGCCCTGCACCAGCGAGCCGCCCGTGTCCACCATGTCGTCGATCATGATGGCGGTCTTGCCTTCCACGTTGCCCACTACCTCCATCACCTCGACCTTGTTCGGCTCGGGGCGGCGCTTGGCGATGATGGCGAAGGGCACGTCCAGCATCTCCGCCAGCGCTTTGGCGCGAGGTGTGCCCGCTACGTCTGGCGAGACCACCACACAGTTCTCATGTGCCAGACCGGACTCTAT
Source organism: uncultured bacterium (assembly GCA_964579145.1). Lineage (GTDB taxonomy): Bacteria > Armatimonadota > HRBIN16 > HRBIN16 > HRBIN16 > HRBIN16. The sequence goes on along the minus strand of CAZOGB010000010.1, from coordinate 55,577 downwards.
CAGATACTCGCCTATCAGCGGACCGGCGTACAGGTGGTCCACCGGCAGGTTGAAGAAGCCCTGAATCTGCTGGGCGTGCAGGTCTACCGTCAGCACGCGGTTCGCGCCGGCGACCTCCAGCAGGTTCGCCACCAGTCGGGCGGTTATCGGCTCGCGCGGTTTGACCTTCTTGTCCTGCCGGGCGTAGCCGTAGTAGGGCATCACGCAGGTCACCCGTCGGGCGGAGGCGCGACGGAAGGCGTCCAGCATAATCAGCAGTTCCATCAGGTTTTCGTTCACAGGCGCACAGGTTGGCTGAACGATAAACACATCCAGCCCGCGCGCATTCTCGCCGACCTGCACCCGTATCTCCCCGTCCGAAAAGCGCGAGACCAGTATCTGCCCTAACGGTATCCCCAGGCAATCAGCGATATTCTGCGCCAACAGCGGGTTGGCGTTGCCGGTAAAGATGCGCATACGGTCTTTATTCATGGACTATCCCTCAGATGAAGATTGTTCACGTCGTCGTTTTGCCCATCCCTCTTTCACTTCCTGACGGCAGCGGGCAATTGCCAGTGAATCGGGCGGCACGTTGCTGGTGATAGGCGAGGCGGCGGCAACATACGCTCCGTCTCCAATCTCCACCGGCGCAATCAGCGTAGCGTGAGAGCCGATGAAACATCCCTTGCCGATAACGGTGCGATGTTTGCGCATACCGTCGTAGTTGCAGGTGATGGTTCCCGCCCCGATGTTGGTATTCGCGCCGACATGGGCATCGCCCACGTAGGTCAGATGTGCCATACTGACGTTTTCTTCAATCACCGCGTTTTTCACTTCCACGAAGTCGCCAATCTTACTGCGCTTGCCTACGACGGTTCCCGGTCGCAGGTTGGCAAACGGTCCCACGCGCACCTCGTCGTGCAGCTGGCTTTCCACCACCTGCGACGCCAGCACGGTTACCCTGTTGCCAATCTGGCTATCTTCAATCCGCGCCATGGGTCCAATATGGCACTCCTCACCGATGACTGTTTGCCCCAGCAGATAGGTGTTGGGATAGACGGTGGTGTCCTGTCCGATTTGCACGTCGGCGTCGATGTAGGTATTCGCAGGGTCTACAATAGTAACGCCGGATAGCATCAGCCGTTCCATGATGCGCCAGCGCAGGCGCGATGCCACATCCGCCAGCTCCACGCGCGTGTTGACCCCCAGCGTCACCTGCCAGTCATCCGCAGTCACTGCCTCTACCTTCCTGCCCTCGCGGGTGAGCAGTGCGATGACGTCGGTCAGATAGTACTCGCCCTGCGCGTTATCGGGGCGAATCTGCTTCAGGGCGTTGAACAGTGCCGGTGCGTTGAAGCAGTAGATGGAGGTGTTGATTTCGCGCACCGCCAGCTGCTCGGGGGTGGCGTCTTTCGCCTCCACGACGCCCAGCACTTTGCCCGTCTCATCCCTCAGCACGCGCCCGTACATGCCGGCGTCATGCGGCAGAACCGCACTGAGCAGGGTGGCAACAGCCCCTGTGGCGCGGTGGTGTTCCGCCAGCCTGCGCAGGGTGTCGCTGTCTATCAGCGGCGTGTCGCCCGGCAGGACCAGCAGGTCGCCTTCATATCCCTCCAGCAGGGGATGGGTTACCATCACGGCGTGCCCCGTGCCCATCTGCTCCTCCTGCAGGACAAACTCGCACCGGTCGCGAAAGGCTTCCTTCACGCGCTCCGCTTCATGTCCCACCACCACAACCAGACGCGACGCCCCGGCGGCACTACAGGCATCCAGGATGTATGCGAGCAGGGGTTTTCCACACAGGGGGTGGAGCGGTTTGGGCAGACGGGATTTCATTCGGGTGCTTTTGCCAGCCGCCATGATGACGGCGGTTAAAGAAGGTTCGCTCACGCTCGTCCTCCATCAGAGTCAGCACTGTTTAGCGATAAAATGGTATCACCAACTACCCCTTTTGGTCAAGGGGGGCGACAGACTAACCCCGGGTGAAGGTCGTGCCGAATGCTGGCGC
>CAZOGB010000010.1:0-53490 GCA_964579145.1 uncultured bacterium | reverse complement strand
GGTCAAGGGGGGCGACAGACTAACCCCGGGTGAAGGTCGTGCCGAATGCTGGCGCCAGGGCTTGTCCTTGAGCCCCTTTGTGCTACTCAGAATGACAGGGCATATGTTCAAGGTAATAGGGATGGAATGATTCGCTTCTCAATTCTGCGTATTATCTAATGGAAGCACGCAGTGTACGGCATGATGTTAACGGGAGGGTACTGATGGATCGAGCTGCTATGAAGATATGGGTAATTGACGTGCTGATATTGTTTGCTGTTATCGGCGGGATATGGTGGAGGCATTTGCAAACGCCTGCCCGGCAAATTGCAAACAATGGGGGATATAGCGACGTCCAGCAGATTTATCAGCAGTTGGGTACCTTCAAATTGTACCACGGCAACCCCGCGCGGAAGTGGATTGCTCTCACCTTCGACGATGGTCCCCACCCCTATCATACACCTATCTTGCTGAAAACATTGCGCCAGCTGGGCGTGCGTGCCACTTTCTTTGTGGTGGGCAAAAACGTAGACCGCTATCCCGATCTGGTGCGCCAGATGGTCAAAGATGGGCACGAAGTGGAGAACCACACCTATCACCATCTGCGCCTGAGCCAGATTCCGCTCGGCATGGTGCAGGAGGAGATAGACGCCGGTGCGGCGGCAATCTGGCGAGCCACAGGACATGTGCCGCGCTTTGTGCGCCCCCCGGGGGGAATGGTAGACCATTCGGTGCGCCTGATTGCCCAGTTCGACGGATATGTGATGGTGATGTGGACACAGGATCCGGCGGATTACGAGCGCCCCGACGAGGAGACTCTCAAACAGCGGCTGTTCAGTTCGGTGCGACCGGGCAGTATTATCCTTCTGCATGAGAAGGTCCCTGTGACAGTGAAGGTGCTTCCCGAATTCGTAAGGGAGATGCGCCGGCAGGGCTACGAGTTCGTCACCATTGAAGAGATGTGGCAGGATTTGCGACACTCTATACTGAGAACGGCGTCTCGCGGGCACTATGGCTTGCCATCACCCCTCTTTGGAGGCTCCTGAGAGTACAGCTCCGAGAGCTCGGCGAACAGGTTGCGCTCCACTTCCGAGCGTTCTTTCTCGTCATACTCCTCGATGCGCTGTTCCAGCAACCGCGCCAGCCGTATCACCCGCCACACCAGCATGACGATAACCAGTCCACCCAGCGCCCATATCAGCACACGCAGTACATCCACCGAAAGTTACCCCCTTCGCGTTTGCAGGTCTCTCGCCCATGCACTGTGCGCGTGACATAGCGCCACCGCCAGCGCATCGGCGGCATCGTCCGGCTTCGGCGTCTCCGCAAGGGCGAGCAGTTTGGTGACCATGTACTGTATCTGTTTTTTCTCCGCGCTTCCATAGCCCACCACCGCCGTTTTGACCTGAAGCGGCGTGTACTCCACCCATTCAATGCCCCGCTGCGCCACCGCCAGCAGTATGACCCCAATCGTTCGCCCCACGCTGAGAGCAGTGGTCTCGTTGCGGTTGAAAAACAGCCGTTCCGTGACCACCACGTCGGGCTGATACTGCTCCAGCAGGCGACAGACCTCTTCGTAGATGCGCTGAAGCCTGCGTGGCGCGGGCATATTGGCGGGCGTGGTGATACAGCCGAAGGTGGTTACGCTGACCTTCTGCCCCTGTTGCTCCAGCACGCCGTAGCCTGTAATCGCTGTGCCCGGGTCAAAGCCCAGAATCACCATCGGATAGCCTCCTTACCGCGCCTGCAGGCGTTGTGCCTGCTCTGCCAGACGCGCCAGCTTCTTACCATCGCCCACCACCAGCACACGCAGACGGTCGGGATGGATATATTTTCGGGCTGCTGCCAGCACATCCTGAGCTGTCACCGCCTGCACGCGCGCGATATAGGTATCATAGGTATCGCGTGGCAATCCGTGTATCTCCAGAAGCATCTGCGCCGAGACGGCATCGCTCGCGGTGGGGAACCGGAAGACGAACGAGTTCACCAGGCTCTCCTTCGCCTGCTGAAGTTCCTCTTCGGAGGGCGGTTCTTCGGTCAGGCGTCGCACCTGTTCCCGGATAATCTGGATGACCTCCTCAGCGGAGTCGCTTTTGGTCTGGCATCCGATGGAGAACAGCCCACGCGGGGTCGCCGGAGCGAAACTGCTCCACACCGCGTAAGCCAGCCCCCGTTTGTCGCGTATCTCCTGGGTGAGGCGCGAGGTGAAAGAGCCTCCCAGGATGTAGTTCAGCACGTCCAGCGCCGCCCGCTCCGGCACGCTATAGGCAACGCCCAGATGCCCGATGCGCAGATGCGCCTGGTCCGACTGTTTGGCGATAAAGCCTGTCGCCGCGGGTTGCTCTTTGGGGGCAGGGATAACGGGTAAAGCAGGGGAACCTCCTTCCCATCCACCGAACAGCCTGCGCAGCTCCTCCAGCACGGCGCGGCGGTCAAAGTCGCCGGTGACCGCAATCCAGATGTTGCGCGGGGTCACCAGTCGGCGATGCCAGTCCAGCAGGTGCTGGCGGGTGATGCCCTGCACCGTTTGCACAGTAGGAACCCTGCCCAGCGGGTAGTTCGTTCCATAAACGAATCCGGCGAACTCCCTGCTGGCGATACCGGCGATCTCGTCGTTGCGTCGGCGGATTTGCTCGGTCACCTGCCCCTTTGCCAGCCGCACCTGTTCATCGCGAAAGGCGGGGTGGCGAAGCAAATCGGCAAGCAGTTCCAGCCCCCTGCGCCAGTCGCGCGCCAGCGTGGACAGCGAGACGCCGAGCGTATCGCCATCGTCCGAGATGTCCAGCATCGCCGCCATGTCCTCTATCGCCGTGTTCAGTGCGTCGGGCGAGCGGGTGAGGGTGCCGCCGTTGCGCCAGGCACGCACGAAGACTGCGCTCAGCCCCGCCTTGTCGGCGGGTTCATACAGGCGACCTCCACGCAGGCGCACCTCCACGTCCACCAGGGGCAGGTCATGGTCTTCCAGCAAGTAGATGATGATGCCGTTGGGCAGGACAATGCGCTCGGGCTTGGGCAGAGTGTACTGAAGCGGAGGGTATTCTATCCCGGTCGGCGGCACGGCGACGGCAGCTGCTATCCAGCACAGGAGAATCGCTATGGGCAGGAATCGGCGCATCACTTTGCCTCCGGTGCGGGTTCCAGCACGGCGACCGTGCAGTTGTCCTTGTGTAGATACTTCTTTGCCACGCGCAGGATGTCCTGAGCGGTCACCCGGCGCACGCGCTCCACCGAGCGGAACAGCTCGCGCCAGTCGCCCAGCACTGCGTCCGCCCATAGCAGCTGCTCCGCCATGCCCTCGTTCGAGCGCAGGGCACGCAAGATGTCCGCTTCCGCCCAGGTGCGCATCCGCTTCAGTTCGGCTTCGGTGACAGGCTGAGTGCGCAGGCGGTTCAGCTCGTGCCAGATAGCCTGTTCCAGCTCCTGCACGGTGTGCGGATAGCGCGGCACCGCGTCGATCACGAACAGGTTCGGATAACGGTCACCGGGCACGGAATAGGCGGAGACGCTGGGGGCGATTTTGCGCTTCTCTACCAGCTCGCGGTAGAGGCGCGAGGTGCGTCCGCGCGTCAGGATGCCCTGAATCACCGAGAACACCACATCGTCCTCATGGGGTGCGTTTGGCTTGTGGAAGCCCATCAGCATTTGCGGGTTCGCAGGCATCTTCACCACCACGCGCCGAATGCCACGCTGAGGAGGCTCGGCAGGGATGCGCGCCTGCGGCAGGGGTTGGGCGGGGATGCTTCCGAAATACTTTTCCACCAGCGCTATCGTCTGCTGGGGGTCCACATCGCCCACCACCGCCAGCCAGGTGTTGTTGGGTGCGTAGTAGGTGCGGAAGAACCGGTTGATATCCGCGGTGCGCAGGCGTGCCACGTCGTCCTGCCAGCCGATGGCTGGGTTGCGATAAGGATGTACGAGAAAAGCGGTTGCCATGAAGGCTTCCCACAGTGCGCCCTCGGGGCTGTCGTTGACGCTCTGCCTGCGCTCTTCCAGCACAACGTCGCGCTCCTGATAGAACTGTCGCCAGACGGGATGGCTCATCTGGTCTGCCTGCATCCACGCCGCAAGCTCCAGGCGGTTAGCGGGAATGCTCACCGTGTAGACGGTCACATCGTTGGATGTCCACGCATTGGTTCCCGGACTGCCCGCTCGCTCAAAAATGCGGTCGTACTCCTGGGGAATCAGCCACTGGCTCACCTGTTGCAGTAGTTCCTGTTCACGCTGTTGCAGTTGTGCGGTTCGCTCCCTGTCCGCCGCGTCGCCTCTGGCGCGTTCCGCCTCCAGTTGGTCGTGCAGGCGTTCAATCTCGTCCCAGATGGGCTGTTCCTGTTCGTAATGCTTTGTGCCGATGGTGGTAGTGCCTTTGAACAGCATGTGCTCCAGCATGTGGGTGACGCCGGTGCGTCCGCTTTCCTCATCCACGCCGCCCACGCGGTGCAGGATGTAGAACGCCACCGTTGGCGATTGCCTGCGCGGCAGTATCAGCACACGCAGACCGTTGCTCAGCCGGTGTTCCACCACACGCTCAGCGAAGTTCGTCTGCGCGTGGGCGATAGCGCAGAGGCAAACCACAGCAAGAACGATGCTTCTGGTGCGCATGGTCGCTTACTCTCCCACTAAATCCTGTCGCAGCTGCCACAGTACCTGGGTGCTTTTCATCTCTCTATCCAGATGATACCTCAGGTGCAGATGAACCGCCTGCTCGAGCTCCTTGCTGACCTCTTCGCCTGGGAAGTCGGTTTGGGCGCCGGCGTTGAGCAATCGCCATACCAGCCATGCCGTGCGCGACAGCCTGACCGCGCCGGGCGCCATCCGGGCGCAGGACTGACACAGCGTGCCGCCCATCTGCGGAAGGAAGGCAATCGTTTCTCCCTCTGTGGGCTTGCCACAGCGGGTACAGGTCTCCAGTTCGGGGGAGTAGCCCTGCTGGATCATCAGCGCGTTCTCGAACCGGCAGAGCGTCCAGGTGGGATGTTCGGTGGTTTCCAGTTCGTCCAGCGTGCCTCCCAGCAGGTTGAAGAGGTCTTCATCGGGCACGTTCTCTTCCAGCAGGCGGTCTACCAACTCGCAGGCGTAGATAGCCGTCGCCGCGTTCATCAGCAGGCGATGGAGGCGTGCTCGCGCCCTCTCTACCGACGCCTGAGTGACAATCCAGAAGGTTCTGCCCGGCGCGAGATGAAAGCGTGCCTGCACGCAGGTCTCGGTGGAGCCTGCCAGCTTGCTGGTGGGCTTGCGGGCGCCTCTGGCAATTGCGGAGAGCTTGCCCATCTCGCGGGTGAACAGCGTGAGCACCTTATCCGCCTCGCCCAGAGGTCGCCTGCGCAAGACGATTGCCTGCACGTTAACGGGGGGCAACTATGACCCTTCCTCCAGTTGCTGGATCAGCGTGACGCCGCTGCTGGTGCCGATGCGGTCCGCGCCGGCTTGCAAAAGTTCCAGCGCAGCCTTCAGGGTACGAATGCCTCCTGCCGCTTTCACCTTCAGGTGTGGTGGGGCGGCGGAACGCAACAGCCTCACATCTTCAACGGTTGCCCCTCCCTCACCGAAGCCGGTGGAGGTCTTCACGAAATCCGCCCCGCATTCGGCGACCACGCGCGTCGCCTGTGTCTTCTCTTCCTGCGTCAGGTAACAGCACTCGATAATCACCTTCAGCACGGCAGGCGAACCAGCCGAGCGGCACAGGGAGGCGATTTGCTCGATCTCGTGGCGTACGGTGCGCCAGTCGCCCGATTTGAGCGCAGGCAGGGCAATAACCATATCCAGCTCCGTCGCCCCTGCGGCTAGCGACTGCTCGGCTTCGTACAGCTTGACGGAAGGCATGTGCGCCCCCAGCGGAAAGCCCACCACCGTGCCCACGGCAATCGGTGTGCCCTTCAGGTTGCTCACGGCACGCTCGGTCCAGAAGGGCAGAATGCACACGCTGGCGAAGCCGTAGTGCCTTGCCTCTTCGCACAACCTGTCGATATCCTCCGCCGTGCTGTAGGGGCGAAGCAGGGTATGGTCAATGCGTTGAGCCAGTTCTTGCCGATTCATCGGATTATCTATCCCCCTGCTTGAGGGTGCCGGACAGCCAGTGTACTCCCCGGGCACAAAGGGCGGCGACGGCGATTTTGACCGAGTCGCCCAGCAGGAAGGGCGCCACGCCAATTGCCACCGCCTGCACAGCACCCAGGTGCAGAAAGACTGCCAGCCATGCCGCGCCGATGGTGTAAATCACTGCCGTTCCCGCCACACCGGCCAGCAGGTAGACCACCAGCGAACGACTTCCCATCCGCTCCACCATCCTGCCTGCCACATACGCCGCCAGCGGATACGCCAGCAGGTAGCCGCCCGTCCCGCGCGGGTTGAACAGATACCAGAAGCCGCCTCCCGCCGCGAAGACCGGCAATCCGAGAAAGCCCATCAGCAGATACTGCGCCTGCGCTGCCGCACCCCATCGCGCTCCCAGCACCATGCCCGACAACAACACAAACAGCGTCTGCAAGGTGACGGGCACTGGGGTATAGGGCAGAGGCACACTGCATCGTGCTCCCCACGCGGTCAACAGCGCAAAGCACACGCTCTGCACCCACAGCAGTTTGTCCGTCGCCACACGGGACAGTACCGTCTGCCAAGCCGCTCTGTTCATACGACGCCTCCGGTCACCCGTTCCCAGATGATGCGCAAGCCCTCCAGCGTCAGCCAGGGGTCTACATGCCGAATCGTGCTGGTTTCCACGGCGACACGCTCCGCCAGTCCGCCCGTTGCCACCACCGGTGCCTCACAGCCGAGCTCTTTATAGATACGTTCCACCAGCGCGTCAATCGCGCCGGCGTAGCCGAACATGATGCCCGACTGCATGGCTTCCACCGTCGTGCGCCCGATGACGTGTTCCGGTGCGACCAGTTCGATGCGCGGCAGGCGAGCGGCGGTGCGAAAGAGCGCCTCTGCCGAGATGCCTATACCTGCCATAATGCATCCGCCCAGGTACTCTCCCTGCGGGGAGATGACGTCCAGTGTGGTCGCCGTGCCGAAGTCCACCACGATAGCCGGTGCACCGTACTTGTGAATAGCCGCCACGGCGTTCACCAGGCGGTCTGCCCCCACCTCGCGCGGGTCGTGATAGCGTATCGGCACGCCGAGTGGGAGGTCATGCGAGACGAATATCGGCTCCACATGGAAGAACCGCCTCGCCATCCCCTGCAGGGCATCGGTCATCGGCGGCACGACGTTGGAGATAATCACGCCACGAATCTGCTCGTTGGCGATGGAGGCGTATTGCAGTAGGTGGGTCATCAGCAAGCCGTGCTCATCGGCGGTGCGCTCGCGGTCGGTACGCACGCGCCAGTGCTGAGCCAGATTCTGCCCGTCGTAGACGCCCACCACGATATTGGTATTGCCCACATCCAGCGCCAGAAGCATTTGGATTACTCCTCGGGTTTACCGCATACCTGCAGGACGATTTCCTCCAGCTCTTTTGCGACCTCTTCAATGCGCGTGCGTTCACAGGCTTCCAGCATAATGCGCACCACCGGTTCCGTGCCGGATGGACGAATGTTCACCCGCGACGGGTTGCCAAGCGCCTGCAGAGCCTGTGCTTCCACCTCGCCAGCCCGGTCGTAGCGCTGCCAGGCGTGCTTATCGCGCACCCGCACGTTACGTATGGTCTGCGGATAGTGCTCCATCACCTTCGCCAGCTCAGAGAGCGGCTGTCCGGTGTACTGCATCAGCGCAAGCACCTGCAGAGCGGTCAGCAGACCATCTCCGGTGGTGGTGTATTCGGCGAAGATGATGTGTCCCGACTGCTCACCGCCCAGCACGGCGTCCAGCTCGCGCATCCGCTCCGCCACGTACCGGTCGCCGACCTTCGTGCGCTCCAGCCGGATATCGTGTGCCTTCATCGCCTCTTCCAGCCCCAGGTTGCTCATGATGGTGGCAACCAGCACGTTATTGCGCAGGCGTCCTTCCTTCTTCAGGTGGATGGCGCTCATCGCCATGATGCGGTCGCCGTCTATTTCGTTGCCGTGCTCGTCGCTCATGATGACCCGGTCGGCGTCGCCGTCAAAAGACAGCCCGACGTCGGCACGCTGTTCCCTCACCGTCTGGCGCATACTCTCCGTGTGCAGGGAGCCGCATCCCGCGTTGATATTGATGCCGTCCGGTGCGCAGTGGATGGGGATAACCTCCGCCCCCAGCTGCGACAGCACACGGGGTGCAATGCAGTAGGCGGCGCCGTTCGCTCCGTCTACCACCACGCGCATCCCCTTTAGCGAACAGCCGGTGCTGGCAATCAGATGGGCAACGTACTGGTCTACCAGCTCGCTGTCGCGGTGCAGGGTGCCGATATGTTCTCCGTGAGCGTGGGGGATGTGCTGCCAGTCGTTGACCAGCTTCTCAATTTCGTCCTCGATGGCATCGGGCAGCTTACAGCCGTCCACGCTGAAGAACTTGATGCCGTTATCCTGAAAGGGGTTATGGGAGGCGGAGATGACCGCTCCCGCGTCCGCCTGCGAGTTTTTGGTACAGTATGCCACCGCCGGCGTTGGCAGTATGCCCAGCAGAGTGACCTTTGCGCCTGCGGCACACAGCCCCGCGACCAGCGCGGATTCGAGCATATCCCCCGATAAACGAGTATCACGCCCCACCAGCACGTGTGGGGCGTGGTTGCCATTGCCCAGAACCGCTGCCGCTGCCATGCCCAACTGCATCGCCAGAAGAGGGGTCAGGTCGCGGTTGGCGACGCCGCGCACCCCATCGGTGCCAAACAGCCGCGCCATCAGTTCTTTACCACCTTTACACGGCTTGGGCGCAGAACGCGCGACTGGATCATGTAACCGCGTTCCACCTCTTCCAGCACGGTTTCATCGGGGTGTTCGGGGCTGTGCACGCGCTGGACAGCTTCGTGGAAGTTGGGGTCAAACAGCTTGCCTACCGCTTCGATGGGCTGTACCCCAGCTTCCCGCAGTAACGACTGCATCTGTCTGTATGTCATCTGCACGCCCTCCATGAGCTTTTCGAAAGACTGGCTCTCTTCCGCTGCCTGCAGGGCGCGCTCGAAGTTGTCCATCACGCGCAGTAAGCCCCGCAGGAACTCTTCGAGGGCGATGCGACGAATCTCTTCCATCTCCTGGCGCGTGCGACGGCGAAAGTTATCGAAGTCCGCCATCGTGCGCAGGAGGCTATCGTGCTTCTCCGCCAGCTGCTGTTTCAGCAGGGCGTTTTCCTCTTCCAGGGCTCGCAGGCGCGCTTCGAGTTCCGCCACATCTGCCACTTCCGGCTCGCCCGTCGGCTCCGACGGTACCTCTGCCTGGGCAGAGTGGGTCTCCTCCTGGCGCGCCTCGGGTTGTTCCTCGTGGATCTGTTTCTTACGTTTCATGCCATCTCTCTCCATAGTCTCTTCGTGATACCTCATGAGGTCACACTGATCTGCGTCAGCACGTGCGATAATGCTTTCGAGACGTATTCCACCACCGAAGTGGCAACCTCATAGTGCATTCGCGTTGGTCCCAGTACGGAAATCGTGCCGGCGATGCGGTCACCGATACGATAGGATGATGCCACCAGGCTGAGGGATCGCCCCTCCGGCAGAGGATTTTCCTCGCCGATGATAACCCGCACCCTGCCCGAACCTGCCAGCCGCTGCAGAACGCGCATCAGCACCTGGGGACGCTCCAACAGGGAGATGACCGGATACAATCGGTCCACCTGTCTGAACTCCGGCTGTTCAATGATGTACTGGATGCCCTCCAGAAACACCTCTTGCTCGCTGAGGGTTTCGATGCAGTCTTTGATTGCCTGCGCAACGGGGGTCCACACCGCCTCTGTCAGCGGTGAGCCAGCAGGTATCGCTGGCGGCTCGGCGTTCAACAGGTCGCGCAGGGCACGACCGGCGTAGTGCTGTTGCAGTATCTGGTGCATCACCGCCATCTGCGCTTCGCCCACCCGTTCGGGCACGGGGATGAGGCGGTGTTCCACCTGTCCACTGCTGGCAACCACCACCAGCAGTACCTTGGCGGGCGCGGGCTGTGAGAGCAGGATGTGCCGGATAGACACCACGTCGGTTTCGGGCGCGGTCGCCAGCGAGGCGTAGCGAGTGGATTCGGCAAGCAGGCGACAGGTCGCCTGCAGGAGGCGTTCCAGCTCGCCCGCTTCGGGATTGGATGGCGAAAACAACGTGGTGTGCTGAGGCGCCAGCACCGAGTTCGCCGTCACCGGCGTCATCAGATGGTCCACATAGTAGCGGTAGCCCAGGTCCGAGGGAATGCGCCCTGCGGAGACGTGCGGCTGGCGCAGGTAGCCCATTTCGGACATCTCCGCCATCTCGTTGCGCACCGTTGCCGAGCTGATGCGCAGGTGATAACGTTCCACCACCGCCTCCGAGCCTACCGGCTCGGCGGTTGCCACGTGGTCCTGAACTACCGCCTGTAAGATAAACGCTTTGCGGGCATCCAGCATGCGCATCTCTCGCACTCTCCCCCTTATGTGAATATAGCCTTACAAAGGGCGTTTTGTCAAGGTCGCCCGCCGATAGTGATTGTGGCAAAAGGGACGGATTCGTACAGAGGAACACCCCTCTCCCCGCACTTGGGGAGAGGGGTAAAGCGGAAAATCGCGGAAGGTCTATTCGTTTACCGTGATTTTGGTGGTCGCCACGAAGGGCTTTTTCAGACCGTAGATGTCGGTCACGGTCAGGGTCACGATATATTCGCCCGGCTTGCGGTAGCGGGTGGTAACCACTCTGCCCACCGCGTCTTCCTGAATGCCATCGCTGGCATCAAAGTCCCACGAATACTTCAGCGGGGTGATACCAGCGCTTGCCCGTGCCTCCAGGCGCACGAGGTCGTTGGCGGCAACGATTTGCTCTTCGCCTGCGTCGCCAGTGATGGGTGTGGAGTCGGTTGCTACCCGGATCTCGCCGACGTAGAACACCCCGTAGGCATCGCCGAAAACGCGAATCTCCTTAATCTTTGCGTCGGGCGACAGCCCTCTGAACGCGCCCAGCGCCACACCAATCGGGAACCAGCCCTCCTGATCGGTCAGGGGCGGCTCGAAGGGAGCAACCGCCTCATACTGCTTGCCATCGGTAGTGACAACCACCACCCGCATCTGCTTCATCACGCGCGTGGTGAGGGTAGGAGCGGTATAGCCGCCTCGATACCCGCCGTATCCATAGCCACCGTATCCGGGCGGCATTCCGGGCATACCGCCGGTCGCAGCGCCCGTTCGGCGTCCGGTAGTGCCTGTGCGCGGCGCGCCGGGGACGCCACCACCCAGTCCGGGCGGCGCACCCATACCAGGTCCTCCCATCGGGGGACCAGTCATGCCGCCTACCATTCCGCCCGCTCTACCACCAGCCCGTCCGGCGCCAGTTGCCGCTCCGCCGACCGCGCCTCCGCGAGGACCGGCGAGACCGCCCATGCCGGGCATCCCCGGAACTCCTGGCGCCCCGGGCATTCCATAACCGCGCCCGTAGCCGCCGGTGTACAGACTGCCGGTGCCCTGCGGCAGGCGCACCTGAAAGACCAGATAGGCGGCGGGGTTACTGGCAAAGTTGCCCAGGCTGACGGGCTGCTGCAGGATGAGGCGTCCACCCTGATAGAAGCTCTGGGTGACTATCTGCAGGGAGGTACTGCCGATGTACACGGCTTCTCCCGACTCGCGCACATCGCCGCTACCCCAGCCGCTGAGCACCAGCCCTGCGTCCGCAGGTCTGTCCCCTTTGAAGATAATGAGCTCCTGCTGTGCCGATGCATTCAGGCACACAGCCGCCAGAGCCGTTGTCAGTACCGTTTGAAGCCATCTCGCTGTTCGCACTTCGGTTCACCTCGTTTCCGTTGAGTGCCCTTATTCGGGAAGTAAGCCCGGTTCGGCACGCAATGCGATGCCGCCGGCGCCGGGCAGAGCCTGAAATCGCTCTATCTGACGGGCGCGACCGGTGCTGGTATCAATCTCCACCCACACGCCGCACACGGCAGGGCGTGCTCGCGCCGCTTCGAACTTCTTCGGCAACTGCAATCGGAACCGTTCAATGACCTGTTCCGCCTGCATGCCAATCACCGAATCCAGCGCACCACACATGCCCGCATCGGTGATGTAAGCCGTGCCCTTGGGCAGGATGCGCGCATCTGCCGTCTGTACGTGCGTGTGTGTGCCGATGACCGCACTGCAGCGCCCGTCCACGTACCAGCCAAACGCCTGTGCTTCGGAGGTGGCTTCGGCGTGGAAGTCCACCAGAACCATCGGCGTCACTGCCTGCGTCTCTTCCAGTATAGCATCTATCGCGCGGAAGGGGCAATCGGTGTTATCCATGAACACCCTGCCGCACAAGTTCACCACGGCGAGCCGATGCTGTCCCATCGGATAGATTGCCCATCCCCGTCCGGGCACGCCCGGTGGGTAGTTCGCGGGGCGCAGGATGCGCGTTTCCGCGTCCAGATAGGTATAAACCGCCTTCTCCTTCCACGCATGGTTGCCCGTGGTCAACACGTCGATACCGCTGTTGAGCAGCTGGTCGGCGATTTCGGGCGTGATGCCAATGCCTCCTGCGGCGTTCTCGCCGTTGGCGATAACGATGTCGGGCGCGAACTGTTTCTTCAGGAAGGGCAGACATTCGGCGACAGCCTGACGCCCCGCTTTGCCCACGATGTCGCCCAGAAACAGCACTCGCGCCACGTCGCTCATCGGGCGTACTCCACCGCGCGCGTCTCGCGGATAACGGTGACCTTAATCTGCCCCGGATACTCCATCTCCTGCTCGATTTTGTCCGCGATTTCTCGCGCCAACTGCATGGCTGCCAGGTCGTCTATCTGTTCGGGCTTGACGATAAGACGTACCTCGCGCCCTGCCTGCACCGCGAACGCCTTTTCGACGCCGGGGAACGAGTCGGCGATTTTCTCAAGGTTCTGAACGCGTTTAACGTAGTTCTCCAGCATCTCGCGCCGTGCGCCGGGTCGCGCCGCCGAGAGGGCATCCGCAATCGCCACCAGCAGGGCTTCGATGCTTGCTGGCTCGACGTCGTAGTGATGTGCCCCTGCGGCGTTGACCACCTCTTCCGGCTCGCCGTAGCGGCGCAGTATCTCCATTGTCAACAGCGCGTGCGGTCCTTCCTGTTCGTGGTCTGCCACCTTGCCGATGTCATGCAGTAGCCCCGCACGCTTTGCCAGCGCCACGTTGACCCCCAACTCGCTGGCGAGCACTCCGCACAGATGGGCGACTTCAATGCTGTGCGCCAGCACGTTCTGCCCATAGCTGGTGCGATAGCGCATCTTACCCAGCATTTTGACGAGCTCAGGCGCCAGTCCGGTTACACCTGTCTCCAGCACCGCTCGCTCGCCCGCTTCCCAGATGCGCCGCTCTACCTCTTCACGTGCTTTTTCCACCACCTCTTCAATACGGGCGGGGTGGATGCGTCCGTCCGCAATCAGGTTGGTCAGCGCAATGCGCGCCACCTCCCGCCGGATGGGGTCGAAACACGACAGCACCACCGCTTCGGGGGTGTCGTCGATAATCAGGTCGACGCCCGTTGCGATTTCGAAGGAGCGGATGTTGCGCCCCTCGCGCCCGATAATGCGCCCCTTCATCTCGTCGGAAGGGAGCGGCACCACCGACACCGTGGTCTCCGTGACCTGGTCCACGGCGCATCTCTGCATGGCGTCGACCAGTATCTCGCGGGCGCGG
This sequence comes from uncultured bacterium, assembly GCA_964579145.1. GTDB lineage: Bacteria > Armatimonadota > HRBIN16 > HRBIN16 > HRBIN16 > HRBIN16. Next base: position 39,855 of record CAZOGB010000010.1, on the reverse strand, counting down.
CGTTCCCCTTCGCGCCGGGCATCTTCTTCGATCTGTCGGATCAGATGTGCCGCTTCCTGCCGGGCGGTCTCCTCGATACTGCGCAGGAATATCTGTTTTGCTTCCTCTGGGGTCAAGCCAGAGATGTGCTGAAGTTCCTGTTGTTGCTGTTCCACCAGCGCTTCCGCTTCGCGGCGCAGGTTTTCTATCTCCAACTCTCTGGCGGCCAGCTGTCGCTCCTTGCGCTCTACCCCTTCCAAACGCCGGTCAAGGGTTTCTTCCTTATGAGCCAGCCTTCGCTCAAGCCTCTGTATCTCCGCGCGTTTTTCACGATTTTCTCGTTCTGCTTCTGCACGGATGCGGTAAGCTTCCTCTTTCGCCTCCAGTACCGCTTCCTTTTTGAGTGCATCTATCTGCTTGAGTGTCTCTTCGCGCTCCTGCTGAAGCTGGGCAAGGCGCGCCCTGATTTCGTTCTCTTTTGGTACTATCCGTTTGCGCCACAGGATGGTGGTCATGACTACCGCCGCCACCACCCCTGTTGCCAAGCCGATGATGATATCCATGCCCTCTCTCACCTCCAGACTCGCGCAGGAGCCCAGAGGATGAGCGAAAGGCTCCGGAAAGGTCGCCCTCGTACCGTTAGGGGTTCAACCCATATCCATCCGAACAAGGATATAACCTTATACAGGTTAATTACTCGACGGCTCCCGCAATTTCCTCTACAGGTGAGGTACTGGTTACCGCTGCGGTTCCGCCGGAGCGGATGCGGGATTCGATCTCCTCTGCCACCTCGGGGTGCTCCTCGAGGAAGGCGCGGGCGTTCTCGCGTCCCTGTCCTAAGCGGATGTCGCCGTAGGTGAACCATGTGCCCGATTTGGTGATGATTCCGCTCTCCACGCCGAGGTCAAGGATGCCTCCCGCACGCGAGATCCCTTTGCCAAAGATGATGTCGAACTCTGCCTGCTTGAACGGAGGCGCTACTTTGTTTTTGGCGACCTTCACGCGAGTGCGTGCGCCGATGACCTCGGTACCCTGTTTGATGGTGTCCACCCGGCGCACCTCCAGACGCACGCTTGCCCAGAACTTGAGCGCACGTCCCCCAGGGGTAGTTTCGGGGTTGCCGTAGGCGATGCCGATTTTCTCACGCAGCTGGTTGATGAAGATGGCAGCCGTGCCCGTCTTGGACACCGAGCCACCGATTTTGCGCAGTGCCTGGCTCATCAGGCGTGCCTGCATCCCCACGTGTGCATCGCCCATCTCGCCCTCAATCTCGGCACGGGGAACAAGCGCGGCCACCGAGTCGAGCACCACCACGTCAATCGCGCCGGTGCGGATGAGCGCATCCATAATCTCCAGCGCCTCTTCCCCGGTGCCCGGTTGCGAGATGTACAGCTGGTCTATCTGCACGCCAATCGCCCGGGCGTACTCGGGGTCCAGAGCGTGTTCGGCGTCGACGAAGGCACAGATACCGCCGCGTTTCTGCGCCTCAGCGATAATCTGCAGAGCGAGGGTGGTTTTCCCGGAAGACTCGGTGCCGTAGATTTCGGTAATACGCCCCCGCGGTATGCCCCCGATGCCGATTGCCATATCCAGCGCAATGGAGCCGGTGGGGATGGCTTCTATCTGCATTTTGGCGGCATCACCCAGCCGCATGACCGAGCCTTTGCCGAACTGTTTCTCTATCTGAGTCAATGCCTGTTCCAGAACCTTTTGCTTCTGTGCGATTTCCACGCGCCTTCACTCCTTTAGCAGAAGATTGTATACCTAAAGGATTATAGCATATTACGCAACGCCTGTAAAGATGCTGTGCTTTCTGGTTTCGACGGGGTTTCCGATTTCCCTGCTTATCGGGGGTACAAAGAAGGGAGACCGTCCGGTGCGCGGACGGTCTCCTTTTAGCTGTCTGCTACTCACCCTGTGGTTGGGCGGCTGATGGGGTGGCGCCGGTGGGGGCAGAAGAGGTGCCCGGACCTGTGGCAGCCGCTCCGGGCGGCGCCTTTTCGGCAACCTCTGCCTTCTGTTTCTGGCATCCTGCGATGACCAGCGCGTTTGCTACCACCAGCAGCAGGACGATTCTGCTCCACTTTTTCATGTCAGCAACCTCGTTATTCTATCGTTGGTCTGTGCCACCAGGCAGGGCAACAGCCTGTCGTAAAGCAGAAGTCGGGCACCCACAGGCTGGTGGGGATGCCATTTTCGTCCACCGCTGCCCAAGGCGAGTTTTCGCTGGGGTTTCGCACCCACTTCACATGCCCATCCGCGTAGGCATAGTTGCTACCTTCTGCATGCACGCGGTGAGTGGCTTCGAAGACGGTGGTCCACCAGATCTGGGTGGTGCACTCATCGCCTGTCTCGCTGTAGCGGTACAGCGCGCCGCTGGGCGGCGGGAAGCCAGCCTTCGTGTGGGGCAGGGGGCTGACGGTGGCGAACCCGAAGATGGTCTGCTTGCCAAGCCCTTCCCAGAAGGTGATGAGTTTGGCTGGAGAGGGCGTGCCGGCGATGGGCCATGCCTGCAGGTAGCCGTTTAGGGTGAACGCGGCCGTAAAGCGCATGGGGTTCGTTGCCGGGTCGATGTTAAAGATGTTGCGCTCCTGGGCGGACGGACAGGTGTATACCTGCCAGTTTTTGATATAGGGCGCTATCGAGTTCGACCAGAACCCCTGGCGGCGCGCAAGCCCCACAGGAGACGTAGGCGTTCGGTCAGCCGGGGTCGTGAAGAACGCCCTGACGTTGTCCGGCGCGGTGAGCGGGAACGTCTCGTCGTAGTCCTGCGTGTACATCAGCAGAGCCGTGTTCATGTTCTTGAGATTAGACAGGCAGCTGCTCTGCCTTGCCTTCTCACGGGCATGAGCAAACACGGGGAACAGGATAGCCGCCAGTATCGCAATAATCGCGATAACAACCAGCAGCTCGATCAGCGTGAACGCACGTCGGTTCATGCTAAAGCCTCCTTCCTACATATTGTATAATTCGCCTGGATTGAAACCACTTCTCGTATTCCGTAGTCGCTGAAGGTTCTCCTTCTGTCAAACCCTTTTTGTTATTACCCTGAACAGAGTGAATGGTTTCAGAATTGAGATGCTTCGCTCATGCTCAGCATGACAAGAAAGGCACACCATGACACATTTGTCACCCTGAGCACCAGCGAAGGGTCCCACCCGTGTGTCACAAAAAGGGGACAGGCTCTCAGCCTGTCCCCGCGTCGTTTGCGCTACCTGGGTTTTTGAGTTCCTCCGCCCGTGGATGTCGCCCCTGCAGCTGCCGGTCGTCTGGGATCGGGCAGTTTGCGCATTTTTTCCTTTGCCTGCTTGGCAACTGGCTCTTTGGGCGCTGCGTAAATCGCCTCGAGATACCAGCGACGTGCCTCGGCGAATTGCTGTTGTTTTTCGTACAGCTCAGCAATCTTGCAGGCGACCTCTGCCCTGTCCTTGCCGGCGGGCGCAGTCTGATACGCTTTGTCCAGCAGGGCGCGTGCTTTAGATATGTCTCCCTTTTGCTGGGCGGAGGTGGCTTGCTGAACCAGCGCCTTCCACTCGGGGTGTTTGTCCTTCGTGTTCTGGGCGCTTTGCTTTGGAGGTGGAGCGGACGAAGGCTTTGCTGGGGGGGATTGTGCCATACACAGAGACAGCGCCAGCAAGATAGCTCCAATTACCCAGAACACGCGATTGGCTTTCATGTCTGCCTCCTAGTACTCGGTGGGTGCACCTGTTTGCCCCTGCACAGCCCCCCGAGGCGTTTGAACAGGAGCCGTGGTTTGTATTGGTCCTGACGGTGGAGGCGGGGGAGCAGGGTTGGCAATGCGGTTCATCAGGTACCACCCAATGGCGACGATAAGCACTACGGCGACAACGATAATCCCGATGGCAGCGGGAAGGGGTATTTCCTTAGACTTGCCCATCCTGTCCTCCTCCTGTTGATAGGGTCGTCCCCCGCGCGAGGCGGGGGACGAGATGCCTGTTTTTATGGATGCAGGCTGAAGTCGTAATCCGGTCGGAACAGCCACAGGTGGCAGCCGTCCGTCCAGGCGTAATACGGGAACCCCTGCCCATCGTAGTGAGTGTAGGGGTCGGTCGACCAGTCCGTTGCGGGACGATTAGCAGGGTCAGCGTTGCTGTAGACCGCGCCCAGCCGGCGCCACTTGGCGTGACCGTCGGTCATCACGAAGTTAGCGCCACCATTATGCACCCACTGCGTGCCGTCGTGCCCGAACCATGCGCTGGTGCCGCCATTACCTGGCTGACAGCCATTGTTCCACGGCTTGTAGCGGCAGGTGGGGTCATTGGGGTCACTGCAGATAAGCGCAGGCTGAGTGAGCGCAGCGCCCTCTTTCTGCGCCTTGCCCCGTCCCTCCCACAGTAGGGTCAACTCTGCTGGAGCGACGATGCCCGCCTGCGGATACTGCATCAGCAAGCCGTTGTAGGTGTAAGAGACCTTGGTCCAGGGTTTCCGGGCGCCAGCGTAAATTGCGTCAGAGAAGAGCCTGCTGGGCGTGCCCGACGGACAAGCCCAGATACCCTGGTTCTTGAGGTAGGGCGTGACGGAGTTCGCCCAGAAAGACCGGTACGAGGGGCACCGGAAGTTATCCGGCGGGCAGATGTCACCACGCCAGTCCTCGGGCACGGCGTGCCAGTAGTTCCACAGCCAGCCAGGTCCGCCAACCGGCACGGTATAGCTTCCTGCCAGCGGGAACAGCTCGTCGTAGTCCTGAGTATACATCAGAAAGCCCAGACCAAGCTGCTTGGTGTTTGAGAGACAGTTGGTCTGCCGTGCTTTCTCGCGAGCCTGCGAGAAAACGGGGAACAGGATAGCTGCCAGTATCGCAATAATCGCGATAACAACCAGCAGCTCGATCAGCGTGAACGCACGTCGGTTCATGCTAAAGCCTCCTTCACCTCATTGAAGTAAGTTTTATCATGCGACCATCGAGAAACTATACCTAAAACTTACACAAAAGGTTATTTTTTGTCAAGCGTTTTTCGCTCGTGTAAGTACTGTTTTTTGAGAAAAACGCGATTTCGCATTCAGCTCTGGTCCTCCTGAGGGGGTGTCACTGCACCGTTGCTGTTCTCACAACGCCGGCGATACCTCGCTTTCTGACTGTCTCTCAGGTAGGGCCACAGCCTTTGCAGCGCCCGGTGGATGTGTTGCCCAATCCGATAGAGTGCCGTCGCTGGGTCGTCCAGTATCGTCTCGTTGCCCGCTGCATCGTCAATGCTGACGCAGGTTCCAGCCTCCGCAGGAGGCTTCGTCTTGGGTAGCCCGCAACTTTCAGTTGCAGGGTTGCCATATCTTCTGCTAGGGTATCGCGCTGAAGCACTGCCCCTTGAAAAAAGCCAGCCTTCCGAGTATCCTCAATGGTGACTATCACCCCTGGTGCTTTGAAGGAGGTCTATCGTGTCTCTGTCGCGTGAGGATGCCTGGAATCTGTTGTGCGAATACGTGCAGTCCGAAAACCTGCGCAAGCACATGCTGGCGGTGGAGGCCTGTATGCGCTACTACGCCCGCCTGTGGGGCGAGGATGAGAACCTGTGGGGTACTGTCGGCTTATTGCATGACCTGGACTATGAACAGCACCCCTCGCTAGAGGAGCATCCCTTCGTCGGGATGGAGATTCTGAGGCAGAAGGGCTACCCGGAGGAGGTTGTTCGCGCGGTGGGGTCTCATGCCGACCACACAGGCATCCCCCGCCGGAGCCGCATGGAGCACACCCTCTACGCCTGCGACGAGCTGACAGGATTCGTGGTTGCCGTGGCGCTGGTACGCCCCAACAAAACGCTGGCGGAGGTGGACGTCTCGGCGGTGCGCAAGAAGATGAAAGATAAAGCCTTTGCGCGGGCGGTGAACCGTGAGGAGCTGCTGAAGGGCGCAGAGGCTATCGGGTTGCCCTTTGACGAGCATGTGCAGAACGTGATTCGCGCCATGTCCGAGATTGCTGAGGAACTGGGGCTATGAAACTGTATATTGACGGTGCATCAAGGGGTAATCCGGGCAGTGCGGGCATCGGCGTGCTGTTGTGCGATGACGCCGGTGAACCGCTGAAGGAAATCAGCGAGCCGATTGGCGTTGCCACCAACAACGTCGCGGAGTACCGTGCGCTGATACGCGGGCTGGAAGAGGCGCGCGCGATGGGCTGGGACAGCGTGGAGGTTTACACCGACAGCGAACTGCTTGCCCGCCAGCTAAGCGGACAGTACAGCGTGCACGCGCCTAACCTGATTCCCCTGTATCGCCGCGCCCTGCAACTGCTGAAGCTGTTCAAAACCGCGTGGGTACAGCACATCCCCCGTGAGCAGAACCAGCACGCGGACCGGCTGGCAAAAGCTGCGGCGAACAGGTCATCGTAATCGGGCAGGACGCCTCCTCACCCCCAGAGAACTCTGCAATGAATAAGCCTATCGGGGGTGAGTGTTTATGCGCTGGATGCTCGGTGTGCTCTGTCTGTTGTTTGTGGGGTGTGGTGTCCTGGGTGCGCAACAGCCGTATGCCGACCGCTGGGTGTGGATATTCGGCTGGGGGCTGAACCGTGATGAAGATGTTGCGCAGATTATCTCCCTGCTGGAGACCGCTGCGAAACACGGCTACAACGGCGCGGTGCTCTCCGCCAATCTGGACGCGCTGTGCAAGCAACCGCCCGAATACTTTCGCCGGCTGGAACAGATAAAGCAAGCCTGTGAACGCCTGAAGCTGGATCTGATACCCTCCATCTTCTCGGTGGGCTACGGGGGAGGCGTGTTGTGGCACGACCACAATATGGCGGAGGGCTTGCCGGTGAAGGATGCGCTGTTCGAGGTGCGCGGTTCGGAAGCTGTGCATGTGCCCGATCCGCCCGTGTCCATCGTCAACGGCGGATTTGAAGAGTTTGAAGGTAACCGCATGAAGGCGTTCGCTTTTCACGACGAGCCGGGGGTGGTCTCCTTCCCCGACACGCAGGTGTTCCACAGCGGTAAAGCCTCCCTGCGCTTCGAGAACTTTCGCGCCCAGTCCGCCGGCAACGCCCGCGTGATGCAGGAGGTGCGCGTGCATCCCTACCGCTGTTACCGCATGAGCGTGTGGGTGAAAACCGAAAACCTCCAGCCGCGACAGAACCTGCGCCTGCTGGTGCTGGCTGGCGACCGTGACCTCGCCCCCCGCAGTTTCGACGTGCCCGCCACCTCCGACTGGCGCAAACTCACCATCACCTTCAACAGCATGGCGAACGAGAAGGTGCTGGTGTACGTGGGACTCTGGGGCGGGCAATCGGGCAGGTTCTGGGTGGACGACTGGACGCTGGAAGAGGTCGGACCGATTAATGTGCTTCAGCGGGCGGGCACACCGGTAACCGTCAAAAGCGAGGACGGCTCGGTGGTATATGAAGCGGGTAAAGACTACGCTCCGCTAACCGACCCCAGCTTCTCGTTCTGGAACGTAGACCGTCCCGCGCCCACTCTCCGGTTACTGCCCGGCTCTCGCATCCGCGACGGTCAGCGTCTGCGCGTCAGCTGGTATCATCCGGCGGTGATTTACGAGAGCCAGGTCACGGTGTGCATGGGCGAGCCTGCGCTGTACGAAATCTACGCGCACGAGGCGAAACTGCTGTGGGAGCGACTGAAGTTCCGCAAGGTGATACTCAGCATGGACGAGGTGCGCATGGGCGGCACCTGCAGGGCGTGTGAGGGCAGGGACATGGCGAAACTGCTGGGCGAATGCGTGACGAAGCAGATACAGATTCTGCGCCGGCTTAACCCGCGCGTGCAGGTATATGTCTGGTCAGATATGTTTGACCCCCACCACAATGCTCACGCCAACTACTATCTGGTGCAGGGCGACTTCACCGGCTCGTGGAAGCACATCCCCAAAGACACCATCATTGCCGTATGGGGAGGTGCACCCCGCGCCCAGAGCCTGAAGCACTTTGCGGAACAGGGCTTTCGCACCCTGATCGCCTGCTATTACGACGCGCCCAACCTGGACGAGGTGAAGGGCTGGCAATCGCTGGCGAAGGAGACGAACGGTGTGACCGGCTTCATGTACACCACCTGGGAGCGCAGGTACGACCTGCTGGGCGCGTTCGGCGACCTGCTGTGGGGAAAACGCTAAGCGGCAGGCGGGATTGTGTGGCGGCTCACCGGGAGGTTCGCCCTCCAATTGGACGGATGCGTTATTCTGTGGGGGACGAGGCTCTTGCCGAGCCGTCCGAGTTCCTCCCCGCCTGCGGGGAGGTTAGGAGGGGCTATTCCGGTGTTGTCAGCCCCCCTGTGGTCCCCCCGCAAGCAGGGGGACATTCCCTCTCCTTGTAGGAGAGGGTCAGGGTGAGGGCTTTTTTAGCAGTCCTCAGCCCCCCGTGGTCCCCCCGCAAGCAGGGGGACACTCTCGTGCAGGGTAAGACAGACGCCAGACCGAATTCCGAATCATCACGACGGCTCATCTGGAGGGGTTGTCATGCCTGAACGTGTGGAAACCGCCCTGCGTGCGCTGTTCAAAAATCCGCCGGCGCGGTATCGCGTCCTGCAAATCATCCATAACTTCGACTCTTTCGGCAGAGACGAAGCCACCCTGCGCCAGAGGATGGAGTGGTTGAAAGAGACGGGTATCGGTGGGCTGGTGGCTAACGTGAGCTTTAATGACTACATGCGCAGTGAGGAGCAGTGGCGCATCTTTCTGACGGGGCTGAAGGTCGCCGAAAAGCTGGGCTACGTGTTCTGGCTGTACGATGAGGAGGGCTACCCCAGCGGCGCGGCAGGGGGACTGGTGCTGGAACGCAATCCCGACTTTGAGGCAATTGGCCTGGTGCGCCGGACAGGTCCAGACGGCAAACCGCGCTACGAGGTTCAGCGCATGTATGAGGGCACGCACTGCACCGAGAACGTGTACAAGAAACGCCGATACATCAACCTTTTAGACCCGCAGGCGGTGCGCACCTTTATCAACCTCACGCATGACGCCTATGCAAGGCGCATCAACAACCTCAGCAGGCGTGTACATGCCATATTTACCGATGAGCCGTCGCTGATGACCACCTACATCCGCCCGCCGGAGAACGCCCTGCCTGCACTGCCCTGGGTAGGAGACCTGCCTGAGCAGTTTCGCAAGCGCAAGGGTTATGACCTGTCTGCGCACCTGGAAAGCCTCTATACCGACACAGGCAATCATCATGGCGTGCGCTGTGACTTTTATGAGGTGGTGGCGCAGCTGGTGGCGGAACGCTATTTTGGGCAGATACAGGACTGGTGCCGGCGGCACGGCATTGCCTCCAGCGGTCACCTGCTGGCGGAGGAGAAGCTGCTGTGGCACGTGATGTACTACGGCGACCTGTTTACCCCATTAAAGCGCATGGACATCCCGGGCATCGATATCCTCTCCTCCGACCCACTGGCGCTGGCGGCGGGCAACGGTTTCCTCGTGCCGAAGCTGATTTCCTCAGCGGCACACCTTATGCGACGGCGGGAGACCATGAGCGAGACCTCCGACTTTGCCGAGCAGATGAGCAACCGCCGCGCCAGCCTCGAGCAGATGAAAGCCACCGCCAGCCTGCAGTACCTGCTGGGTATCAACACCATCACCTCCTACTATCCCGACCCTTACGGCGCCACACACCCCACCAGCAACCCGCAGCGCCGCGCCGACTACGCGCAATACACCGCCTTCGTGGGCAGGTTAAGCCTGCTCCTGCGCAACGCCCAGCACGAGTGCGACGTGGCGGTGCTCTATCCCATTGCGGGTGCGCAGGCAAACTTCACACCCACCACGCTGTCCATGTATCAGCCCCACCCCAGCAGACGCCTCAACGAGATAGACGACGGCTTCGTAAACCTGTGCCGGCGATTGCTTCAGAACGGGATAGATTTCGACATCGTGGACGAACCCGCTCTGCAAAGGGCGCAGGTGGGCAAAGGAGCCTTTCGCATCGGCGATGAGCGTTACCGGGCGCTCGTGGTGCCGACCACGGATGCGATACATGTGGCTACCCTCCAGCAGATAGCGAAGATGGCGAGGCAGGGGGTACAGGTAGTGTTTGTCGGTAAGCCGCCGCAGTATGCCGCCAGCCGCCGCGAACGCGATTCAGAGGTGCAGGAGCGCATGGGCACGCTCCTCCGCCTGCCCAACACGCACGCGCTATCGGACGAAGCCGCCGTTCGCATCCTGAAGGAGGCGGGCTGTGCGGTAAAGCTGGAGCCGGCGACACCGGAAGTATGGGCGGCACGCTATCGGCGTGATGGGGCACGGCTCTATTTTCTGGTGAACCTCTCCACCCGCGAACAGCGATGCGCTCTGCATCTGCCAGGGCGGTATCGAGCGGAAGAGATGTTTCTGCCGGACACGGGAGACGTTCGGCAGGTGCGCGGTGCATCCTCAGAGGTATCCCTATCCCCGCTCGGTAGTGTTTTCATCTGGTGCAGAGAGGGAGCACCGTGAGCGACCATATGTTGCCAGCAGTGTACGTGGAAAGATATAAGGACAGCGTGAACAAAACCTTCTTGTTCGAGGCGACGCCGATGCGCACATATATTGCTATCGTAGAACGATGCCCCGAGACAGGACTGTACCTGGGATGGATTCCTGGGGTGGCAGGAGCGCATAGCCAGGCGGAGAGCTTGGATGATCTCCGCCAGAACCTGCAGGAAGTCGTGCAGATGCTTGAGGAAGACGGTAACCTGCATCTGGAGAGCGAATTCGTCGGCACGCAGGTTATTACAGTGGCGTGATGGGTAATCAAATCGGCATTCAAGTGCCTGGCCAGCCGCGGGGGCACGGTGTCCGTGCCCCCGTGATTTTTTAGCCGTACAGCGGTCCCAGCGTCTGGCAGGCGCGGTAGTCCGCCGCTTCGGGGTCGCCTGTGCCGAACAGCCCCCACATATGCGGGCGGAACACACGCTCGGCGGGCACGTTGTGCATGGCGACAGGTATGCGCAAAGCCGATGCCAGAGTAATCAGCTCCGCGCCGATGTGCCCATAGCTCAGCGTGCCGTGGTTCGCCGCCCAGTGCGCCATCACCGTGTACACGTCGCGGAACGCCCCCTGACCGGTCACGTTGGGCACAAACCAGGTGGTGGGCCAGGTGGGGTTGGTGCGTTCGTCCAGAATGGAGTGCACCTCGTCGGGCAGTTCAATGGTATACCCCTCCGCGATTTGCAGGACGGGTCCCAGTCCGTGCACCAGTCCGAGGCGGAACATGGTGGCAGGCATTCCACCGCGCGTGCGGAAGCGGGTAGACCATCCACCGCCGCGGAAGTACTCCAGCATGGCGCAGTGCCAGGTCGTCGCGTGCAGACAACGGTCTGCCTCTTCAGAGGTAACCTCCCACCAGGGTTTGATGGCGGGCTGTCCGTCCACATCCTCTGCGCCGACGCCGTCCAGCGCCGCGGGTCCCGAGTTGATGAGGTGGATAAAGCCGCCCTCTGCCATGCCGGTCGGCGTCCAGCCGGTCACGCGCTTTACCGCGTCCGGGCTCCAGTAGGTGCGCACGTCGGCGAAGATTTGAGCACCTCCCGTCAGCAGATGCCCGAACAGCATGCAGATACCGTTCAGGTGGTCGTTCTCGGTTGCCAGGATGTACGGCTCGCGGATGCCGTTCCAGTCAAATGAGGAGTTGAGGATGGCTTCCATAAAGTCGCCATTGGGCAGATGGTCGGTCCACTGGCGCTGTCCCTGAAAGCCCCCCGCGATGCCGTTGAAGCCCAGAGCCTCTTCCTCGTAGCCTATTTCTGCCAGTTTCGGGTTGCCCACCAGCAGGTCGCGAGCGATTATCGCCATCTTCACGCTGATTTCCCAGGCGCGGTCTTTTTCCTCTCGACTCATCTGCTTGTCGGGCGGGTTGTAGTCTTTGCCCTCCCGGCAGTATTCCTTCACCCATGCCATCGCCCGGCGAAACTCTTCCTGGTCGTAGATGCCGCGTTCCATCCGCCGAACGAACTCCACCATGTCCACGCTCATCACGCTCATGCCCAGGTAGCGCTGCAGGAAGTCGTGGTCTACCAGCGAGCCCATGATGCCCATGGACACGTTGCCCATGGACACGTAGGTCTTGCCGCGCATGGTAGCTATCGCCAGCCCTGCCTTCGCAAAGCGCAGGAGCTTCTCCTTCACGTCGTCGGGGATGGTGGTATCAGTAGCGTCCTGCACGTCGCGCCCGTAGATGCTGAAAGCGGGCAGTCCTTTCTGTGCGTGTGCCGCCATCACCGCCGCCAGGTACACCGCGCCCGGTCGCTCCGTGCCGTTGAAGCCCCACACCGCCTTGGGGCGATGCGGGTCGTAATCCATCGTCTCACTGCCGTAACACCAGCAGGGGGTAACGGTGATGCTGACGCCAACGCCCTCACGCTTGAACTTCTCCTCGCACATGGCGTTTTCGGCAAGCCCGCCGATGCAGGTGTCGGCGATAACGCACTCTACAGGCAGACCGCAGGCGTGGCGCAGGTTCTCGGTCAGCAGTTTCGCCACCGATTGCGCCATCGCCATCGTCTGGTTTTCGAGGCTTTCGCGAACGCCCTGTCGCCGGCCGTCGATAGTGGGGCGAATACCGATTTTAGGCAAAGCCCCTCGCAAGCGGTTGACTGGTGGGTTTTTCGGATGTGCCATCAGTTATCCCTCCTCTTCGAGGCGAATGTTCGTCACCTTGCTGCGTTATCGATTCGCGGCAGGGGAAGGGGAGTCCTTTTAGCGAGAAAGGAAAGAGCCCTCTGTCGCCAGAGGGCTTTTGGGGGTTACTTCTGGCTGGCAGGCGGAGCCTGCATCGGGGCGGTCTGGAAGCGAGCGCGTATCTGGGCAATCGCCGCCTCCTTCGCCTGCGGTGGCATGTTGGGATTGTTCATAATCGCCTGCACCTGCTCCTCATAGGACTGCTCGACAGGCTTCGCCGGACGGAAACCTTCGCGTGCGCTCGCCGCATAGCGCCAGAACAACAGCCCGGCAATCGCCAGCAACACCACAGCCACTATCAGCAGCGCAGGGTTGTTCCTGTTCGACTTCATCGGTCATCCTCCTGCGGGATAGATGGGAAATCTTCCCACCTTTATTATCAGCAGGAAGCAGATGTTCCTCAGGGAGGATGCGCCGGGCAATCGTTTTAGGGCGCGCACTGCCCCGACCTGAGCGGTGCCACACTCTGGCGCACTACTATCTCCGCCGGGAACAGGATGACCTCGCGCACGCGCTTGCCCGTCTCAATCTGGTGTAAGATCAGTTCCGCCGCCTTTGCCCCAATCTGGCGCATCGGCTGGCGAAGCGTTGTCAGCGGAGGGTTCACCCACTGCGCGGTGTCGATATCGTCAAACCCCACGATGGAGATGTCGTCGGGGATGCGCAGTCCCCGCTGATTGATGGTCTCCATCGCACCCATCGCCATCCAGTCGTTGCCACACACAACCGCCGTGAGCGCGGGCGTCACATCCAGCAGCGGCTCCATCGCCTCTTTGCCGGATGGTGGGGTATATCGCCCCTCTGACACCCAGTCAGGCTCCACCGCGATGCCCGCGTCGTGCATCGCCTGATAGTATGCCTGCAACCGGCGTCGCGCGCTCCAGTGCGTTTGCGGACCGGCAAGGTGTCCGATGCGCCGGTGTCCCAGCTCAATCAACCACTGCACCGCCTGATAAATCGCCGCGCTGTCGTCAACGTCCACGCAGGGCAGGTTGCTGTCCGGGAAGGTGCTGCCCGCTACCACGGCGGGAATATCCGCCTGCTGTGCCCATTGCAGAGCCATGCTGTACGTGCGCGGAGCCACCAGCACCACACCGTCCACCGAACCATCGTCCACGTGCGCCAGGAAGCTATCCGGGCGCTGCTGGTACATCATGCTGACAATCTTCACCGGACGGTCACGGGGCACGGTGTACTCCAGTATGCCTTCCAACACCGACATCACGTAGGGGTCAAGCACCACTTCCTGCCGCTCTTCCAGAATCACACCGATGGTGTCGGTGCGCTGGCGAATCAGACTGCGTGCCACCGAGCTGGGGCGGTAGCCCAGTTCGCGCACCGCCTGCCACACGCGCTGGGCGGTCTCTTCGGAATACAGGTGGCTTTTGTTCTGCAGTACATTGGAGACCGTTGCGACAGATACCCCGCTGCGCGCTGCGACCTCTTTAATTGTGCATCGCTTCCGACGGGTTGACATGTTCAATTTCACTCTTAATCGTTTAAGAACATCTTGAGTGTATCAAAGATTTCTCACTCTGTCAAGCATTTGCAGGAAACCCGCCTCAGATTCCCGCAAAATCACCGGGATTACGTGGTGCTCTCCTGAACCTGTGCTTCCTCCTCCTCTTCCTCCTCGGTGGGTGCAACCTCGATGCGCAGTTTGCGAATCCGCCTGCCGTCTGCTTCCTCCACCACAAAGTTTGCCCGACCGTAGGCTATCTGCTCACCAGCCTGCGCCGGTCTGCCGAACAGCCCAAACACAAAGCCCCCGATGGTATCGTATTCGTCGGTCGGCAAGTGCAGACCTGTTTTATCGTTCACGTCGTCCACCGGTGTGCGCCCGTCGGTGCGGTAGGTATGCTCGTCTACCTGTTCAAAGGGCGTTTCCTCCACGTCGTACTCATCGTGGATTTCGCCCACCAGCTCCTCCAGAATATCCTCCAGGGTAACCAGTCCCGACGTACCGCCGTATTCATCGCGCACGATGGCGATTTGCGTCTTCTTCGCCCGAAACTCGCGCATCAGTTCGTCCACCTTCTTGGTTTCGGGGATGAAGTAGGGCTGGCGCATGACCCGGCGCAGGTCAAACGGCTCCAGATTGGGGTAGAGGCGCAGAAGGTCCTTAGCGTAGACGATGCCCACGATATTATCCACGGTGTCTTCGTAAACCGGGATGCGCGAATGCCCGGTGTTGCGGATAATGTCCAGCACCTCCTGCAGGGAGGCGTTCACCGGCACGCAGTGCATATCAATACGCGGGGTCATCACCTTGCGCACAATCGTATCGGGGAACTCGAGCACGGATTGAATCATCTCGCGCTCCTCTTCCTCGATGACGCCCTGCTCTTCTCCCGCGTCCACCAGGCTGATAATCTCCTCGGGGGTTAGCACGCGCGGCGAAAAGTCTACCTTCACCTTGAAGGGGCGCACCAGAAAGTCGCTAGTGCCGATGACCAGAGCGACCAGCGGCGACAGTATCCATGCGCATACCCACAGCGGCCGCGCCAGACGCAACACAATCTCCTCGGCGTACTTCTCCGCCAGCGTGCGCGGAACCAGCGTACCCACCACCAGCGCCACCAGCCCGGTCAGCACCGTCACGCTGAACACCGCCACCGCCTCTGTTCGCGCCTGCCACCACTCGGAGCCCGAAAGCAGTTTCAGCGCGTCGGCTACAGCACGTGACATGTCCGTTGCCGCCACCGCCGCCGCCAGAAAACTGCTCAGCACGATGCCGATTTGCGCGGTGGCAATCAGGCGGTCGGAATGCGCCAGCAGTTTCTCCACCGTTCGGGCTTTCGGCACGCCTTCTTCCACCAGTTCACGGATGCGCGCGCTGTGCATCGCTCGCAGAGCGCTATCCGCCATGGCAAAGAAGGCGGTTACCAGTATCAGCACCACCACCCACAGCAAGCCGCGAAGATAGTGTGTCTGCACCGCCTCCGGCTCTGCGGGAGCGGTTCCCTGCGCATACAGCGCACCAGCCAGCAGTAACATCAGTAACGCCCAACGTAGAGGTTGGGGACTGGGACTGTCGGTTTCTTCCTTTTGTGCTGTCAAGGTTGCTCGTGTGCCTCCTTCCTCGCTCATGCCAGCCAGTAGATGGCTCCTGCCAGCAGAACCGCCACCAGCGCACCCAGCAACACCTCCTGCAGGGTATGGATGCGCCCTTCCACGCGGCTCTGCGCGATAAGAACCGCCATGCTCAGGGCGAGTATCGCCATCAACAGGTTATTGGAGAGGAAGATGATGGTCATTGCCATGAAGAACCCCAGCGCACTGTGTCCGCTGATAACACCTCCGTGCAATAGCGAACCTTTGCGTCCGAACACTTTGCCCAGGATAATAATCAGCAACAGCAGCACCGTGCCCACAATCAACGTCACCAGCGGTTCGGGCTTGTGTTCGGCGAGGTTCAGGCGAATCTCGTCCAGATGCTGTTCGGTGAGAAACAGCAAAAAGCCTACCACGATAGCGTTGACGGTGGTCACCAGCACCGCCCCCGCCGCGATGTCTTTCGCCAGCTTCGCTAAGGGATGGTAGGTATCGGTAATCAGGTCCACGATTGCCTCCACCGCCGTGTTGAACATCTCCGCCACCAGCACCATAGATACCGTAAACAGCAGGATGACCATTTCGTTCTTATCCAGCCGAAACAACAGCCCCACCAGAAGCACCAGCACCACGCTGAAAAAGTGGAAGCGCATGTGCTTCTGCGTGCGGAAAGTGTAGATAATGCCCTCAACGGCGTAGCGGAAGCTATCCAGCGGATTTTTGGCAATCCTCATACGGTATCACGCCCCGGTCGGGCAGATTGCACAATTGCCCATCCTTTCTGAAGCATCTGCTCGTAGCCTTCCTGGCTTTCGTCCTCGTAGCCCAGCAGGTGCAAGACGCCGTGTACCGCCAGGAAGGTCACCTCCTCCTCCAGCGTGCGCCCACCTGCCTCTGCCTGACGCCGGGCGGTCGGTATCGAGATGTACACCTCGCCAAGGGGCGGCTCCTCGTCCAGCAGCTGAGCAAGGTCTATTGCCGTCTCGTCGGAGGAGGTTTCCCTCAACGAAAAGGACAGCACATCGGTCGCCTCATCCTTGCCTCGGTAGGTGCGGTTGAGCGACCGGATATGTTCATCATCGGTTAACACGATGCTAACCGCTCCTTTATCACAACCCTCCTGACGCAGCAACAGGGATATCGCTTTGCGAATCCACGACCGCTTCAGGGGGTGTGGCTGTTGGTTCACTATCGCTACCTGCATGAGTAATCGCCGCCGACGACGGATATTCCACGCGCGAGTGAAGCATGGCTACCAGCAGTCGGCAGAAGGCCTCCTGTATCTTGTGTACCTCACTGAAGGTCAAACTGCATTCGTCCAGCTGCCCATCGGCAATCTTCTCCTGGATGATATGGCTGACCAGGCTCTCGATTCGCGCCGGCGTTGGGCGAGACAGTGAGCGTGACGCCGCCTCCACTGCATCTGCCAGCATCACAATGCCTGCTTCCTTGCTTTGCGGCTTGGGTCCGCTGTAGCGGAACTGCTGTTCCAGCACCGGGGTGCGCATCTCACAGCCCGCCAGCGCCTGCTGATAGAAGAACGATATCAGGCTGGTGCCGTGGTGCTGGGCGATGATGTCGCGAATGGGGCGGGGCAGGCGATACTGGTCTGCCAGTTCCAGCCCATCCTTCACGTGCGCCGCGATGATCAGAGCAGAAAGAGAAGGGTTCAGGCGTTCATGCACGTTTTCCATGCGCTGATTTTCGATGAAGAACTCCGGTCGGCGCATTTTGCCCACGTCATGATAATAGCACCCCACTCGCGCCAGCAGGCTGTCCGCGCCAATCGCTTTGGCGGCGGCGTCCGCCAGATGGCTCACCATGATACTGTGTGCATAGGTTCCGGGTGCGCGAAGCATCAGCTCTTTCAACAGCGGGTGCTCCGGCGAGCTGAGCTCCAGCAAGCGCAGGTGCGTGACCGCGCCAAAGGGGCGTTCCAGCACAGCCACAAAGATGGCGAAACCGCCCACCGCCAGCATACTCATCAGTATCGCCCACGCAGAGCCGACGCTCATCTCGGTGACCGTCTCCTGGCTCATCCAGCCCAGCACCCAGGTCAGCATCAGGGAGGTTGCTCCAATCCAAAGCCCTGCCCGCAACAGGTCGTAACGGTCATGCAGGCGTCGCACCGAGTAGATGCCCACCAGACTGCTCATCAGGCTGATGGCGGCAAAGCGCATCTCGCCGTTCATCAGCAGGGCGGACTGTATCGCTAACATGCCCACCAGAAGGGTAGCAAGGTGGGGCGACACCAGCACTGCCAGCAACATGCCCGCCATCGTGGTGCTCATCACCGTCAGGTAGCCCAGCTGCACGCCCGACAACGGAAGCCCCAGCAAGCTGCTGCCCAGCTTGACCCCCAGCGCACTGACCGCGACCACCACCGAAATCAGCCACATCTGGCGCGGCTGCTGGTAGACGCGCGGATGGTAGTGAGCGATGTGCAGAGCCGCCAGCACCACCAGCATCGTCGCCAGTATCAGGATAGCCACCACGCTCGCCCAGTGCAGGCGGGGGTTACGCATTCCCAGCGCGGTAAACATCTCGATGTGCTGTTCGGTCACGCGCTCGCCGCGCCGGATAACCACATCACCTGCCACCAGCGTGCGATATACCGGGCGAACCTGTCTGCGTTCCCGTTCGCGCAGTGCCTCGGTACGGGCGATGTCCGGCACGCGGTTGGGGCGCAGGGCGTTGACACATATCGCGGCAGTTAATCGCCCCAGTGAACCACGTCCCAGCTGCTGGACACAGGCTGTCTGCACGGCTCGTTTGCGTTCCGCCAGGTCGTCCGTATCGGCGCGGATTTCGCGCTGCATCGCCTCGTCTACCAGTGCTATCGCCAACTCGCGGGCTTTTTGCAGGTCGCTAACGGGCAACTGCAGGGCGGCGAGCGCATGGTTGGCGGGCAGGTAGGGCAGTTGCTCGGTGAGCCAGCGGGCGGATTCAGAAGAGCGCATCGTGCGCGCCCGAGCGATGGTCTCGAAGGCGTCCTTCACGCTGCGCACGGCATCTACGCGGGCGAAGGGTAGCTGTTCATAAAGGAGGTTGACCTGCTTTGCCGCCATTTCGCGCAGGCGGCGGGTCTCCTCCAGGTCCACATAGCGCACCGTGCGATGGGCGCGAACCTCCCGGGGGCTGATGTCCCCGACCTGAAGAGTGACTTTATCGGGGATGAATCGCCCCGAGAAGACCAGACACAACACCGCGATGGTAACCACAGCGATGCCCAGTCTTTGCCAGTCCCACCGCGGCAACAGATGTTGCCGCAGCCAGGTAGCCACTGCGTGTAACCGTTGACGTTCTATTCGCTTGTTCATCGGTTCAGTTGGCTCAGCTCCTCGCGCCTCGCCAGGCAGAGCTCAACGGCTCGGCTGAACGGTGGATAGACCATCGCGGCGTTGGTACAGCCAGAACGGTATCTATTTCGAACGCTGTTTGCGCTTGCGTGCCGCCGCCTGCTTGCGGCGCCTGTCGCTTGGTTTCATGTAGTGTTCGTGTTCCTTGTACTCCTTCAGGATGCCTGCGTTCTGCAATTCCTTCTTGAACCGCTTTAAGGCACTGTCTAAGGACTCGTTGGGTAAAACCTGAATCTGCGCCAAAGCAGATGCCTCCTTCACTGATCATAGATATTTTGGTCTTCAGCACAAACCCCTTGAGGGGCTTCCTGCTGTCTCTTCAAAATTATACCGAACCCGCTCACAAAAAGCAACCACCCGAATTGTCAAGCAGTCCGGTCATTCCTCCTACTCTATCCGCATATCTCCCCATTGCGCCCAGTCCCAGCCGTAGTCGCCTATGGAGTCGGTAATCAGGCGCAGGAGCACGGTCTGCCCACGCCATCGGGACAGCGACACCTCCATGGATTGCCATCCAGTGCCGGGCAGAACCATCTGTTCCCAGCAGGTTGTGCCGTTGACCTCCACGCTGAAACGCACGCCGTTGGACTTCCCTTCTGCCCCATCGAGGATGCCTGCAAAGCCTTTCAGCATGGCGTCGTCCGCTGGCAGTTTCAACAGGAAGGCGATGAACGTTCTGCCCGCAGGCGGGGGGTGTGCACTGAAGCCATTTCGAGTTTCGCCCTTCACCGTGCCCGACGATACCGCTCCCCGCAGGTAGTCCATCGCAGGCGAAGCGGTGCCGTCAATCTCCAGCCCGGTGGTAAATGGCACACCGGCCAGGTCGCAGGGTAAGGAGATGGGAACGCCATCTGTGTAGAACAGGGTAACCGCGCAGGGACCCTCCGGCAGGGCGAACCGATAGCGATTCGCGCCGATGGTCTGCCAGTCCATACTGGCGCCCACGAACGGCTGGGGGGAAACTATCTCGGCAACCGCCTGCTGGGTTCTGCGAAGCACCACGCGCGGACGGCTCCAGTATCCCCAGTCGAACTCCGGCGAGCCTTCCGGTCCGGGGTGTGCTTCCAGACGCAGGCGCACCTGCTGTCCCCGATACGCGCTGAGGTCCAGCGTTATCTCTTCGGGCGTGGTGGAGCGGACATGTCGGGAAACGCTGGTAGTTTCGCGTCTCCCGAAAACGGTGACGGTGAAGGTGATGCCATCGCTTCGCGAGGCGGCGTTGGGGTCGGTAAAGCCCAGCTGAGCGCGAAACTCGCAGGGCGTGTCCGCCGGCAATCGCAGGGTGTACTCCAGCCACACGCGCCCGCCCGCCAGAGTGCGCCATGGCGGATGCATGAAGATGCCCTCACCGCGGGGGCGGGCAACGCTGCCGGTTTCGTGGTCGGGCAGGTAACCCGGCTGAGGACGACCGTTGCCCTGTGGGTTGGTTACGCAGACGCGCACGTTACCTCGCTGTCGCCAGAGGGGAATACTTCGCTCGTGCGGTGCGAAGCGAAACTGCGCCCACTCGCCGGGCTGTAACCACGCGGATTCCAGCACCACCGAGTCGGGAATGGAATGCACGTGTACCGCCTTCAGGTCGGGCGGGTTGGGTAGCCAGGGGTAGCTGCGGTTGGGGTGCAGTCCCAGTATCGCCTGCTCGTTGTAAGCCAGCCGTCCGGGAACGGAGCCGGCAATGGATGCCCGATTAACACCCTCGATGCGCCGATACACCGTAGCCCATCGCTTCGGTGCGGCGGATTCGAGCACCACGCCTGCGGAATCCCTGCGGTAGCGCGCCGGCTGTCCGCGCGCTGTTCGGTAAGCAAACACAGCATCTGCGCCCCACGAGGCGGGCGAGAAATCGGGTACCGGTCGGTTTTGCTGGAACCAGCGCGCCTCCTGCCAGAGTGCTTGCATTGTTGGGTCGGGCTTCTCCACCTGTTCTGTTGACAGCCAGGCGAAGGTGGGCAGTACACCGAACCGCTCATAGGCGACGCGCCACGCTGCGAAATACTGCCACATGCGCGGGTTGGTCACTCCCAGGTAGCCGTAGAGACGGGTGTGCGGGGTAAGCAGGGCGGAGCTAACCGGGTGCGCCTGGCGAACCATCTCTATGTCCCACCACGCATCAGCGTGATTGATACCGAACACGTGTCGTTGCGCGAAACTTTCGTAGCGGAAGGAGATTTCGTTCAAGCCCTCGCCCGACAGGGCAACACCGGGCAGAGCCTGTCGCAGTTCGCGGTGCAGAGCGATGTTTCCCTGCATGGCGTTCATGCCGTCAATCAGCCCGTTGGCATCGTTGTAGATACACAGCGTCTGGTCAAGGTGCAGAGCGTCGGGCTGGAGAAGTCGGCACAGCTCCACCATCTGCCGCACAAACAACGTGCGCCATGCCTTCGATGCGGGGTTGATGTAAGCGAACTTGATGGGCGGGTCCGCTCTCCGCCAGTCCCAGTAAAGGAGTTCTTTGCTGAACGGGTCGCGGAAGTGGTAGGGCTTCAGCTTCTCGTAATCGGGATTTTCGGGCGTGCAGCCAAAGTAGTTGACATGGAGCATCACGCGGAAGCCGAGCCTCTTCGCTTCCGCCATGCGCTGGGGGAAGTCGGGGCGCGGGGTGTAATCGGGGTAGTTGCGGTCGTAGCCGTCCCTGCGCCAGTCTGGCACGTAGACCAGCGTCTGACGCGGGTTCAACCGCTTTGCCAGCGCACGCAGTTTGGCGAGGTCGTCCAGATTGTCGATAATGACCGTCTGGATGTCCCTGACCCACGCGGGCTGAGTCTTGCGCAGGGCGGCGAGGCCGAACCTCTTTTCCGCCCACGCCCGGTAAAGCCCCGCTCCTACCAGCCAGTTTCCCCTGTAAGCGCGGATGCGCCAGCGTACCGAGTCCGCCTGCTGAACCTTCTCGAACGGAGCGGTGCACCAGGTCTCAAAGCCAACCCAGAACTGCCCATCGCGGTGCTGAATATGCAGGCGTTTGAAGGACTGTGCGTTGTCATCGGCGTGTATCAGGATGCCGCCCCGCCTGCCCTGAATCAGCACGAACTGCGCCTCCCACTCCATCGGATAGGGCAGGGTCATGGGGTCAAACCCGCTTTCCGTGCTGAAGCGCAGACCACTGTAGGCGGGCACAAGCAGCTCGCAATCGTCAGGGATGACCACGCCCCATTGCAAGCCCGACAACCCTGCACGCGCACACTCTGCCCGCTGGGTGACGAGTATCTCGCCGGAGGGTAGTGCGCTGAAGCGGGTGGTCAGCCTGTTGACGCCCTCTGCCTCGCGCCAGCGCATGTCCTGCACTACCTCCCGCAGGGTGACGCGCGATTCCATCTGTGCCCGGTCGTTCCATCGGTCGCCGTGTCTGATGTGGTGGATGCCGGTCAGGGGCGGGGAGGCTTTTACTGCGAACGCTTCGCCGGTGAGCCGGTTGGCGAAACGCACCACCACGCCGTTTTGGATCTCTACCTCCACCTGCCCCGTGCGAAGCGGCGCCGAGGCTGCCGCTGATACGGCTCCCAGTAGGACGAGCACAGCCCAGAACGCTCCCATGCCGAAGGTCTCCTTTGCTGGATGCGATGCTTATCCTTTTGCTTCGCTCCGGTCACATGCTTTCCTGTCAGGCAGAGCACGCAATCACATCAGGTTGCCCGGCGGACGGCTCACCGGGAGGTTCGCCCTCCAATCCCAGCGCACCTTTCATCCCCTGGAGGGCGAGGCTCCCGCCGAGCCGTCGTTAACCTAACCCACAGCCCTTTCCCCTGTGAGGGAAGGGGAGATTCTCCTCTCCACGCGTCGGGGAGAGGTCGGGAGAGGGGTTGGCTTGCCAGAAGGTTCGCCTTCCAGAAACAGGAGATACCCCTCCTGGGCGCGAAATAAACGCGCAGACACCATCCAAGGAGAGCATTACCGATGAACTGGCAGGCGAAGTGGATATGGCATCCGGGCGAACCCGCCCCGCGCAACTTCTTCTGGGCAGTGCGCAAAGCCTTCACCCTTCCGAACTCTTTTGCACAGGTCACCCTGCACATCACTGCCGACTCGCGCTACTCGGTATGGGTGAATGGGCGCTATGTGGGGCACGGTCCGGTGCGCGCGTTCCAGCACCGCTGGCGATATGATACCTATGACATCAGCCCTTACGTGTGTGGCGGCGAGAACGTGGTGGCGGTGCTGGTGCATCATTTCGGACATTCCACGTTCCAGTACCTGCAGGCACGTGGGGGATTACTGGCGCAGGTGGAATGCGATGGACAGGTCATCGCAGCGACGGACGACACGTGGAAGGGAATGGAACATCCTGCCTACGAGCGGCAGATGCCTCGCATGGCGTGCCAGCAGGCGTGGGCGGAGGCGTTTGATGCCCGGCGCGACCTGGCGCACTGGCAACTGCCCGGCTACGATGACAGCGCATGGCAGAACGCGGCGATAGTGGGCGAGGTCGGTTGCGAGCCGTGGAAGGAACTGCTTCCGCGCGACATCCCCTTCCTCACGCAGGAGCCGGTTCAACCTGTGCGCGTGATGCGCGTGCAGGCGGTGCGCCCTCCCAGGCAGGTGTGGACGTTTGACCTCAAGCCGAACCTGGTCCCAGGCGACCTGACCGCCAACCCGCGAGGACTGGTGGGACTGGCTGTCACGGTGGTGGAGTGCCTTCAGCCAACCACCTTCACGATACGCCCCGCCTACCAGAGCGGACGCGCCCTGCGCATTGACGGGCAGGACATCTCGTGGCAGAAGGCGCATGAGGGGATCCCACTGTCCCCGGGAAAGCACCTGCTGGTACTCAACGTCACCCAACCGTTCTACCACGACTGGTTCATCGGGTTGGTGTTCGACTATGAGACGGGCGACCTGCGCTTCGAGTCGCCGCTGGGAGATGGCTATCCGTGGGTGACGGTCGGTCCGTTCACCTCTGAAGAGGAGCCCGCTTTCCAGTCCGTATGGCAGGCGACCTCTGTGGCGCAGATTGCCGGTCATCCGGCGGTCAAAGCTATTCAGCCGGCTCATACCGCTTCGGTGAACGTTTTCGGCGAGACGGTGTATGCGAAGCCTGTGCCCGTGCCCGTTCGGGTGGAAGACATTGGCGCGTTGACCTCCGCCAACCTGAACGATGCGGTGCTGTATCCTGCCGATGGCGCCGATGTGGAGATTCTGGTGGATTTCGGCAGGGAGCTGGTCGGTTTCTTCGACATGGATCTGTGTGCGCCCGAAGGTACGGTGTTTGACCTCAACGCCTTCGAGTATATGGTGGACGGGCGCATCCAGTGGACGTACGGACTGCACAACACGTTCCGCTACATCGCGCGAGAGGGCTGGCAGATCTGGCGTTCGATGGTGCGGCGGGGCTTCCGCTATGCCACGCTGACCGTTCGCTTCCCGCAGGGGGCCTCTCAGCCGGTGCGTCTGCGCGGTCTCCGCTGTTACCTGAACACCTACCCCTACGCCTATCAGGCGCAGTTCCAGAGCAGTGACGCTCTGCTCAACCAAATCTGGGAGATTTCGCGCCATACCGTGCGCCTGTGCAGTGAGGACACGTTCGTGGACTGCCCTGCGTATGAGCAGACCTTCTGGGTGGGCGATGCCCGCAACGAGAGCCTGTTCAGCTACACCGCCTTTGGCGACGCCCGGCTGGCGCGGCGATGTCTGCTTCTGGCGGGCGAGTCGTTATGGCGCTCGCCTCTGGTGGAGAGCCAGGTGCCCAGCGGCTGGGAGGACATTCTGACCGCGTGGAGCCTGCTGTGGACTATCGCCTGCGAGGAGTATTATCGCTTCACCGGCGATATGGAGTTCCTGAAAGCGGTTTATCCCGCCGTGCGCCAGCAGAACCAGAACATCCACGAGCGATTCATCAACGGGCAGGGACTGCTGGAGATCGAGGCGTGGAACATGCTGGACTGGGCGCCGATGGACACCCCCCGCACCGGCGTGGTGACGCACCAGAACATGTGGCTGGTGGAGGCATGGCGACGCAGTGCCACGATGGCGCGTACCCTCGGCGATGAGGCGGAGGCGCAGATGTACCTGCAATGGGCGGAGGAACTGAAGCAGGCGATTAACCAGCACCTGTGGGATGAGGAGAAGCAGGCGTACATCGACTGCATCTATGCAGACGGGCGGCGCAGTAACGTTATCAGCCAGCAGACGCAGACCGTCGCCTACCTGTGCGACATCGTGCCCGGAGAGAAGCGTGCGCTGTTCGAACGATACCTGACCGACGTGCCCGAGGGCTGGGTGCGTGTGGGCAGTCCGTTCATGATGGCGTTCACCATCGAGGCGCTGGAGAAGGCAGGCGACATCAGGCGAATCCTATCGTTGATTCGGCATTGGTGGGGCATGATGGTGCACGCAGGGGCGACCTCCTGCTGGGAGACGTTCCCCGGCTATCTGAGCCAGGAGTGGCCCACGCGCAGTCACTGTCACGCATGGAGCGCGGCGCCGGCGTTTGCCCTGCCTTCGTATATGCTGGGTGTGCGTCCGCTGGAGCCCGGATTCGCTCGCTTCGAGGTACGTCCGTTCCTCGGCGACCTCGAGTGGGCGAAGGGTGTTGTGCCCACGCCGCGCGGCGAGGTGAAGGTGTCCTTGAAGCGCGAAGAGAAGGGCATGAGCATGGAACTGGTGGTGCCTGAGCGTTCTGTGGCGGTGGTTGCCGGCAGGGAGTACGGCGCAGGCGTCTACCGCATCACACTTGATTGAGCGTTGGGGGAAGGGCGTCTGCTAACCGGCTTCGGGAGGCAGGCACACCTTCCCCATCACCACCGGATGGCGTGCGCCAGTAGCAGAAGGCAGGTTGTTCGGACGCCCCTTCATGCGCTGATAGCCCAGCACCGCAAAGGCGATAGCCTCCTTCGCATCGGGGGCGATGCCATGCGCATCGCTGGTCTCTATCTCCAGCTCCGGCAGGAGCTCGCGCAGCCGCTTCATCAGGGTGCGGTTGTGCACTCCTCCCCCAGAGGCGATGATCCGAGCCGCTTCCACCTTGGGGAGCACGAATCGTCGGATGGCGTCGGCAATCGTGCGGGCGGTCAGCTCGGTAAGCGTGGGCACTAAAAGTTCGGCGTTGGAGACCTTAAACCGGCGCAGGAGCTTGCGCACCATGCCTTCCCCGAAGGTCTCGCGCCCGGTGGACTTGGGAGGCTTCTGGGCGAAGTACGGGTGCTGGAGCAGTTCCTCCAGCCACCCCTCGCGCACGGGATGACGCTGAGCGAATGAACCTTCGGGGTCGTAGCGGTACTTGCCTCCGCTGGCAATCTCCATAGCGATATTGATGAGTACGTTGCCCGGTCCCGTGTCGAAGGCGATGACCTGTTCGGGCTGGGCATCGGCGGGGACGATCGTGAGGTTGGCGATGCCGCCGATGTTCAGCAGGATGCGCCCCTCTTGGGGATGACGGAAAAGCAACCAGTCCACATAGGGTACCAGCGGCGCGCCCTGTCCACCCCCTGCCACATCCGCCACACGGAAGTCGCCTACGGTGACCACTCCTGTGCGTTCGGCAATCACCGCCGGCTCACCGATTTGCAAAGTGGAACGAATGGGGCGCCCCTGCCAATCTATCGGCTCGGGCTGATGCCAGACGGTTTGTCCGTGCGAGGCGATGCACAGCAGGTCACCCGGCGTCACTCCTGCCTCACGCATCAGCCCCAGCGCGCTGTCGGCAAAGAGCTCGCCCAGCACGAAGTTCAGGTGGCAAATCTCGGCGACGCCCGTCTCCCCGCGCACGGTGCGCATCAGTTCCGCCTGCACATCGGCGGGGTAGGGGGTGGTGCGGAAGGCGAGCGTCTCCACCTGCAGGGTGGCATCTGCCTCCCGAATGCGCACCAGCGCCGCGTCGATGCCGTCCATGCTGGTTCCTGACATCAGCCCGATGACCAGATTCGCCTCCTCCACAGCGTGCCTCCATCCTATTTTGCTTTTCTAAAGGTCTGGACAGAGCGTGCGTCCCTGATGTAATATACCTTCAAGCCCGTGAGGCGAAAACCTTCTCTTTTCGGAGGGAGCACGCCGGGTGTGATGCAAGCTCTGGAGGGCGGGGCTCGTGCCGAGCCGTGTATGAGTCCCTCCCCGCCTGCGGGGAGGTTAGGTGGGGCTTCTCAGGTGTTGTCAGCCCCCCTGTGGTCCCCCCGCAAGCAGGGGGACAGTCTCTGTTGTAGGGGCTCTTACGGCTCACCGGGAGGTTCGCCCTCCAGCAAGGGGGCATCACCTCTCCCCGCGTCGGGGAGAGGTCGGGAGAGGGGTTTCCACCCGCGTTTGCCCTCTCCTTGTGGGAGAGGGTCAGGGTGAGGGCTTTCGCAGGGAGGTTACTGCGTCAAAGGGCAACCACAGGGGGTTGCCCCTACGGTTGGCACACCGGCAGATTCCCCTCTCCCCGCGTCGGGGAGAGGTCGGGAGAGGGGTTTTCCTCCCCGCCTGCGGGGAGGTCAGGTGGGGCTGGCCGGTGTCAGGAAGGGCAACCGCGAGGGTTGCCCCTGTGAGTTGTTTCCCTATTCAGGCAGGGGTAGTTTCACCGGCTCGCCGCGCTTTGCCGACTCGTAGGCTGCGAACGCCACCTCCGCCGCCGCCAGTCCGTCCTCGCCCGTAATCGGCACCGGCTTGCCCTCCTGCACGCTCTGCACAAACGCGCTCACCAGTGCCAGGTCAATGCTGGAACCCCAGTGCTCTAAGGTGATGCGCATGTTGCGGTCGTCGTACAGGGTGGAGTTCTGGGCGAACATGTCCATATACACCAGCCCCTTCGTGCCCACCACCTGCAGGGTCACATCGCCCCAGGTGGGGAACACCTTCGGGCGCGACCACGACGAGTCGAGCGTGGCGAACACATCGTTGGCGAAGGTGAGGGTCAACATGCCGGTGTCGTCAAAGTCGCCGTGGCAGAAGCCGTTGCCAATCTCGGCGTACACTTCCACCACCTCACTGCCGAGCAGGTCGCGGCACAGGTCGGTTACATGCACCGTATGGTCGATCACCGCGCCGCCGCCCGACAGCTCGGGCACGATAAACCAGCCGCCCGGGTTGCGCCCGCGGTTCGTGCCACGTATCGCCAGCACCTCGCCCAGCTCGCCCGACTGCACCATCTGCTTCAGGCGGATGTACGACGGGCTGAACCGGCAGGGAAAAGCGGTCATCAATTGCACTCCGTTCGCGCGGCACACCTCAATCATCGCCCTGCCGTCGGCTTTGGTGGTGGCTAAGGGTTTCTCGCACAGCACATGTTTGCCTGCCTTCGCCGCCATCTCCGTCAGGGGGCGGTGCTTGATGTTCTCCGGACAGACGATAACGGCATCAATGCCGGCGTCCAGCAGTGCCTCATAGCTGGGGAAGAAGCGAGTTTCGTACTGCTGTGCCACCTGCTGACCGCGCACTGCGTCATCGTCAGCGATGCCCACCAGCTGCGCTTTGCCCTGCGCCTCCAGCTGTTTCACGCAGTGCGCATACGAGTAGGCGTGCATATGCGCAAAGCTCATCATACCGATGCGTACTGCCATCTCAAGCACCTCCTCCCAGCCGAATCACCTTGCCCGTGCGTGCGCTCTCAATCGCGGCGAGGGCGATTTCTACCGCCTTCATGCCGTCCTCTGCAGTGATAGAGGGCTGTTGCCCTGCCAGCACGCTGTCCACGAAGTGCTGGATCTCCAGCGTGTAGGGGTCTTCCGCCAGCGGGCTTTCGGGCACTGCCACGCCGCCGCCTCCGCCGTCTGCGTCCTGCTTTGCCACCGTCAGCGGCATGGCGAACCGGCTGTCGAAGGCAATCATGCCCGCGTCACCTGCGATTTCGAAGTCCACCTTGAAGCCGCTCGGGTCTGCCCAGTTCGCCTCCACGTGCGCGATAGCGCCGCTCTTCAGGCGCAGGGTAATCAGCGCGTAGTCGATATGGTCCAGCTTTTTGAAAGTCAGCGCCTTGGCGAACACCCGCTCCACCTCACCGAACGTCCAGCGAAGCCAGTCAAAGTCGTGGATGACCATATCCAGGATGGGACCGCCGCTCTGCTCGAAGTCGGCGTACCAGTCGTTGGCGGCGCGAGGGTAGGGTCCGCCGCGTCGGGTGCGGATGGCAGCGGGTTTGCCCACTGCACCTGCCAGCACCAGGTCACGCGCCTGCTTGAACTCCGGGAAGAAGCGCAGAACCTGTGCGGGCATCAGCGTGACACCGGCTTTGCGGGCGGCTTCTATCATCTGCTCGCACTGCTCCAGCGTGCGTCCCAGCGGTTTTTCGCAGAGGATATGTTTGCCTGCGCTCGCTGCTTTTAGCACCAGATCCAGATGGGTGGGGGTGGGGGTGCAGATGTCCACCATGTCCACCTGCTGGAGCAGGGAGTCGTAACTGTCAAAGACCTTCGCGCCAAACTGGGGAGCGACGCGCCCGGCAAACGCCTGGTCCGCATCGTAAAAGCCCACCAGCTGCGCGTTCGGCAGCTCCTTGTACGCGGAGGCATGGGTGCGCCCCATCGTGCCCGCGCCCACGATTCCCACCTTCAGCATGGATGTCACCTCCTTCGGATACTTACTTGAACACCGCTTTAAGGCTCTCGGCGATGTGTTTCAATCCCAGTTCAGGATAGTTGGGGTAGCCTTCCACCTCGGCGGTGATGTAGCCGTCGTAGCCCACCTGCTTCAGCGCGTCGTTCACCTTCGCCCAGGGCACGTTGCCCTGCAGGGGGTTGCAGAAGCCGCTGATGTTGCCGATGTGCGTTTTGAAGTCCTTCACATGCACGCGGTAGATGCGCTTGCCGAGGATGCGGATCCACTGGTCGGGATAGCCCATCACCAGCACGTTGCCCGCGTCGAAGTATGCGCCCGCATAGGGCGAGCCCAGCTCGTCGATAAACTGGCGCATCTCCAGCGGACTGAGCAGAAACTTGTTCCACACGTTTTCAATGCCGATGCGCACACCCAGCCGTTCGGCGTCGGGCAGAATCTGGCGCAGGGCAGAGTGCGCCCGCTCGTACGCCTCATCGTAGGCGACCTCCTCCGTGACCATGCCGGGCACGACCAGGATGGTATCCACGCCCAGCCAGCTGGCAATCTGCAGCTGTTTGCGGATGGCGGTCATGCCCTTCTCGCGCACGTCGGGGGCGGGGCTGGTGAGCGGATATCGCCATCCCAGTCCGGTGGAGAGGCTGGAGATCTCCACGCCGATGCGCTGAGCCGCTTCGGCAATGGCGCGCACTTCGGGCTCGTTCGCCTCGAAGCCCAGCACGCCGTCTTCCGCCATATTAAACTCAATGCTGTCGAACCCGGCTTCCTTCGCCGCCTTCAGGCACTGCTCGAACGACCAGTCGCCGGGCATTGTCCATCGGTTGATGCCGATTTTCATCGGGAGATGCCTCCTTCATTGGAGATGTCGGAGATATTTTCGCCGACACCCTGTTGTTTCCTCTCCAGCCAGCGGGCGTACAGGGTGCGACGGGGAACGCCGGTGCGCCGGGCTGTCTCCTTCAGGGCGTCCTTCTCGTTCATGCCCTGCGCTATCAGCTCCCGGATGACCTGTAAGGGGTCTTCGGAAGGCGGCGACTGGCTTTCTTCCGCGGGCAGGAGGATGAGGGTAAACTCGCCGCGAGGTGGCGTTTGCTCGAAGTGCGTCAGCCACTGACTTATCCTCGCCGTGCGCGCCTCCTCGAACTGCTTGGTCAGCTCGCGGGCAATGAAGAGCTCGCGGTCGCCCAGCACGTCCAGTGCATCGCTCAGCAGGGCGGTCAGCCGATGGGGTGCTTCGAACCACACCACTGCTCTGCGTTCGCTCTTCAGAGATTGCAGGTAGGCGCGGCGCTCCTTTCGCTTCCGTGGCGGGAAGCCGTCGAAGATGAACCGCGTTTCGGGCAGACCAACAAGGCTCACCGCCGCCGTGACCGCCGACGCACCGGGCACACAGGCGACAACTGCTCCGACATCCCGTGCGCGGCGGATAAGCGCACTGCCCGGGTCGCTGAGGGTTGGCGTGCCCGCGTCGGTTACCAGCGCGATGTTCTCTCCTGCCAGCAATCGCCTCACCAGCTCTTCCACTTTCGCGGGCGGCGAGTGCTCGTGCAGGCTGGCAAGGGGGGTGTGGATGTCGTAATGGCTCAGCAGTTTGCGGGTGACGCGCGTATCTTCGGCGGCGATAAGGTTCACCTCGCGCAGGGTGCGCAGTGCTCGCAGGGTGATGTCCTCCAGATTGCCGATAGGCGTGGCAACCACATACAGCACACCCGTCTGTGCTACCACGGCATGATCACCTTCATCGCGAAGCGGGTCTGCGTGCTGGCGGCGTTGGGGTCGCCAAATATCAGGAAGATGTCCATGCCCCGGCGCACCTGCTGGCGATAGGTCAGGTAGAGGGTGTTGATTTCGTCAAACGCGCCGAACCGGCTGCCCCTGCCGATGTATCGTCCACCGATACTGCGCTCGGCGTCGATGTCGTAGTTCAGCGTGGCGATAAGCTGGTGCTGATTGCGGTCGGGAATGGCGATGTCCTTGTACTGGATCAGGCTTCGCTCGTAGCGCACGTTCAGGCGCAGGCGATGAGTGAAGGGTATTCCCTGGTTGAAGTACCAGAACAGACTATCGCCGCCTGCTTCCCTGCCGAAGGATACGCCTATCCAGCCGGAGTTATAAAGCCTGCGATGGTTCCATGCTGTGCCCAGCCCAAGCGTGCGGTCGCGGTACGGCGGACGATGGTAGAAGGTAGGGCTGATCCAGAACATCATGCCGTTGCGGAAGGTCACAGAACAGGAAGGGAAGATTCCCTCGTCCAGCACTCCTCCATCCAGATTCCGTCTTTGCTGGGCGTAGAGGTCGACGTTTATCTCCTGCAGGGGGCGGTCGGGCCAGATATTGCGATAGTGGATGGTCGCATCGTATCCGCGAAAACCGATTTCAGGCGCATAGCCCAGGGTGGGATTGAACGCACGCGATATCTGCCAGATTCGCCCGCCGAAGCTGACGCGCCCGTCACCTCGCTCACGCCACAGGCTGATCTGCATCTTTTCGCCGACGGGCGAGAGGTTGCTTTCGGTGCGGAAGTAGAGCATGGCGATGGTGGCGAAGCCGTCGCGGAAACCGGGAAAGAACACCGCACCGCCGCCCAGCGCGGTCGCATGGATGCCCGGGCGGTCGTCCCGCACGATTTGCACCTCCGCCTGCGAGCGTTCGGTGAACTGGTATCCCAGTCGCCCCACCACCGCCCGCTGGTCCTTGCCCGTGCTGGCGAGCGCACCGTAGCTCCACCTGCCCAGCCTGCCGAACGACTTCAGCGCGGCGTCCACCGCCTGCACGTTTCCGCTGTAGAAGAGAGTGGTGTCGGGGAAGAACGAGTCGCCCTCCACAAAGAAGGGGCGCGTTTCTCGCACGATGCGCGGCACGTAGCTGAACGAGACGCTGTCCACCTCACGCGCGATGTTCTTAAAGTCAGGGTTGAGGGTGAGCAGGGTGATCCGTCCGCCGGAAGAGGTCAATTTGATATCCAGTCCGCTGCGCCAGTCGGTGCGGTCGGCGGTGGAGTCCAGCTGCGTATACGGCAGGATGATGGGTGGTGGAAGCACCTCGGGTGCCTGGATGCCCTGCCAGCGGGCGCGTTTGAGGGCGTCAAAGGCGACGCCCATGTTGGGATAGTAATAGATGGCGTTCAGGCGCGGCACGTTCCGGGCAAGGATAACGCCGAACTCGCGCTGGTTGCGCGGGATGCGCAGGATGCGGAACGGCACGAATATCTCCGCGCTCCAGCCCCCGTTGTGACGGGATACCGCTGCCTTCCAGTCACCGCGCCACTGCACGTTGCTTGCGCTGCCGCCGGCGATGGATTCGTCCTGCGTGCCCCCCGCGCTCACCCGAAAGGCGTACAGTTCCGCGCCCAGCCCCGTTGGTTCAATCGTTAGTTCCACGTAGTCGTCCTTCGAGAGGTCGGCGCCGCGGCGGATTTCCTGCGCCATAATCTTTTCAGGTTCGGGGTCATGGCACTCGAAAGCGGCGTAGATGCCCTCGCGCGTGTAGGCGAGATAGCCGACGGTGGGCAGGTCAGCCTCGCGCTGGTCTTTCAGGAACCAGAACGGGCTGATTCGCGCTGCCTCCCGCCACTCGTCGGGGGCGAGCACGCCATCAATAGCTGGTGGCTGGGAGAGGAAACGCGCCGGGATGACCGCGGTGTCCGGCTCCGCCTGCATCGGGCAAAGCGCCATCAGCCCCCCCAGACAACTCATCACCAGAAGACAGAACCAGTGAGAAAGCCTCATGCGAACCGAGTTACCCTGTTATTGCTTCTATGCTCTGAACGCAACAGTATGATAGGGGGTTTTTCTGGTAATGTCAACAAGGTATGCCCCATTGAGGCCATGTTTCAGCGGTCAAAAGTCGTAGGCAATACTGGACGGTATCTGCTGGTGCAGGCTATCTCTCTCTGCACTTTGGTGAGGATTATCTGTTGGCGGGATTTCTCGGCAGATTGTATTTTACAACTGGTCTCGATTCGTGGTTCGATATCAGGCTTGGGAGGCTTGACAATTTCGGCGAGGCGAGGTATCTTTTTACCATATTAAGCCACACAAGGAAGGTGATACATGATACAAAGCAGGTAGAAAGACTTCTTATGTCATCTGCATCTTACCCAGTGTTCGCAGGCAACGTCATTTTCGTGTAGGAGGGTGCAACATGAAGCGACATGCTTTTACGCTCATCGAGCTGCTGGTTGTGATAGCGATTATCGCTATACTGGCAGCGATTCTGTTCCCTGTGTTCGCACAGGCACGCGACAAGGCGCGGGCGACCGCTTGCCTGTCCAACACCAAACAGCTGGCGCTGGCATGGAACATGTATGTCACCGATTACGAAGAGACCCTACCCCTTTACTGGTACGGTACCGCTGTTGGCTACTGGCATGCTGTGCTGTTACCGTATATGAAGAATCGGGGTATTCTGGTATGCCCCAGTGCCAGCATTGTTGCCGGGAGTGGCGAGTTTTGTGACCCGCGTGTGACTGGGGTTCCTCCTGAAAGCTCTGCCTGGTTGGGCAGTGGCAGCTATGGCTACAACTACTATTATCTTGGTCCGGGTTTCGCTACGCCCGATGGTTCAGTGATGACCATGGGCGCCATTGACCGCCAGGCTGAGACGGTAGCAGTCACTGAAATCACCAAGGTGGTTAACCCGGGTGCAACCTATCCTGGTGCGCTGTGGTTGACGCCAGTATACTGGAACACATGCGGGGGACCGGCGGGCTCAGTGCTCTTTGGTCAGCAGATTGCGGAACGCCATAACAACGGCAACAATGTGGTCTTTTGCGATGGGCATGCCAAATGGCTGAGGAAGAGCACGCTGGGCGACTTCAACGGCAACGGCAAGCTGGACAACGGCTGGTTCTGCCTGAAGAAAGACGTAATTGGTGGAGCATGGGGGCAGGCGCCCTGTCCAGAGCTGCAGTGAGTCCAGAGAAATGGTGGGCGATGGAGGACTTGAACCTCCGACCTCCTCGGTGTGAACGAGGCGCTCTTCCACTGAGCTAATCGCCCACCTCACAGCTGGTGCCGAGGACGGGACTTGAACCCGTACGCCTTACGGCACACGCCCCTCAAACGTGCGCGTCTACCAGTTCCGCCACCTCGGCACCCCAAATGGTAGCGCCACGGGGAATCGAACCCCGGTTTACGGGCTGAAAACCCGTCGTCCTAACCTCTAGACGATGGCGCCCCGTATCTTGCTCTCATATTATACAGCCTCTTGCCCGTATCTGTCAAGGCAAATGAGGCACAAATCTCAGCGATGTTTACCTCCAATCGCGCCGAAGTTTACTTAGATGGCACAACGTTCCTCCCTAATGTTCCCGCAAGGATTCATCCAAATTTCCCGTGAATCACTTTGTCACTATCAGGCTAAAAGGAGGATAGGTATGGGCATCAGAAAAGCCGCCGTGAGACTGTTCGTTGCCAGTGTCCAGCTGGCGCTCACCTGCCTGTTGCTGGCTGTGCCCGTCTACCTGCTATGGAACTGGCTGATGCCTTCCATTTTCGGTCTCAGGCAGATCACATATCTGGAAGCATGGGGGATCAGTCTTTTTGCCAGACTCTTGTTTGAACCATCGGGAGCATACTACGGCAGTGCGGAGCGCAACGATGCAGAACAGGAGGATAGGAAACGGCCTTCTGAGATAACAATTATCCGTCCATAGGTGCTATTCGCTGGGATGCGTGGCACGGTGAACTGAGCGAGGTGGGCAGGGCGGTAGAAAAGACCCTCTCGCCACCGCAGTATCGCTTCCGCCTGCCCTGGTTCGCCCGAATAGGGAAGGATGGCACGGTTAGTATTCGAGGCGACCGCCCGGGCGTGCTGGAGGCGGAAATCGCGTATGCCCGTCAGGCTGGGCTGGACTACTGGGCGTTCGTCACCTACCCCGAAGAGCATCCGCTGTCCCTGCCGTTGCGTCGTTTTGCCGAGTTGCCGTCCGGGCACGGTCTGCGCCTATGCAATATTATGGAGTGGGAGAGGTTTGGTGGGCTACTTTCGCCTGCCGCACTATCTGCGCGTGCTGGGAGGTCGCCCGGTTTTGTATCTGCTGGCGCACGAAGACAGGATAGAGGCGATGGACTTTGTGCGCGCACATCGCGAACACGGTGATTGCCTACGCCTGAAGCGAGCACGACGAGGGAGGCTGGCTCTGTCCGACTCTGGGAGCGGATGGCAAGCCCGATACCCGGCGCCTGCAGGCTGTCGGCAGGATGCTGAGCGGATACCGATAAACCCCGTGGGAAGGGAAATCGCGCCCCCTTGCCCAAATTGGGAGCACAGGAGGAGATGGACAACATGGCACGTGAAGCCCTGCAACGCTGGATAGAAGAGCACACCGATGAAATGGTTGCCGACCTGCGCCTGCTCCTGCAGTGCGAAAGCATCAAGAGCGAGCCGGTGCCGATGGCGCCGTTCGGGCTGGGCATCCGCGCGGCGTTCGACAGGGTGCTGGAACTGGGCGAGCGGTTCGGCTTCCGCACGAAAGATTACGACGGCTATGCCCTGCACCTGGAGGTGGGCGAGGGCGAGGAGATAGTGGCCACGTTGAGCCACGTGGACGTGGTGCCGCCCGGCAACGGCTGGAGTGTGCCCCCATTTGAAGGTATCATCCGTGACGGCTACATCTACGCACGAGGATCGCAGGACGACAAGGGACCGACCATCGCAGTCATCTACGCGGTGCGGGCGATACAGGAGCTGGGACTGCCCATCCGCCGGCGTATTCGCCTGATTGTGGGCGGCGACGAGGAGAGCGGCTGGGAATGCATGAAACACTACTTCCAGCACGAACCCGAGCGACCCACCTGCGGATTCAGTCCCGATGGCGGCTGGCCCCTGATTTACGCCGAGAAGGGCATTGTGAACCTGCGCCTGGAGAAACAGACCACTGCGCCGAAGAGCCTACCTTATATCGAATGGGCGCGCGGCGGCGAACGACCCAACATGGTTCCCGACCACGCGGAGGCGTTCATCCGCACGGGGGAAGCGGATATGGACGCCATCCTGAACGCGCTGGCAGGGCTGGAAGATATCGTGACCATCTCGGAGGAGGCGGGGGTACACGTGTCCGCGCGGGGCAAGTCGGCGCACGGCAGCTCGCCCGCTGAAGGCGTCAACGCCGTCGCCAGGTTACTGGACGCGCTGGAGCGGTTAGGACTGCCAGATAATGCGGAGTGGCTGAGCGCGGTGCGAGAGTGGGCGCAGAGTCTGGACGGCTCCGCGCTGGGGATTGCCCATGCCGATGAAGTGTCGGGCGCACTCACCAGTAATCTAGGGGTGTTTGAATACGACGGCTCACGCGTACGATGCACGGTCAACGTGCGCTATCCGGTGACTTGGACGCTGGATGCCCTGCTGGAGCGCCTGAAGCCGACGATTGGAGCGCACGGGTTTGCGCTGGCTGACCACTTCGGCATTGCGCCGCTGTATGTGCCGTTAGAGACGCCGTTTTTGCAGACCATCCTGCGTGTTTATCGCGAAGAGACTGGCGACGAGAGTCCTCCCAAAACGATGGGCGGCGGCACGTACGCCCGCGCTACTCCCAACATCGTGGCGATTGGCACCGGTTTTGAAGGCGACGGCGCAGCGCACGAACCCGACGAACGCATCGCCATCAGCACCCTGCAGAGGATTACGCTCATCTACGCACGAATACTGCACGAACTGGCACAGCAGGAAGGAATCTCATGATGCAGGCGGTCTGTTTGACAGGAAGGGAGCGGGTAGAGTGCCTCCCCGTGCCCGAACCCTCCCTTCAGGCAGGGGACGCGCTGGTGCGCGTTCTGCAGGTGGGCATCTGCGGCTCGGATATCCATCTGTTTCGCGATGGGGCGATTGGCGAGGCGCGGGCATCCCTGCCGTTCGTGCTGGGACATGAGGCGATGGGGGTGGTGGAGGCGGTCGCCTCGCGCGAAGACGAGTGGCTGGTCGGCAAACGGGTGGCGATTGAGCCGGCGATACCGTGCCTGCGGTGTGAGTTCTGCCTGCGCGGCGACCTGAACCTGTGTCCCCATCACGCCTTTCTGGGACTGCCGCCGCGTGCGGGTGCGATGCAGGAACGGATTGCCCATCCGGCGCACCTGCTGGAACCTGTGCCCGATACTCTCAGCGATATGGAAGCGGTTCTGCTGGAGCCTCTGGCGATTGCGATACATGCCGTGGACCTGGGCAAGGTGCTGACGGGCAGGTCGGTGGCGATACTGGGCTGCGGCACGCTGGGGCTGAGCGTGCTGATGGTGCTGAAGCAGTTGGGAGCGTATCCGCTCTTCTGTACCGACCTGCTACCGCATCGCCTTCAGGTCGCGCAGGAGCTGGGCGCGGATGCGGTGGTGGATGCAGGCAGGAGCGATGTGGTGGCGGAGGCGCGAAAGTTTACGAACGGGCGGGGATTTGACTACGTGTTTGAATGCGCTGGGGTGGACGACACGCAGTGGCAGACGGCGCAGATTGCCGCGCCCGGCGCGAAGTGCATGATTGTGGGAACGAACCCATCGGGGCATGTGCGGCTGGAAGGCTCCGCGGCGCGTCGCAAAGGGCTGACCTTCTTCATGGTGCGCCGTTCGCGCCTGACGCTGAAACGCGCCATCACGCTGACCGTGCAGGGCAGAACGCCCATCGCCCGCTTGGCAACGCACACTTTCCGCGCCAACCAGTGCCAGCAGGCGTTCGAGACCGCCCGCCACTATCGGGATGGAGTGGTGAAGGCGAGCATTCGGCTGTGAGCGTGACGTCTATTTCAGGATGGCTCCTCCCAGGATGGAACCGTCCGCAGCGTCAATCCATACCTGCTCCTCCCCAAGTATACCGCCCATGCCAGACGTAGCTGACCAAGCGCCGCGGGATAACGTTTCCCCCAAACGCCCCGTTAGGAAGCACGTAGCCCAGGTCTACTTTGCATTAATTACTGCCTGTGTAAACACCGTTTAGCCTTGTGTAATAGTCGCCCCATACATTTGCATAGTTTCTCTCTTCTCCTGGAGGACTAGCGTAGTCGAATGTTAAACGGGGGATAGCCACTCCCAACAGCAGATTGACGTACAGGCAAGACGTCCGAGGGATACTATGTATTCATGTGTGCCGCTGTACTCATCCCAGTCACTCTCGAACTCGTTGACGTCATAAATATACGGCATGAATGCCCCTCCGCTGAGCCTTACGTCCTTAATGGTTTCGCCACCGAGCTGAATCCTCACCCGGGTGATATAGGCATACGGCGTGTGGGTATAAACATGAACAACTTCGCTCTCCTGTCTTTGGTCGTTTGGTGCAGTGCCCTGTTTCCATAATGTATATTCGATGCACACCCCGCAAAAGTGGACATTTTTTCGCGAAGTTTGGGGAAAATCATCGGCGAGCGCTCACTCTGCAGTACCCCCCGCTTGTCTGGCACATGAAAGTGTTTCCTTAACCGGGCAATGGCGCGATGATACAGCTTGCAAGCGGCCTGTTCGTGCAACCCAGCGATTCGGCAATCTCGGCCAACTGGCTGCATAAGTGTGGAGCCGATAACAGGATCATTCATCTGGCCAGAGAAGAGATGTGTGCTTGTTGTAGTCAATCAATTCGTGGGCTCTGTTCGGATTCTGCATGATACGCCAGGCGACATCGGGATAACGCCTCAGGTCTATCGCAAACACACCATGCACACCGCGTTCCTCTAAGAACCCTTTGACTACTTGCCGGAGTTGTGCACGCTTTTCGGGAGTTGTTTCGCCCCTCAACTGCGGGT
The DNA here is from genome assembly GCA_964579145.1 of uncultured bacterium. Taxonomy (GTDB): domain Bacteria; phylum Armatimonadota; class HRBIN16; order HRBIN16; family HRBIN16; genus HRBIN16. Next base: position 675 of record CAZOGB010000010.1, on the reverse strand, counting down.
ATTGCACCAAGGCGGCTTTTCGCGCCAGATCGTAGAAGATTCTACTTAACGAAGTTATCCTCCATTGCCCAGCATCCCGTACCAGATCTATATTCAGCACCGTTTTCTCTCCGCGAGTGTCTGTCAGCACAGCCTCGACGACCAGCTGTCTGTGTATGCTACCTTTCTTGATTACCTGAATGCGTCGTACTCCTATCAGCCTGTACAACTCTGTTAGCAAATCGTGCACTTGCTGGGGCGACAACGGCTGCAGTTGGAGTTCCCTATGCAGGCCCATCTCCACTATCGCAGACCCATCCGCCCTTTGCAGGGCCTGCTCCAGATTCGCGACAGACCGTTCCTGTAGAACGTATAGCGTAGAGAACCATAAAAGGGCCGCGGCAAGCACAATGCCCGCTGCGGCGACCCATTTGCGCCGATGCTTCCGCTCCAGGTTTTGAAGGCGGTCAAAGACGCGCAGTATTAAACCGTCCCCTGTCTTTAACGTGCGCATTCTGTGCACCCTCGTGCAACAATCGGGCTACTGGCATCTGCTAAGGAGGCAGCATACTGTTGGAGTGGGGAAATGTCAGCCGCATCCTCTGTCTTGGCGAACCGTCGTTCGTTCTTTCCTCCTTTTCCCTAATGTTTTTTCCAGAGTATCTCCTTCAACGGCGCGTCCCAGCGCGCCATGAA
>CAZOGB010000009.1:14319-79935 GCA_964579145.1 uncultured bacterium | reverse complement strand
GCCGTCTGCGCCTCAATCGCATTGAGGCTGAAATATCGGGGGAAGTCCGGTGAGAATCCGGCGCAGGCCCGCTACGGTGTGTCCCCTCTCAGGGGGCCGAGCCCGAATGCCCGGCGACGGCTGGTCACGCCCTGCATCGGCAGGGCACCCCTTCGCGGAGGGAGGGGGGACGTGACCCGAAGGTGAATATCGGGCGCGTTTCAACCACCTGGTGCGAAAGGGCATCAGGTTTTTTGTTGACGCGCCAGGCAACACACCGCCAGCGACGTTTCCCTCCGCGCGTCGTCAGCGGTGATTATTTTTGGTAAGGAGGGAAACATGCTACACAAACGCCACGCCTTTACGCTGATTGAGCTGCTGGTGGTTATCGCGATTATCGCGATACTGGCAGCCATCCTCTTCCCCGTCTTCGCGCAGGCGCGGGAAAAAGCACGCCAGGCGAGCTGTCAGAGCAACATGAAGCAGCTGGGACTGGCAACGCTGATGTACCTCCAGGATTACGATGAGACCTACCCCGTCGCCCAGTATGCCTACAGCGGCTCCCTCCGGCAGTGCTGGTTCGGCAGGGAGACCAGCGCCAACGTGTGGGACAAAACGGGAAGCCTGTTGTATCCCTATATGAAGAACGGGCAAATTCAACGATGCCCCAGCTGGGGCGGGCGCACCCGCTTTGGCGACGGCAACGGCTACGGCTATAACTGGGGATACATCGGCTCGGACATCTACATCACCTTCAACTGGGGAACCTGGCCCAACCTGCAGAACCCTGCCTCGGAAGGCGCGCTCTCCCGCCCAGCGGAAAAGGTGATGTTCGCCGACAGCGGTTTCTTCAACGTGCCGTGGTACGGCGGCGACGGCACCATGTGGGAAACCCCGTACATCGACCCGCCCTCCATGTGGTGGGGTAACCCGACGGTGGACTTCCGGCATGTGGACAACCGCAAAGATGTGGACACTACCACTCAGACGGTGAAGCATCGCGGGCTGGCGAACATCGTCTTCTGCGACGGGCACGTCAAACCGATGAGCCAGACGCAGATGACCGATGCTCACTTCACCCGCGACTGAGCCTTACGAGTTCCTCCTGCAATGAGTTGATTCGTATGTGCCCCCTTCCCCCAGAGAAGGGGGACTTTTTTTGTTACATGCCCTGTTTGGCTGGCGGGCGATATTGCCCGGTCGGATGCACCTCGGCGGTGGCACCTGCTTCGCGCAGCATTCTGCGGTAAGAGTCCGCCTTGCGCCGTGGCAGGTCCACCAGAATCACCATCGGCAGCTCTTTCAGAATACCCCGGCAGTGGTCCCGAGGTGCCGCCAGAATGGTACACAGTATCTCCAGCACCTCTTCGGTGTTGTGCCCGGCGTCTACCAGCACCAGGTCGTAAGTCTGGTATTCAAAGCTTTCCTCCCCTGCCCCAGCCGCGGCGGCAGCAACTCCCGGTCTGGCGGGCTTCAGGTCGTTCTGTCCATTACAGTTATCGCAGATGAACATCTTCGCACGAGGCGATACCTTCTGGGGCGATCCACAGTGCCGGCACACCAGCACCAGCGGCGGCACCACCTGCCCACCCTCTATCGCCACCACGCGGTGACAGTGCTCGCAGGTGTAATCTTCCGTTGGCGGGGCGAGGAACAACGTTGGCTGGTCGCAGTAGGGGCACAGCGCACGGTACGAAGGCAGGTTGTTTAACTGCAGATACTGCCACCCTCCGTAACCGGCAATGCCTATGCCCGCTATGGTTACAATTACCCCCACAAAGAACGGCATCCACGCAGCGATGGTCGACAGGTAAAGCAGGAACAGCCCTACGACGAGCACCACTACCCCTTTTCCTACGATGGGCAGGATGCGCTGGAGTTCGGCTTCAATCACTTCTGCACGGGTCGGCTGTGCCATGTCTGTACCCCCTTGAACAGATGCTACGTGTTTAAGATAACACGCTCACTGCAGTGCTGTCAACCCGCAGGTACTGAGCACAAAAAAAGACGCTGGTTTTTCCAGCGTCCAAGGTCAGGGGGTATTCAGTTGTTTGTTGTTGCGAGAAAGGCTTAGAGCGTGCGCAGTATCACGTCTCCCCGAATAGTTCTTGCCACCAGCGTGCCCATCTCCGCGCTGGCGCCGAAAGTGCCTTCCCACTCGCCGCGCTCGTTGCGTGTCAGCGCGATGCCCAGATGATTCTGCACCTCGCCGTCCGTCGAGATAACCCGTATCGTACACGCCGAGCCGTGCGGCAAGCCAACGGTCACATCGCCGCTGGCGGTTTGCAGGTGCGCTTCCCCGCTGAAAGCCGTGCCGAACTCCAGACGGATATCGCCGCTGGCGGAGGTCAGCGATACCTGCTTCGCAGTCAGCTGGCGTGCCACCAGGTCACCGCTGGCAGTACGCGCCCGCAAGCCTTCAGTGCCGGTGCAGGTACAAGACTCGCAGTGGATGTCTCCGCTCTGCGTCTGCATATCAATGCTTTCGGTTTCGGACTGCTCCACGCTCACGTCGCCGCTGGCGGAGATGAGGCGCACTCTACCCGTCGCCTCGCGCACCAGGATGTCGCCGCTGGCGCTCTCCACGCTGACCGGCGCGCGCGTGCCCTCTACTAGCACATCACCGGCGGTTGACTGTATCTCCACCGAGGTCCCCACAGGCACGGTGATGTCCACGTCGGCAGAGGCAAACTTGCCTGCCCGCGCCAGGCGCACGAATACCACATCCCCGCGCTGTTCGATCACCGGCGACCATGACTCGGCGGTCATCTCGGCTTGCTCGGGCTTCTCGGCGCGGATGGTGCCCTCGGCGTGCACGCGCATCTGAGTGGTTCCCTCTGCCCCACGCAGGCGCACATCACCCAGCACGTTCTGTACAATCAACCGTGCGCCTGCGGGAATATCTACCGTCTGGTCAAACTCCACGTCCTGCACCGCGCCGAGCCGCAGGTCAATATCCCACCGCCCCATGCCGCGAAAGGCTCGCGCTGCCTCCTCCCAGCCGCGGCGGGTCTGCTCGCGAATCTCCTCGCTGATGCGACGCCACTCCTGCTGAATGCGCCGCCAGTCCACCCCCTGAAAGGCTTTGCGCAGGTGCTCCATTGCCTCTTCAAAGGCGGCTTCCTCTCTGCGTTTGCCTTTCTCACCCGGCTTCGCCATCAGCGCTTCAATAAGCATCTGCGCCTGCTCGGGGGTCAGCTTGCCCTCCTGCACCATGCGCAGAATCCGCTTCAGTTCCTCGTTCATTTGCTACACCTCCTGCTGCAACCGGCGCAGCTCCTCCGCCGCTTCCTCGGCGGTGATTTCGCCGCGCTCCAGCGCATCCAGAATCGCCTTCCGCCTCGCCTGAACATCCATCTCTTCTGCTCGCTCTTCACCCACAGCCGACAGTCCCAGCGCCTGCAGTAACGCCTCCAGTCGCGCCTTCACCGTGGGATAGGAGATGTTCAGCTCGCGCTCCACGCAGTTATACACGCCGCGACAGCGTAAAAATACCTCCAGAAACTGCCGCTGTTCCGCGTCCAGTCCGCAATACCGGCAGGTGGATGTTGAAAACTCACCACGCATCTGCATGTGGCATTTCTCGCACACCACCTCGCGAATCTGCAGACCGCCACCGCACACCGGACACCTTCCAGGAACGGAGTACATTACCATCACCTCCACTGCTTTAGATTATACACACTTTATTTGAAAAAATCAATATCTGCATGTAAAAATTTGAAGATTTTTCGTAAAATTCATCAAGTCGTTGCAGGAGGATGGAGACGACAACACGTAAATATACAACGGGTATACTGATTCCCATGAAAAGCACAGGTGGCATGAGAAGAAGTGCGCTGTACATGCTCTGTTTGCTGGTCGTGGTGACGACCGGTGGATGCGGGGTAAACCCTCGCCGGATGGCTGAGAAACGGATAGAGGCGCGGTTGCCTCGCCTTATCGCGCCGGCGAAACGCTATCGCGTATATCTCTTCGGGAGGCATGAACGAATGTTTCAGGGAAAGGTACAATCCGCTCGTATCGTGGGCGAAAGTGTGGAAATCCAGCCCGGCTTAACCCTGCGGGAGTTGGTCGTGGAGTTGGAAGAGATTGAATATCGCAAGGATGCCCCTCTGAAGGCGAAAAGCGGATCCTTTCACGCCACGCTGAGCGACGATGCCCTGCAGTCTTACATGAGTGCCCTGCTACCCCCTATTCGCTCGCCGTGGAACCTGGTTGCCTCGCATCTGGATAACCTGCGCATCCAGAGCCGCGCCGGTGAGATCAAACTGTCCATTGACGTTCACACCCGCCTGGGCGTCAAGTTGTCGGGCGAGCTCAGCGGTCAGCTCCGTCTTAAAGAGGGCACCCAGATATGGCTCGAAGCCTCCGAGGTGAGGGTTGCCGGTATTTCCATACCCGACAGAGTGCGCGACCTGTTGGCAGAGATGTTTCTCAATCGTCCCCTGCTGGACCTTTCGGGCATTAAAGCGCCCGTCCGCATTGAGCGCGTGGCGGTGGGCGATGGGATGCTGTTGTTTGAGGGAACGATTCTGGTGGAGAAGCTGGCGGAGCTGATGCGGGCATGATTACGGCTGTACCGGCTCGTGCTGTTCAACCGACGCCCAGTGCTGAAGGAGGCGAGCGAAACGTATCTTTTCCATCCGATCCATCTCGATGAAGCGTATGCCCAGCTCCCACCCGTTATCTTCGAGCAGCTTACTTGTTCGCACTACCTCCGCTATCGCACGCACCCCCTGCTGGCTATCAGGCGAGATGAAAATCACCTCCAGCGTGTTGGAGCGCAGAACGAACTCCTGGGGCAGATAGAGGCGTGCGCCTCCTGCGGAAATATCGCGGCAGATGGCATTCACCCATTCGCTGTCCCCTACCACCCGCAAACGCACGGGTATATTACACTTGTACCGCTCATGCTGGCGCCTCTGCTGGAAGCGAAAACAGCCGTTCACGGCGACCACCACCTGTCCCGCTTGCGGCTGATAGCGGTGAATGCTCGCCTCTGCGGTATAAACGCCCGTGCCACTGCTGACAACCACCAGCACGTTCATGCCCGTATGCACTACCCCATCGTGCACAGGCTCTCCCGTGAGGTGAATCTCCATCAGTGGTCGCACAAACTGTGCGACCTTCCCCTGCATGGCAACAGAGGTGCTGCCGAGTTTGAAGTGTATCTCTGCTGGGTCGCCCGAATGAAACACCGGTACATCTCTCCAGAGCTGCAAAACTCTCGATGCAATTATCGGTCTATGGCGCGGCAGACCTCAGGTCAGGCAGAGTGTGCTCCTGGGGAACATACCATCGCTGTTGCGCCATCGCCTCGCGCTGTTTGCGATGCACGAAACGGGCTACCCGCTCCAGCTGCTCGGTGTTCAGGTCGGCGAAGGCGCAGTGCAGGCGATACTCCATATGCCCGTCTACCACCGTCTCCGATACTCCAACCACTGTCAGGCGCGTGCCTTCGGGAAGCACATCACCCAGCGCAGGAGATTCCAGGCGTACCACACTGCCCACAGCGACCGCCACCGGCGCCTGCAGGCACACCCCGCCGCCACCGATGTCCATCAGCGTGCAGGCGTACCGACCGATGCTCTTCCCGCCCACCACATCGACCGTCGCGGGCACGAACAGGTCTACTCGCGCAAACTGCCGCCGCTGGAGACGATGCATCAGAGGCTGTTTGCGTAATTTCAGCACGCCCGGCTCACCGTCTGCTACATCCACCACTTCGGTTTCCATCACGTACACGCTATCAATGGCGTTCACCGCCAGCACGACCCGCGTGCCGGGTGCAAACCGTTCCCTGCTGTCTAACCCTGCCGGGATGTCCACCTCCACCACTCCCGAATGCACGCCTCGCACCATCGTGCGCCACCGACGCAGTCGCTCCTCCTCACTGCCTGCCAGCGTCTGCAGGTAAGCGCAGTGCCCTACGCGCAATTCCGAGGAGGGAAGCAACCCCTGCCCGCGCAGAAGGCGGATACGATGGAGCCACCAGAGGTAGTACAGATACCGCAGGGCGAGTATCGCAATCAGTGTGAGGCTGATGATGAGCGTACCGACCCACACCCACGACTGTCCATCCGCTATCAGCACGCGCTGCCACCATGCCGGCGGCTGATGAACGACAGCACTCTCCGACAAAACAGCACCCATGTGCTATTCTCTCCTTCAAAATGCTCATCCGATTTCTTCCACACACAGGAGAGATGTTGTTCTGTAAGAGCTACGGGCAAATGGGCAAAAAGTGGCTCAGCACATAAATAACTGGTAAAGCGAACAGCAGGCTATCCAGCCTGTCCATCACCCCGCCGTGCCCGGGCAGTAAGCCGCCGAAGTCTTTGGTCTCCAGCTCGCGCTTCAGTGCGCTTTCAAACAGGTCCCCGACCTGCCCCATACAGGTCGCCAGCACACCCATCATCGCCGCCGTTAGAGGCGACACCCCCAGACACCCTGACGCCAGCACCGCCCCAACCGTCCCGAACAATACACCCGCCATCGCTCCCTCCCAGCTTTTGCGCGGGCTGAGTAGTGGAGACATCCGCCGGCGTCCGAAACGCTTACCCACAAAATACGCCCCTGTGTCGCACAGCCACACCGAGACACAGGTCAATATCACCAGACGCAACCCCTCCGCCAGCCCCCCCGCCCCATCATCGCAACCGGCAACCCTCAGCCGCAAAGCCACCCATCCGCTGAGCAACACGCCCAGATACAGCGCAATCAGCGCACCGAAGCCCACATTGCGCCAGACGCTGAGGTTTCCCCGCCTCTCCGCCTGCCAGACCTCCCAGCCCATAGCCAGCAGTATCGCGCCGAGAGCGGTCAATCGCACCGTCGGCAGGAACGGCACGGTCTCTTGCGCGTTCAGCCAGGTATCCAGCGGCAGATACACCGATAGCAGGGCTATCAGCCGATTTACCCGCACGTCGGGATATTTGCGCTCGACGGCAGACAGCATTTCCACCGTACCCAGCAGGGCAATCAACATCACCAGCGCCGTCCATGTGCTCCCCTCTGGCAGCACCGAGCGGGGAGGTCCCACCAGCGACAGCAGGAACAACGGGATGCCTATCAGAGCGGTGAGCACACGCTTAGTCAGCTCCGCCATGGGCATACCTCAGCGCATACAGGTACTCCTGCGGGGTGTCTATATCGTAAGCCAGAACGGGGGCGCATTCCACCGCCCGACAGCGTGCCCCCAACAAACGCTCGGCCCTTCGCTCCACATCGGCTACCGTCAACTGTCGGGCGGCATACTTCCACAGTATGCGTCCACCTGCCAGCAGGGCAAGCCGCCAGAGGCTTTTGCGCCGCTGGGCTACCTGACGTATCCATTCCCTGCGCTCCAGCAGAACGCCGGGATCCAGCAACGCGGCGCATCCGGCGGCGAACTCGCCATCTTTCAGGCGGGCATAAGTGCTGGGCGAACCGGGAAAACGGGCTTCGAACGGGCCACGACGCACTATCGCATAGCAGACCTGCACATCAGGGGGGCAGGCGTCAATAAAACTGGCTATCGCATCCGGGGTCACAAAGGGCAGGTCGGTGGTGAGATACAGCACGCGCGGATAATCGGCTACCGCTTGCAGACCTGCAATCAGGTTTTCGTGTGCCTCCCTCTGCTCGGCAATCAGCGTCTCGCCCGGCGCATGAAGCCACTCCTGCAACCGAGATCCCCCTACAACCACCACCTTCTCCACCCTGCCGCATCCACGCACGGCATCCAGCACAGTCTCCAGCAGGGTACGCCCGCCTACCTTCAGCAGGCACTTCGGCACGCCGTTGGCGTCATCGCCCATCCCATCATCCATCACCGCGCCCGCAGCGCGAAACTCTTCGCGCGTGACCCGCCCCCCTGCCGTCAGTACCGCCGCCAGCCGTGCGCTCACGGTGCCACCACCACGCGGTTTCTGCCGAATCGCTTCGCTCGATACAGCGCCGCATCCGCCGCCGCGACCAGATCCGAGGCGGTTAAACCGTCTTCCGGGTAGCCCGCCACCCCGATGCTGATGGTGCACCGCACCGGATCGCCGCCTGGGTAGCCCGGGAATGGGGTGCTCGCGACTATTTCGCACAACCTCTGCGCCAGCGCCACCGCCGCGCTCTTGCTGGTCTCTGGCAGAAGCACCATAAACTCCTCGCCGCCATACCTGCCCACAACGTCGCTCTGGCGAACGTTCTGCCTCAGTATCTCCGCCACCGTGCGCAGGACCTCGTCGCCCTGCTGGTGGCCATAGGTATCATTGTAGCGTTTGAAATAGTCCACATCCACCATCAGCAGGGTCATCGGGTGGTGGTATCGCAGGGAGCGCGACAGCTCTTCCTTCAGTCGCTCGTGTAGTCGGCGATGGTTCAACAAGCCGGTCAGCCCGTCTCGCACCGCCAGATCCATCGTCTGACGATACAGGCGCAGGTTCTCCAGCAGGATTGCCAGATGCTCCACAAGCACCTGAATGGTCTGATAATCCGCCCTGACAAACGGCTCGCGATGCGCTCTGCGCTCCAGCACCAGTAATCCCCACAGATACCGATGCACCACCAGCGGCAGGATGAACAGATGCCCGCTGAACACCTCTGCCAGGTCCGGACAGCGCTGGCGAAGTTCGTCGGTAAAGACCATCGGCTTTGCGCTGTCCACCGCCCTACCGAGAACGCCTTCCATCTCCAGGTACGCAGGAAAAGCCGAACGTTCGTCCTGGGGGTAAACACCGATAATCTGCAGGTGCGCCTCCTGACGCGCGTAACTCCACAGGCTAAGACGATCAAAGGGCAAAAGGCGTCGCAGTTCGGTACCCAGGTCCTGCAGGAGGTCGTCGGGGGAGAGGTGCGCAATCAGCCGTCGGTGCATGGCTTGCAGAGTGCGAATCTGCCGTCGAGCCAGGTGCGCCTCGATGAAGGCGCGCGCTGCAAGCAGTGCCGTCGTGCCCAGCACGGCAAACAGAAGCACCGACAGCCATCCCCATTGCTGATGCACTGAAAGAACCGCCACGATTGCCGGCAGGGTGACGCTATCCACAATGCCCTCGGCACGCAGCACCTGCCGAAGATTGGTTCGGTGTCCACTATCGCCCCACCACAGCAAGGCGATACGTCCCATACTGAACAGCACGGCGCACACAATCACCAGCAGCCATCCCTGCCACGCGAAAAAGGAAGGTTCTGCCGAAGGAACGACGTAATGGTACAGCACGCCGCTAACCTGTGCGGACAGCACCGCTGCAGGCGCATACAGCAGAACGTCACTGCGGTCGCGACGCACCCACCAAGCCAGCCATCCCGCGACCAGACCCACCAGCGTGCCCACCACTGCACCGTAAGGCAGAGTGGTGAACAGCACCACTGCGCCGCCAAAGCGCACCGCGCGCGCGCCCATGCGACCAACGGGCAGAGCCATCATCAGCACAGCCAGCAGGAGGAGCAAAAGCACCGGCAACACCCGAGGCAGTTGGGGTGGTTGAAGCCACCAGCACACTGCCAGCCCAGCGATGGCGAATGACCATAACCTGCTTTGTTTCCGTTGGAGACCGCGCACAGACATCCTACCTCATCCGAGCCTCTTGGGGATATTATAGAGTGAACGCAGCAAAAGTGCAAAGGGTTAACTTGCACACCGCTTCCCTCTTCCCGTATAATCTAACCGTTATCCCATGGGAGAGTGCGAAAGATGAAAAAGGTGGTTCTGGTCTATTCCGGCGGGCTGGATACCTCGGTATGCATCCCGCTGATGCGCGAAGAGTACGGCTACGACCACGTGATTACTGTCACGGTGGACGTTGGACAGCCGCAGGAGGACATCGAGGAGGCGGCGCAGAAGGCGCGTGCGCTGGGCACGGAGCACTACACCGTTCCCGCTAAGGAAGAGTTTGCCCGCGACTACTGCTTCGCCGCGGTGAAGGCAAACGGCAGCTACGAGGGCTATCCCGTCAGCACCTCCATTGCCCGCCCGATTATCGCCGCGAAGGCGGTAGAGGTGGCGAAACAGGTGGGCGCAACGGCGTTCGCGCATGGGTGCACCGGCAAGGGCAATGACCAGTTTCGCATCGAGTTCACCATTCGTGCGCTGATGCCCGATGCCACCATCCACGCCCCCATCCGCGAGCGCAACATGACCCGCTCGTGGGAGATAGAATACGCTCGGTCGCGCGGCGTGCCGATTACCCAGAGCGTGGAGAAAATCTGGAGCATTGATGAGAACCTCTGGGGACGCTCCATTGAAGGCGGTCGGCTGGAGGAACCCGACTATGCGCCGCCGGAGGAGATTTATCGCTGGACACGCAACCCGCAGGACGCGCCCGATGCCCCGCGCGAGCTGAAGCTGGACTTCGAAGAGGGTGTGCCGGTGGCGGTTGACGGCGAACGGCTCTCCCCCGCCGAGCTGATTGCTAAACTGAACCGTGTGGCTGGCGAAAACGGCGTGGGACGCATCGACATCATGGAAGACCGCATGTTAGGGCTGAAGGTGCGCGAGAACTACGAATGCCCTGCCGCGGTCACCATTCTCACCGCACATCAGGCGCTGGAGGCGCTGGTGCTCACCCGCGAAGAGCTGCGCTTCAAGGCGCTGGTGGATGCCGAATGGGCGCAGCTGGCTTACTACGGGCTGTGGTTTGACCCCTTCAAGGAAGACCTGGAGGCGTTCATTAACAACACGCAGCGTCGGGTGACCGGCACGGTGTGGTTGAGACTGTATAAGGGAAGCCTGCAGGTAGTGGGACGCAGCAGCCCCTGGGCGCTCTATTCTGAAGAGCTGGCGTCGTTTGATACCACCACCTTCGACCAGCGCGAGAGCACCGGTATGGTCAAGATTTTCGGCTTGCAGGCGCGAATGTACCATGCCCTGCGCCAGAAGCACCAGCAGACGCCATGAGCAAACTGTGGGGTGGACGGTTCGAGCGCGAGACCGATAGGGCGGTAGAGGCGTTTACCACCTCTATCGGCGTGGATGCCCGGCTGTGGGAAGTGGACATCCGCGCCAGTATCGCCCATGCCCGGATGCTGGGCAGGGTGGGCGTGCTGACACCTGAAGAGGCGCAGAGCATCATCGCGGGACTGCAGGCGATAGCGCAAGATATTGCGGAAGGCAGGGTAACCTTCAACCCGAACGCGGAAGACATCCATTCCGAAATTGAACGCCTGCTGACCGAACGCATCGGCGCGGTGGCGGGCAAACTGCATACCGCCCGCAGCCGCAACGACCAGGTCGCCACCGACACGCGCCTCTACCTGCGTGAGGGGATCGACGCCCTGAGCGAGGGAATACTTCGCCTGCAAGAATGGCTGGTGAACACCGCGGAACAGCATCTGCATACCATCCTGCCCGGCTTTACGCACCTCCAGCACGCCCAGCCCGTCAGCCTCGCGCACCATCTGATGGCGTACTTCTGGATGCTTCAGCGCGACCGCGAGCGGCTGATGGATTGTCGCAAGCGCGTAAACCATCTGCCCCTTGGCAGTGCGGCGCTGGCAGGCACGTCGTTCCCCCTGGACCGCGAGATGGTGGCGCAGGAGCTGGGCTTTGAGGGCATCTGCGAAAACAGCCTGGACGCCGTCTCCGACCGCGATTTTGTGGTGGAGTTCCTCGCCTGCGCCGCGCTGGTGATGACGCACCTTTCGCGCCTCGCGGAGGAGCTTATCCTATGGAGCACGCCCGAGTTCGGCTTCGTGGAGCTGGACGACTCGGTCACCACCGGCAGTAGCATCATGCCGCAGAAAAAGAACCCCGACGTCGCGGAGCTGATTCGCGGGCGCGTAGGGCGCGTGGTAGGCGACCTCACGGGCGCCTTGGTGATGCTGAAGGCACTGCCCCTCTCCTACAATCGCGACCTGCAGGAGGATAAAGGCTTCCTGTTTGATGCGCTGGACACCGTACGCGACAGCGTTGCTCTGATGCACTTGATGCTGAGCCGGGCGCAGTGGCGGACCGAGCGCATGAAACAGGCAGTATCCGGCGACTTCTCCAACGCCACCGACCTCGCCGACTACCTGGTGCGCAAAGGAGTCCCCTTCCGACAGGCACACGAAGTCGTGGGACGGGTGGTGCAGTATTGCCTGAAACAGGGGCGTACTTTAGAGAGCCTGCAGGTAGATGAATTGCGCCAGTTCAGCGACCTTTTTGACGCCGACGCGGTGCAGGCAATCCAGCCCGAAACTGTCTTACAGGTGCGGCGCACCCGGGGCGGCACTTCGCCCGACGCGGTGCAAGAACAAATCGCTCATGCACGCCGATTGATAGGAGGTGATACCCACTGAGTTCGCGCCAGTATCGTTATCTGGACATCATCACCGTGAGTTTCGTGGTGGTCTTGCTTTTGTCCAACATCGTGGCGGTTAAGCCCGTGCGCGTGTTCAACCTGTTCCAGCTGGACCTGGACGCGGGCACTCTGCTGTTTCCGATTTCTTACATCTTCGGAGACGTGCTGGTAGAGGTATACGGCTATGCCCGCTCGCGGCGGGTCATCTGGCTGGGGTTTGGGTTCAACCTGTTCGCCGCGCTGTTGTTCGCCATCATTGTCGCCCTGCCTCCGCCTCCAGAGTGGCAAATGCAGGAGGCGTTCGCGACCATTCTGGGACAGACCCCGCGCATCGTGCTGGGCAGTTTGATTGCCTTCTGGTGCGGCGAGTTCGTGAACTCGTATGTGATGGCGAAGATGAAAATACTCACCGGCGGGCAGTACCTGTGGACGCGCACCATCGGCAGCACCATGGTGGGGCAGGCAGTGGACACGGTGCTGTTCCAGACTATCGCCTTCGCCGGTGTCTGGGAAACGCCTCTGCTCCTGCGCGTTATCCTGTGGAACTACACGGCGAAGGTGCTGTATGAATCGCTGGCAACGCCCATCACCTACGCGGTGGTAGGGTTCCTCAAACGCGCCGAGCAGGAAGACTATTACGATTACGACACCGATTTCAACCCGTTCACCCTCCGCGCGTGAGCGAAGAGGATTCTTGAAAAACACCTAACCCCCAGCCCCTTCCCCACAAAGGAAGGGGCGTCACATGCCGCCCGACCTGCGGGTAGGTCAGGTGGGGCTATCCCGCGTCGGGGAGAGGTCGAGAGAGGGGTTCCATCTTTGCCGGGCGAGGCTCCTGCCGAGCCGTCTGATGTGTCAGCCCCTCTGTCGTCCCCCCGCAAGCAGGGGGACACTTCCTCCCCGCCTGCGGGGAGGCCAGGAGGGGCTGAACCACGTCATCGGGCAACCACAGGGGGTTGCCCCTACAACATCCTTTGGCGGGCGAGGCTCCCGCCGAGGATCTTTGCCCTCTCCTGGTGGGAGAGGGGCAGGATGAGGGCTTTCCCTCCCCGCCTGCGGGGAGGTCAGGTGGGGCTGTTCTGCTTTTCAGAGGGGCAACCACAGAGGGTTGCCCCTACGGTCGGCTCACCAGGAGGTTCGCCCTCCAGACCAGGCGTAGCGGTTACACCTGTGCGGCTTTGTACGCCTCGTACACAATCTCCACTGCACGCAAGCCGTCGTATCCCGTGACCTGCAGAGGTGCTCTGCCCAGACAGGCATCCACGAAATGCTGAATCTCACCCACGAAGCGGTCGGGACCAACCTCCTCCAGCGGTTGCCAGTCGTCCATCTTCAGCGTCTTATAGCGGCTCTTGAAGCCGTCCCAGTAATGCACCATGCCGGCGCCTTCTGTGCCGTATACCTCCACCACGTTGAACCCCGCCGCGAGCGACCAGCTGGCTTCCACAACGCCCATGCGGTTATCTGTCGTTGCCAGCAGGGCGACCGCCGTATCCTCCACCTCACCGATGGCGGGGTTCGTCTGGCGGACAACCGCCTGCACCCGTGCGACCTCGCCCACCAGAAACCGGAACAGGTCAATGCTGTGTACGCTGGTATCCATCAGCACACCGCCGCCGGCGATTTCCTTATCGGAAAACCATCGCTCCTCTACCCCTTTGAAGGGTCCGGCGAAGCGGTTGCGGAACATCACCACCTCACCCAGCTCGCCCGCTTCGATAAGCCTCTTGAGCGCAACGATAGGTGGATGAAAGCGATGGCAGAAGGCGGTCATCAGTGTAACGCCCTTCTCTTCGGCAGCATGAACCATCTGGCGGGCAGCGTCGGGATGGTGCGCCAGTGGCTTCTCGCACAGCACGTGCAAACCCCGTTCTATCGCCAGTAGAGCCGCCTCCAGATGCGCGGATGGAGGCGTGCAGATATCCACCGCGTCCAAATCCACTTGGTCGAGCATCTGCTCCACGTGTTGAAAAGCCTGTGCCCCCACCTGCTGAGCGGCCGCGCGGGCAAGCTCTTCGTTAATATCCGCAATCGCCACGATTTGCGCCTCGCGCACCCGCTCGTAGCTCGCGAGGTGGGTACGCCCGATGCCGCCTGCTCCAATCAAACCAACTCGAAGCGTATGGTTACTCACGCCTGATTCACCTCCTGTAGTATCTTGCGAACGTTCTCAATGCCCCTTTGCACACCCTGTACGGCATGATTCATGCACAGACATTCCACACTGAAGGGACCGCCGAAGCCTCCATCTACCAGAGCCTTTACGCATCCCCGAAGGTCTATTTCGCCATCACCCACCACAGTTCCCGCATAAGTTTTGCCTGCCACCGAACGGTACTGGTAACCGGCGTACTTTTTGGAAACCCGCCGCATATCGTTGAGGTGAACCAGCCTGCACAGGTCGGCTATGGCAGCACACTCCGCCACAGGATTCCGTTCCATGAGCAGAAAGGTGCATAAGTCGGCGTTCACCCCGAAGGCGCCGGATCCCACCTGCTCGACGACGTATCTTAGCGTCTCCGCCGAGTTGACCACGTCCTCATGCGGTTCCAGCACCACCGTCACCCCTGCATTGTGCGCATAACGCGCCAGCGAAGACGCCGCCTCGATCACCATCTGCAGGGCGTCATCCAGACTGATCTCCGGTTTCAGTTTTCCGGGCAATATCCGCACGATTCCCGCCCCCACACGCACCGCTTCCTCTATTGCCGCGCACGCCAGCTTCACCTGATGATGTCTGACCGTGGGGTCAAGGTGCACAAAGTCGGTGGCAATGTCGTAGGCGCAGACGCGAATACCTGATGATTCTAAAAGGGATAGCGGCTGACCCGCCGACATCCAGAAGTAATCCACCAGTTCCACAGTGTCTACTCCCAGCTCGCGGCAGGTTTGGGCAAAGCGATGAATGTCCATGTTTCGCCGTTGGAACTCCAGGGCAAAACTCCACATACTGAGGCAGAGGTCCATTGACAAAGGCAACGCTCCTTCCGAACGCTGACTGAGGGTAGTATACCTGATAAAATGATGGTCGTCAAATGATAACAGGAGTCCGTTACCCTCCCGCGAAATGGGATTGGGGAGGTTCACCATGCGCGTTATCACTTTTGGGGAGACCATGCTTCGGCTCTCTCCGCCTGGCTATCAGCGTATCACACAGGCGCAAACGTTTGAGGTGTTCGTTGCCGGCACCGAAAGCAACACCGCTGTCGTGCTGGCGCAGCTGGGAGTGTCGGTAACATGGCTTTCGCGATTGCCCCAGAACCCGCTGGGGCAGATGGTGGCACAGCGGCTGCAGGCTCTGGGCGTGGATGTCAGCCATGTATCGTGGGATACCGATGGGCGGCTCGGTCTCTATTTCGTTGAATCGGGCGTCACGCCACGCCCCACGCGCGTCTATTATGACCGCAAAGGCTCCTCCATGAGCCGATGGCAACCGGGAGAGTGGGACTGGCATACCATCCTGCAGGACGCGCACCTTCTGCATGCCACCGGCATTACCCCCGCACTGAGCGACAGCTGCCGTGAAGCCACCGCGGAGGCGCTGCGCATCGCACACCAGTTGGGCATACCCGTCTCGTTTGACCTGAACTACCGTTCGCTGTTGTGGACACCTCAACAGGCGCGAGAAGTGATAGAATCCCTCCTCCCGTTTGTGGAACTGCTCATTGTCTCGCCCGCCGACGCCCGAACAGTGCTGGAGGTGCAGTCCGAGGATGCCGACATTGCCGAGGCGGTGCGCCGGCGCTACGACGTGCCGATTGTCGCCACGCCTCTGCGTGACCAGCAGAGCGCCACTGTGGGACGCCGTTACAGCGTGATAGCCACCAGCGAGGGCGTACAGCGGTCTGAAGGCTGCCTCTTTGAGGTGGTAGACCCCATCGGCAGCGGTGACGCCTACGACGCAGGTCTACTGTACGGTTACCTGCAGGGCGACCTGAATCTGGCGATGCGCTTGGCGGACGCCCTGTCCGCTCTGAAGCATACCGTGCCCGGAGACGTCCTGCTGACCACGCCAGAGGAGCTTCAGCAGGTCCTTCAGGGAGAGGTTCGCGGGATTCTACGATAAGGTGGGGAGGGGAAACCCCCTCCCCACTCTGCGCGGTTAGAACAGCCAGTTCAGCTCGGTGACCAGGTCGTTGCGGTCGCTCTGGCCGCTATACTTGCGGTTGCGGTATTCCACCACCAGCCTGCCGACGCTGCCGAGGCGATGGCTAACTCCTACCGACAATTCCACCAGACGGTTCTGGGGGTCGGTGGGGATGTCGCGGTAGAAGTGATTATAGCGCACCCAGCCCAGCAAGCTCTCGGTGAAGTTGTAGCCGAGCTCGGCGAACCAGGTGCGCACCCGGCGCGAGGCAGGCACGTCGTGTTTGCCAGACAGTGCGCCCGCCGAGATGGTGTACTGCGAGGTGGTGTAGTTGGCAAAGACGCCCACGCGGTCGAACTTGTCCTCATTGCCAGGGGCTATCTGGTACTTGCCGGTGTAGCCGTATACCCCGATACCGCTGCCGTTCTCGTCCAGCACGTACTCTAGCGTGGCGTACAGGTCTTTGAAGTTGTTGGTCTCAGCGACGTTGGGGTTGGCGTTGCCGCCGCCGCTATTGACGATGCCCACCTCGCCGAGGAACTTGCCCTCGTAGACGTAGCCACCGGAGATGCCATAGGCGCGGTCGCGAGGCGTGTAGGCGTTGCCACCACCCGCCTGGCGGTTAATCGCCTCGTTGCGGCTGATGGACAGGCGCCCTCCCGACCCGTAGTAGTAAATCAGGTAGGGATAAATCTGCCCGGCGCGTACCCAGTAGAAGGTATCCGCCGCGGCATCAGAGTTGTAGAAGAGGTAGGCGTCTGCCAGCTTGGAGCGACTGCCCGCTCCCGGCGCATCTCCTGCTCTCTCGTGCATGTAGTACTCGAAGAAGTAGGAGAATGTTCTGTCAATGGGACCGCCGGAGTAGATGGACAGCGACTCCACATCGAACTTGGTGGAAGGGTCGGCATCTTTATCGGCGATGAATCGCACCTTGCTTGCCCAGCTGGTGTACTCCGTCAGGTTGTAGCCCTCTGAGCCAACGCCTTCCTCATCCGGCATCCGGTGCCCGCGAAGCAGGAACATGCGCCCCGTATGGTTCAGCTTGTTCAGCCCCCAGTGGCAGGACGAGCAGTCTGCACCGGTGCGCCTGCCCCATGCCGGCACCGCATGTGCCGCTGCGCTCAGAGCGAACACCGCCGCCAGGACGACAGCTGCACTCCGAAGCATTTTGGTAAAACCTCCTTTGTGGGTTATTGACGGATGCCTCCTGCCCGGGCAAATCTCCAGCTGAACCACCCTTCTGTTGCGTTACGCTGTCGATTCGCCGCGCCGAAGGCAACCGTTTTTGTATATTTTCTACTTACCCCGCACCCCTTCCTGCAACACTGTAGAAAAATTAAAAAAACCGCCCGTTGTCGGGCGGTTGTTATGCAGAATATGTCTGCAGTCGTTCTACGGCTTTTGGGTACTCTTCGGCTGAGAACCGCCGGGCGGTGTGGGGCGTTCCGCACGCATCCGTTCCTGATAGCGTTTTTCCCACTCTACCTCTTTCTGCACCAGGTCTTGCCTGCCCATCTCTCGGTAGATGCTCTTCAGCTGAGCGTGGATGTCCGGTCTGTCCCACGCAATCTGACCAACCTCCTGGTACTGCTTGATGGCGAGGTCGTCCTGTTGCTCCTTGCGATACAGCTCCGCCAGCCTCATGCGCAGCTGCACGCTTTCCAGTCGCTGAAGGGCGTTCTGCCATGCAGTGATGGCCGCCTCGCGCGCTTTCTTGCGAGCGGGTTCAGCCAGACCGGGCAGATCGGACTGCGTGCGGTAGAGTTCACCCAGCACCACCATCGCCTCCGCCGAGGGCATTTCCTTCGTCGCCTTTTCAAAGGCTTCAATCGCTCGCGTCAGCGCAGCGGTGTACTCGGGCGTGCCCGCCTTCTGGCGCAGGTCTTCCAGGGTCTGGAACGCCTGAAGCTCGGGGTCCAGTATCTCTACCTTCGCGGCGCGACGCAATCCCGCCAGATACTGCTGCCATTTCGCCTGCCTCTGGCTCTCCACATACTGTTTCGCATACTCTTCCTTTTTCTTATCGAAGTCGGCGGGCACATTCGGCTTCACCGAGTCTAGGCGGATAATGTGGAACCCAAACTGCGTCTTTACCAGACCGCTCATCTGCCCCGGCTGTAACGCCTCCACCGCCTTGGTGAACTCCGGCGCGAAAATGAACATCTGCGAACGAGGAATAGCCCCCAGACTACCCCCGTTTTGCTTGCTGCCCGGGTCATCCGAGAACTCTTTGGCGATACGAGCAAAGTCCGCGCCTGAATGCAGTTTCTGCAGTATCTCTTCCGCTCGCTTGCGTGCCTGCTCTTCGGTGCGCTTGTCCGTGCTTATCAGAATGTGTCGTATTGTCAGCAGGTCAAAGCTGCGCCTCAGCTCATCATCCGAGGGGTTGGGAACCTTCGCCACCTTTTCCATCAGCTTTTGCTCCAGCAGGCTTTGCCTCAGAAGGGGCCTGCGTGGTTCCCAGCTCTGCTTCAGCTCCTCACGCCATTCCGCCACACTCTTGCCCACCGAGTTGCGGATAATCATCTCGAACTCGCGGTCATTGAGGGGCTTGCCCTGCGCGGCGCGCTCTCGCTCCTGCTTAACCTGCTCATCCACGAGCTTCTCGATCTCGCGGTCGAGGTCTCTATCGGAAAGGCGAATCCCCTCTTTCTCCGCCGCCTTCGCAATCAGCGCCTGCGTCACCAGGTCCTGAAACACCTGCCAGCGCACACCAATGCTCGCCATCGCGTCCCCCATGAGGGCCACCTGCTGGCGAACGCGGTCTTCCACCATCATCTCGAACTGCTCGCGGCTGACAGGTTCCCCGTCCACCATCGCCACGTTCTGGTAGGAACGTCCGCCTCCCGGGGGACCACCGGTTGGAACCGCGGCGAAATAGGTGATCAGGCTGGCAGCGATGACGAACACAAAAACCAGCGAGACCGCCTGAAGTTTTTTGGCGAACCCCACCCGGATGTTGCGCAGCGAGAGCAGGTCATCATCCTGTGCTCGCGTGCGTTTGGGCACGTCGTTGCGTCTTGCCATGTTGCCTCTACTCCTCTATCCATTGTCTGAGTGCTTGCAGAGACAGTCGCGAAGCCTGTTCAGCATCACCATCTATCCGCGCGTGTGTCTCTAAGGAAATCCAGCCAGTATAACCATCGCGGCGCAGGGCTTCGAACTGGCCGTCGTAATCGATGACGCCCTCGCCTACCACCACGAAGCGTACCTTGCCGTCCTCCAGCACGCCGTCCTTCACGTGCATATGCGCTATCATTTGACGCACCGCCTCGTAGCCATCAGGATAGGGCGTCTCGCCGGCGCACAGGGCGTTGCCGGGGTCCCAGCAAACGCGCAGGTGGGGCGAGCCTATCGTCTGCACCACGCGCCCTGCCTCCGCGCCCGTGCCGATATAGCAGGAGTGCTCGTTTTCCAGAACCAGAATCACGTCCTCCTGTTCCGCCAGCTTCACCGGTTCCGCAAAGGCGTCCACGATGCGCTTCTCGATCTCGGGGGTCAGATCGCCGCGCTTCCAGAACGAGAACATGCGAATAATGGGCGTCTCAAAAAAGTGCGCCAGGTCAATACACCGGTGAAGCATGTCCATCTGCTCGCTGAGGTCGCGCGGCGTCGCCAGATGCATGGCTCCCCGCGCCTGCGTATCCTCTTCGAACAGGTCGCACTTGTAGAACGGCGAGGCGATGCTGACCACCTGAACCCCGTTAGCGTCCAGTAGTTTCTTGGCGCGGCGAGCGGTTGCGTCGTCGATGTCGGCGATATTGACGTTCCACAATCCGCGCAGTTCCGCACCTTTGACCTGGTACTCCTGCATCACGCGGACGGCGTGTTCCAGGTCCTGCGATATTTCGTCGGTAATGACCGAGATCTTCATCTTTCACCTCCGCCAGCGTTAACGGTGACCTTCTTCTGCCAGGTCGCGCTCAAGCCCGCACCGTTGTATGCCTTTACCGTTATCTGATGTTCACCAGACGGCAGTTTGTCCGAGCGGAAGCGGAACGTCTCCAGCGGGCTATCAAACACGCCATCCGCCGCCTCCGCAGAGAGCCACTCGCCCTCGTCGATGCGTACCTGTACAGCGGTCACCGGCACCAATTTCTGCAATACGAAGCCAGATACCTGCACCGTTCCGTCCGTCCCCACCTGTACTCCATCGCGCGACGGCACCACGATAACCGGTTTGCTGTTGCACACGATAAACGGTTCGGAAATCGCCTCGGCAGACAGCGCGTCGGTAGCGTTGGAGGGGCGGTCGGAAGCCACCACTCGCAGGCGGTAGGTTCCGTCCTTTAGCGTTCGGGTATCCCACTTGCGTGAGGTGGCGGCGCTGGGCGGTGCAGAGGGCGCCCCTTCTGCCGGCTCAGGCTGGCGAGGGTGGGTACGTGTCTGTTCCTGCATCGCCGCGCGTACCTGTGGAAGGTCGCGTTGTGCACTCGCCAGAATCTCCGCCTTGACCTCGGGCGGGATGTTCGGGTCGCTATCTATCTGCTGGCGCAGGTCCGCCATCATCTCGTCCACGCTGGGCAGTTCGTCCTGCTGTGTCGCCTGTCGCCCCCCGGCTTTCTCTCCCGAACGGCTTGGCGTGGAGGGCGTCGTGCTTTTGCCTGAAGCAGGTATCTCCCGCCATTCGCGCTCCCCTTCGGCACGATAGTACACCCTGTAGCTGAGGGTATCTTTATCGGGGTCTTCCGCCTGCCACTCCACATTCGCCTCTCCCGACAGCACCGCGCCTCCCTTTGGCGATTTTAGCGTCACACGCGGCTGCTGGTTCTGCGTGCGGTAGTACAGCGACACCGACAGCAGGCGCGGACTGACCTGTGGATTGCGGGTGCGCAATACCGCCCGATACTGGATGTAGCGCGCGGGTGGACTGGTGATGCGGTCGCCTGGGCTGGTCAGGGCACTGCTCCACTCGCTCCAGCTGGCGTCGGGTTCGGGCACGTTGCCGCTTCGCGTGCTGAGTTCCACCGACGTGCCTTCCGGCGTCTCCGCTGTCCAGTAAAGTGCGC
Source organism: uncultured bacterium (assembly GCA_964579145.1). Lineage (GTDB taxonomy): Bacteria > Armatimonadota > HRBIN16 > HRBIN16 > HRBIN16 > HRBIN16. The sequence goes on along the minus strand of CAZOGB010000009.1, from coordinate 58,606 downwards.
CCCATTGCGCGGGAAATCGGGCGTCATGCACCGCCGAAGTGTATATCCCTTCCGCCCGGTCGTTTCTGGCGGTATACAGCTCGCCCCCGTTCGCCGTGCCCAGCCACAGGGCGTTCTGCCACCACACGCCCCCTGTGAAGTCCACATCCAGCCGGTTCTCCACCAGATTCACCCGGTTGTCGGGAAATATCTGGTACAGCACACTGCTTCCGCAGGCGAATACACTGCCATCGGGGGCGGTTACAAAAGCAAGAATGGGGTTCACACTGCGCTCAATCAGCATTCTGGTACGCCCGTCCGGGTGCAGACGTATGACCTGCGAACGGGTCAGCGCCGCCAGCAGTGAGCCATCCGAACATGCCGACAGCGCGGACACCGCTCCCTCGCCGAAATCGCGCACCGCCTGGGCAGAGCCATCCGCACCGATACGCCACAACGTGGCGTTATCTCCCGTACCCACGTACACTGTTCCATCCGCGGCCGCTGTCAGCGCGGTCACGTGGTTCTGTCCTGTCTGAAGAAGTGCCTCAGCCTGTCCGTCGCGCAGACGGTACACTACGCCCGCGCTGCCACCTGCGCCAACCAGCACGGAGCCATCCCGATAGCGCACAGCACATACCGGGTAGTTCTGCTCAAGCTGGGCAATCTGCTCGAACTTGCCTTCAGCGGTGATGCGATAGATGCGCCCGCGAGGGGATGTGCCTGCCAGCCAGCCTTCCCCATCGGCAATCAGCCAGTGTACCTCCATCTCCGGCAGGCGACACCATGTGCTCAGCTTGCCATCGGGTGTCAGGCGCAGTATCTCCCCCTCGTGCCCCGTGCAGATGAGCAGGGAACCATCGCTCGCCGGCGTCAGGCTCCACACGAACGGCTTGCCGGTATCCACCACACGCGACAGCGTCAGCGAGAGGCGCACGTCTCCATCCGAAGTGGCAGTGGTACGGTCAAAGAAGCCCTTGGCGAAGTCTGCCTGCTCGGTCTGCGTCCACACCTGCGGTGTCCGGGCTACCGGTTTCTCCTCCTTTTCCCCGCCCTCGCGGGTGGTGCTCGGCTGTGTCGCTGGCGCAGCCGGCTTCGTATCGGTCGGTGCTGAACGGGCAGGCTGTGTCTTAGGCTGCGCTAGAAAGGCCGAATCGGCTAGGAGATGCGTCTCGTCGCCCCACGCCCCGCTTTGCAGCACGGCAGGCACACCGGGCGGAGACGTTGGTGGAGCAACATCGGGAGGCAAAGGCTCGCCGGGCGGAGCAGGCAGCTCCGATGGGCGCGTTTCGGATGAATCGCGTCGCTGAACGTTCAGCACCAGCGTCTGAGAACCACTCAATACCCATTCGGTAGGCAGCACCAGTTTGATCTCATCTCGCTCAAGACGCAGGGCACTGCTCTTGCCCGAACGCATTAACGCCCCCATTGTCGGTGGCATCTGGCTGAACCGCTCACCCCCGATATTCACGGTAGACGTGGGCAGCAGCAGGCGCACCACCAGGTCGTTATTGCGCTCGCGCTCCAGGAAGCGGTTTACCATCTGTTGCAGGTTGGTCGGCGGCGCCTGCTCGGCGGGGGTCGTTCGGATGACCAGACCGGGCAACAGCGTCAGCGAAGGCGCCAGTCCCCCGCGCACCTGCAGGGTGTAGCGCCCACTGCGCAGGCTCTGGGGCAGGGTCAGGCTGATACTGCGCGTGATGGGCTGTGCACGATACGGCTTCAGCACCACTCCCAGGTCCACCGTTTCACCCGGCTCATAACGCCCTTTGCGGACGAACACCCGCTCGATGGTGGCGGTCTGCCTTTTGCTTTCGAAGCGCACCTGCAGAGACACGCTCTTAATCGCCACCGGGTAGAAGGGGTTTGCCGTCAGGATGTTCATCAGGCTGTCCAGGTCGGCGGTGGCACTGCTGGCGATGTCCACATCGTCAAACATCACGTTTTCACGGCGGACCGTTCCCACCTCATCTGCCACCACGCTCATCTGTACCCGCGCCAGCGAGTCGCCGGGCGTGCCGCGTATCTGCGACAACGTCTCATAAGCCACCAGCGACACCAGCTGACCGGTCAACAGCGGATGCTGTACCACCTGCGCCTGAAACCTTCGCTTGCGACCGGTTGTTAGGTCTTCCACATCCACGGTGACGGGAACCATCGCAGGACGTTTACCTAATTCCCCTGCCACCGAAAAGAGCCTATCCTGTGTGGTCATGCCCACCACGCTGACCGGCGCGGCGATTTTCACCGAACGCGAGTAGCTGGGAACCACGTCGAACACGTAAGCGGTGGTTAACGGCGCCTCAATCGCGCCGATGCCCATCAGCGGATGCCCGAAAATCAGCACGCGGTTGCCATCGCAATAGGTGACCGTGCCGATGGCACTGACGTCTACATCACCCGTCACCAGCGCGACCCCCACCGCCGAACCCGGCTGTAACGGTGGCATCTGTTTCGCCAGGGGCTCGGCACGTCCAGGTCCGGGCATGGCGTACAGGTTGTACGGTTGCAGAAGAGCGTTCAGCCGCTGAACCCCTCGCGCCGACAGCCCGCTGACCATCACCGGCACAAACGGGCGTGTGAACACCAGCGCATCTCCCTGCGCAGGAGGCGCGTTGTTCGGCGCGATGATGAGTCGCCTACCCCCGAAGGTAATTGTCTGAGGTTCTGCCTGCCCACGCACCATGCCTGCCGGCTCCTTCGGCAGGCGGTTGTCCAGCGCTTCCAGCATGTCTTCAATGGGTGTTACCAGACACTGAGGTTCTTTGGGGAAGCCCCAGAAGGTCATAGACACCGCCCCGGCGAGCCTGCCGTTGATGTAGATGGGACTGCCGCTCATTCCCGCGGCGATATTCACTCCGCGCGAGTTCAGCGGCCCACCGAGCATCTTAATAAATATCAGGTCGTGCCCCACGTTCGCTTTCGGAAGCACGCCGAGCACCTCTACCTCGAAACGCTCGATTCTCGTTCCCTGAAACACTGTCAACCCATAGCCCTTCATGCCGGGCTTGATGTCGCGTACCCGAATGATTTCAGGAGCGCTCCGGGCGGAGGTAATGACCCACAGGACACTCAGCAGGACGACGATAAGAGAGTACAGACGTCTTCGCATACAGCGGCTTCCCTCCATGACGTGATGCACACGGTATAGGTGCAGAAAGCGGTTCTCATGGTGATGGCGCAGTCACCTCAGCGGTTATCCCCGCGCGGCGCGCCTGCTCCGCCAGCTTTTCGGCATTCGGTCTGTTGCGGTATACCCCCAGCTGCACCCGAAACACCTTGCGTCCCCCAACGGTATCGGTGACCACCGCTCCCGGCAATCCCCTGTCGGTGAGGGAACGCAGGGCGGCATCGGCTTGCTCGCGGTTTTCAAAAGCCTCCGGCAGACGCACGCGATACAGCGTATCCGTGCTGGAGGTGGTGCCGGCGGGCGCGGACTCGCCATTCAGCGGCTCGGGCACCTGAACTCCACCCGGCGAGGCTGGCGGCGATTCAGATGGGCGAGAGGGCTGCGGCTGGGGCGTCCACAGGTTGGCAGGAGGAGGCGGTGTGGAAGGGGTTTCCTCCAGCGTGGTGGGCGGTTGCGGCTCCTCAGTGGCAGGGTTGCCCTCTGGCAAGGCTCCATCCCCCGATGGTATGACCCGAACCGTGTCGGGCAGTATGCTGGGGTCGCGCTCGCGAATCTGCACGCCTGCCAGTTTGGGCGTAACCGGCGAAAAAGGCGCAGACGTTGACGGTTGCACGGGAGCTGTCGTTGTCGAAGCGGGCGGCGCAGAGGTAGCCTCCTGCTTCTGCTGTCTCATCTGATGGAGCCAGGGACCTATCCAGTACGCCCCCGCCAGATAGCAGAGCACCACGCTGGCCACTCCCAGCAACACGTACAGCACGCGCTGCCACAGGTCTGAATTGCCGTTCGTAGTGGAATAGCGCATTGCGACCCCCTCCCGCTAAGACTGTACGAGAAGGGGCAGTGCGTCTGCCCCTTCAGCAAAGTGCGCCTGCATGGTATCTACGCGATGCCCGGCTCGGTGCGAAGCCGTTTGGCGACCGGCGCAGGCGGTATCGTTTCGGGCTGACCGGCAGGCTCTTCCTTCTCGTCGCGCGGCTCTTGCGGTGGAGTGTTCCACGAGCTGATGGCTTCGGCTGGCTGTGCGCCCTCCATCAGCGCAAGGAACTCCTCGCGCTCAATGGTCTCCTTCTGCAGGAGCACCCGCACGACCTCCTCCATCTTATCGCGATTGGTGGAGAGGATGTCCACGGCGCGACGGAAGCATTCATCAATAATCGCGCGCACCTCCTGGTCAATGGCGTAGGCAATCTCCTCGCTGTAGTTGCGGTCTTCCATGATGTCGCGACCGAGGAACGGGTTGCCGTGCCGCCTGCCGAAGGTCAGATTGCCCAGCTTCTCGCTCATGCCGTATTCACAGACCATAGCACGGGCGATCTCGGTAGCGCGCTCCAGGTCGTTGTTCGCGCCGGTAGTGGCTTCGTTATACACAATCTTCTCCGCCGCGCGCCCACCCAGCAGGGTAGTAATCTCGTCCAGCAGCTGCGCCCGCGTCAGCAGGTAACGGTCGCGCTCCGGCAGCTGCAACGTGTAACCCAGCGCACGCCCGCGCGGCAGGATAGTTACCTTCTGCACGGGGTCGGTGTTGGGCAGGAGCTCGCCCACAATGGCATGCCCCACCTCGTGGAACGCCACCATCTCGCGCTCTCTCTCGCTGATGATTTTACTGCGCCGTTCGGGACCGGCAATCACGCGCTCGATGGCGTCTTCGAAGTCGGACATGTCAATGCGCTGTTTATCGCGTCGCGCCGCCAGCAGTGCCGCCTCGTTCACCAGGTTAGCAATGTCCGCGCCGGTGAAGCCCGGTGTGCGCCGCGCCAGCACCTCGGGGTCCACGTCCTCAGCCAGCGGCTTGCCCTTCAGGTGCACCTTGAAGATATCGCGACGCCCGTTCACATCGGGAGTATCCACCACGATGCGGCGGTCAAAGCGTCCCGGACGCAACAGCGCGGGGTCCAGCACGTCGGGGCGGTTGGTGGCTGCCAGCAGTATCACGCCCGTGTTGGGGTCAAACCCGTCCATCTCCACCAGCAGCTGGTTCAGCGTTTGCTCGCGCTCGTCGTGACCGCCGCCCAGCCCTGCGCCGCGCTGGCGCCCCACAGCGTCAATCTCATCGATGAACACCAGGCAGGGGCGGTTGGCTTTGGCGGTGTCAAACAGGTCGCGCACGCGCGATGCACCCACGCCCACGAACATCTCCACGAAGTCCGAACCGCTGATGTGGAAGAAGGGCACTCCCGCCTCGCCCGCGATGGCGCGAGCCAGCAGGGTCTTACCGCAGCCGGGCGGTCCCAGCAACAATACGCCCTTGGGGATTTTCGCGCCCAGCGCCTGGAACTTCTTGGGGTTCTTCAGAAACTCCACAATCTCCTGAAGCTCCTCTTTGGCTTCCTCAATGCCCGCCACATCGTCAAAGGTCACTTTGGGCACGTTTTCGGAAGCCCGCTTGGCGCGGCTCCGCCCGAACGAAAGCGCCTGGTTACTGCCCGCCTGCATCTGGCGCAGAATCAGGAACCAGAAGAAGACCACCAGCACCAGAGGCAGAACCATCGGCAGAAGTCCCTGCAGAGCATCGGAGAACACCGACCGACGGAAGGTGAAGTTCACCCGCTTCTCAATCAGCTTGCGGTGCAGGTCGGTGCGCGATTCGGGAGTGTCCGGCAGAATCGCATAATATCGCGACCCGTCATCCGTCTGAAACTGGAAGGTGTCCTTGTCGAACTCGCCCTGCAGAACGCGGTCTTCGTCAATCAGGTCGAGCAAACGCTTATACTTCACCTCTTGCGGCGAGTCGAACGCGCGGAATGGTCCGCCTCGCACGACCAGATAGAACGCCATGCCCAGCAGAACAAGCACCAGCACGTTACGCAGACTGCGGTTCAAGTCTTCCTCCTCCAGCGCTTTTGCTGTGTTGCGCCGTTAACGTTGGTATTATACCATATCGAAATCTGTGTATTGACTCTCTTACCATCCTCCACGCGGCTGTGCCTGCAGGTGGACGGCTCGTTCCGTTTCGGGTGTACAGCGTACCCGCTCCGCCAGGCAGATGCCCACCACCCACACGATACCCTCCTCATCGCACACGATGGGTATCTGACGGCGCAGGTGAACCGGCACCTTCCTGTCGGTGAAAATATCGGAAAGCTTGCGATGCCCCGACAGCCCCAGAGGCTGAACGCGGTCGCCACTGCGCCAGCTGCGAACCCTCAGCCCTCCGCTGATTCGGGAAGCATCGCACCACACTTCCCAATTATCCTGACGCCACAGGCTGGCATCAGGTAACGCCGAATATTCGGCAAACAGGGTCATGTTCGCAAGTGGAACGGGTGTTTCGCCAGGTATCTGCATCACTATTTCATACGGGTGCGAGCCACCTGCAGGTTTCAGCCACGCTCTGAGCGCAGCCTTCCCCACCGCAACGTGCAGACTCCCGCCGGGCAACGTCACCCCCGCTCGCTTGCCCTCCGCTATCGCCGCGCGCAGACGCTCCACCTGTTCGAACTCCAGCTCCATGCCCTCAGCAGAAAGCTCGCGTACCACGTGACGTATCACTCGCCGCTGCACCGAAGCGGGCTGTTGCCTCAGCCATTCCAGCGATACCTGCCACTCGCCCTCCCGGCGACGCAGGGTAAACTCTGGCTCCAGCACACGTAGATGCTCCTGCCACCATCTTTCCTCATCCCGCACCACCAGCGATAACCGCTCAATTGCCGAATCCACACGCGGGTTGAGGCGACGCAGTTCGGGAAGCACGTGATGGCGGATGCGGTTGCGGCTGTAGCGCGAGTCAAGATTGGAAATATCTTCCACAAAGGTCAAACCATGCAGTGCGCAATACTGTCGTATCTGCTGGCGGCTGACCCCAAGCAGGGGACGGATGAATTTGGCGCGGCGCATGGGCATCCCAGCCAGCCCTGCAGTGCCGGTGCCGCGCGTGAGGTTCAGCAGGATGGTCTCTACCTGGTCGTCGCGGGTATGCCCCAGCGCGATAACGTCTGCCTCAATCGCATCTGCTACCTCCTGCAAAAAGGCGTAGCGCACCTCACGCCCTGCCATCTCCACGCTGATGCCCCGACGTTCTGCTTCCTGCCCCACGTCCACCCGGCGCGAAAAGAAGGGCACATGCCAGTCCGCACACACCTGCCGGCAGTGCGCCTCATCGGCGTCGCTGTGCTCACCTCGGAGGAGATGGTTCAGGTGCGCCACGCAAACCTCCAGCGACCACCCTTCACGAAGCCGACAGAACAGATGCAGGAGAGCGGTAGAATCCGCGCCGCCGGAGAAGGCAACCAGCACTTTCTGCCGAGGCTCAACAAGGGCACAGCTGCGCAGAGTGTGCTCGAACTGGGCAAGCAGTTCCATACTGCCTCCGAAACTCAGGGCTGGCCCACGCGATAGCCCGAATCCACCAGCACCTTCAGATGTTCCGCCCTGTCAATATCCACCCCGATTTCCACGTACTCGGTCACGATTTCCTGCGCCGTTGCTCCCATCAGCTGCTGTACTCTGCGCTTGATGTGCTCGATGGAGAGCAGTTTGGGCGAGACGAGCTTCGCCAGCACCACACGCAGGATAATGGATGCGCCCAGAATCTTCGCCAGCGCCCAGACGGACTTGCGGGCGGCAAACGCCTGGCGCAACAGATCAGCCTGCCGACGCACCACCCCAGCACGAACGAGCAGCAGATTCCCCCCCGTAAACGTGCCCTCTCGCAGGCTCAACGCAGTGCGCGGCATGTTGGGAAATCGCTGGACGCAGAGCTCCAGCGGGATAATCGGATAACACATCTCAGCGCCCGACTCAAGGGCGCGGCTGACGAAATCGGCGACCGCCTGCGATGTCAGGAAGGGAGTATCGGCGGTGGCGTAGAGCAGGTATTGCTCGTCGGCTACCAGCGAAGTCGCTTGCAGGACGTTCTCCACGAAGTCTCCCGTATCCGGCAGGGAATCACAACCCTCGGGCGGCGTCACATCCCCGACAACGTACACCCTATCCACCCACGCGCTCTCCTGAACGGCACGTACCACCCGTGCCAGCATGGTCTCGCCCTCTATCTGAAGCAGAGCGCGGTTGGATACACCGGTCAGCGCGAGCAGGTCGGGCTTACTCCTGCCGCCCGCCAGCACCACCGCAGTGACAACAGGGGAGTTCAAGGTAAAAGACCTCATGAAAAAATGGAGCGGGAGACGGGACTCGAACCCGCGACCTTCTGCATGGCAAGCAGACGCTCTACCAACTGAGCTACTCCCGCTCGTTTCGCTTGCGGTAAGTGGTGGGCGAGAGGAGACTCGAACTCCTACGCCTTACGGCACCAGATCCTAAGTCTGGCGTGTCTACCGATTTCACCACTCGCCCGCTCGGACGTTTGCATTATTATTATACGGCAGGTTTGCACGGATGTCAAGCATCCTGCGCGAAAAAATGCGAGCAACCCACGGAAACAGATTGCCCGAATGTCGCACCTGTGCTACAATCAGAATACCTTAAATACGACCCGGGAGCACGTCCATGTCCGTATCGGCGTTACCCAGAACCAGGAACCGCATCGCGGTGATTGCGCATCGCGGCGGCGCAGGCATCATGCCCGAAAACACCCTTGCCGCCTTCCAGCATGCCATTCGCTTGGGCTGTGACTACGTGGAGATAGACGTGCGCACCACGCGCGACGGCAAACTGGTCATCATGCACGACCGCACGGTAGACCGCACCACCACCGGCACCGGTGCAGTCAACGAGCTGACCCTCTCCGCCATCCGCAAGCTGGATGCCGGGGTCAGATTCTCACCGCTGTATCGGGGCGAAAAGGTTCCCACCCTGGACGAGGTGTTCGAACTGGTTCGGGGCAAAATCAACGTTTACATCGACCACAAGGACGCTCCGGTAGCAGAGATACTGCGCACCATCCGCCGCCATCGTGTGGAAAAGCAGATGCTGGTGTACAGTGGACCCGACCAACTGAAGGAGTGGAAGCGGACGGCTCCATTTATCCCCATCATGCCCAGCCTGCCGCAGGACTATCGCAAGCCGGGCGGCATCGGCGAACTGAAGCGGATACTGCCTGTGGATGCGTTGGACGGCGACATGGTATTGTGGACGCGCGAACTGGTACAGGAAGCGCATCGGGAGGGTATCACCGTGTACGTGGATAACCTCGGCTTCCCCGATACGCCAGAGGGGTATCGCCTGTCCATAGCCATGGGGGTAGACGGCATCGAAACGGACTATCCCGACGACCTGCTGAAACTGCTGAGAGAAGAAAAGATTCCCCTCCCCTAAGAGACAGTAAGGAGGGGAATCCGGGGATGAGAGGGTTATCCTTCTGGCTGGGCGAAGCCCAGAGCGATGTCGATGTCGCGTAGGTCTTCGGGTGAGAGCTGCACGCCCGATGCCTTCACGTTATCTTCAATTTGTGAGACCTTTCGTGCGCCAATAATCACGCTGGAGACCATCGGCTGGCGCAGACACCATGCCAGCGCGAGCTGCGCCATCGTCAGCCCGTTGCGCTCGGCAATAGGTCGCAGTTTCTGCACTTTGGTCAGCACCTCATCGCTCATCAGCCAGCGCATAAACATGTTGGAGCTCTCGTCGGCTGCGCGGGTGTCGGGTGGAGGCGGTGAACCGGGCAGATACTTGCCCGTCAACACGCCTTGCGCCAGCGGCGAAAAGACAATGTTGCCCATGCCCACACGCTCGCACATCGGCAGAACCTCTTTCTCGATCTCTCGCCCCAGCATGTTGTAATGCGGCTGGTTGGACACGGGTGGGTCGATGTTCATCTGCTGGCATAGATGAACGGCATCCAGTATCTGCGACGCCGACCACTCGCTAACGCCCCAGTACAGTATTTTGCCCTGCCGAATCAGGTCACCGATCGCGCGCACCGTTTCCTCCAGCGGCGTGTTCCTGTCGTAGCGATGGCACTGATAGAGGTCAATATAGTCCGTCCCCAGGCGCTTCAGGCTGGCGTGGCACTGCTCAAAGATGTGCTTGCGCGACAGCCCGCGGTCGTTCGGTCCATCGCCCATCGGGAAATACACCTTTGTTGCCAGCACGTACGAATCGCGCCGAAACCCCTTTAACGCTTTGCCCATCACCTCTTCCGCCCGTCCGGCGGCATACACGTTGGCGGTATCAAACAGGTTGATGCCCAGCTCGTACGCACGATGGATACACTGTGCGGCGGTCTCCTCGTCGGTGGCGTGTCCGAAGGTCAACCAGGATCCGAGGCTCACCTCGCTCACCTTCACGCCCCATTTTCCCAGCTTGCGATACTGCATTCTCCTCCTCCTGTCTACCGATTCATAGAACGTTTAAGTAAGTATATATTAGCACTCCTCCCTGACGTCGTCAAGCAAGGGGATTTCGAACATAACAACGGGTGCCACCCTGAGCCAAACGAGCGATTCAAAGCCCTTTCGCCACACTCAGGATAACACCCGACGGTTGTTGCCCTTGTGGTCTATCGTGGTGCCTGTGGAGCAGGTGGAAGACCCGGAGACCCCGTTCCCATCTGCAGGCGACGCTGAACATCAGGTGGTGGACCACCCTCTGCACTCGGAATGCTGGAGGGCGACTTGGTCTTCCAGAAGAATATCGCCCCGACAACAACCAGCACCACTACGATAACAGCCAGTACAACACCCGGTGGTATCTCCTTGCGCATCGTCTCCTCCTTGCATTGGAGCGTAGAGAGCGGAAACTCGCCCCCTACGCTACCCTTTTCGTTAACGATAGGCTGGCGGAATGGCGTCTGCCAGCGCGACCAGGTCATATGCGCCACGCGGTGCAACGCAGTATGGACTTCCCTCTGGACAGTCGGTGTTCGGGTCGTTGCTCAGGTTCCACATGAAGCTGTTTGCAGTGATGGTCTGCTGGAGCCGGAAGAACTTAGCGTGTCCGTCCGCAAAGGCGTAGTTTCCACCCTTGTTGTGCCAGAACGGCAGGCTTCCCCCACCCTGGTCGTAGTTCCAGCCAAACGTCCACGTGCCCAGGTCGGGCCAGAAGTCGCGGGTTTCCAGTATCAGAATGGTATTTGCCGGGCGATCAAATTGTGCTAATCCCACCACGTAGCGCCCGTTGGCGTTGAACACATCGCCGTTGACGCCATAATTTGCCTGTCCCTTCATGCGCCTCGGGCTTGCGTCAAAGTCAGCTCTGGTCATGCTCACATCGCACACGCATCCGGTGGGGCTGACCCACAGATCCCAGTAGAATTCGTTCAGCGACCGGGGTGCTGAAGGGCACAGGAACATGGTATCGTTCTTCATATAGGGCATTACGACACAGCGCCATGTGGAATGCGTGCCGTCGGCGTGCCAGATTCGGTTCGGGGCAAACTTCTCGTCGTAATCCTGCACGTACATCAGCGACGCCAGCCCAATCTGTTTCATGTTGCTGAGGCAGGAGGTGGTACGGGCTTTCTCCCGCGCCTGAGCAAACACCGGGAACAGAATCGCTGCCAGTATCGCGATAATCGCGATAACCACAAGCAGCTCGATGAGTGTGAAAGCGGACTCGCGCTTCATTGAGATGAACCTCCTTCTGAGAGTGTGTTTTGAGTTTGTGCGGGGTAGAAAATCGCTGGCATTCGCACGACGGAAGGAGATGACGCCTGTCCTTTCAGGTGCAGCATCATCCGTTCAGCCGCCAGCTTGCCCAGATCAAACGGCTGTTGAACCAGCCGGTGTAGCCGTCGGGTAGTTTGCGGTAACAACGAGACACAGTCGTGAAAGCTCAGCACCTGCAGGTCGTCGGGCGCCCGCCAGCCCAACTCATCACATGCTTCCAGCACAGCAACCAGATGATAGTCGTTGAGACAGAAAACCGCCCGCAGTCCGGGTTCGCGCTGTTTCAACGCTACCAGAGCATCCGCTGCTAACTGAGACAGGATGGCACGTTCCTGTCGTTTCAGCACTGGAAAGCGGCGGCACCACCTCTCGGGTGACTCGGCACCCGCTTCGCGCATCGCGTCCAGATACGCTTGGTATCGCTCTCGCACGGAGGATACCCAAAGGTCTCCTTGCGTGAAGTGGGCAATGGGATATATCTGTCGACGAATCAGGAAGCGAAGTGCCTCCAGTGTGCACGTGTAGTTGTCGGTCACAAAAGCGTCCACCGGCACACCTTCCAGATAACGGTCAACACAAACGATATGCACCCCCTGTTCCAGAAGGCGCACAATAAGCGAGTTGTTTCGGGGATCACCGGTGGGGAACAGCAGGATACCATCAGTTTCCACAGCCATCCGACGCAGGTAATGGGCCTCTTTATCGGGGTCACCTTCGGTATCGCAGACTACCAGCCTGCTATCCTCGCCAATGCCGGCGTGGATACCTCGCAGATAGTCCATCTCCAGCTGGTCATGCGAGTTGTGAAGCAACAGGGCAACCGAACCCGTGCGACGAACAGGCTTTGCAGCGACAATCGTGCCTCTGCGCTGACGGCGCACCACCAACCCCATCCGCTGAAGCTCGTTCATCGCGCGATGTGCCGTCATGCGCGAAACGCCCCATTGATCGGCCAGTTCCGACTCTATCGGCAGCCGGTCACCAGGACGCCACTTGCCCTGTTCTATTTCTCGGCGGATGCTTTCTGCAATCTGTTTCCAGCGTACCGTGGGCATGGTTTCCTACCCGGTCTCCGTATCAATTTAATTGTAGAGGGTTATTATCATTTTGTCAAGGGTTTTAATAATTCTCTAAGGAATTTCTTCGTCAAAACACTAAGAGGGCACTTTGACCATGTGCCCCTCACCGTGCCCGCAGAGATAATCCCTCTTTCTTTCGCCCTAAACCACCGCGTTGTGCCCATAATGCCATACTGCGCCAACCGCCTCTGCACCTGCTCCTGAGTGTCCATCAGCACGGTATGTGCCAATGCGCCTCCTCCCGCGTGAAGCGTCACCACCGTCGTGCCATACGCGGTCTTCTGCGTCACCTGCGCCTGAATCCATACCTCTTCCACATTGATGTCGAGGAAACTAGACACCGCATACAGGAACGCCTTGCGGGTGGTCGGATTGCGATAGGAGAGGCTGACCGGCTTGCCCGCCAACAGGTCTGACTATTGCCACAGGAGGCGGCAATCTGTCACGGGTAATCAGCACGCTGTTTCCCCGCAGCAGGCTGTCCCATTCGGCTTCGGTCAGCACGGGCAGGGCAGCGGCATGCAGTACCCAGGTCAGCCTGTTGCAGAGCGAAGACGCGAAGGAAAAGCACCAGGTACAGTAGAGCAAGCGTCATCAGGACCAGGCGGATTCGCATGGCTTTCACCTGCCTTGTTGGGGTCTCCGGTAAGAGGTTCCGTGCAAGGTGGGGACGCTCCTGCCGTTGACAACCGTGCCCAATGGTGCTATAATAAACTTGCGAACGGTCGGGGTGTGGCGCAGTTTGGTAGCGCGCACGGTTCGGGTCCGTGAGGTCGGCGGTTCAAGTCCGCCCACCCCGACCATTAGTGTTCATGTTCTTCGTGCTGTTCCGATTGAGTAGCCTCGCCAGCAGGCTGCGATTGCCCCGCAGGCTGTCCCCATACCATCAAGCCGCCCAGATGCCCGGTGCGGGCCACCAGCACCGCCGAAGCCACTGCCAGCACCGCCACCACCACCCGCACCGACAGCATATCTTTATCGCCGGGATTATCGGAAGGCGACAGACGCCGTGATACTCCTATATACCCTGCCAGCACGAACAGCGTCAGTCCTGCGGTCATCAGTGTTAGCAATGCCGAGCTTTCATGCTGCTCTTCAAACTGCTCCACACGCGCACTTCCCTCTCCAAACTCTTCCGCTGCCTCGCCGGTGAAATACGCCCCCAGACCACCGATAAACCCCGCTATCAGCAGAAGGAGCGTCACGTTCCGCCAGAAACGGGTTCCCCAGCCGAGCCATGCCAGACCCGCCACTGCCGCCAGCAGGAGGAAAGCGATGGGAAAATGCACCAGCACAGGATGCAAAATGGGTATCTGATACACTCCTGGCCTCCTCGATAGACGTTCGCGCGGTTATTTTTCTATACAAACAAATACGATTCCTTCAGTTCACCGGTTCCGGGCGATTGCGCCACAGCAACCAGCAAAAGAATCCCACAGCCGCACCGCCCAGATGCGCCAGCGCAGAGACGCCGCCTGCACCGTACACCTGATCGAGCACGCTCACCAGCTGAAGAATCACCCAGATAACCGCCAGCGCCCATGCCGGCAGCCTGAAAGTCCGAAAGTACCAGCACCAGCCATACGCCAGGTACAGCTTGGCATGGGGAAATGCCAGCGCGTAAAACAGCACAATGCCCGAAATCCCTCCGCTAGCACCGATGCACGGAATGTCAGCGCGAGGGTCAAAAAGGATATGGAAAACGTCGCCTACCAGGGTGGACAGTGCCAGCAGCAGCAGGAAGCGCGCGTGCCCTAAAAAATCCTCCACATTGTCGCCAAACACCACGAGAAAATACAGGTTACCGAGCAGGTGGAGAATGGAAGCATGCACGAAGAAATTGGTGAACAGCGTGATGCCCCCGTATCGCCACCACTCGGCGGGCACGAGCGCAAGCGTGCGTATCGCCCCCTCAAGGTCATAAAAGGCAATCAGGCTCACGGCGGTGATGGTAAAAGCGGTTAGCCATGTCATCCACGGCTGGCGCTGTAGGAAGTTCTCCTCCTCCACCGGCAGCCCCAGCATAAGCAGCGCCGTGTGCAGGAGGCTATCAGGTAGATCTTCGTCACCATACTGCCTCGCCCGCTGGCTTAACGCCTCCACTTTTGCCATCGCCAGAGCTTCTTTTGCCTCCGGTGGCAGGTCGGGCTCCTGCGGTTGAGGCGGAGGCGGCGCGGGAGGCATCTGCTCCAGCTCACCCGCATCCGTCCATACGAACTGACACAGCTCGCACACATCGATCGTTACCGAAACCGACACGCCCACCACCGCCTGGCGCATCGGCTTCTGACAGGACGGACAGCGCAGCGATGAACGGATGCCTCCCTGCGTGGCGGTTACCCATAACGCACGCACCGTGCGCTCGTCCACTGCCTTACGCAGCACGGACAGTGCCACCGCACGTCCGCCGCATCTGCTACACTGCCACACCAGTCCGGCGAACGATTGGTAGCGCGTCAATGGTTCTGCACAACGTGGGCAAATCATCTGGCTCTGCCGCGTCAGCCCTCCGGTTGAGACGACACCTGAGCACCAGCAGGAGTTACGCCACCCGTCAGAGAATCTCCTGTTGGAATGAGGCAAAAGGATACGCCATCCATACAGTGGTCTCCGCTGTACGAGCCCGGCTGTGGCGGCTGGTTGACGTCTGTTGCGATTAGCCCACACAACCCCAAACACGTCCTGCTGGGTGGCGACATGCTGGGCATCGGTCTCAGCACGGACGGAGGCGACAACTGGCAATCCACCTTCGGCTTGCCCAGCTGGGAGATAGCAGACTTCACCTTCCATCCCGCCAGCCCGCACACGGTATGGGTGGGGACAATGAGCGGTCCGTGCGTCAGCAACGATGGCGGACGTCACTGGCGACTGATGCGGAATGGCTTCCCTCCTGTCAGCGACTGGCACTACTCTGCCCCCATTCAGAAAGTGCTCATCTATCCACAGGATCCCCAGCATCTGCTGGCTTTTGGAGGCTCTCATCGGCAGTGGTACTCGCCCGGCAAGCCGATGTGGGGAGGGGTCTGGGAAAGCCGGGACGGGGGCGGAACCTGGAAGCATCTCAGCACGGTCAGCCCGGATGGAAACATTGTGGCAGTCGAACCTGCGGGGCGTACATTCCGCACGTTCTACGTCGCCGTGGCAGGCGCGGGCGTGTTTTGCAGCACCGACGGGGGCAGAACATGGGAACCGCGTAACAATGGGTTACCCCATCTGCAGGTGATGGACATCGCGGTGCATCCACAACGTCCAGAGGTGCTCTGGGCAGCAATGAGCAACTACCAGTCCTCGCCCGGGCAGCCTGTATTGCCGGGAGGCATCTACAGGTCAACAGACGGAGGCAAAAGCTGGTACCCAGCCACCGACGGGCTAAGCACGGAGAGTTCCGCCGACCCGAACTTCACCGCACGTTACGAAGCGATAGCGGTTGCTCCATCCAACCCCGCTATTCTGCTTACCGCCGACACCGCATGGGACGGCAGTACTCTCTACCGGAGCACCGATGGTGGACGGACATGGCGGGCGATTTTGCGCCGTCAGGACGTGGATTGCGCTTACCCGGCGGGGCTTGGAGCGACGGTCATTGAGTTCGCCCCGCACAGCGCAGATGTGGCGTTCGTCGCGGGAAGCGAATACGCGCTTCGCACACGCGATGGGGGCAAAACTTGGTCAGACGTCACTGCGTTTCGCACCAAGTCGGGTACATGGCGAGGCAGAGGCTACTCCGGTTTATGCTGTGTGAACTTCCGCTTCAATCCGCATAACCCACGCCATGCGGTGTTGCTGGCGATGGATCACGGCAACTTCTGCCAAAGCCGCGATGGTTTACAGAGCTGGACCTGGGGAGGCGATGGGATGCCTCTCTGGGGCGGTGGTAGGGATGTCGCATTCGGCGATGCGGGCGGAAACGTGATGTTTGTGACGCTGGGTCAGTCTGGCAACTTCGAAGGGATCGCTCGCACGCGCGATGGCGGCAAGACTTGGACGCTTCTGGCAGGGGCGCAACATGGGCTACCGGAACGCTACGCCCGGGCTGAAGTCGGTGGCATCTACTGTACGTCCGCCCGTGAAGTGTGGGCTGTGGTGGGAGGTAAGCTGTACCACAGTGAAGACGGTGGAGACCACTGGCGGGTGATTCATGAGGGACCGGGATTGACCTGGATTACAGCCACCTCCGTTCCTCGCACGTTCACCGTTTGCGGGGAGAGCGGTGTGTGGCGAACGCGAGACGGCAAGCGGTTTGAACCGATTCCGGGTGCGCCAAAGCCTTCCACCTGGGTAGCAGTAGACCCCAGGAACCCCAACCGCATTTACGTCACCTCGTGGCGAAACGCCGAGCAGGGCGGATTGTGGCGATACGAAGGGGGCAAATGGACGCGCCTGCACAAGGATCGCTATATCGCGCGCGTCGCAATCTGTCCCAGCAATCCCGGACGTCTGGCGGTCGCCACGAACGACCATCCTTACCACGATGTCTGCTTTGCCACAGGCGTCTGGGTATCCGCAGACGGGGGACGCACCTGGAGCCAGCAGAACAGAGGCTTACCCTGCCTGCGGGGGGAAGTAATCACCTTCAATCCCCATGACCCGCAACAGCTGATATTCGGTTCCATGGGAAGGGGTTTCTTCGTGGGAAGATGGAGGTAGCTAGAACCCCGCAGCAATCAGGTCAACCTGCCACCGGCGTGTAAGGCTGGACCAGGTTAACAGCAGTTCGCGAATGCCCAGCCGATAACCGATAGAAAACTCCACGTCGTTGTAACGAGTGCCCTGGAAGCGGTTGTAGCTCAGGTTCGCGCCGAGACGCCAGAGCCCGCTCAGGCGATACGAGGCATCGGCAAAGAGGGTCAGTGAATCGCTATCCAGCACGCGCGTGCCCACTAACGAAACGTTCAATCGCTGTCCCGCCGACCACGCAAACATCCCGCTGAGCCGATGTCTGCCGTAACCTGTTGTCTGCACCAGCCGGTCGTGCGTGTAGTCGTACGTCAAGCTCAGCAACGCGCCGTCCCACAGTCCCCTGCTAGCAGATACTGTCGCGAGCAGGCTTCCGCCTGTGGTCTGGCTGTTGCCCCACAGGTAGCTCGCCATCACCGACGGGTTCACCGTAAACCCAGCCACACGCAGGGGTGTTGTGTAAAGACGGGAGCGCAGACCGGCTCCATCCGTGCGCACGCGCTTGTCGGCAAACTCACTGGTGCGGGAGGTAAAGGTGGTGGCAACGGTCATTCTCAACTGACGGTTTAGCATCAGCGGTCTGCTTTCAATGTACAGGTCGCTTCGCAAATCGCGGTAGCGCGTTCCCGACAAGTTCTGCCCGCCCGACAGATTCAACCCGATGCGCCCACCTCCAAATCCATAGGACAACCCGCCGTTGAGGTACAGGTTGCGATGGGCAGGCATATCCAGGTACAGATGCGTGCTGGCGTTTTGGCTCAGCCACTGGGCATGGCTCCAGCGAAGTCCCCAGTCCCCGCGTATCAGGCTGGTGAGCGCAAACGTGCCCTCCATCACGCCCGGTCGGCTGTAGAGATGCTCCAAGTCCAGCGACCAGCCCGGACGCACCGCATACACAGCACGCCCCACCCGCTGGGCATGGCGCAACCGCAACGCCCCCACCGACTGCGGCGAAACCACATAGTAAAAAGGCAGGTCAATGGTCAACCCACCCGAATTAACGCCCACAATCTGCTGACCCAGCGCCTCGCCCGTTCGGAACGAGAGGTCGTACATGGGTACAGACAGTAGTTTCTGTCCGGCAACATACATCTTCACCTGGCGGAACTGGATGCGCTCACCCGGCAACAGCACCGCGCTGTCGGCGACAAACAGCAGCTCGCTGGCGGAAAGGTCGGTGTAGGTGTAGGCGTCTGGTCGGCTGAAGGTAACAGGTTCCTGTTCCCACAGCGGCGACTTGAAAAAGACCTCGCGTATCTGCCCGTCCTCGATGAGCACCGCCTGACCCTCGTCTCGGCGCGGATAGTAGCGCAGCTTCTGGGCGACAAGAGTTCGCTTGCCTCGCGTGAGCACCGCTTCTTCGGCGATCAGCAGGTCTTCATCCAGACGATACTGATAACTGCGTGCCTGCAGGCGCAGATTGCCGACCACTACCTCCGCTTTCTGTTCGGAAGATATCGCCTCCACACAGCGCCAGTCCGCACTGTAGGCAAGATACTGCGGGGAGGTGAACAGATAGGTATTTATCCGCTGACGAAGCATTTCAGGGTCGTCGGTGAAGGTGGCGCGGGTCTCCTCGAAAGCAGAAGCGCCGGGTATGGTGACGGTAACGGTTGCGACGCCGGGCAGGGTTGAGCTGGTCAGCTGGGTTCGGGCGATGCCGGCGCTGGTGCTGACTACCGTATCGCGCAGAACCCCCAGCGTGGTGTTGAACTGCACCTGCGTGCCGTCGGGCACGAGATTACCGCGGTCATCGCGCACTTCGGCACTGACGAGAGCCACCGATTTGCCATCTGAAAGCAGGATAGAGGGAGAAACCGAAAGTTTGATGCTATAAAGCGGCGCCGCGCTCAACGCAACGCCGCTCAACCAGACAAGAAGCAATACGAGGACACCCGTGCGCCACTTCACGCACATTCGCCTCTGTTACTGTGGAGGTGGAGGAGGAGTATCCAGTCCGGCGCCGCCACCCCGTGCACCCGATGCCAGTGCCGCAATCAAGCCCAGTCCCAGCACAATCCATCCGACGTTGGACTTGCGCTTGACCTCGGTCTTCTTCACGGGCACCGCGCTCGGCTGAACCACGCTGACCTCGCCAATCGCCAGCTCCTGCAGAGCACGGTTCACCACGTCGGAAACCGCTTTGGCGTTCACTTCATCCTGGGTGCTGGTAGCCGTTCCCGCTGCCTCGCCGGAGATAGCCACCGTCTTGAGAGCGCGTCCGCTCTTGACGTCTATCCACTGCACCGACACCGACAGCGACGCTTTGTGTGCGCCCGCATCATAGCTGTAATCTTCAATGACCCCAGCCAGCGCATACTGCGTGCCGATCTCTCGCGCTACCCGCACAGACAGGTCCGTGTCTTCAAAAGGCGGTGTGATGTCTGGCACGCGCAATCGTCCCTCTTCCACCGCTCGCTGTATGGGTGCACTGTTTGCGCTGAACTGCACCACGTCAAACCTGCCCGTACCTCGGAGGCTTGCCGTCACCGCGCGGGTCAGGCTCGTACCAACCCCTGCCGGCACCGCCGACTCAATCTGCTGAGAGGGCGCGAAAGGCAGAACCAGTACCGTCGGCGGCAGAGGTTTGCCCTGTCCAGCGACCGCCACGGCGGGGCTAAACAGAACCGGCGACAGCATCGCGCATACCACTGCTCGCGCCGTCCACATCCGCACGGATGCCCGTCGGAAAGGATTCATCGCTTCGTAAACCTCCTCATCGTGCTCTCAGAGTACTTGCAAGGGGGCTTCCAGCCACCGGGAAGCCCC
This sequence comes from uncultured bacterium, assembly GCA_964579145.1. Taxonomy (GTDB): domain Bacteria; phylum Armatimonadota; class HRBIN16; order HRBIN16; family HRBIN16; genus HRBIN16. The sequence continues at coordinate 38,468 of CAZOGB010000009.1, read as the reverse complement.
CCTCCGGTTTACCTCGTCAGGACAATCGGCTGAACCACGCTGGCGGTCTGTCCGTCCTCTGTCGTGGCGGTTATCTTCACCATGTAAGCCCCTGCGGGAACCGCCACACCTGCACTGTTCCGACCGTCCCACGTGATGCTGTTCACGCCGCGTCCAGCAGCCTGTCCAGCCTGCAGAGCGCGTATCGGCTTGCCGCTGGCATCGGTAATCTGCACTGCTACCGACGCCTCGGTGTTGAGCGTGTAGGCGATTTGCACCCGGCTGGCGCCTGCCGCACGGGTCTGAGCCACACGCACGTTGCTGATGACCGCGGTCGTGCGCAGGCGAGGCTGGACGATTATCTGGAACCGGCGAGTGCCACCGTTCGCACCGCTGTTATAGGTGTAGGACGGTAGCGAGGTCAGCACACGCCGCACGTTGGCATCCAGATCCACCAGCACCATCTCGTACTTGCGGCTGATCTTCGCCACATTGGGCCACGAGAGGGTTACTGGCGTGTTCGGCATGTCGGTCAACACCTCGAAGGTGTACACCTGCTTCACGCCGCCGCTGCGTCGCACGTCCACTGCCAGCGGTGCGTCGCTCTCTGGCGAGCGCAACTGCACGTGCACGTAGCCTTCCAGCGGTGCAGGCTTCTCGATCTGCAGGCTCTCGCCCGCCACGCCGATGTAGTTGCTGGAGTCCACGCTGTCACCTGCGCGAGCCACCAGCTGCACCATCCAGTCACTCTCGCTCATCGCTGCCGAGCGGGTAATCTGCGTGCCGCCGGCGGAACGGCTTCCGGGCGGATTCAGAATGAGCTCGGCATCGACCAGAGCGCGGATCCAGTATCCTACGAACGGCTGCAGGTTCTCGCCTGCGCTCACTGGCTTGTAGGCACGGTCTACCGGGTCGTAGCGCCATGCGTAATCGCGCACCAGACCTTTACTCGCCGCCTCAGCCAGTGTCATCTTCTGACCAGCCACACTCACTTGCGCCGCGCCCAGCAGGGTCGGCTGGAGATACACCGAGCCTATCATGTTCCAGCCCTGTACCAGCTGGATCGCGAACGGCTGGGTCTGGTCTGCCAGTGTGCCCACCGGCGATACCGTGCGTGCAGTTGTGGTGCGCACCCAGTAACCTGCACCCGCCTGCGCAACCACGTTGCCACCACTTACGTAGCCGTTCGCCAGAGGCGACCAGCGGATGAGGTTGATGCTGGTGGTATCAAACCCGAACAGGAAGTCGGGGTCGCTGGACGGTGGCACCAGCGGGATAGAAATCATGCTGATGCCCGGCTGGATGGTGAAGGTTGCACCCTGCACCTGTATCGTCACCGGCGTGCTGTTCACGCCATCGTACTCGTCGTTGCCTGCCCACGAGGCGAAGGCAGACCACGTGCCGGTGATGCTCGGCGTGAACTGCACCGAGAACGAACCGTCCGAAGCGGTGTTCACGGTTCGGATCTCGCCTGTGCCTACCGGTGGCGAAATCGTCACCTGCACCGTAGCGTTCACCGTTGCGCTTCCAGACAGGGTGAGCTGTCCGGTCAGTGTTACCGGCTGTCCGAGAACGGCGGTGCCGGTCGGCGCGTTGAGCGTGATGCTCGCCTTGTTCACGGTCGGACCGGTCTGTGTGGAGGTGGCTGGACCGACCGCTGCGTCGAACTGGTCCTGTGCGCGGAAGGAGAAGGTGTGCGTGCCTTCTGCCAGCCGTCGCTTGAACTGGTAGGTCACACCCGCCACGTAGTCGGTGCTGGTGCCGACCTTGGTCATGGCGTACCAGGTGCCGTCGATATTGATCTGCACCTCGCCGCCCGGCGTGCCGGTGAACGCCCTCGGTGCATCCCCATCCGCGTCCTTGTATGTCACTTCATACACGAACTCGGTGCTGAGTTTGCCAGAGGTCGGCGTCACGCGCGGGTTGACCAGCTGCGGCGGGTTGTTCACCTGCGGACCGGTGCCGGTCAACGGGTCGGCGTTCTCGTAGCCGTCGTTCGCCTCGAAGCGGAAGCCGTAGCTTCCCGGAGCGAGGTTCGAGTTCGCCGGCACGTCCGCTGTGAAGATGACACCGTTCACGTAGTCGGTTCCCGCTCCGGTCATATCCAGCGTGGTCTCGGTGTTATCGGGCTGAATAATCGCCACCCGCACGAAGGTCGGTGCGTCGCCGTCCGCATCCGTGTAGGTTACGGAGTAGCGGAACGCCGCGCTGCCCGACTCGCGCACCGGAACCACCGAGCCGTTGCTGAGAACAGGCTTATCGTTCGTCACAGTCGGTCCGTCGCCCAGCAGTGGGTCGGCGTCCACCGTGCCATCATTTGCCTCGAATCGGAACTGGTAGTTGCCAAGCAGGAGGCGCGAGTTCGCCGGGATGGTTCCGGTGAAGGTCACGCCCTGCGCGTAGTCGCCCGAACCGGTTAGGTTCAGTACTTGCTCGGTGCTATCCGGCTTCAGGATGCGCACCCGCACGAAGGCAGGGGCATCACCGTCGCCGTCGGTATACTTCACGCTGTAGGTAAACGCCGCGTTGTGCGAACCGGTCGCAGGCGTTACCGTGCCGTTGCTCAGGATAGGCTTCAGGTTCAGCACCTCAAAGGCACCGTTCACCTCGGCGGCGTCCTCTGCAAACGGGTCGGCGTCCTGCGCCGCGATGCGATAGGTGTGGTTGCCAATCGCCAGCGGAGCTGGCGTCTGGTAGCGGTAGATAACGCCCGCGCGATAGTCCGTGCCGCCCGTGGAGCTCATATCCACACCCGTCGCGTCGCCGTCAATGAACAGCTTCACGAACTTGGGGGCATCGTTATCTGCGTCCTGATAGGTGACTACGAAGATGGGGCGTGCCACCTTAGAGACCTGCGTGGTTGCGGTGCTGCCATCCGTCGTCACCATGTTGCCCGACAGCACCGGCTTGTGGTTCACCGCCACGTTCTGCACAGCAGTCGAGAACGCACCGTTCTGGAAGCGGAACTGGAAGCTGTGCTGTCCGGGCGTCATCGGCGCTGCAGGTGCGTTCAGCGACAGGCTGTATGTCACGCCGTTGCGGAAGTCGGTCGGCGTCGGGCTGGCAGGAATGGTTTCGTTCAACACGTATGGCGTTCCGTCCACCAGCACTTCGATATTGCCCACCGGCGGCGTGCCGTTGGGGTTGGTGAAGGTTATCTGGAACGCATACACGGCATCACTGCGCCCGCGCGGTTCGTTGTTGCCCGCAGGCGTGATGGTAACGCGCGGATTGGAGAGCTTATTGAAGTCGTTCACGTTGGGCCCGCTGAACTCGCCCGTCGTCGGCAGGCGCACCGCGTTGCCGCCATCTGATGCCACAAAGTGGTACTGATGGACGGCAGGCTCCGCTCCCAGCGTGGTGGCGTACTCAAAGAGCGCACCATTGACGTAATCGGGCGTGCCGTTGGGCACCATATCATACTCGGTGCCGTCGATCCACACTCGGATGAAGCCACCGTTCGCGGACACAGGCGCCTGACCTTCCGCATCCTTATAGATAACCCGGAACGTGTACAGCGTGCCCTGGTCGCCGCTGGTGGGGGTCACGGTTCCGCCTGCAGGCTCCTCCAGCACCGGCGCGGTGTTCGCCACCACATTCGGACCCGCCTGCCAGTCGGTAGTAACCACTACGGTGCCATCCGAGCTGGTGAAGCGGAGCTCCGTCTGTCCGACAGGCAGTTTGATGCCTGTGACCTGATACACCACGCCATCGGAGTACAGCGTACCGCTGCCAGGTGCGACACTCAGGTCACGCTCGAACACACTGCTCGGGTCGGCGGTATTGCGGTACTGCACCTTGATAAAGGTCGGTGCGTCGTTGTTCTTGTCCACGTACTTCGTTCGGAAGGTGAACGAAGTGGCGGTGTTCTGGAACGTATCCGACGCCAGATAGTCGCCACCGACATCCGCCGGGTCGGGCGCCCAGTTGACATCCGTGCCGACCGCGGTAGCTGGCTTGACCAGGTACGGCTGTTTGTTCTCTACCACAATCGGACCGGCGATGGTGTTCTCCACCACCACTTTGTTGGCGTCATCGTTCGGGTCGGTGGTGGCGTTGGCAGGCAAGAGGGCTGTCTCGCCTTCCAGCAGAGTGTTGGGGTCGTATGGGTCGCCCCAGTTGTCTACGAACTCAAAGTAGTAGTGTCTGGTGCCCGGCTGGAGCACGATGCTCGGGTCGGAGGCGGTGTCGAATTTGTACACCACTCCCTCCGAGTACTGCACCGTATCCGGGCTCTCGCGCACCATGTTCACGGTGACCCATGTTCCGCGCGGTGCAGGGTCATCACGCAGTTGCAGATGCAGGCGTGCGCGCACCGGGCGTTGGTTGTTGGGGTCGGTATACTTCACCCGGAAGATGAAGCTCGTGCCCTGTTTGCCCGTCGCCGGGGTCACCGAGTAGTCCGAAAGCACCGCCTTGGTGTTCACGAAGGGTCCCATGAAGAAGTTGCGCCCCTTCGTATGAATACCTCCAGCGGGCAGGACCGGGTCATCCAGCGGACGCACCGGGAAGCGTACAGTGCGAGTACCGTCGTTCGCTTCAAAGTAATAGGTGTGCGGTCCGCGAGGCAGGCGAGTGCGAGCCACATACACACCCGGGTTGGTCTGCGCCGGGTTCTCGGGCTGCATGGTGAGCTGGATGGGGTAGCTCTCGCCTGTGTAGTCGTTGCTGATAAAGACCTTGATGTATGCTGGGTCCCTGTCGCCCTGATAGCCGATGCGGAACTCGAACACCGTGTCTTCCGTGCCCATCGCCACCGGGAAGGACTGCGTGCCCGGAGCGGTGGGACCGGGTTGCGGGTGGAACGGTCCGTTCGGCAGCTGCTGGTCAGGGTTCCAGAAGACCGTCGTATCACCAGCGGCTTTGCGCACCGTGCCCAGATGCAGGAAGTTCGGCTGGAACATGGAGCGGAAGCCGTTGAGCACGGGCGTGATGACCGGATGTTGTGCCGAGTTCAGCGGGTATCCCGGGTCCTGGAAAGGATTGCCCGGAGCAAACACCGCTGGTTGGCTGATGTCGGTGGGGAAGTGGTCTACGCCCGCCCTAAAATCGTAGCCATGCTGACCGTAAGCGCCTGCGGTGAAGGCGTTATCAGTCGGGCGTCCATACTTGTAGGGCAAGCCGTAGCGTGTATCTCCTGACTGGCTATCGTAGTGGGTCGGCTCCCACACGTACTCGTATACCACACCGTTCTGGAAGTCCTGAGGAGTCAGGCTTCCGAGTGGTATCGGGTTCCCTCCCGAGTCCAGTTTATACACCGGCACCATCCAGTGAGGAGCACCGTCGATATAGATATACACCCCACCAAAATCGTTATTTTCCACCCTTCCTGTGCCCCACACTGGAGTCGCATGGGGCGCCGCGGTGAAGGGAGGCGGTGGCATGAATGTATCTGACACAAACCCGTAGGTGAAGCTCCCATCGGTGTCGTTCATGTTAAACGACTCATAAATCGGCTGCGGCGGGATGCCATATGGATGCCGATAGAGCACGCGGAAGCGATAGCGAGTGGAGCTGGAACCATCATCCGGCGCCAGCGTGTCCAGCGGGTCGGGGCGAAGTGGGTCTCTCTGCAGGGGGTCCGACGCCGACAGCACCTCATCGTCGAAGAGCGTCTTGACGCGCCACAGCTGGGCACGCGAAAGCACGTCCGTAACCTGTGGAATGATAATCAGCGTCGCAGGGTCCCACGCCGCCGTAACGGGGTCCTGAGGCTGGTCTGTTTGCCACAGTACCAACGCGCCCAGGCTATGTGTGCCGACCCCTATGTCAGCACCCTTCCTCGCGGCACGATAGACACCACCGCCCACCGGTGTGAGCTGTAACGCCGGCACACCATCAATGGTTAACCACACTTGTTGAACGACTTCGTTATCCGCACCCGGCGTTACCGTGACTTGAAACACAAACCATGTGCTGATGGAGCCGTCAGCGGTTGCCCCCTGCTGAAGCACCCGGTGCGGACGGACCGAAGTGCCGCTGACGCTTGGGGCAGCAAAGCTCCCTACCGCCCATGTCAGCATCCACAGGCTGGCGAAACACAATGCGAGCCATTTCCACCTGTTTCGCATGGTTCTTTTCTCTCCTTCGAACATTTCTTTTCGCCAATCCTCCCTCGCTTACCGCGTTATCACTACCGGTTGAACGGCGCGTGCAGTCTGCCCATCCTCTGCGGTGGCGGTCACCTCCACCAGGTAGGTCCCCGCGGGCACTGCGATGCCTGCACTATCGCGCCCGTTCCACGTCAGATTTGTTACGCCACGTGAGACAGATTCTCCTGCTTGCAGGGTCTGGATCACCTTTCCTGTGGCGCCCAGGATACGCACCTTCGTACTCGCGCTATCGCTGAGAGCGTAGCTGATATCCACCGCCCCACCGCGCGTGCGTGCCACACGCAACGTGGTGATTCGCAACCCTGCCGCGCCACGAGGCTCCGCCACTATCTGGAACCGCCGACTGCCTGAAGCCCCCACCGTGAAGGTGTAGGAGGACGTGCTGCGCAGGTCGCGCGTGACTTTCGCTTCGGTGTCCACCAGCTTCAGGCGCACGGATGAAGGCACACTCTGAAGACCCTTCCAGCGCAGAACCACCAGGCTATCCGGCTTGGGCGCGGTAACCACCATCTCCCACACCTGCCGGCGATTGCCGTCGGCGCGAATATCCTGAGCCAGCGCGCTATGCCCGTCCTGGGCAATCAACAGGGTGCGCACGCTCTCCTCTACAGGAGCAGGCGGCTTGGGCATATCATACATGTCGATTCCATCCGCCGCGCGTGACGCCGCACCGATAACGGCGGTCGCGTCCATCCTGTCCTCGCTCTGTGCCGAGAACTGCACCTGCCAGCGTACAGGAGCGGTGCTCAATCTGGATGGGAAGACGATAGTCGCGCCCGGCGCAACCACGTTCGGGAAGATAATCTCCAGATTACGACTGTCCACGTATATCCAGTAGCCCAGTCCCGGCATCATCGGGGCAGAGGGATCGCTGTACAGCGAGATGACCCTGTAGCCCGCCGGCGGGGTGGTATCGTAGTAGAACAGCACACTGCGCACCATCCCGCGCTGAACTGCCTCCGCGAACGTGATGGCGAAGCCCTGGGTGGTATCGATGAAGCGAATCAACCCGATGGGCACCGGATAGGGATACGGGTTGCCAATCTGCACCCATCCCTGCGGCAATGGCAGACGCAGAGTGCCGCCGAAGGCATCGCCTGCAACCTTCGCCCCGTTCAGGTTCAGCGTCTGATTGGCGTTCACGCGCAGCCAGTAACCCTCGCCTGGGCGGATACTGTTCACCAGCGCGTAGCGCCGCATGGCGGCATCCCACCGCAGGAGGGTGAACTCGCCCTGCTCCATCCCAAGTATCGCCGCAGGATCGGCGTTATCAAAGGCGAAGGGCAGGCTCACCATCTGGAAACCTGTCTTCAGGTCCACCTTCGCCGTCATCGGCACAATGAGCGAGCGAGAAACGCTCTTCGACAAACTGCCCGGCGACACCGTGGAGTACACACGGTAGGTTAGCTCCCCTATTCGCTCGCCGGTTGGCTTAACACGCCAGCTCACCGTCGCTACCTCGCCCGGCAGGATGCTGGGAATGGTCTTGGTAATGCTCTCGCCGTCCGCCAGAGCCAGCCCTCTGGGGAGCGAAATAGCCAGGCTGACATCCTCAAAGGTAATGTTCTGCAGGGCGTTCAGTGACAGGTAGTTGGTCACCGACGCGCTGATGGTGAACTCTTCGGGTGCCAGCTGATTGGTCGCCGAAGCGTCCAGCCCCACCACACCGGGCGACTCCGTATCCAGCGCGTACCGCCCGGAGGGGTCGTTTGTGCTGGTGGCAAGCCCAATCATGGTCACAATGGTCTGCGACTTGCCCGGCGCGAGGGAGCGTGGGTTCCAGTAGCTGGCGATAGCGTGGTCAGTCACCTGTGCTTCGGGCAGAGAGGTGAAATCCCACAGGTTTGCCGAAAGGCGCGAGAACTGGCTGATGACTACCCTGTCAGGAGTCGTCAGGTCTTTTTGCTTGAACAGCCAGCGCAGGATAGGCGCGTTCATGGTGCGGCGAGGCGTCGCATCCACATAAGTCGGAACCTGTCCACTCTGCAGGTCCAAATCGTTCTGAACGGGGAAGTAACCGGGCACCAGGACATAATCCGGGGTAGTCACGTTGAAGCCGCTGCCCACCTCTTCATCGATCAGGAAGCGGAGCCCGACCTGAGCGGTCTCCGTACCCTCGTTCGTGATGGTCCACGTGATACGGGCATAGGCGCCAACCAGTTCGATCACCTGGTCCACGCGGATGCCCGTGTCGGTATCACGCCAGCGCCCCACAATCATGTAGCGTCCGCTGCGGTCGGCAAACGGCTCAATGCCATCCACCCATTCGCCGTCGTCGCTACCCCAAATCAGGTCATTCGTTGTTCCATCGGTGGCTACAATGCGCACCGTCACCACGCCGAAGTTTCCGCAGGGATAGGGGTAGGCGAAAATCAACGGCTTGTTATCGTCATCGGTGGTGAAGCGTGCTCCCTGCACCGTGCCCAGCGTGATGCGACCGATGGCGTCGTAGTTCGTGCCACCAATCCCCACCTGTCCATCCAGACCAACGCCTGTGGACAGGATGCCGTTGTTCAGGTACACGGCGCGGAAGTCATTGCTTGGCTGGGCGTACAGAGCTGCCGGCAGAGTGGCTACCAGCACTCCCAGCGCAATCACGCAAGCTATCCACCGTCGCTTGCTTGAACCGACCATCCCGAAGGATTTCATCATCTGTCCTCCCTGTGTATCTTCCCCGTGTGTCATCTCTTTGCTCGCTTACACCTTATCGGGTAATGACCACCGGCGTAATCATGCGTGCACGCTCGCCGTCGGCAGTGGTCGCCTCGATGCGCACCAGATAGGTGCCCGCCGGCACTGCCACACCGTTGCTATCGCGCCCGTTCCACGTTGCACTGTTGACACCCGCAGAGCGCGTGCTCTGAACCAGGCTGACGACCGGCTTGCCGGACGCACTGGTAATGGTAATCTGCACCTGCGCCGGGGCGGATAGTGCATAGTCAATGGTATAGCCGCTGCCGCGCGTTGCCCGCACGCGCACTGACGTCACACGCAGGGCAGACCGCATCTCCGGCTCGGCGATAACGGTGAAACTGCGCATGTTCACCCCGCCGGGCTGGTAGGTGTAGCTGCCCGTGTTGCGCATGGCTATCCGTCTGCCTGTCACTTCGTCCACCAGCGTCAACCGCACGCGCGACGGGATGTTAGTCAACCCTTCCCATCGCAGGGTAACGGGTTCGTTCACCTGGTCGGTCTCCACCTGCAGTTGCCAGGTCTGGCGTCTGTCACTGCGGCGAATATCCTGTGCGTAAGCGCCCGCACGCGCTCCCCATTCGGTATTCAGCACCTTCACGCTGACATACGGGCTGACAGACGGCGGCTTGGGCACATCCTCGCGTCCATAGCCATCGGTCGCCCTGCTGTTCACACCGATAATGGTGTTGCCGTCACGCACGTTGCCCGCCACCGCCGACAGACGCAGTAACCATCCGCTTCCGCCAGAGAGCATGTTACTCGCTGGCACCGAGCGTCCGCCTGTGGGCAGCGGCATGACCACCAGCGCGCAATCCTGCAGAGCACGCACCCAGAAACCTTCCCACTTGTACAGCACGCCCGCCGGAGCCGTCTGCCAGGTGTACACGCCATCCTCGTAGCGGTACAGGTGAGGCAGGATGATCTCTTTGTCCGCTGCTTCCTGCAGGGAGAGACGCGCCCCGGTGGTGGTCTCCACCTCGCAGGCAACCCACGGCACGTTATAGGCAAACGGGTTGCCAATCATATTCCAGCCTGCTTTCAGCGGGATGCGATACGGCATATCGGGCGCAGGCGTGCCCTCCGTCAGCACCGGGGTGTCGGCAGGCAGGTCGATGAAGTACGCCAGCCCCAGCGGAGCCATGGTGCTTCCGCCCTCAGGACCAACCTGCTCGGTGGTCTGGTCAAACGAGGCGGCGGGGTCTTTCAGCGCACCCCATGCGCTGTACTTCGCATAGCGCCCCTGTGGCAGCCAGCGGAACATCTGGAAGCCCGACCCCAGCATAGTCTCAGCGGGCACCGAGCGGGTCGGCTGTCCCGTTTGTGGCTGGAAGTACGGGATGGAGATGAGCGACCGTCCCGCCCTCAGCACGCGCGGAGAGACCTGGAACGTAATCTCATCGCTACTGGTGATAGTTGGGTCGATGGCATTCCTCGCGGTCACCTTCACCGTATGCGTGCCCGGCGCCAGTCGGCGAGACAACTTGATTGTTGCCACTACCCCATCGGGCGCCAGCACGTAGTTATCGGCAATCTCGGTAGAGGTAACCGCCTGCCCATCAATGGTAATGCTCACCAGCGCGGGGGTGGTGTTCGTCACGCTGAAGACGAGGGTGGGTTTGAGCGTGTCCACCACTTCAGCGGGCGCAGGGGTAACCACCGACGCCGAAGTTGCCACGCGCCGGATGGCGTTGTATACATCAATGATACCGTAGCCGAACTCGGGGTTCGGCACCGAGCGACCATCCGCCGCCGCAGTATCCTGCAGAAGTTTTTTCACATCGCCCGGTTTCACACCCTGGGACAGCAGAATGGCAACCGCGCCGGACACATGCGGGGCAGCCATCGAAGTGCCCATCGCATAGCCGTAGTTTCCGCCCGGAAGCGTGCTCAGGATGTCGTCGGTTTCGAGGCCGGTTACCATGCTGTTCCCACCCGGCGCGGCGACGGTCGTATAAGGTCGCGCCTGAGAGTACGCCCCGTGCTCGCGCCGGGGACCAACAGCCGCCACCGCCAGCGCATAGTCGCTGACAGATGCCAGGTTGGCTGGGTGGTGAGGCAGGTTGCCCTCCAGGAAGCGGTTTCCTGCAGAGAAGACAAAAATGATGCCTTGTCGCGTTGCGCTGATCACCAGCTGGTTGAAGGGATCCGCCATGTTGGGGGTATCACTGAGGTCATCACCCCCAAGGCTCATATTGACCACGTTTACCTTTTGGTCAATGCAATATTGCACGGCGCGGATCAGCGCATCCTGGGGGAACAGTCCAATGCTGCTATTCGGCGAAGCCTTTACAGGAAGAAGCTTCACACCTTCCCACGTTACACCTGCGACACCAATACCGTTGTTGGTCGTTGCTCCAATAGTACCTGCAACATGCGTACCATGCCCGGCGACGAAATCATTACCAGGCGGGTTGGGGTCGTCATCCTGATCGGCAACGTCTCGCCCGGGCAGCAGGCGGTCCTTGAGATCAGGATGGTTCATATCCACGCCGGAATCGACTACTGCGACGGTGATGCCTGCCTTTCCTTTCTGGAAGGTCCATGCGCGCGGCATGTTTATCATTTCCAGCCCCCATAACTCGCCATAGCGAGGGTCGTTCGGGCGTACTTCGCGCTGGTCCAGAGCGTACAGCCTATTCGGTGCCACGTAGGCGAACAGCCCACTGTCCTGCAGCTTCTGCACCGTTTCCAGCGTTTGGGCATCGGTAACTGCGCCCTCTTTCGCGCCCTTCATGATGAGGTGGTAGACACCCGGCACGCCCAGATAGTCCACGGTCAGGTCCATCTGCTGTGCCAGATTCTGGAGCTGTTCCACGCTCGTGCCCGGATTCAGCGACACAATGAGCTCACCTGCCACGAACTGGCGCGATGCCGGTTCGGACACAGCGCTGATGCTAAACCCAATCAACAGAACGAACGTTGCCAGAATGCAGAACATCCGCGCGCGCATTTTTCCTGAACACCTCCGACGTATCGGTCGTCTTTTCTCTTCCATGACATACTCTCTTGGCGCCCCCTCTGCACAGAGGGGGCGCACAGCGAAACGCCCTTATGGAGCTGGGGGAGGCTCCACAACGGGTGTGAACGAGAAGCCCTCGCTCCAGATGTAGCGATACTGCCCTCGGTTGTCGCCGGGCCATGGAGCGGGTCCAGGCTGGTCATTGATATTGCGTGCACCCGCTCGCCAATAGAGGCGCTGAGCGCCCGCGAACCGGGCTCGCAGATCCACATTGCGAATGGTCACCGTCGCTCCTGCAGGCAGCATCACCTCGTCCGTGTAGAACGACAGCGACTTGTTCTGGAACGTGGGGTCGGTCGAGACCTCCACACGGTAAGCCTGCGCACCCGGCACCGTCTGGAACTCAAAGCTCACCGAGGCGAGGTTGACATCCTGGCTGCCGTTGGCCGGGCTGAGCAGAACGGGCTGAGTCAACGGCGTTGCCAAACCCGTCCACGACTTATCGCTCTCGCGGTAGGTGACCTGTTGCTGTTGCTGCCCCTGTTGACCACCACCCGTTTGTCCACTGAACGGCGACACAAATCGGTAAATGAGCGTCACTGCATAGCGGTACGACTGTCCGGCAGTAACACCCGGCATGTCCGTTTCGTCCGTCAGGTCGGGCGTATCCACTTCCTGTCCGGGCGGGATGTCCACATAGCTGACCGTGCGGGCGGTCTGGGTATCTATCACCGTGGTCTCGTTAGAACGTGCCGTCAGCACAGGCACACGCGGACGGGTGGGGTCCGCCGGTTCGCGATAGATATGGTAGAGCACCCTGTCGTTGTTCGCCTGTGCAAACACACTGGGCTTCCAGGAGATTTTGACCGCCGGTCCCGTGGCATCGATAATGGCTTCCGCCTTCGGTCCTTCCACGCCCGAGTTGCCGCCTTTGCCGATTTGCAGGGCGCCGAAGATAATACCCGCCACCACCAGCAGTTTGCCGATGTTGCTCAGCCCAGCGGACTTGGGCTTGGCGCGAGGCTCGGAGATTTTCACTTTGCCTCTGTCGACCTGAATGACGGGCGGCTTGAAGACCGCGCGTGCCTTGTCCTCGGGCTGGATGCCCAGCGTACTGGTAATTACCTGTGCCACTGAGTCGCTGGTGCTGGCACGCTTCACGCGGATGCGCCCAACCACCTCTTTGCCGCGCAGCACAATCATCTCCATGCCCTCTTTCAATCCACTGCGCGTGCCGCGGTTGAGCAGCACTTCATCCGTCCCCAGCGTGTTCAGCACAGTGGCTTCAGGGATGGTGTAGGAGGCAATCGTGGTCGCCGCCTGCAGTGCGGCGTTGCTAATCGCTTCCCGGATGAGCTGGTCGTCGTCCCCAACATAGCCCACTCGCGGGTTGCTTTTGCCGGTGACAGCGGCGCCGTTGACATCCTCACCCGATGCCACATCGGTCACACGCACCAGGATGGTCACGAAAGCCGTCCTCGGGGAACCCTCCACCTTCACATCCACTACTTCGCCCGAGACGATGGAGTCCACCGCCAGCGTCTTGCCCAGCTTCATCACTCCCAGGCGGTCCAGAGGTGGCTCTAAAGAGAGTTCCTGTAACGCGCTCTGCACCTGCGTGCGTGGAAGCACATTGAACCCTGCGCGTGAAAGTTCCAGCGCTACCGCGTCTGTAGCGGCACGGCTCAGCAGTGCCTGCTGTAACCCGGGTCGCACGGTGAAGTCCACCACTGCCACCGTGCCTCGCGCCGCCTGCTGAGCAGCGGCAGGCACCGGCGCTAGCGACGCTAACCATGGCACGTTAATCGCCACAATCAGCATCCAGCTTAACGCGCGAGCAATTAACCCTTTCCGGAAGCGTCTCACCTTTATCGATTCCCCCTGTTCGTTCGTTTCATTTCGTAAGATACCTGTATTGGTTACCGGGTGAGCACGATGGGCACCACGCTCCGAGCCATCTGTCCATCACTGCTCACCGCGCGTATCTCCACCGTGTAAGCACCTGCGGGCAAGGACACGCCGTTGCGGTCACGCCCATCCCAGTTGACGGTATTGATGCCTGCGGACCGGGTAGCTTGCACCAGCAGGTCGCGAACCGCCCGTCCGTTGCGAAGCACCACCACGCTTACCGCCGCGTCATTGTTCAGCGTGAAGGAGATAGTGCGTCCGCTACCGCGGCTCAGCACGCTCACGTTGCTGATGCGCAGGCTGGTGCGCTGTTCATTCGCTACCTCAATGCGGAAGGCACGGGTGCTTGCGCCCTCGCCGCTGCGGAAGGTGTATGCCGACAGCGTGCGCAGAGATCGTCGCTGACCGGTCGCCTCGTCCACCAGATACAGGTTCAGCCCGCGAGGCACACGCGCCACGTTCGGGAAGCGCAGGGTCACATCGGTGTTCGCGATGTTGGTGCTCACCGTGAACCGCCACACCTGCCCCACCGCTCGCGAGCGCACGTCCACCGCATATCGACCGGCGTACTCGCCCCATTCGGGGTGCTCGAACGCCACCTGCACCGTGGGCTGACCCTCAAACACCGGCGGACGCTCGATGTCAAACAGCGCATCGAACCCGTCGGAAGCGCGGCTCGCCACGCCGAAGTAGTTGCTGGCATCCATCACACCGCCGGCGTTCCCCACAATCTGCACCAGCCAGCCGTCGGTCTGCACCGGCTCTGCCGAACGGGTCAGCGCACTGCGGCTGCGCCCGGCGGGGTCAATCAGCAGGGTTACCGCACGGTTCGCCCGCACCCAGTAGCCCATCCATGGCTGGAGTTCGTTAGCGAGCACAGGCTGCCCACTGACGTACGTCCACAGACCGTTGCGCAGCGCGCCCGCGCTGATCGCTTCCTGCAGGCTCTTCTCGTCACCACCGTCGCGCACGCGCATATCCAGCCAGCGCAACGGGAAGTTGAACGGCGTGCCAATCAGGTTCCAGCCCGGCGCCAGCGTAATCTCGAACGGGACGTTCGTGTCCGCCGAGGCGCCTTCCTGGGTAATCACCAGCGGTCTGGGCGTGCTCAGGAAGAAGGCGCGTCCCAGACGCACCCGGTCGGCGGGCACGTTCGGATAGGTGGTGTACCGCCCCAGCGACCACGCGAACAGCTTGAAGTTCGGGCGGTCAGCCACCGGTACATTCAGCACATCCGCCGGGTCCTGGGTCGGATAGTCAAACGGCACCGAAATCAGGCTCAGCCCGGTCTGGAACGTGTGCAGTGGCTTGAGCACAAAGTTCACACCGGTGGTTTCCACACCCGACTGCACGGTGATGGTGCGCGAATCGGGCTGCGGGGTGAAACCGCTCTTGCGCACGCGCACGGTGTAATCTCCCGCATCCACGCCGGTGATGCGCCAGTTGAAGGTATAGCCGTCCTCGGTCTGCGCGGGTCCGGTGGTGGTGCGGTAGGTCTTGTTGCTGGAGACCACCTCCACCTCCACGCCCTCTTCAGGCTGGTTGTCGCCCTGGCGGGTAACCAGACCGGACACACTGCCAGGAGGCACCGGATCCAGTTCGAAGTCCACCGTGATAGTCTGTTGAGACACCACCGTAATGCTCTTGGTCTGCGGCGAGAATCCCGCTGCCGAGGCGGTTGCCTGATAATTGCCGCCGTCCACACCGGTGATGGTGTAGTAGCCGTTTTCGTCGGTTGTCGCCTGGGCAACCGTGGTGGTACCCAGCTTAATGACTACCAGTGCGCCTGCAATCCCCTCACCCGTATCCGAGCGGGTCACGCGACCAGCCACATCGCCCGGAGCCGGCTTCAGCCGGAAGTCCTGGGTGACTTCGGAAGCGGGCGGGATGCTGACGCGCACCGGCTGAGGCGGCTGGTCAGGCGAAAATCCCGCTTTGGTTGCGGTCACGTCGTAGCCGCCACCATCCTGCACAAGGCTGGTCGGCAGTCGCGGAATCACATAGTTACCCTGAGCATCGGAGATGGCGGTGAACTGCTGACCGGTAATCACCTCGGTGGCGGTCACCAGCGCGCCCTGGATGGGTGTGGTGCCGTCTGGATAGGTGATTTTGCCTTTCAACACACCAGGCTCGGCTTTGGTGAGCACGAAGCTGGTTTCGCCGAAGTCGCCACCGTGCACACCAGCCAGTGTGACCTTCTGAGCGGTGTAGCCGGGGAACGCAGCCACCACTTCGTACACCGATGGGTCCAGTCCACCGATGCTGAAGGTTCCATCCTGATTGGTGATTGCCGTGCCCACTTGCGGACCAGAGGTGCGCTCGTTGCCACCGCTGAAGATTGCGCGCACCAGCACGCCTGCCATTGGCACACCGCCATCCACGTCGCGCACCGTGCCCACAATCGTACCCGTGCGCATCCAGCAGATGACATTGTGCATCAGCTTGCCCCGGATATTTCGTCCGTAGGCGACGTTGTCCACGGAGTAGTAATGGCGGTTCAACCCTTCCAGTCCGAAACTGCCATATACGACCTTACTGCCTGTGCCGGCATCAAACCAGTAGATAAGCCCCTGCGTCCCGTCCTCAAAGCTGAGCTCCGTCCGCGCCGGCGCAATCGGATTGATACCATCCACATAGCGCTGGTTGGGGCAACCATCGTTGAAGTACAGGTTGTTGATATCTGGACCTGGCTGGAGATGCCGCGGCGAGCTGCGCCATGGTGGATCGTACGTCAGCCCGTTCGTGGTCAGCTCGTAGTAGGCATGCTCGTTCCAGGTAGTGTGAGCAAATGGGTGGGCAAGGTCATCCGTGCCCGACAGATCGTTTCGGTTCAACGGGTCCAGGGATGGGTGTTCGTCGTTGAGAAATTGCGCCTTCAGGATGGTGCTGTAGAAAGAGTTGCTCTGGGTGCCGTTCAGGGTCAGCGCCCAGCCGATGTCTTCACCGAAAATGAACAGGCGTCCGCCCTGTGCCACAAACTGCGTCAGGTCACGCTGGGTATTCAGGTCGGTAATCGTACCGTTGCCTGCCCATACATCCCCTGCGTATGGCGCCGCCCACACGATGCATCGGTCTGCCACCAGCACCGTTTGGGTGGCGGTACGCGGGTTGCTCGGGCTGGGCTGCTGTTCCCGACGAGGCAGATAGGACATATAGACGGACTGCGGAATCGGTCCGCGACACAGGATACGCCAGATATCGTAATTCTGGGAGTCGGTTATCAGTGGGTCTGTCGACCAGAATGCCACATTCGGCCAGCGGTTGCCATTCGGCTGGCGTGTACCGTAGGAGCCGACACCCAGGGTGTTCCAGGTATCCTCTACGGGCTTGGGCTGGGTATCCGTGGCGCTGGAGAGATAGTTCCCGGCCCATGGCAGGTAGTTGATATCAATGTCGGTCAGCCACGATTCCGCCCCCCAGTAGGTGAAGAAGACATTATCCAGCGCGAAGTTAACGCCGAAGCGTCCCTGGAAGAACTTCTGCCCAAGCGTGTAATCGGAAACGAACAACACCTTGCTGGCGGCGATGAACGGCTTTGTGGAGAAGCCCCACACGTTATCGTAAATCTTCCAGTTGGACTGCTGGGTTGGGCGGAACGGATTCACCGCTCGGTCGTAGATGATGATGTCCATGTACCAGTCGCTGGGGTTATCTGCCGGGGTTGTCCAGGTGTTAGTGTAGATTCCGTCACCAGCGACCTCGCCTTCGGGTTCGTGTCCGCCCTGCGAAGCGGGCCCATCGTCGTAAAGCTGGAGCCAGTGGCTCTTGGGTGGATGAGCGGCACCGCTGAATGCACTGAAGTCGTCGGAGCCCGGCTCGTACATCTGCGGAGGATAGCCAACGAATTGACCCGTCATCATCGTTGGCCGACCGGGCATGGTATTGGATAGGGCCACATAGGTGTTGGTGTGGGGATCAATCGGCTGGCAGTCAAATTCAACAGGCAGGATGGTCATAATGAATGACTGCCCTTCCACCGTGGTCGGTCCGGCATTGAAGAAGATTTTATGCTCGATGCCCTGTGCGTCCTGGTAGCGGCTATCGGGGTCTTTAATCTGCGCGTACACGCCAGCGATACCGCTCTCCAGATCGCGCGCCCTGGCGCGGATGCGCACCGTGGTGCCCGGCAGGGAGATGCGCGGGATGACCTGCACAATTTCGTTCTTATCCACGTCCGCCTTCTGCAGTTCGGGCGCGTTCACATCCACCACCGACGTGGAAAAGATGTCCCAGTTGCCAGTGCGGTTGCTCACGTGCGCGAGTTTGATAGCGTTGGTGAACTGCGACCACGTGGGCATCTCCTCATCGGTGGCATAAGTAGCATCGCGGGCGTCGATGTGGTAGATTTGCGCCGTCGGCTCCACCGTTTGCAGTCCGCTCTGGTCAGGCGCAATGGTAGCGTCCATGAAGTAGATATCAAAAGTGCTTCCTACGGCGTCGGGCACACCGTCACCATTGGTATCCCGCCGGTTCGAGGCGAAAGCCAGCCACAGGGTAGGACGGCTGGCGCCGGTGATGAAGCGTGGCATTTCACGCAGGCTCCATGTCGCCTGTTTGTTGCTACTTTCCACGCCGTTTGCAGAGAAGTTCGTGACACGCTTGATAACGGTGGTGGACGGGTCGAGCGAGTAGGCGGTAGCCGTCCAGATGTCGGTGGAGGCTTTGGCGCTGGTGCCTGCGGCGTCGGCGCGGTCGGACGTGAAGGCAATCAAGCTGCCGTCCGGCGACCAGGCGGGATAGGTATCGTTACAGTTACCCGTCGTTACTTGACGGATAACCCCGGTGTCCACGTTAATTACGAAGATATGGTAGAAGTTGCCGACCTTGCCCGCAAAAGCGACCTCCAGCCCACTGGGCGACCAGGTTGGCTGTCGCACTTCGGTAAACGGCAGGTCGGTGCGTTCGCGAGTAAGGCTGAGCACCGCACCGGTGGTGAGGTTAAGAACAAACAGGTGGTAAGGCGCTGCGGAGCTGGCGCGAGCCACATACGCCAGTCGGTTCAGGTTGAAGGACAGCGCAGGCTCGACCTGGTCACCCGCATCGGTGGTAATCTGTCGGATGTCCGTGCCGTCGGGGCGCATCACGTAGATGTGATAGTTCTGCCCCACTGCGCCATCGGTCGCGCTGACGCGGTTGGAGTAGAAGTAGATAAAACGGTCATCCCCAGACCACACGGGGCCCAGTTCGTCCGCTGGAGACTTGGTCAGGTTGGTGGTTTGTTCTGGTGTTCCCCTGCCTTTCAGCATATCCCAATCACGCTTGAGGTCTACAGGGGCACGGTCTGGAGAGCCAGCAATGGGAAAACGTGGTATGCGGGGACGCTGTTGCGCCAGCGATAACGACTGGCTAAGGGTTATCGCAGCGACAATCGCCCACAGCAGTATGGACCGACGACCATCAGCGCCTCTCAATGCCATCCTTCCTCCTCACTTCTTGCGGTACTTGCCATCTCGTTGTTTATTCTTCGCTGTCGTGCTCAAAGTTCCTGCATGATTATAAAAATCTTTTTCGGTCTCGTCAACAACCTTCAGCGTAGTTACGCCACTATTTCGCGTTTTCCTGCTGTAACTCCTGCCAGACGCGCCAGCTTTGCGCACGAGTTTGTTCCAAATCCTGCCGATTCCATACGACCCAGTCGGCAAAAATCCTTTTGGCACGCGCAGGTATCTGTGCCCGGAGCCGAAGGGTTGCCTCTTGCTCGCTCAGTCCCCCCGCCCGCAGACGGGCAATCTGGTCCGCTTCCGCCGATTCCACCACCACCACTCTGTCAAAGGCGAGGTGCAGGGCGCATTCCACGAGAAGAGGCACCTCCACCGCGATCAGCGCGTCCGGCTCTTTGCATCGGATGTTCTGTATCTCAAGGTACATTTCCTGCAAGATAAGGGGATGGCTGACTCGATTCAGCCGTCGACGCAGGGCACTATCCGCAAAAATCGCCTCCCCCAGTCGCTTTCGGTCCAGTTCGCCGCTGGGTAGCAGGTATCCTTGCCCGAACTCCGCTACAATCGCCTGCCAGAGTGCACCCTGCGGTGCGCTCAGTGTGCGGGCAATCTGGTCAAGGCTCAGACCGTGCGCACCCCATTCTACGAACCAGCGCAACACTGTGCTTTTGCCCCCGGCGATTCCGCCGGTGATAGCGACCAGCATGACTATTCTGCCGACGCCTGTTCTTCTCCTGCAGTATTTGACGAAGGTTCGGTCTCTTCCGTTTCAACCCCGAAGTCTCTGCCCACCACTTCGCCGATGGTAAAGCCTCGTGAACCGGAACTGCTGCTGTACCGCTCCATCAGCTGCTGGTGTTCCTGTTCCTCGCGCTGTTTCTGCAGTCGACGCAGGCTCAGCACCATCCGGTGCTCGGTGGGGTTAATCTGCACGACCAGCGCCTCGACCTCCTGTCCCTCCTGCACCACTTCCGCCGCGTTGCGCACCCGCCGCGTGGAGAGCTCGGAAAGGGGAATGGTCGCCTCTAGATCGCCCGGCAGGTCCACAATCGCCCCAAAGGGAGCCAGCCGCGATACCCGTCCGGTGACCACCTGCCCTACCTGATACTGCTTCTCCGCCTCCAGCCACGGGTCGGGAATCAGCTGCTTCATGCCGAGTGATACCTTCCGCGAGGCGGGGTCCACCCGAAGAACCTGCACGCGCACCCGCTCGCCCTCGCGCACGACGTCCGATGGATGCCTGATGCGTTTCCACGACATCTCGCTGATGTGCAGGAGACCGTCTACCCCACCCAGGTCAATGAACGCGCCGTAGTCCACGATGCGGCGCACCTTACCCTCCAGCACCTGCCCTTCCTGAATGCTGGCGAACACCTGCGCACGCTCCTGTTCGCGACGCTCCTCCTCCGCCTTGCGGTTCGAGAGCACCACCCTCTTCTGTTTCCTGTCTACCTCGAGCACCTTCAGCGCTATCGTCTGACCCACGTACTTCTCCAGTACGCTATCGGGAAGCGGAGCGCGGCTCAGCCCCACCTGCGAAGCAGGCACGAACCCGCGCACGCCTATATCCACCATCAAGCCGCCCTTCACCCGCTCGGTGACCGTGCCCTCTATCGTCTCATTGTGCTGACGGGCGTTCTCCAGGCGGTCCCAGGCGACCCGGTTGTCGGCAAGCTTCTTGGACAGGACGACCTGCCCATCCTCGGTCTCGGGCTTGAGCACCACTACGTCTATCTCCTGCCCAACCTGCACCACCTCATCTAGAGGCTGGTTCGGGCGACGGGTGATCTCATCGGGGGGGATGATACCTTCCGATTTTGTGCCGATGTCTACCAGCACGCCGCTTTCGTCCACGTGCACCACTTTCCCACGCACCATCTGCCCCTTCCGCACCGTGCGGGTAGCACGATCGAGGTCCTCGTCGCTCATCTCCTGCATGGCACGGGCGAACTCATCCTCCGGGCTGGGGGCAGGCTCGGACGAGGGCGTTTCGGACGTTATCTCTTCTGTCGGCACCACAGAATCGTCTATCAGGTCTTCCGGCATAATGCGAATTACTCCCTTTGGTTTCGTAGCGCACACGCGCGCTATAGGTTTTGCCACCGCCTGTGCGGTTTCCTGCTTTCAGGGCGCAAGTTTTTCCATTTCCGCCCAGTTATCGCCCACCTCCACGTCCACCTTCAATGGCACGCGCAGGCTGGCTACCTGGGACATGCACTCGCGCACCAGGTTTGCCAGCGCAGGTATCTCGTCCGGCGGGGCGTCCAGCACCAGCTCGTCGTGCACCTGAAGCACCATCTTCGCCTTCCAGCCCTCCTGACGCAGACGCCTGTCCAGCTCCACCATCGCCAGTTTAATGATGTCGGCGGCGGTTCCCTGCAAGGGCGAGTTAATCGCGGCGCGTTCCGCCGCCTGGCGAACGTTGCGGTTGGCGTGGTTGATTTCGGGCACGTAGCGTCGCCTGCCGTACAGGGTGGTGACGTAGCCGTGCTGTCGGGCGAAGTGCAGCGTCTCATCAATGTAGCGGCGCACGCCGGGCAGCTGACGGAAATAGTTCTCAATGAAGGCACGCGCCTCCGCCACCGGCATCCCCAGCTCCTGCGACAGCCCGTAGTCGCTCATGCCGTACAGCACCGCAAAGTTCACCGTCTTCGCCTTGCGGCGCAGTTCGGGAGTTACCCCCTCGGGCGGCACGCCGAACAACAGCATGGCGGTGGCAGAGTGGATGTCCCGGTCCTCGGCAAACGCCTGCAGAAGCCGTTCATCCCCGCTGACGTGCGCCAGCAGGCGCAGCTCAATCTGCGAGTAGTCCGCCGCCAGCAGACGGTTGCCGGGCGCAGACACGAAGGCACGCCGTATCTGCCTGCCGACCTCGCTGCGGATGGGGATGTTCTGCAGGTTCGGCTCACTGCTCGACAATCGCCCCGTCGCCGCGACCGTCTGGTTGAAGGAGGTATGGATGCGTCCGGTGGCGGGATGCACCAGCCGAGGCAGCACGTCGGCGTAGGTGGACTTGAGCTTGCTCAGCTCGCGATACTCCAGAATGCTGCGGCAGATGGGGTGCTCCACCGCCAGCTGTTCCAGCACCTCGGCGTCGGTGGAGTACGCGCCGGTGCGGGTCTTCTTGCCCGCGGGCAGTTTCATCTTCTCGAACAGGATGTATCCCAGCTGTTTGGGCGAGGAGATGTTGAACGGCTCACCTGCCAGCGTGTAGACCTCGCTCTCTTTGGCGCGAATCAGCCCGTCCAGCAGGCTCGAAAGCCGGGTCAGGTAGTCCACATCCACCGCCACGCCCGCCAGCTCCATGCGTGCCAGCACCTCCGACAGGGGCATCTCGATGCGGTGGAGCACGTCCGCACAGCCCATCGCGGCGACCTGCGCGTTCATCACCGTCTCGAGGCGCAGACACGCCGCCGCCTCCGCGCAGGTATACGCTGCCAACCCATCCGCCGTAGTGGTATCCTCCGCGGGCAGTCGCTCGCCCAGATAGTCCTGCACCAGGTCAGCAAGCGGGTAACTGCTTCGCCCCGATTGCAAGACGTAACCTGCCAGCATGGCGTCGAACACGAACTGCTGGGGCTGGACGCCCGCGCGGATCAGCGACGCCTGCAGGGGCTTTACGTTGTAACCAGCCTTCGCCACCGCCTCGCTCTCCCACAGCGGCGCCAGCAAGGCAACCAGCCCCTCCCCCGCCTCGTCAAACAGCGAAGTGGGAGACATTCCACCGGGCACGTATATCGCCTCTTCGGGCGACAGGGCAACTGCCACACCAGTAATCCGCAGTTCCATCACGTGCGCCCCCTCCATCAGCACACGCACTCCCACCTTCGGCAGGCGCAGGCATCGCGCTAACAGGCGGCGCACCTCGCTCTCGTCGCGGGCGACCTCCCATCGGACGCCAACAGTTCTGACCTCCGCGGGGGTTGCCAGCGACAAGGCGGGTGCTTCCGTCTGCACAAACCGCCTGCGCAGTTCGGGCAGGCGGCGCAGGAAGGAACGAAACTCCAGGCTCTCCAGCACCTGCTGAAGGCGGGCGAAATGCTCGGAGGTGGGTTGCCAGTGGGGCGGCGTGTCGGGCACGGGGGCGTCGCGCACAATGGTCGCCAGGCGTTTGTACTGCGGGATTTGCTCGCGGTACTGCTCCAGCAGGGCGCGCAGTTTGGGGTCTTCCACTTCGTGCAGGCGTTCCAGCAGGTTCTCCACACTGCCGAACTGTTTCAGCAGCGCCGCCGCCTTTTTATCGCCGACGCCGGGCACGCCGGGGATGTTGTCGGAGGGATCGCCCTTCAGCGCTTTGAAGTCGGGCAGCTGCGAAGGCTCCAGTCCAAACCGCTCGCGCACCGCCCCTTCATCGTAGCGCACCGTCTGCCCCATGCCCTTTTGTGGCATCAGCACAAACGTGCCTTCGTCCACCAGCTGCAGGGCGTCCTGGTCACCCGTAACGATGAGCACCTGATAGCCCTGCTGTCGGGCGCGCCCTGCCAGCGTACCCAGCACGTCATCCGCCTCGAAGCCCTCTAAGGCGATAACGGGAATGCCCATCGCCTCCACCAGCTCGCGCGCGGCGGGAACCTGCACGTAAAAGCTCTCAGCGGTCTCGGGGCGATGCGCCTTGTAGTCGGTGAACTCCTCGTGGCGGAAGGTGGGCGCGGCGGTGTCCAAGGCGACCACGATGGCGTCGGGCTGTTCCTCCTCCAGTATCTGCCACAACATACCCGCGAAACCGTAGATGGCGTTGGTGGGGCGTCCGTCGGTGGTGGAAAGCGGGCGCGTGGCATAGAAGGCGCGATACAGCAGGCTGTGTCCGTCAATCAGCACCAGTTTGGGCGTGCTTGCTGACCCTTGCGTCATGATAGGCTCTCCTGTGCGCTGTAGCATCTGCAGAGGTATGCTACCACATCACGACGGGGAAGGCAAGATGCCCGGCGGAACGCGTGGTTACAGATGGCCGTGGGGGCGCACGGCAGCGCGGTCATCCTGACCAATATCGTGGAACGAAAGTCAGGGTGAGGTTATCAGCCCCCCTATGGTCCCCCCGCAAGCAGGGGGACAGTC
>CAZOGB010000009.1:0-14219 GCA_964579145.1 uncultured bacterium | reverse complement strand
TCACGTTCCTCCCCGCCTGCGGGGAGGCCAGGTGGGGCTGTTTAAAGAACACCTAAACCACGGCCCCTTCCCTGCGAGGGAAGGGGAGCGTTTCCTCTCCCCGCGCCGGGGAGAGGGGGTTCGCTCACAGGTCTATTCGCTTCCCAGAGGGTGCGGCATTTATCCCTTTCTCCACCTGCTCCAGCGCTTTGAGTGCCTCTTCATACGGTTTGCCGTAGCGGATGCGCCACAGGTTCACCGCTTTGCGCAGCTCCACCCGCGCCTCTGGCAGTCGCCCGCGCATCCAGTAAGCCATGCCTAGATGGTAGCGCAGTTCCGGCTCCTGCGGGGCGTCTTGCACCGCCTGCTCCAGCACCTGAACCGCCTGCACATAACGCCCCTGCCGGTAATAGATCCAGCCAAGCGTGTCCAGGTAGATGGGGTTGTTCGGTTCGGCGGCGAGGGCACGATTCGCCATCGCCTCTGCCTCTTCGAGGCGCCTATTTGCCTGCGCCAGGGTATAGGCATAGTTATTCAGGGTAAGGGGGTTATCGGGCGTGCGGCTCAGCACCTCATCGTAGCACTTAAACGCTTCCTCGTAGCGTTTCAGGTAGCCCAGTGCATCGCCCTGAATCTGCCACAGCTGCGCTTCTTGCACGGGGCTTAGCTTCAGCCGGGTGTCGTTCAGGGCGCGACGGGCGTACTCGGCGGTCAGTTCGTGCTGATTGTTCTGGTTCAGCACCGCCAGCACCTGCAGATACGCCTGCAGCCCTGAAGATTTCTGCAGGTAGGCATCTATTGCCTGCCGTGCTGAGCCGACATTGCCCTCACGCAGGGAACGCTCCGCCTGCTGAAGGTCAGCCGGCAGTGCTCCCTGTCTTACCTGTCGACAGCCAGCCAGCGCAAACAGAAGCACCATTATCCACACGATGCCGATGAATCGCATCTATCCCCTCCCAAAGACCAACGCTGCGATGGCGGACAGCAGATTGAACGTGCCGTGCATCACCACACTGCTCCACAGCGAGCCGGTACGCGCATACAGCCGCGCCAGCAATACTCCGATGACCAGAATCGGCAGGAAGTTCTTCACCGACACATGGAGCAGAGCAAATACCCCAGCCGACAGCCAGACCGCCGATGTCATGCTCAGCCGGTTGCGCAGGAGGTTGAACACAAACCCGCGGAAGAACAGCTCTTCGCCAATGGGCGCCACCACCGCCACCGTCAACACGAACCCCAGCGCGACCACACCCGGCTGAAGCGACTCTAAAAAGGCGTCCAGCGCCACCGTCTGCCGCTCCCAGTCCATCAGCTGCTGGAACGTGGATGCACCCAGCACCACCCGAAGCACGCCAATGCTGAGCAGTTCCACCAGCGGAGTAATCAAAAACGCCAGCCCGCCCCACAGTATCCCTTTACGCACCGCCTGCCAGTCCCAGCTCAGCCCTACCTTGCCGGGGTCCAGTCCATACTTGCCCACCACATACACAATCGCCGTGGCCACAAAAGCCACGTTCTGCACCAGAAGCACGCTCACAAGTATCATCCACGTCAGCACATTGTTCCGGTCAATGTTCCACACCAGACGTCTCAGCTCACCAGCAGATTGCGGCAGAAACAGCGCAACCAGAAAACCCACGGCGACATACATCGTGGCAAGCATGGCAAGAGCGAGCAACAGAGCCAGATGAAACCCCACCCACAGGTCCAAGAAGCTCCATCGCGGCGCAAGCAGGCCCGGTTTGCCCTGACGCACATAGTACAAATGCACACCCCACACGGCAAGCACCGCAACCTGCGTTGCCGCATACACCATGAACAGGAAGACAAGGATAAGTTCGACGACGGTAGGCATTCCCATTAACCTCTTTCCTGATTATACCGCCACCGAGGAGCCTGGGGGAAGCTGTTTTCACCCGTCAACGTCTATGTATTTGCGCAGATCTTCGGTGGAGAGTGCACCTGCTCGAAGCACACGCGCCGGTTGAACGGTCACATCCAGCACCGTAGACGGTACGCCGCCCCCCGTATCGCCAGCATCAATGACCAGATCAACCAGCTCGAGTAGAGCGGAGGGTATCTGTTCCACGCGAGACGGCGGCGGGTCGCCAGAGAAATTTGCGCTGGGCGCGACGATGGGTCTGCCGAACGCCTTCAACAGCTCCAGCGCCACGGCATGGTCGGGAATACGCACTCCCACCGTGTCCACGCCCCCGGTCACGATATCAGGCACCAACGCACTGCGCCAGTACACCAGCGTCAGCGCGCCCGGCATGAAGGCGCGTATCAGGGGCAGAAGGTGGTCGGGCACGTCGCGCCACAGCAGACGCAAACCATCGACGTTTGCCACCTGCACGGGCAGTGGCTTGTCGGTGGAGCGTCCCTTCACGTCCCACACCCGACCCACCGCTTCCTCCGACAGCGCATCCGCCGCCAAGCCGTATACTGTCTCCGTCGGGAAGATTACCAGCCCGCCCGCCGACAGCAACTGAGCCGCCTGCTGGACAGCGTGGCGAATCTGCTCAGGGGTTTTCGCTACCAGCTTTTGCATGGTTGTCACCATCCCCACCGCGAAAAAGAAGGGGTTGGGTCTTTGATTCACTGCCCTTGCGATTGGAAATCGCAGGCAACACTTGGTAAAACCTGCTGAAGCAGGTTTCGCCTCCAATGGAGGCTTCGCTATGGGTAGCCCGCAACTTCCAGTTGCAGGGGTGCTCCAACAAACCTGCTTTGGCTCCTCCGCCTCGGCTAACCCGCAACTTCGGGGCAAAGGGGTGGCTCAAAGCCTACACCGGGTTGCACATCCTGAACGCCGGACAGGGCACGGAGGGTTTGACCGTGTGCAGTTTCAGTATCTCAGCGTCCACGCGCAGCGCTTTTGCCACATCATACACCGCCTGCGCCGCAATGCCGCCCAGCGTTGGTGCATCAATGCCTAAACGCGCGTTCAGCACCAGCATCGCCTGACGCACGTCGCCCAGCTCCTCGCCGCCGAAGACGGGTTCGGTGTCGCTACTGAGCAGGTTTGCCCCCATCACCTGCCCCTGGCAATAAAGGGCGAGTTTGATATGCAGAACCTCGCTCCCTCGCGCCAGCGCCGCCTCGCGCAGGCGTCGCAGTAGCAGGTCAGCATACTCCCTCGCGCTGAAGAAGGGTTCTCCCACCAGCTGCACCGAAGCGTTCAACCAGCCCATCTTTGCCCCGCCGACCTCGTATATGCTGTAATCTGCCTTCTCCAGCACGTGCGAGCCGGCAGGAGCTTCCTGCATGACCATCTGCATCCATTCGTCCACACCGTCGCCACGCTTCGCGGAGATGGTCAAGATCGGCTTGCTGGGATGGTGCTGGCGCAAAGCCTCCACGAGCTTCTGAGCCTCCTCCGTGGAGAGCCTGTCCACCTTGTTCAGCACCAGAATATCCGCCTCTTCCAGCTGGCGGTGAAAAATGGGTGCGAAACTGCGGGCGAACTCGCTGGGGTTCTCTTCCAAAAGCATCTCATACAGGCGGATGGGGTCTATCAGCACCGAGAAGGGCGCGATTCGGAACACGCCACCGTAAAATTGCTTGAGCGGCACGATGACCGTGGCTACCGTGTCGGCGCAGCTGGCGACCGGCTCGGCAATCAGCACATCGGGTTCCTGCTGAAGCACGCGCTCGGTGGCGTCCAGCAGGTCATTGAACTCGCACCCGAAACAGCCACCGGAGACCTCCGCCACCGGCATCCCGAACTGGCTGATCAGCGCGGCGTCCACCATCTCGTCCGCGTGGTCGTTGGTGACCAGCCCGACGTTCAGCCCATCCTGCAGCAGCCTCCGCGCCAGAGCCGCCATCGCCGTCGTCTTGCCGGCTCCCAGAAAACCGCCCACGAAAATCAGATGCACCGGTTTCGCAGAGGTTATCGCCTTGGGAGGAACGGTTTGCTCAGACACTCTCATAGCCCCCTTTCCATCTGCTGTTACTCTTCGCGTTGCCGGGCTGGCATTCCTTCAGTCCAGCAGCTCATAGCGCGTGTTGCGCCGACGAGGCTGGTAGCCGGCATCGCGGATGAGCCGTTCCATCTCCGTCGCCGTGGGAATGAACTTGTTCCCCGCCGCCGACACCACATTCTCCTCAATCATGATGGAACCCAGGTCATTGATGCCGTATCCCAGCGCAATCTGCGTGATTTTGGGTCCCTGCGTCAGGATAGACGCCTGCAGATTGGGTACGTTGTGCAACATCAGCCGTGCTATCGCCACCGTGCGCAGGTAATCGTAGCCAGTGGCTTTCCGGATATGCGGCAGTTCAGTCTCCTCTGGCTGGAAGTTCCAGGCGATAAAGGCGCGCAAGCCGCCCGTCTGCTCCTGCAGTTCGCGGATGCGCAGAAGGTGCTCTACCCGGTCCTCTATCGTCTCCACATGCCCGAACATCATGGTGGCGGTGCTGTGGATGCCCATCTCGTGCGCGATGCGCATACAGTTTAGCCACTCGTCTACCGTGTGCTTGTACGGCGCAATTTGCTGGCGCACGCGGTCGACCAGAATCTCGCCCCCGCCGCCCGGGATGGATTGTAACCCCGCGGCCTGAAGGCGACGCAAGGTCTGCTCGATGCTCAGGCGAGAGATGTGGGCAATGTAGATGATTTCGGTAGGCGACAGCGCATGGATGATGACCTGCGGGAACCGCTCGCGAATCGCCGAAAAGAGGTTCTCGTAGTAATCTAATTTCAGGCGCGGGTTCAAGCCGCCCTGTATCAGCACCTCTACCCCGCCGACATCCACCAGTTCCTGAATCTTGGCGAAAATCTCGTCCATCGACAGCGTGTAGCCTTCGGCGTCGCCCGGCACTCGGTAGAAGGAACAGAATTTGCATCGCACCCAGCACACGTTAGTGTAGTTGATGATTCGCCCCACCACGTAGGTGACGATGCGCTCGGGGTGGAAACGCTCTCGCACATGGTTTGCCAGCGCGGCGATTTCGGGCAGGCGGGGATACCGAAACAGCCACACGCCATCCTCAAAGCTCAGAGGCTCGCCGGCGAAGACCTTATCGGCGATGCTTTCAATACTGACTGTCGTTCTCTCTGATAAATGGATAGCCATGTAATCCTCCGGTTGGAACGGTATGCTGTTCTAATGAGATGCTTCGCTAGCGCTCAGCAAGACAAGAAAAACGCTCATCATGACAATCACTGCGATGCCACTCGGAGATGCTTCGCTCCTTCATTGACCGGCGCAGCTCATACACCATTATACCTTACACGGTGCCAGAAGCTGTTTTCCTATTTTAGATATCTTAAACACGAGTCTACTTTGTATGATTAGATTTTTTATGTATAATAAATACAAGGAACTCAACTAAGGAGGCACGGCTATGAAAGAGCAGAAGGTTCAAGATTCTGCCGACAGCCATGCAGAATCTACCGACGCGAACCGAAGACATCTTCTTGCACAAATTGCCGCGCTGCTTTTCGCGTCCCTGTTACAGCGCGCAAGTCAGCCCGCGCCACCTGAACCAGTCCCGGCGCAGTTACCTCCACTCCCTCCACCGCAAGAAAACGAAGACGTCATCGTGCGCATGTTGCGGGACGTGCGCAGGGCACTGCAAAAGCCCGTGGAGCAGAGACGCTGGGTAATGGTCATCGACCTGGACCGCTGTGTGGGATGTCATGCCTGTACGGTGTCCTGTATCGCGGAGAACAGATTACCGCCTGGCGTGGTCTACCGCCCGGTCACCGAACAGCAGGTCGGCGTCTACCCCAACGTGCGCCGGCGCTTCTTCCCGCGCCCATGCATGCACTGTGACAACCCGCCCTGCGTGCCGGTTTGCCCCGTCAAGCCGGTCAAAGCCACCCACAAGCGGGCGGATGGCATCGTCGCCGTAGACTACGACCTGTGCATCGGATGCGAAAAGTGTGCCCACGCCTGTCCGTACGGCGCACGCACGCTGGACAACGGCGACTATTTCAGCGAGGGCACTGCGGAGTCAACGCCGGTGCTCTCTGGAAGCCAGACGCTCATGAAGATGGAGGAGTCCACCCTGTTCGAGTACAAGCACTACTGGAAGCGTCAGGAAGCAGAACCGCCGATGTTTCGCATCCGCAAGTGCCACTTCTGTCTGCATCGCCTGGAACAGGGGCTTCTGCCTCAATGTGTGGTCACCTGCATCGGCCGAGCCACCTTTTTCGGAGATGCTAACGACCCGCAAAGCGTTGTGTCCCAGCTGATTCAGCGCCCCGACGCCTGGCGATACAAGGAGAACCTGGGTACCAAGCCGCGAGTGTACTACCTTGGAGGAGGGCAATCCCGATGAAAGAGCACAGTAAACCCAGACTGCAGATAACCCGCCGCCAGTTTCTGAACACCTCTGCGGTACTGGGCGGCACGGCGTTGTGGAGCAGTATTGCGCACGCTCAGCAGAAGTCGGAGCAGTTCTCTTACCCTTTGAACCAGCCTGAGAACCAGATTTACACCGTCTGTCTGCAGTGCAACACAGGCTGTGGTATCAAAGTCAAGCTGCTGGACGGCGTAGCGGTAAAGATTGACGGCAACCCGTATGCACCTCAGACGCTGTATCCCCACCTGCCTTTCGCAACCCCTGTGGAAGTGGCAGCCGGAATCGACGGCAGTATCTGTCCCAAAGGGCAGGCTGGTCTGCAGACAGTGTACGACCCGTATCGCCTGCGGCGCGTATTGAAACGGGCAGGCAAGCGTGGCGAAAACAAATGGATGTCTATCCCATTTGAACAGGCGATTGACGAGATAGTGAACGGCGGATACCTGTTCAAACACGTACCCGGAGAGGAAAACCGCTATGTAGAGGGTCTCAAGCAGATTTACGCCCTGCGCGACCCAGCGGTGGCAAAACAGATGGCTTCAGACCTGCAGAAGCTGCGCAGTGTAATCAAAAAGGTAAACACAGGGCAGGCGCCTCAAAGCCCACTTTCGGAACAGATCGATGCCTTCAAGAAAAAATATGCTGACCATCTGCCTGCGCTGATAGACCCCGACCATCCTGACCTTGGTCCCAAGAATAACCAGTTCGTGTTCAACTGGGGACGTCTCAAAGCGGGCAGGGAGCACCTGGTCCGAAGGTTTGTTCAGGATGCTTTTGGGTCCGTCAACGCGCATGGACACACCACCGTTTGCCAGGGGTCGCTCTACTTCACCGGCAAGGCGATGAGTGAGCAATGGGCGTACGACGAAAAATCCGGCGAGGTGAAATGGACCGGTGGCGAAAAGTTCTACTGGCAGGCGGACACTCCAAACAGCGAGTTCCTTCTCGTGGTCGGCGCCAACATCTTTGAAGCCAACTATGGCCCACCGGCGCGGAGCCTGCGAGTGAACACCGGAGCAGTGCAAAAAATCGCTGTCGTAGACCCTCGCCTGCCCAAAACCCCACCGGGCAAGCTGTGGAAATGGGTTCCCATTCAGCCGGGCACCGAGGGCGCACTGGCTCTGGGGATGATTCAGTGGATTATCGCCAACCGACGCTATGATGCGCGCTATCTCGCCAATGCTAACAAGGCGGCCGCGCAGGCAGACGGCGAGCCCAACTGGTGCAACGCCACCTGGTTAGTGAAGATAGACGAGCACGGCAACCCCGGCGCCTTCCTGCGTGCGAGCGAAATCGGGTTAGCTCCTCCGAAAACGCCTACTTCGGGCAGCAACACCTACACGTGCGACCTGTTCGTCGTGATGCGGGATGGGCAACCCGTCGCCTGCGACCCGAACGATGCGCAGGTGCCGGTGGAAGGTGACCTCTTTGTGGACACCTACCTCAACGGCATCCACGTGAAATCGGCTCTGCAGCTGTTCGCGGAGGCTGCAAACGAACGCCCCCTCACCTCCTGGGCAAACATCTGTGGCATTCAGGCAAAAGATATCGAGGAGCTGGCTCGGGAGTTTACCAGCCACGGCAAAAAAGCCGCGGCTGACATCCATCGCGGGGTCTCACAGCACACCAACGGTTTCTATAACGTGCTGGCATGGTACTCCCTGAACCTGCTGATTGGCAACTTCGACTGGAAAGGCGGAATGGTGAAAAAGGCAGAATGGAACATCACCGGGGACAAACCGGGCGCGACCATGCCCTTTGTGTTCAAAGAGATGCACCCCGGTAAAACCACCCCGTTCGGCATCAGCATCATCCGCCACGAGGTCAAATACGAGGAAACCACCCTGTTCCAGGGGTATCCTGCCAAACGCACCTTCTATCCGCTCTCCAGCGATATCTACCAGGAGGTCATTCCCAGCATCGGCGATGCCTATCCCTACCCCGTGAAGTGCCTGATGCTGTACATGGGATCGCCAGTTTACGCACTGCCTGCCGGAGATAAACTGATACAAGTGCTGGCTGACGTCAACAGACTGCCCCTGTTCATCGCGGTGGATATTGTGGTTGGGGAAACCAGCATGTACGCCGACTACATCTTCCCCGACACGACCTATCTGGAGCGATGGGAGTTTCACGGCAGCCATCCGAACCTGGTACATAAGATTCAACCGGTGCGCCAGCCGGCGGTGCCCCCCGTCACCGAAACCGTAAGGGTGTTTGGTGAGGAGATGCCTATCAGTCTGGAGGCGGTGCTGCTGGCTATCGCCGAGAAGCTGCAGCTGCCCGGTTTCGGTGCAGACGGGTTCGGGAAGGGGAAGCCATTCACCCGCCCCGAAGACCTCTACCTGAAAATGGTCGCCAACATCGCTGCGGGAGAGAAGCCCGAACAGGTTGTGCCCGATGCATCCGACGAGGAGATGCAGATATTCCTGAAGGCACGCTCCCATCTCCCCGCCAGCGTGTTCTCGCCCGAACGGTGGAAGCAATCCGTCGGCGAAGAGTGGTGGCGTAAGGTGGTGTATGTGCTGAACCGAGGAGGACGTTTCGAAGACTTTGCCCAATCCTACACGGGAGAACAGGTCACCCATAAATACGGCAAGCTCATCAACCTCTACTCGGAAAAAGCCGCCTCCGCCAGCAACTCCATGACCGGCGCGCACTTCAGCGGTATCGCACGCTTCTACCGACCGTACACCGACTGCACTGGCAAACCCATCCGCGACCGGGATGAGGGTTACACGCTGAAGCTGATTACGTATCGAGAGATCCTGCACACCAAGTCGCGCACCATCGGCGACTACTGGCTGACCGCTATTCTGCCGGAGAACGGAGTGC
This sequence comes from uncultured bacterium, assembly GCA_964579145.1. Lineage (GTDB taxonomy): Bacteria > Armatimonadota > HRBIN16 > HRBIN16 > HRBIN16 > HRBIN16. The sequence continues at coordinate 5,087 of CAZOGB010000009.1, read as the reverse complement.
TGGTCAACCCGGCGGATGCAAGGCGACTCGGGCTGAAGGCGGGGGACGAAGTACGTATCGTATCGGCAAGCAACCCGGACGGGGTCTGGGACCTGCGAAACGGCACTCGCAAGCCGATAGTAGGCAAAGTGGTCATTACCGAGGGAATCAAGCCGGGGGTTGTGGGCTTTGCCCTCGGGTACGGACACTGGGCTTACGGAAGCTCCGAGATAGTGATCGACGGAAAGACGATTGCAGCGGATGCCCGTCGCGCCACGGGGATTCATGCTAATGCGGCAATGCGCGCGGACCCCGTGCTTCAGAACACGCCGTTGACTGATGTCACCGGAGGAAGCGTCGTGTTTTACGATACATTAGTCACATTACAAAAAACATAGACGGGAGGACAACATGCGTTTCACCTGGTGTGTGCTGGTATTTGCACTTGCCGTGGGAACATTGGGCGCTTCCCAGCAACCTTCTGTGGAACAACTGCAGGCGGAGATTGCACGCCTTCGCCAGCAGGTAGCCGAGCTGGAGCAGGTCAAAGCACGACTGAACGAGCTGGAAAAGCAAATGGCAGACCTGCAAAAGGCGCAAAAGGGCATGCCCTCCGCGGTAGCGCCTGCCTCTAAGGGCTCACAGATTACTGTGGACGGGCGCATCTTTGCGGGCATCTGGGGCACACAGAGTGACGGAAGCTTCGCCAACCGGGGAGTCGACATCCCCGATGCCAAACTGCGCTTCACCTTCAAGCCCAGTGAGTACGTCACCATCGTCAACCGCTACAGCAACAACCGTGCTGCCAGCGGCGGGTTCGACTACTTCTACGTGGACATCAAGGACTGGGCAGGCAGGTGGAGGGGACACACCCTGCGCATCGGCAAGCACAAGCTGGACATCGGACAGGAGACGTGGACGGACAACCCGGTGGAAAGCATCCTGATTACCAACGCGGTGTCGCACGTGAGCGGGTACGACGAGGGTTTGAACCTGCGCGGTCCGCTCTCAACGGGCAAGTACCCCTGGAACTACTCCATTGAGCTGACGCATGGCAACCAGGGGTTCACCGCGCCACCCGCAGAGCTGGCTTGGGGGGTGAAAGCAGGCGGTCTGATAAGCGACCATCTCTATCTCTCCCTGAGCTACCTGCGTACGGGCAACCTGGTGCGACGAGATGGCACCGTAGACAAGACCGACTTCAATATCGCCGAGGTGACGGACGCTCCATCCGGGGCAACCGGCTGGCGACGGAGCCTGTGGGAGGTTGACCTGCGCTACGGCTACGGCAGGGAGGGCATTAAATCGGCAACGGGCACTGAACTGGATATGCCGTGGCAGTTCGCCGTCGCCTACGGCGGTTTCGCCGACGACGCGCAGGGAGCAGCCGACCGCAAGGGGCGCTTTGGCTTCGCCGAGGCACTGTACCGCCTGGCGCCGCGCACCTACTTTGCCGTGCGCTACAGCGAGGTGTCCCTGCAGGACGGCGTGCTGGCAAAGCTGGGCGGTAGCCCCGTGCCGGTTAACCGCTACCGGCGGTTCTCGGTGGGATTGGGGCACCAGCTATCACGGCTGACGCTCCTGAAAACCGAGTACACCTTCAACGACACCTCTGGCGGGGCAAGCAAGCCCGATTTAGACCAGTTCGCCGTTGGTCTGGCGGCGAAGTTTTAAAGCACAGCCCGGGAGCGTCTGCTCCCGGGCTTCTTTCACTCATTTGCGTAGCCACTTTGTTTACTCGCCAGCCGAACCTCCAGGCCGTCTACCGGGCGTCCCTCGCGGTTGATGGCGTCTGACAGTGCCTTGTTGCTGGTGAGAGCGCCGACCTCCCAGCTGACCGATCCTCTGGGTACAAGCACCAGCCCCCATCCATTGTTCCAACCGGGCACTGTGCTCAGGTCGGGCAGGGTGTAGCTGCTTCCGCCTGCGATCCAGCCAGAACTCAGGTTCACGGACCACGTGGTCGTTGTTACCTGGCGGGAGCGCCCCGACACCTGCGGGGTTTCGGAGGTGAAGATCATATAGTAGCCCTGCGCGTCCTGATAGGGTTGCCATTGCGCTGTCAGGCGAAGATAGGGCGTCTCTCCTGCGGACGTCACACTGACATCGCCAAACGGCGGCGGCAGGGTAACCGTGAGGTTGTTCGGCTGCTTGAAGTAGCGGATGGCCATCCGTCTCTCACCGTACGAGAAGACGGTGAGGCTGTGCATATCTTCATCCTGTTGTTTGTCAGCAGGAACGCCCCCTAACTGGAAGCTTCCCAGGTCCGTTTCGGATAGCTGCACGATGGGTATGGTGGTTCCGCCCGCCGTCTCGAAACTGAGAACCGCATTGCCATACGTTCCCGTGCCGCCCTCTACTCCAGCGGTGAAGGAGACGGTTGCAAACGCCTCCGCGCTATCGAAGTTGATGTCAATGGTCGTAGCCCCGGCAACCTGAACGCCTCGTTTAAGCAGCATCCGTTCAGCCCTGTCGAAGCTGGGAAACAGCGCGGCTGCTAAATCGTGAACGCCCGGCGCGACACGCAGGCTGTAATCCGTTCCCGCAAATGCTGAGGTCTGTGCCTGGCGCATCGCTATCATCGCATAGTTACCAGCGGGACCAGTAACCGTGCCGGAAACGGTCACGTAGCTGGTAGCTGGTGGGTCGCCGGCGTCCCAGCGAATCTCCGCGACCTCCTCCACGGTGGCGTGGAAGATTTGCACGTGGCTGGAAGAGCCAGTCCCGTGACCCACCTCTGTGTACACGATAGCCAGTCCGTATCGCCCGCCGGGGTCGCTGACGTTCATCTGGTACACGCCGCCGCTGCTCTGTGCCGCCTGCCACGCGCCGTCGCCATCCTGAAACGCCACAAAATCGGGCTGAGCGGCCTGACCGCTGCGGAAGAAGCGAAGCGTCACCGTTCGGAAGGTGATGGCGGTCATCTCAATGGCGACGTCCTCCCGCTGGCTCTCCTGCAGATAGGTCTCCCCCACCCCAGAGGCACGCAGGCGGTTGCTGGCGTCTTTTGCTTCTGCCGTCACACGCTTGTAGCCGATGGGAACGGAATACGCCTTCGTCACGCTGGTCTGTCCCTGACTGCGAGGGATGGTGTCGCGTATCGGGTCTCCCAGTCCATCGCCCACGATGGTGACGTCTATCTTTTCCGTTTCTGGCGGGATGACGCGCGTCTTCTGCCACTCGACTGTCAGCACAATCTCCGCCATTCTTCCCGTTCCATTGTTGCCGGCGGACTGCTGGTGCGAGCCGCATCCGCTGAAAAGGGCGATGACCACCGTGGCGAGCACCACACCCACGCAGGCGTAGAGTATACGCTTTGCCATTCTGATTCCCTCCTCCCTTCACCGGATGATAACGTTCAACTCGCCTGGGGCGCGCACTCGCACAGACACCTCAGCGTTTGCCGTCTGGTTGCCAACGGTAACCGTACCGCGCACCGTAAGGGTTACGCCCGGTTGAGTGGCGGTGAGCGTGACCGAAGCGATGCCTGACGTGCCAGTGTTAGCGGACGTACTGCTCAGCTGTCCTCCCTGTCCGCTCACAATGCTGAAGTTCACCGTGGCTCCCGACACGGCTTGCCCCTCTTCCGTTTGCACCTGGGCATGGAGAAGCGCGCTCCCGTTTGCGTTGATGGTGGGCGGGTCTGCGCTGAGCACAAGACGGATGGGCGGCCCATTGCCCGTGACCACAAAACCCGCGCCTGCCTGCGAGCCGGGCGTTAACCCGGCGTCGATGTAGTCAGTGCCCAGCGTATACTTACTGTCCTCATCCACGTCGATGATGACGTCGTATCTGCCTGGAACGAGCAGGGGATGCCATACGGGACAGACATACTGATTGCGGCACGCATAGCGGGTGATGTCCGATTCGGGGCGTCCGGTCACGTCCACCAGAAGGTCGCCGTTCTGCCAGCTATCTTTGTGGAGCACGACGTATTTGCGCACCATCCTGCCCGGCAGAAGAGGACGCCATGGCGGGTTTACCCACACGCCCACGCGGTCGGTGATATTGAACTGGTCTTTGAACTGTCCCTGCGTGGACGCCGCCAGCTCTACCGCCAGATGCCCCTGCGCCTGCCTGCCCCAGGACGCCTCCTGCACGGTGAAGCTGGCTGCTAGTAGACCATTGACCACGTCCACAGCCCTGTCGTAGATACCGTTGCCGTTGACGTCCACTACCACGTCGAAGTCGCCATCTGTTTGCGCCGTGCCCAGTCTGCTGGCAGAGTTCCACACGGTGGTACGCAGCAGGTCGCCCTGTGCGCTGGTGGTAACCTCTTCTGCGCCACCCGTTTCGTCTGTCAACGTCTCCCCGCCCTGCCAGCCCTCGCGGTCGCGCACCACAAACACCTTCACCTGCTGGTTAGCGGGAAAACCGAACCCCTCTACCAGCACCGCCTCACCGGCGGAGACGGAACCCATCGGATACCGCAGGGGATTGCCGGCGAGCACGACAACAGTGCCGGCGCCAGTCGCCTGCCTCCCCCCTGCGCTCTGCACACCACGTCCCGCCAGCACCTCAAACCGCAGGGTTGCCTGCTTGCCCTGTGCGCTCGCGACTACGGTATAGATGCCGGTGGCATCCTGCGCCTGTCCGGTCTGCGGATCAACGCCCAGATCCCACAGCGCAAAGCGCGGCACGTTGCCGTTTTCATCGGTAGTGAACAGCAAAACAAGTGGGTTGCCCGTAGAAGGTTCCGTCAGCGGCACACCGTCACGCAGGATCTGAACCTCCACCGCAGTATTCGGAGCGAACCCTGTGAGAGCGGTCATCACTGTTGGTCGGGCATCTTGAGGAATGTCGGGGATGCCGTTGTTGTTGGTGTCGGTAATGCCGCGTCCAGCACTGTCGGTCAGCTGCTGGAACTGGGGTGCTCCTCCCCCTCCTCCGCCACAGCCAATCAAGGACGCACCCAGCAGCACCAGCACGACCATGCTGAACACAGCCAGCAGAACTTTGTGGCTCATGGCACATCTCCTCCTCTGGTCTTGCACGCGGCTCGGCTTGATGCATCAGGGCGTTTCGGTGACACGGCTACGGCAGGGAAGTGCACCCCCAGCCGGTGCTTTTCACCAATTCAATATGACCTATGCAACATATTCTCCTGC
>CAZOGB010000008.1:69043-80015 GCA_964579145.1 uncultured bacterium | reverse complement strand
ACGAAAACATGTCAAGGGGTTGTGCTATGGGGAGAGTGCCCTTGCGGGTGGTAATAGCAGGGAAAGGGGTCAATAGTGTTTTTAAGGCAACCTTGCGATTGGAAATCGCAGGCTACACAGAACGAAACCTGCTAAAGCAGGTTATTAGCCTCCGCAGGAGGCTTTGTCATGAGTAGCCCGCAACTTCCAGTTGCAGGGTTGCCTTCCTCCCATTTTGATGTCAACCTTGCGATTAGAAATCGCAGGCAACACACGGCAAAATCTGCTGACGCAGGTTCCAGCCTCCGCAGGAGGCTTCGTTTTGGGTAGCCCGCAACTTCCAGTTGCAGGATTGCGTCCATCACAGCCCGGTTGAAGCAAGCTTCTGCACTCCAAAGCCATCTGCCCTCTTGACTCCTTTTCACAAAATATATATAATTTTGTATACTACTTTGTGGAGGGCAAAAGCGGTGAAAGGTGAAGAGACGTTAAAGGACCTGGAGCTTCTGGCAGACCTGTTGTTGCGTCTGGCGGGACGCGATGAGCACTACCCTGCCTATCCCGAATCTCGCACTGTTCAGCGCGAGATGGTGGACGCTCAGCGGGCTTCGCAGCTGGCTCCCCTGCATCGCAACCTGCAGGTGGACGCGGTGGACTTCCTCCGCCAGCGAGAGGTTGCGCTGATGCTGGAGCACGCCCCGCTCACCCCGCGTCAGCGACAGGTGATTGACCTCTTCCTGCGCGGCTACACCTTTGAAGAGATAGGCAGTGAATGGGGCATCAGCAAACAGGCGGCGCACAAGCTGTTCCTGCGTGCCTGCGAAGCCATCCGCCGGAGCTGGACAACACATCCCCTGAACGGTTTAACCCTGAGCTACAGCGAGGCGACCCTGCGCCACTACGCCCGTCGGGTGCGCTGGCTCAACCGCGAGGAAGGGGCGGAATAAACGATGCTTTGCAAATGAACGGCTTCCGCAGGGTACAATAAAGGTAGAACTGGTGCACGGAGGGGAGCGTTTGACCGGAAAACTGGTAGTAGGCATCACGGGAGCCAGCGGTGCAATCTATGCGGTGCGTTTCCTGCAACATGCTTCGCGCTATTTCAGCCAGTTGCTGGTGATTGCATCCGAACATGCCCTTTCGGTGGCACGGACAGAACTGGGCATCGAAGTGGACGAGCGCACACTGTGCCCCCAGAGCCTGCTCGGCGCGGAATATCCGAATATTGTCTTTCTGAACCCGAAGGACTATTTCACCCCTCCGGCAAGCGGTTCTTTTCGGCACGATGGCATGGTCATCATCCCCTGTTCCATGGGCACAGCTGGGCGCATCGCACACGGCGTCTCCGATGATTTGATTGCCCGCGCCGCCGACGTGTGCCTGAAAGAACGGCGGAAACTGATACTGGTGGTGCGCGAGACTCCGCTGAACCTGATTCACCTGCGCACGCTGACCACGCTCACGGAAGCTGGGGCGGTGGTACTGCCGGCGTCGCCCGCGTTCTACCACCGCCCGCAAAGCGTGGAGGAGCTGGTGGACACCGTGGTGGCACGGGTGCTTCAGCAGCTGGGGGTGGAACAGCAAATCGTGTCGCAATGGCAGGTCGAAGAGTAATGGCAGGAAAAGGCTGTCCAGACGCCTAAAATAATCTGGATAACAGAAAATCGAGCACTAATTACCATCTTCTCAAGGAGGCATCATACCGTGTCTGCACGTTCCTTTCGTTGGGCGTTGACCCTGTTGCTTATCGTGCTGGGGCTGACGGTAGGCTATCAGGCAACGCCATGGTTCATCAGCTCACTGAAAAGACTGTTGCCCGAAGCGGCAACCCAGCCCGATACCCCTAACATTCTTGATGACCCGCGCTTCCAGCTGACCGTACGCGTGGCGTTGACGGTGGTCGGGGGGCTGATTGGTATCATCCTCGGCTCGGAGATATTTCGCTTTGTGCTCAACGTCCAGAAGCAGATAGAGAGCGCGTCCACTCGCGAGAAAATCGCGCTGACCATCGGAGGCACGTTTGGCGTGCTGCTGACGGTTCCCTTTGCGGTGCTCTTCAGTCGATATGGGCTGATTGGTATTCCGCTCACGCTGATTGTGGGCATCACCTTTGTCTACCTGAGCACGGTCGCGGTGCTCAGCATGAAAGAGCTGCGGGTGGTGCTGCCCTCGCCAGAGGGGATAGTGGAAGCCGACACGCCCCGAATCAAGATTCTGGACACCAACGTGATTATCGACGGGCGCATTGCCGACATCTGTCGCACCGGCTTCATCGAAGGTACGATTTACGTGCCCGGCTTCGTCATTGACGAGCTCCAGCACATCGCCGATTCGCCTGACTCTCTGCGCAGGGCGCGGGGCAGGCGCGGGCTGGACATCCTCAACCAGATGCAGAAAGAGCGCCATCTGGAAGTGCGCACCTACGACGACATGGTGGACCCCAGCGAGCCGGTGGACAAACGCCTGGTGAGCCTTGCCAAAAGCATCAACGGCGTCATCGTGACAAACGACTTCAACCTGAACAAGGTCGCCGAGCTGGAAGGCGTGCAGGTGCTGAACGTTAACGAGCTCGCCAACGCGCTGAAGCCGGTCGTCCTGCCCGGTGAAGAGATGCGTGTGCGTATCATCAAGGAGGGCAACCAGCCCAATCAGGGCGTCGGCTATATGGATGACGGCACCATGATTGTGGTGGAAGGCGGGCGCGACTTCATTGATCAGGACGTGGATGTGCTGGTCACCAGCGTGCTCCAGACCGTGGCGGGCAAGATGATTTTCGCCAGCGTAAAAAACCAGGAGAGCGAAACCACCGAGTGGGCTGACCGGGGGATGCGCCTTCCCACGGCGCGCCTGCGCCGACGGCGGTAACGAAAGGTGTGGTTGAGGTGGCGGACACCTGCGCCATCCTGCTTGCTGCGGGCAAAGGGGAGCGTTTCGGAAGCCCGACGGGTAAGCTGTGGACAGCGATTGCGGGCAAGCCCGTGCTTTTGTGGGCAATAGAACGCTTCCATTCTCACCCCGAGATAGACCATATTGTGCTGGTGGGGCAGGAGGAGGAGCTGCCTCGCCTGCAGGATATGGCAGGTAGGTTTGGCAAGATAACTGCCGTGGTCAAAGGAGGACGTGAACGGTGGGAGTCGGTACGCCTGGGGCTGGATGCTATTCCCGAAGGGGACAGGTGGGTGCTCGTGCACGATGCGGCGCGGGCGGCGGTATCGGCGGAGCTGATTTCGCGCGTGTTGCAGACAGCCCGGCAGACAGGCGCAGCCATCCCTGCCCTGCGCGTGGCGGACACCCTCAAATGGGTGGACGAGAACGACGTGGTGCGGGCGACCATTCCCCGCGAACAAAGGCAGGACAGACAGAGGTGGCGCACAATGGCTGTGCAGACGCCGCAGGGGTTCGCCGCTCACGTGCTGCGCGAAGCGTACCAGCGATTTGACCCCTCGCACAGCACTCCCACCGATGATGCGATGATTGTGGAAGGGTTTCACCCGGTAACCGTTGTGCCCGGCGACCCCCAGAACATCAAACTGACCTATCCCGAGGATCTGGCACAGATGGAACGCATTCTTGCAAACGCTGGCGAGGTGCGCACCGGCTTTGGCTACGATGTGCACCCCTTCGCCGAGGGGCGCAGGCTGATGCTGGGTGGTGTGCAGGTTCCCTCGCCGCGCGGTTTAGCCGGACACTCCGACGCCGACGTGGTGCTTCATGCTATCACCGACGCGCTGTTAGGCGCGGCTGGGCTGGACGACATCGGCACGCTGTTCCCCAGCACCGACCCCGCCTATCGCGACGCCGACAGCATGGAGCTGATGCGCCTCGCGTGGGATAGGGTGCGCCAGCAGGGATGGCAGGTGGTGAATGTGGACGTCACCGTGCTGGCGGAAACGCCGCGCCTGCGCCCTTACGTCTCTGCGATGCGAGAGCGCATTGCCGACGCGCTTCAAATCGAACCAGACCGTGTGAACATCAAAGCGACTACCAGCGAACGAATGGGCTTTGTGGGACGTGAAGAAGGTATCGCCTGCTACGCAGTGGCTACTCTCAGGAGGTGATACTGGTGCAGGAGGCGTTGCTGGTGACGCTGTTCGCCGTCGCCATGGGTTATCTAGAGGCGGCGGTGGTGGTGTATCTGCGTGCGCTGTACTACCCCGATGGCTTTCCCGTTCCGGTGAAGCTGGGCGCGGTTCCCATTCGATTCACACGCATCCCCGAGTTCGAAGGGCGAATGCCCCAGCACATGTTGCGCACCGAAATCGGGCGGGAAGTGGCGACCATCGTGATGCTTGTCTGTCTGGCGCTGCTGGTGGGCAAGAGTCCGCTCGAAATACTGGCGGTGTTCCTGCTGGCTTTTGGCGTGTGGGATATTTTCTACTACGTGTTTCTCAAGGTGCTCATCCGCTGGCCCGAGTCGCTGAAGACGCTGGATGTGCTCTTTCTGATACCGGTGCCATGGATTGGTCCCGTGTGGCTACCGATAAGTATCTCGACGGTGATGATTCTGGTAGGAGCGGCAATCCTGTTGGGGAGGTAGGCGGCTTCAGGGAGTATCGTTGAACTCTTCGGTACTGCAAATCTCCCAGCCGCCGTTTCGCCAGCGCAGGATGAAACCGCGCCCAACCTGCGTAACGGGAGGACAGCTCTGCGCCTGCACGCACACGCTGCGGTCGGGCGCACCCAGCGCCACCTGCATGTCCACGCCGTTTGGCGTAGATGTGACCTTCCCCGGCGCAAGCCCCTGTCCGGCATACTGCCATAACTGCTCATGGATCAGCGCCGGGAAATCGTCCACTGCGGGAAGGTCGGGCTGATGGAACTGCAGATAAGCGCGCAGAAATCGCGATAAAACCTTCTGAAGCAGCTCGCGCTCCCGGCACAGCAAGTGGCTGACCCGATCCTCGCGCGATTGCCAGTACAGGCGGTTGTCAATCTCGTGGTGAAGAACGGTATACCATGTCGATGCGGAAAAGGTATCGGTGACCAGCGGTTCGATATCCATGTGCGCCAGCTGGTCGGGCGAGAGGGGCGTATCGGTGAATATCAGGTACGTTTGCGTCAATTGTGCCACATCGTGTACGTGCTGAGCGGGCACCAGCGCGAACGAGGAGCGGATCGAGTGCGCCTGCAGACTCTGCTGGCGAAGCCACTGCGCCAGCGACTGGTTCGGGCGCGCCAGCATCTGCTTGTTGCTGAACGACAGCAGGAGCAGATACCGCCCCTGCACGTACTCATACAGCACATCTACGCAGAGATGCAGAGGTAGAGGCGTTGCGTACAGCGCGTACACGTCCTCCTGCTGGCGAAGATGCAGGTGCACCGGCTGATGGAACAGGGACTTTCCCTCGCCGCCAGCAGTAGTGTCTGTCCGGTTACGGTGTGTTATCATACATCACCATGTACTCATTTGGGAAAAGCTTGGCAAATGGAAAGTGCTGTCCGTCTGGAGACATGGTGTCCTGCAGGCTCTACGTGGAGGGTTGGCTTAGTATATCACAAATCGCCTATGGTTGCAACGCCTGACGCAATCTCTGCGCGAACTCGCGCGGCGGCTCGTAACCGACCAGCGTCAGGGACTGCAGCCACTCGCCCTGACCGTTCAGAAAGGCAACCGTTGGCAACCCTTCCGCGCCGTATTGCTTCGCTAGTTCCGCGGTTTCCGCGGGCAGGTTACTGGATGTCATGTCCACGCGAAAGACGGTAAATTGCTTTGCCAGGCGTGCCACCTCGCCATCGGTGAAGGTCTCGCGCTCCAGCCGCCGGCAGAAGGGGCACCAGTCGGCGGTGAACACCAGTATCACCGGCTTGCCCTCTTCCACAGCCTGCTGGATCGCCGCCTTGCTGGCAGGTAGCATATTCACCTCGCCCTTGCCAGCCACCACACCCGGCTGAGAGACCCACAACGCCCCGACGATAAGCACAATGCCCAGTGTGGCGGTGACGCCTCGCCGACGCAGGAGCAATACTCCCGCCACTCCAAGGCTGACGGTCATCAATACCCGAACAACCTCCAGAGGCATTACCTCTCGCGCTGACCAGAAGATGCCAGCGACTCCCAGCAAAATCACGACCGGAAGCCAGAATCCTAGTTTTTGCACCTCTTTTATCCTCCTCTATCGCTGTGCGGTTTGCGCCATCGAGTGAAACTGCGCCATCCGTTTCAGGAAGGCGTCTGCGGGCTCGAACTGTACGAGGCGCAGTGACTCCTGCTCGCGCCCGGAGCTGTCCAGAAACACGATGGTCGGTACGCCCACGATTTTGAAACGCTCTTTGACCGCCTTCACCGCGGGGTCTTCGTCGCGGGTGAGGTCGGCTTTGAGGGCAACGACATCTTCAAACGCCTTCGCCACACGGGGGTCCGAGAAGGTGTTCGCCTCCAGCTCTTTGCACGGCAGACACCAGTCGGCATAAAAGTCAATAACCACCGGCTTGCCCTCTGCGACAGCTTGCTGAAGTATCTCGTCGCTGTAGGGCTGCCACGCGATATGCCCACCATGCGCCTTTTGAGAGGGGATGACTGTCATCACCGCCCAGGCGACCAGCGCCACGCCCAGCAACCGCTTGAACAGGAAGAAGGCGCGTACCGACTTCGCCAGCTTATCAAAGGCGACCAGATAGACGCCCACCCCCGCCAGGAAGGCGAACATCAGCCCCCTGTACACCGCCGCGGGCAGGATCGGGCTGAGGAAGAATATCGCCACGCCGATTAGTGCAAAGCCGAACAGGTGTTCGACGGCGACCATCCACTCGCCGCTGCGCGGCAGGCGACGAATCGCCCCCGAGAACATCGCCAGCACAATATAGGGTATGCCCAGCCCAATCCCCAGCGTCAGGAACAGCAGAAAGCCCAGAGGCACGTTGCCCGTGCCCGACACCACCGCTGCCAGCGCCACCACGACAGGTCCCACACACGGCGCCGCCGCCACACCAACCAGCAAGCCCATCATCAGCGCACCCAACCAGCCTTCACGCAGACGCGCCTTGTTGCGCAAACCGGCAGGCAACTGTAGCTGATACACGCCGAACATGCTTAACGCCAGCGCCACCAGGATCACCGCGAAGCCACCCAGCACCCACGGGTTCTGCAGCTGAAAGCCGAAGGTCTTGCCCAGCGCCGCCGCAGCCGTGCCCAGCGCCGCATACATTAACGCCATTCCAAACACATAAACCAGCGCCAGCCCGAACGTGCGCCCCGAACTGCCCGAAGTCTGCCTGCTGAAGAACGAGATGGTAATCGGAATCAGCGGGTAGACGCAAGGGGTTAGGTTGAGCAGAAGCCCCAGCAGTAAAATAATCGGCAGGGCAATACCGAAACGCCCCTGATTCAGCAGGTCCTGCAGACGCTGGAGATACGCTCCGCCTGGCGTGGAGGAGAACGTGCCCGTCGCCGGCGGTGGGCTGGCTGCCGAAGATGCCTCTTCCACTTGTGCTACCGTCTGCCCCTCAGCCGTTTCCGCGCTGACAGAGGCTTTACCGACCTTTAACGACAGGGAGAACGGCAGGTCGCCCGGCGGATAACACGACTTCTCGTCACATGCCTGATAGTTCACCTTGCCGCGGATGGTGACCGAACCCGCCTTTAAACTCTTTGCCGGCGTCGCCACAATGCGAATGATGGTCTTCCCCTCGTAAACGGCTATCTTTTTGCCGCCAGTGAAGGCAAACTCGCGCTGATGCCCCTTCGGATACTGCGGCTGAGCGAAGGTGATGCCTGCCACCGGTTCCACGCTAACCGTTGTGGGGATGAGGAACTTCTCGCTTGCCGGATTGGCGTTGACGTGGTAAGGCTGTTTGATGTTCAGCGTCACCAGTATCTCGAAGGGCTTGCCCGGCACAATCTGCTTCACCGATGCCCCCGCCTGCACGCTTAAAGCATCCTTGGGCGGAGCAAACTGCGCAAAAGCTGCGACAGACAGCAACAGCAAAGCACCTATCAGGCTCCAAAAGGCACGCATGATACTCACCTCGTTACGGGTTTCTCATTCCCTATACGATAGATACCTCGAATCGGGTTTCGGATGCACGGACAGCCCCACAGAGTGTAGCAAATCCGCGCCTGATGCTGTAAGATATAATTGATTGACCAAAAAGCGTGTAGAGAGGCAAAGACGATGACGGACAACAAATCTCCGCTACAGCAGGCGCGAGCATCCTATCAACCGAAACTGCCTCCTGCTCTGCGCACAGGCAATATTGCCGTGCAGCTGGGTGAACCAACAGAGCCAACCACCCACAAGGAGGAGATTCGCAAGCTGTTCCCACATACCTACGGTCAACCGATTGCCACTCTCGTGGAAGGCAAAGGGGAACTCAGCACCAGACCGCTTCGGGTGGGTGTGGTGCTATCGGGAGGACCCGCGCCCGGCGGGCACAACGTGATTGCGGGCATCTTCGGCGCCCTGAAGTCCGCGAACCCCGACAGCCGGCTGTACGGCTTCCTGAAGGGTCCGGGCGGCGTAATTAAGGGCAAATACACGCAACTCACCGCTGAGACGATTGACCAGTACCGCAACACCGGCGGCTTCAACATGATAATGACCGGACGCGACAAAATAGAGAAACCGGAAGAGCTGGAAGCCTGCCGCAAGAACTTCGAGCAGATGGGGCTGGACGGGCTGGTGATTATCGGCGGCGACGATTCGAACACCAACGCGGCGGTGCTTGCCGAGTATTTGCGGTCGGTAGGTTCCCCTACCTGTATCATCGGCGTGCCCAAGACCATCGACGGCGACATGAAGAACGAGCTGATTGAAGCCTCGTTCGGTTTCGACACCGCCAGTAAGGTGTACTCGGAGCTGATTGGCAACATCGTCCGCGACGCCACCTCTGCGGTGAAGTACTGGCACTTCATCCGCCTGATGGGGCGCTCCGCCAGCCACGTCACGCTCGAATGTGCCCTGCAGACGCACCCCAACATCGCGCTCATCTCGGAAGAGGTGCAGGCGAAGGGCACCACACTGGAACAGATTGTGGACTACATCACCGACGTGGTCATCCGACGCGCCGAGCAGGGCAAGAACTACGGCATCGCTCTGGTGCCTGAAGGGCTGGTGGAGTTCATCGGCGACATCAAGACGCTGATTGATGAGCTGAGCGCTATCCTCGGCGCGGAGGAGGAGTATATCCACAGCCTGCCCGACCACTCCGAGCGGGTACAGTACCTCAGCACCCGACTGAGCGACCACAGCGCGCGACTATACGGCTCCCTGCCGCAGGACATTCAGGCGGTGCTTCTGCGCCGGGACAGCCACGGCAACGTGCCCCTGTCGCAGGTGGAGACCGAGCGACTGCTGATTGACCTCGTGTCCGACCGTATCCGCCTCCTGCAGGCGAAGGGCGAGGCACAGGCGGTGAAGTTTAGCCCGCTCAGCCACTTCTTCGGCTATGAGGGACGCTGTGCCGCTCCATCCAACTTCGACGCGGACTACGCCTACACGCTGGGCTATGCAGCGGCGCAGCTCATCCGCGCTAACCTGACTGGCTACACGGTGTACGTGCGCAACCTCACCCACGGTGCGGACGAGTGGGTGGCAGGCGGTGTGCCAGTCACCATGATGCTCAACATCGAGATGCGTAAGGGCAAGCCCACGCCGGTCATCAGAAAGGCGCTGGTCGACCTGAACGGCAAGCCGTTCCGCACCTTTGCCGAACAGCGCGAGAAGTGGGCTATCGAGGACGACTACCGCTTCCCCGGACCGATTCAGTACTTCGGTCCCAGCGAAATCTGCGACGCTCCGACACTCACCCTGCAGCTGGAGCGCGGCTAAGGAATCGGGTGGGGCGCCCATGCGCCCCACCAGCATTAACCACCCAGCAGGACGTTTCGCCTACCTCACGAATCCCCTATAAAGCGTCTTTCTCGTCCCGGAGGTAGCCATGTCCACCCTGCGAAACGGTTTCTTTACGGCAGGGCGCCGGCAAACCGCGCTGGTTGACCTGCACTGCGACCCGACGGGCAAAGCTCGCCCCAGCCAGACCTTCTGCCTGAGCCTGGTTCCCGAAGGCTGGGAGTGGACACCTCGCACTACCGAGCACCAGACCGAAACCGAAGCCATCATTGAGCCGCTGGAGGTCTGGCATCCTGAACCGATACTCCTGCAGAGCGGCGGCGAGGTGACCTTTCCCGAACGACTGGAAAAGGGACATACGCTGGCGCAGACCTTCCGTATCGCGCCCGGACAGCAGTTTCGCACCGTCGCCGTGCACTTGCCCACGTGGCATACCTCCGATTCCGCCTGCACGCTGAGCCTTTTTGCCGGGGACAGGCTGATTGCCTCACGCAGGCTGGAAAACGTGCCCGATAACTCGTGGCAGTCGCTGACGCTGGACGAACCGCAGGGCGAAGGCGAGTACACCGTGCAGATTTCCGACCCTGAAGGCTCCATTGGCTGGTGGAGCAGTCAGAAGGACGTGTGGCCTGGTGGCACAGCACTGGTCGATGCTCAGCCGGTGCCGCGCGACCGCGCGCTGCGGGTGGATGTGCGTCGCCGGGTAGGGGAAGGGCGTCTGCGTTATCGCCTGCAGAGGGAGGTGTTGCAGGTGGAGGCAGAACTGCTCTCTGCTTCTGTACCGCCCGCCCCCTTGCAGTGGACATGGAGCACCACATGGACCAAATCGGGTTACGACTGCACACCGCGGGCGGGTGGGGTATTCACCCGCTTTTTCACGAGCAATCAGCGCTACATGCCCGTCCAGCAGCTAAAGCGCCGCGACCATGCCGGGCTATCTTTTGACGGCTGCCAGTGGATTGAAATGGAAGGCACACGCGACGCCGACCTGCGCATTGAGGGAGAAGCACTGCACCTGCACTGGGAGATGGAAGAGAAGCGGATGCACCTGCGCCTGCACACGCCTTATCAACAACAGGGAGACCGCTGGGTTGCACGATGGGCGATACGCACCCTGCCTCGCGCCGACTCGGTTCCTGCCGACTTTCCGCGCTTCATCTGCTCTCCGCGCAGTCTGCAGGAAGACGTGAATCGCTTCTGGTGGG
>CAZOGB010000008.1:8378-68943 GCA_964579145.1 uncultured bacterium | reverse complement strand
TGCTGGCGGTTTTATCTGTGGACGGGCGACCGCGAGTTCCTGCGCAGTCAATCCGACCGCCTGCGCCGCGCGATGGCGTATCAGCTGGAGACGCTGAAAGGGCACGAGGGATTAATCATCACCGCCAGCAAAGATGTAAACGGCAGACACAAGGGGGTGGGCAATAACTACTGGGATATCCTGCCTTTTGGGCATCTGGACGCGTATGCCAACGCCGTCTACTACGCCAGTATGGACGCCATGCGGGGCATCGACGAGGTCCTGCGCCTGCGCCCGCTGACCGATTATGATGCCCTCCGCCAGAAAGCACACCGCCGCTACGATGAGGTCTTCTGGGATGAACGAGCAGGGCGTTATATCGGCTGTGTGGACGTGGACGGCGTACGCCACGACTACGGCTTTACTTTCGTGAACCTGGAGGCGCTGTACTACGGGCTGGGCGACGCGCAAAAGGCACGGCGCATCTTCCGCTGGATGGAAACCCAACCCACCTCCACGGGTAGGGCAGACACCTACAGCCGATGGACCTTCGCCCCACGCGCCAACACCATCCACAACCCCATGTGGGGCGACAACGCACCACCTGAAGAGCGCAACAGTCCTGTTCCCCCCTGGTGGCACTTCGGATGGCACGGCACACCCTATGGCGACCAGTGTCAGGACGGCGGGGCAATCCTGTATACCTCCTACTTTGACCTGATGGTGCGCCTGCGCTACTTTGGGGCAGAGAACGCCTGGAAACGGTTCAGCGAAATCCTTGCTCGCTACCGAATGCCCGACCGCCTGTGCGGAGGCCCGCCGCTGTATCGGGGGGAGATACCGCAACAGGAGAACCCCGGTCAGGTGGGCGTGGACCTGCCTTTTCCCGAAAGCGGGCTGGTGCCCTGCTTCCTGCTGTACGGACTGCTGGGCGTGGAAGCCACTCTGCAGGGGTTACGTATCGCGCCAAAGTTACCAAAAGCCCTGCCCTCTCTGGGCGTGGACGGCGTGAACTACCAGGGGAACCGGCTTCGCATCACCGCCAGCCCGCGCGAGGTGCTGGTGGAGGGTGTCTGGCAGGGCAGGCAGTTCCGTCGCAGGCTTCCACCGGAAGGAGGTCGGCTGGAAACTCTAAAGACCGCTCAAAGCGGATAGACAAAAAAGATAACAAAACCGCAGGAACTTAGGAGAGCCGGAGATGAAGCTGTTTCGCTTTGAGACCGAGCAAATTATTCCCGCACCGCTGGAGGAGGTGTGGGATTTCTTCTCCAGCCCCGTCAACCTTAAGGTCATTACTCCGCCCTACATGGGTTTTGACATCCTGACGCCAGTGCCCGACAGGATGGAACCCGGGCTGATTATCGCCTACACCGTGCGACCGCTTCTGGGCATCCCCATGTTCTGGGTCACCGAAATCACGCATGTCGACCCTCTGCGATTCTTCGTGGACGAACAGCGGTTCGGTCCCTATCGATTCTGGCACCATCGCCACACCTTTGTGCCTGTTGAGGGCGGGGTACACACGACCGACCTGGTATACTATGCCCTGCCGGTGCCGATGATTGATGGTATGGTGAATCGCCTGCTGGTGCGTCCGCGCATTGAGGAGATTTTCGCCTTCCGCCGCCAGAAGATTACCGAGCTGTTCGGTAAGTAGGGGACGTTCAATTCATCCCGCACAGCTTTTTGTATAGTTCAATAACCCGCTTCACGTAGGTTTGGGTCTCTCGGTAGGGAGGCACTCCGCCATACTTGCGCACCGCGCCTGAACCTGCGTTGTAAGCCGCCATGGCGAGGATGATGTCGTTCCAGCTGACGGTTCCCTCGCGGTAGGCGCGTCCGCCCGAATAGGTGTTCAGATGCCCGTGCAACAGGCGTATCGCACCCGCCAGATTCTGCACGGGGTCAAAGGGATTGCTGACGCCCAGACCGCGAGCGGTGCCGGGCATCAACTGTCCCAGCCCCATCGCGCCCGCCCGCGAAACCGCATCCGGTCGAAAGCCCGACTCCGCCAGCACCATCGCCACCACCAGGCGCGGGTCCACCCGATAATACCAGCTGAACGCGAGGATGCTGTTGGTAATCACCTCTACCTGCTGAGGCTTGAGCCGGGGGTTGAAGCGCGAGATGGCGCGGGCATAGGCATCGTACACCGCGCTGTGCCACTGTTCAAAGGTGATAACCGCTCCCTGAGCCGTGCGCATGGGCGTGCTGAAGCGTGATGCCAGGGGGCGCAGGTTGGAGGAACGCGAGGGGGGCTTTGTCGCCTGCTTTTTCTGCTGTTCGGCTTCCCAGCGGGAGATGTCCGCCTCATGTACCGCCTGAACCAGCTCGGCATCGCTGAGACCAACCAGGTTGCTTTCCCCCACGCGCAGAAGCACCCGCAGGCGCGCGCCGATTTGCTCCTGCAAAGGCACATGACCTGCCGCACGTGGATAAACCGACGCGCCGTCATCCGACTGGAGAACCAGCACCAGCGCATCGCCCACCTGGCTGGCGCCGCGCACCGTCGCGGTGAACTCCACCACCTTGCCGCGATACGCCTCCACGTTCTGCTGGACGATGCTGATGCCGCCCACCGGCACCGCCTTCAGTGAGTGGCGCGTCCTGATAAAGCTCGCCACATCCGCCTGAAGCGGTACACTCCAGCAGACCAGCAATACTATCCACAACCAGCGCAGATACATGCCTTGCCTCACTGTCCCGGTCGGTCAATAGCATTATTCCATTTTTGTCCGCTCGCCATCAAGAATCCTGCACACCAGCCCACCGCCACCAGCGCAAAGTACAGGCACACCCTCAACAGGTCAGGAGCGTAGCGAAGGAATACCCTCTGCGTGCCGGGAGCAACCTGCACCCGCTGAAACGTGCCGCCCAGCATCGCTACTTCTCCCGCAGGTTCCACCTTCCATCCCGGCGCAAAGGTCTCAAGCACGTGCAGGCTACCTGCCCCGTCCGGCACAAGCACCTCCAGCCGATTCGGTCCCTGCCAGCGGAAGGTACATTCACGTCCATCTTCGGTGCGCACCCATGAACGGGCGCCGACTACCTCGTACAGCCAGCCCTCCGCGCCCTCTGCAAGCGGCTTCAACCCCGGCTCGGCGAGCGGTTGCACGGATAGCACATACTTCACGCCCACGTCAGCCAGCCTGTCGGCAGGCGCACGCCAGCCAAGCGCCATATTGCCGTTCTCAACGGGCGCGGAATCCCTGCCGTTCAGTCCGTCCAGCCAGCGTTTGGCGTGCAGAGGCATCAGCGAGTCGTAAATCTGCAGGTCATACAGCCCGGCGGCGGTGGCAAGGTTGGGCGGCAGTATCGCCTGCGGCGCGCGATAGAGGCTCCATCCCTCCTGCACCGCGAAGATTCGCCATTTACCCTCGGTCAAGGTTTGCACTTGCTGGAGGAGAGACGTGGAGGGATAGACGTCCTGCGCCGGCGAAGTGGGATTATAGCCCATCCCTGCCGCCCAGAGCGCACCCGCCACGCACAGGGTCAGCACCCACTGCGAAAAAGCATGCCTCCACCCCCGCCGCTTGCCGTACAGCACCGTTCCCACGCCCAGCAGCGCCAGCGCAATCCCCTGCACCAGGAAGGGCATCTGCGCTCCCAGCAGCTCGGCGAACGCCTCTTCGCCCAGAGACCGCCCCGTCATCGCTCGCGCGGAGAGCACGCCCGCTCCAAACAGCACGAGCAGACCTACAGTCGCCATCAGCCACTGCCTGCGCGAAGCATCCGCCAATCGGTCCGCGCCCAGCCCTGCCAGCAGAGCTGTTCCAAACGCCCACAGCACCAGCACTCGCGCGGGAGAGCCGGTCCCGCTGAAACCGGGCACGCCAAAGTACAACAGTGCGTTGAGCGGTGTGCCAAGAGCCAGCAACATCGCGAGGATCGCCAGAATCAGCGCGTACACCCGCCAAGCCGAGCGATGCGCGAACGCTCCAATCCCCGCCAGAAGCAGAGCAGGTATGCCCACGAAGCAGGCGAACTCCGCATAGTTGCCCTTTCCCCAGTAGGTGCTGACATCAGGGGCGTCGCTGCGGGCTGTGCCTGGATGCCCGAAGAAGTCAGGCAGGAAAAGGGTTATCAGGTTGGCGAGAGGCATGGCACTGCCCACGTACGCTGAGTAGCCCTCCGCAGTAGCCGGAGCACGTCGGTGCGAGTAACGCGAGAGTTCTACGGCGGGCAGTACCTGCGGCGCACTCAGCGACAGCGCAACGGCAAACGCCAGCGCGAGGGTGGCGAGACGTGTGCCCAGCGTACCCTTCCACATGGAAAACAGAGATGCCACCCGAATCGCGCTTGCCAGTATCACATAGAAGGCTATCTGCAGATGCCCCGCCAGCAGGCACAAGCCCACCGCGGCGCCCCACCAGGTCGCCCGGCGCACATCCGGTGAACGACACCACGCCGAACACGCCACCAGCACCCACGCAAGCCACGAGGCGGTCGCGGGCACGGTGGGCAGATACTGCCAGGTGACCATCCACAGCGAAAAGGCGAAAGCCACCGCCCCCGTCAGAGCGGGAACGAAGCCGATACCGGCATCCCTACGCAAGAGCCACCAGACGCCCATCCCCGCCCACCACACATGCCATGCGGCAAGCCAGCCGAACGCCGAAGCGCCAAGCCATGCGAACAGCACATTTGGGGGATAGAACACGGCGGACTGGCTGTTGGCGTAAAGCGGATAGCCCATGCCCTGATGCGGGTTCCATAGGGGAAGCCAGCCCTCGCGCCACATGCGGGCGGTGTACAGGCGCCACACCCCGAACTGCGCGGCGCCATCCCACATCAGCGGGTTCCAGGGGGGCGGCGTTTCGCCAGCGAAGGCACGATAGGGGTAGGTCCAGAACAACAGGCGGGCGGGGAGCCACACATGTCCTCCGGTCAGCACAGGAAAGAAAAACAACCCGACCAGCAGAGCCAGTATCAGCGCGGCGGAGACGGTTTCCTTAGAACTGGAGAAACTGAATCTGCTTGAGCGCGACCTCATTGGTCGGGTCCTGGCGCAACACCTCTTCGAACTGTGCGCGTGCCTCCTCGTACATGCCAAGCATGGCGTAAGTGAGCGCGAGGTCGTTGCGGATGGCTACATTCCGCCCATCTATCTGCACTGCCCGCTCCAGCTCCGCCAGCGACTGCTCGAACTCACCGATAAACCCCAGCACCAGCCCCAGCTGATGGTGCACCTCGGCGTTGTTGGGGGCAAGCTGCAACGCCTGGCGCAGCTCCGCCAGCGCCTCTTCATACTGTCCGTTGATTTTATACGCGACGCCGCGCTCGAGGAGGGATTGCACATCCCCCATAGCCCGGTAGCCCTCCAGTGTCAGATGTCCCTCGCCGTTCCTGGTTCCAACGGCAAGACCGTCCTTTGGAAAAATAACGATAAATCCTCATCTGCCGCTACCTCTTATCCGAGCGATAGCGTCAACGAAAGTATAACAGTTTTGCACGATAAAAGCAAGAGATTGGTTGCCTGTTTTTTTACTCCTCGCTGAGCGCGCGGCGCATAGCCTGCACGAAATCGTCCATCTCCTGGCGCGTGCGCTTCTCGGTAACCGCTATCAGCAGGTGATGCTCGCGACTGTGCTCGTAGCGGCTGAGCGGCAATCCTGCCAGATAGCCCGGAAGCAGCGCCTCCACCACCTCCTCCGCCGGGCGCGGCAGGCTGACGACGAACTCCTTGAAAAAGCGTGCCTGCGGATACACCATCTGCACACCGGGCAGCTCAGTCAACCGCTTCGCCAGATAGTGCGACTTCTGCAGGCACAGCTTCGCCACCTGACGCAAACCCTGTTTGCCCAGTGCGCTGAGATAGACTGCTGCCGACAGCGCCATCAACGCCTCGTTGGTGCAGATGTTGGAGGTTGCCCGCTCGCGGCGGATGTCCTGTTCACGGGTGCGCAGGGTCATCACAAACCCCCGGCGCCCCTCCACGTCCACCGTTTCGCCGATGATGCGCCCCGGCAGGCGACGCACATACTCCTCTTTACAGGCGTAGAAGCCAAGAAGCGGACCGCCAAACCCCATCGCCAGCCCCAGCGGCTGCCCCTCGCCTACCACCACATCCACGCCGTACTCGCCCGGCGGCTTCAGCACTCCCAGCGCAATCGGGTCCACCGCCACAATCGCCAGAGCGCCCTGCCGGTGAGCCAGCTCGGTCAGCTCTGCCATTGGCTCCAGGTTGCCGTAGAAGTTGGGGTTCTGCCACAGGATGCACGCCGCGCCGTCGTCTATGGGCACGTCGAGCTGGGTGACGCCATCCTCGCCGCAGGGGATTTCCTGCACCTCCAGGTCCGCCGCGCTGGCGTAGGTGTGCACCACATGCCGGTAGTGCGGATGCACGCTTCCGGAAATCACAATCCGCCGGCGCCCGGTGTGGTGCCACGCCATCAATCCCGCCTCTGCCAAAGCGGTCGCCCCGTCGTACATGGAGGCGTTGCTTACCTCCATGCCGGTCAGCCCGCAAATCATCGTCTGGTACTCAAACATCGCCTGCAGGATGCCCTGGCTGACCTCCGGCTGATAGGGCGTGTAGGCGGTCAGGAACTCGCCGCGGGAGATGATTGCCTCGATCACCGCCGGCGCGAAGTGGTCGTAGATGCCAGCCCCTAAGAAGCACACACTTTGTGAGGCATCCAGATTCTGCGCCGACAGCCGCCGGGTATGTGCCATCAGCGCAATTTCGTCCATCCCCTTCGGCAGGTTCAGCGGTCCCCGAAAGCGCACCTCCTCCGGGATTTCGGCGAACAGCTGCTCGATGCTGTCCACGCCGATGGCACGAAGCATGCGCTGGCGGTCGGCATCGGTATGCGGGATATAGCTCATGCCTTCTGTCGCTCCTCAATATATGCCGCGTACTGCTCGGCGGTGAGCAGAGACTCCACCTCAGCGGGGTCGGTCATCTGCACCTTGATCAGCCAGCCCTCGCCATACGGGTCTTCGTTCAGAAGTTCGTAACGTTCGGTCACCGCCGGGTTCGTTTCCACCACCTCTCCCGCGACGGGCGCATACAGGTCCGCCACCGCCTTCACCGACTCCACCGTGCCGAACATCTCTTCCGCCTGCAGAACCCGACCGGGCTCCGGCAGCTCCACGTACACGATGTCGCCCAGCTCGGACTGCGCGTAGTCGGTGATGCCGATGGTGGCGATGTCGCCTTCCACACGAACCCACTCGTCGGTCTTGGAATATCGTAAATCGCTCGGAATGTTCATCAGATACCCTCCATCTTTCTTATACGTGACTGACAAACCTTCGCGACACCACTTTTGCCGGCACCGCTCTGCCGCGCATATCCACCTGCACTTTGGTGCCTGTGGTGCCATAATCGCGGCGGACGAAAGCCATGGCGATGCTCTTCTCCAGCGTCGGCGAAAAGGTTCCGCTGGTTATTTCGCCAACAGGTTGCCCGTTTACCTGCACCGCATAGCCCTGTCGCGCCACCATGCGCCCTTCCACTTCCAGTCCGACCAGCCGGCGCGATGCACCCTGCTCGCGGATGCGGCGGATGACCTCCGCGCCGATAAAATCCTTCGTTTTGCTGACCACCCAGCCCAGCCCCGCTTCAATGGGGTTTATCGTCTCGCTCAGCTCGTGGCCGTACAGGGGATAACCCGCCTCGATGCGCAGAACGTCCCGTGCACCTAGCCCACAGGACACAGCCCCTGCCTCGTACAGGGCGTTCCACAGCCGTTCCGCTTCCGAGGCGTCCACTATCAGCTCCACCCCATCCTCACCGGTGTAACCCGTGCGCGCTACCAGTACGGAGCATCCCTGCCATGCCGCCGTGTCGGCGTGGAATCGGGGCAGTTGTTCCAGAGGCTGAGCGAACAGCTGGCTGACCAGCCCAACCGCCGCGGGACCCTGCACGGCAATCATGGCGGTTTGCGCAGTTTTATCCTCCAGCGAGACCGACGGGGGCAAGTGCTGTGCTATCCACGCTCTGTCCTTGTCGGCATTGGCGGCGTTCACCACCACCAGCAGATGGTCTGCCGTCAGGCGGTAGACGATGATATCGTCGATGACGCCGCCCTGCGGATTGGTGAGAAGCGAATACTGCGCCGAGCCGTCGGTAAGGGCGGAAACGTCGTTGGTGGTCAGCTTCTCGAGGGCAGAGATAGCGTCTGCACCGTCCAGGTGGAACCTGCCCATGTGGCTGATATCGAACATGCCCACCTGCTGGCGCACGGCACGCGCCTCCTGAATGATTCCGCTGTACTGCACGGGCATCCACCACCCGGCAAACTCCACCATGCGCGCGCCCATGCGAGGATGCACTTCGGCAAGGGGCGTGCGTCGAAGCTCAGTGTGCTCTGTCGCCATTGACACCTCCTGTTTCGCGGGGCGGCACCGTTGCCCGCCCGATGAGTCGAACAAAGCCAGAATGCACCTCCGCCTTTTCCATCACAAAGGCAGAGCCCAACCTCAAATCGCGCTGAACATCCAGCACCGGATTGAGGGCGGAAAGCACCTTTTGCGTTACCGCAGGGGGCAGGTCCTTGCCCTCCACCTGCAACTGCACATCCGTTAAAAGCAGGCGCAAACCATCCTCCGCCACTTGAACCCCTCCGCTCGCCGAGAACCGCCACGGCACCAGCAGCGCAGATAGTTCTCCCTCTACCTGTATCCCCGAAGGGACGATGCGCACCACCGGCGACCGGATTTCGGGCAGGCGGCGGCGAATAAACGCCAGCAGTCCCTCTTCGTCCAGTTCTACCCAGCCGTCGCCCCATCCTGCATGGAACAGGCGGATACGCAGGTTGAACGCTGCGGCGCGCGAGTCTAGCATTACATCGGGGATGCTCGCCTCGAAACGGCGGATGGGCACACCTGCCACGCTGAAGTGATTGAATGCGATGGTCACCTGTCGAGCCTTACCCTGCCAGCAGGGAACCGGCTGTTCGGTAAAGAAGGGCATCTGTGCGGTGTGGAAGTCTGTTGCCTCCACATGAATACGCTCTGCCCGCGCCAGCAGAACGCCCAGTGTGCCCCAGCGCGGCTCGATTCGCACATGCACCCTACCCACGCCTCCCAGCTGCGCCAGGATCTGCCGTTCGGCGGCACGCTCCAGACGGCGGGTGTGTTCCCTGGCAGACACGCCTACCACCACCAGCACAAAGGCAAACTCCAGCAGACGCTTCGCGCTAATCGTTTATTCCCCCAGATAGGCACTGCGCACCGCCTCGTTCTGCAGGAGGTTCTTGGCGCTGTCGGTCAGCACCACCTCGCCCGTTTCCAGCACATATCCCCGATGGGCAGTATGCAGTGCCATATGTGCGTTCTGTTCCACCAGCAGGATAGTAGTACCCTCAGCATTGATGTCGCGGATGGTATGAAATATCTCCTGTACCAGGTTGGGAGCAAGCCCCAGCGACGGCTCATCCAGCATAAGCAGTTTGGGACGGGACATCAACGCCCTGCCGATGGCAAGCATCTGCTGTTCTCCACCCGATAGCGTCCCTGCGACCTGATGTTCACGTTCTCGCAGACGCGGGAAAATGGTAAATACCCTCTCGAAGTCATACGCCAGCGTGTCTGGGTTGCTGTGCACGTACGCGCCCAGCAGCAGGTTCTCGCGCACGGTCATATTGGCAAAAACGCGGCGCCCTTCCGGAGCGTGCACCAACCCCCGGCACACGATTTCGTGTGTGGGCAGGCGCGTGATGTCTTCGCCGTCGAACACAATGGTGCCGCTGCTGGGGCGCACCAGCCCGCTGATGGTTCGTAACAGGGTGCTTTTACCCGCTCCGTTCGCGCCGACGATGGTAACAATTTCGCCCTTCTGTACGTAGAGCGAGACATCACGCAGAGCATGTATCGCTCCGTAGCGTACATTGAGCATCTCCACTTCCAGTATCTTTTCATGTGCGCTCATGCCGGTGCCTCACCCAGGTAAGCGGCGATAACGCGCGGGTTCGTGCGTATCTGATCGGGCGTGCCCTGAGCGATCTCCTCGCCATAGTCCAGCACAACAATGCGCTCGCAGATGCCCATGACTACCTTCATGTCGTGTTCGATGAGCAGGATGGTCAGACCGTACTCGTCGCGCAGACGGCGAATCAGCTCCATCAGGTCGGCGGATTCCTGCGGGTTCATTCCTGCTGCCGGCTCGTCCAGCAGTAACAGATGGGGATGGGTTGCCAGCGCCCGGGCAATCTCCAAGCGCCTTTGCTCACCGTAGGGCAGGTCAGTTGCCCGGTAATGCGCTACGTCGTCCAGACCCATCTCGCACAGGATGCGCCATGCCTCCGTTTCTATCGTCTCTTCCTCGCGCAGCATCGAGTGGGTGCGCCATACTGCGTGCCATAAACCTGTGCGAATATGCATCCGCGCCCCAGCTTTCACGTTTTCCAGCACCGTCAGGGAGCCGAACAGCCGAATGTTCTGAAAGGTTCGCGCGATGCCCATTCGGGCGATACGATAGGTTTTCCAGCCAGTAATGTCCTTTCCGCGAAAGATAATCTGTCCCTCAGTCGGGCGGTATACGCCGGTCAGCAGGTTAAAAACAGTGGTTTTCCCAGCCCCGTTTGGACCTATCAGTCCGACCAGCTCGCGAGGCATCAACTGCAGGCTCAAGTCCTTTACCGCTGTCAGTCCGCCAAAGCGCATGGTGCAATGGCGTACGGTGAGGATGGGTTCCGTCACGTTCTTATCAGCCTCCAGTACTGGCGCACCGCCTTCCAGCCGAACTCCTTCTGCCCCAGCAGTCCTTTGGGACGCCACAGCATCAACAAGATAAGCATCAGCGAGAAGAACACCATGCGCAGTTCCGAGGGAGTGAAGGCGCGCCCCCCCAGCGTGATGGTCGGCAGAAAACGAAGCCACTCCAGCACGACCGTTAACAGCACCGCCGACAGCACCGAGCCGGTAATACTGCCCTGTCCTCCCAGCACCACCATTGTCAGGATGATAATGGATTGATCAAGGCGAAAGTTATCGGGGTTCAGGTAGCCGTCGAAATGGGCATACAGTGCGCCTGCGACACCAGCGAAACAGGCTCCCAGCACAAACGCAATGACCTTCAGGCGCGTGGTGTTCACCCCCAGAGCCTCGGCAGCTATCTCGTCGTCGCGCACCGTTAGAAAGCCCAGTCCCTGCACCGACACCAGCAGGTTGCGCGACAGCGCCAGAAGCACCACCACCATCAGATACAACCAGAGGAAGCTGGTCAGCAGGGGGATATCTTTCAGCCCGCGTGCCCCGCCCACCTCCTCAATGTTGAGGATTGTCACACGGATAATCTCGCCGAAGCCCAACGTGGCAATCGCCAGATAATCTCCGCGCAGGCGCAATGAGGGAATACCCACAAACAGCCCTGCCAGCGAAGCAGACACTGCTCCCACGATGATTGCGGCCACCAGCATCAGGTTATCGCCCAGCGGTGTGCCCGCCAGTCCCCATTCCTGAAGCCATCTCATGCTCGCTAACGTAAAGGCAGCGGACGCATACGCTCCAACGCCCTGAAAGCCGGCATGTCCGATGGAGAACTGCCCCGTGATCCCGTTAATGAAGTTGAGACTGACCGCCAGCAGGATATTGATCCCACACAGCATGATGACCCGGTAGGTGTAATCATCGACCCAGCCGGTGGCTCTGAGCCATGCAACGAGCGCGTCTGCGCCAAACAGCCCTGCTCCTGCTGCCAGCAGAGATGCCACGCGCAACAGCCAGAAACGCCTCACACTCATCGCTACACCTTCTCGGTCACCGCTTTGCCCAGAATACCGCCCGGGCGCAGAAGCAGAACCAGAATCAGGATAAGGAAGGCGATAGCGTCGCGGTAGGTGGTCAATGCGGAGCCGCCCACAAACGCCTCGATGACGCCCATCAGGATTCCTCCCAGCACCGCGCCCGGAATGTTGCCGATACCACCCAGTACCGCCGCCACAAACGCCTTCACGCCGGGCAGCAAGCCAAAGAGGGGAGTGATCTTCACGCTGGTGAAGGTGGCGACCATCATACCCGCCGCCCCTGCCAGCGCCGAACCCAACGCGAAAGTGAGTGCAATCACCCGGTCGACATTAATGCCCATCAATCGCGCCGCGTCTATATCATATGCAATCGCGCGCATAGCCCGTCCGAACCGGGTGTTCAGCACGATGAAGCGCAGCACCACCATGAAGAGCAGCGATACCACCAGCATCACCATCTGTCCAATGCTGATGAACAGCCCGCTTTCCCCCGCCTGCGCGGTCTCCAGCATGGTGGGAATATACTTTGGGTCCGCTCCAAACACCACGATACCGCCGTTCTCCAGCAGCAAAGAGACGCCGATGGCGGTAATCAGTGCAGTCAGGCGGGGGGCGTGGCGAATGGGACGATAAGCCAGACGCTCAATCAACATGCCCACCCCTGCGCACGTCAACATGCATACCAGCATTACGAACACAAAGTTCGCCACGCTGGGGTGTCGGTCAATCTGCAGACCAGTGATGGTATAGTATGCCACAAACGCGCCCAGCATGTACACATCGCCGTGTGCGAAGTTGATCAGCCTCAACACGCCGTACACCATCGTGTACCCCACGGCGATGAGCGCGTAAATGCTACCGTATTGAATGCCGTTAATCAGTTGCTGTAGATATGCTTCCATCAGGGCTGGACAGTGGTGACGTATTTGAATTGTTTGCCTTTTACCTGAAGGATGACCGCCGGCTTGCGCGCGTTGCGTTCGGCATCAATGGTGATTTTACCCGTTACCCCAGGAAAGTCTTTCGTCTGTGCCAGAGCGTCCCGGATCTTGGAGGGGTCCAGCGAACCCGCTCGTTTGATGGCATCGAACAGGATTCGTGCTGCATCGTACCCCAGTGCCGCCAGCGCGTCTGGCACTTCACCGTTGAAACGCTGCTTGAACCGGCGCACGAAGTCCTGCACCACCGGGTCAGTGGATTCATGCGAATAATGATTGCTGAAATAACTGCCTTCCAGTGCATTGCCTGCGCCTTCCACCAGCTTGGGCGAATCCCAGCCGTCTCCGCCCAGAAACGGTACGGTGATGCCCAGTTCACGCGCCTGCCGGGCAATGGTGCCAACCTCCGAGTAGTAACCGGGCACGAAGATGGCTTCGGGGTTCGCCTGCTTGATAGCGGTTAACTGGGAGCGAAAGTCAGGGTCCCCTTCACTGTACGACTTCTCTGCAACAATCTGCCCGCCCAGCCTGGTAAAGGTTTCCTTGAAGTACTTCGCCAGCCCGACGCTGTAGTCGTTTTTCACATCGGTGAGCACCGCCACTCGTTTGATCTTCAGCGTCTCGGCGGCGAACTTCGCTACCGCCGTGCCCTGAAAGGGGTCAATGAAGCACACTCGGAAGATGTAGTCTCCCACTTTGGTCACATCCGGGTTGGTGGATGAAGGGCTAATCATTGGGATGCGATTTTGCTGGCAGATGGGCGCCGCAGCCAGACTGCGCGAGCTGGCAACCTCGCCCAGCACGGCAATAACCTTATCCCGCTGAACCAGCTTGGTCACAGCACTGCGCGCTTCCTGGGCATCACTGCGGTCGTCTTCCGCATGCAAAGCCACCTTTCTGCCATTGATGCCCCCCTGGGCGTTCAGCTCTTCGGTAGCCAGCTGGATGCCTTTGTAGGTCGACTCGCCGAAGGTAGCTGTGCTGCCCGTGAAAGACAGGTAGACCCCTACCGGAATATCTCCCGTAGCTGGCACCGTGCCTCCGCCCCTCTGGGGCGGCTTGCAGGCGGCAAGCATCCATACAAGCCCCAGGGCGATCCCTGCCCCCAGCATGGTACGCCATATCATTTGCTTCAATGACCTTCCCCCCTATGCAAAAATATGCTTTTTAACATTACCCTTCAGACGCCCCGATTCCTGTTCAGCCTGCTCAAAACGCTGTGCTAATCTGTACCACCGCTACCCCGCCGCGCTCTTTATCTGTGCCCAGCAGGGAATAGGAGGCAACCCCTTTTGCATCGTAGGCGATGAACTGGTACAGCGCACGTAACGCCGTATCCTCGCCTATATCATACCCTATCCCGAAGGTAATGTAGTGTTCTACCGGCTTTCCGGATGATGCCAGTCCCGCGCCCGGGTTAAAACGCTGGGTGTCCTTCAGGTTCCACAGCACCCCTTCGTATCCCAGGCTCAATGCCCAGCGGGGGCGTGCCTGCCAGTACGTGTTCAGCACGAGATGGTACACCGTATCGTCGGTGCCGAAGCCCGCAGGGGCTGCTGCCTTGCCCGTCCCCGTGTAGAAACCGCCCCGTGCATCCAGCGCCATACTGCCCAATCGTGCCCGCAAGCCGGCGTCTATGCCACGCAGGTCGGTGGGATTATGCCAGTAGCCGATGCGCCCCCAGTAACCGGGCGCGGCGAAATAGGGGCGAAAATCCCGATAGCCCAGCCAGAAGGAGGCGTTTTGCCCGGCGTTATACTGCACCCTCGCAAGAAAAGCCCAGTTATCTTTATTCAGGCGGTTGTCGCCGTGATGCACCAGGTCGCTCTGAGAATAGACGACCGCCATGCTCCACCGCTCGGAAGGTGCAAGATCCGCCTGCCATCCCCATACGTTCACCTGGTTCACCGTTCCGAACGTGGTAGCAATATCTTGCCCGGCGTCTATCGCCGCGAACTGTGCTCCCACGCTGATGGCACGTCCTAAACGAAAGGTTGCGGAGGCGCCCGCGCTTTGCCGGGCGTGCAGGATGCCGTAAGGGATGCGGTTAGGTCGCTGGCGCACCGGGTTGCCCGGCTGGAACAGGTTTATCGTGTCGTTGCCTGCCGAAACGCGCATGAAATCCGCATAGCGATTAGTATTGACCGTGTTGTGCCTGGCGGCGTAAAGCATCACGCTCGTCAGGTCGGTATCTATCTGAAACTTCAGCCCGTCCATGCTGTAGTAACCGCTATCGTAGCGCGGGAGCAGGGTATACACGTCCACGTCCGGGCGCCAGAGCGTCAGCGGGGTCATGCGGTTCTCGATCCTGCCAATGGAGATTGCACCCTGCCTGCCGAACAGGTACACGGGCAGACGGGCGTTCGCCTTCCACAACAGGAAATCGGTGGCGCCGGGCGCTCGCGAGGGCACGACGGCAAACTGCGACGCCGAGCGCAAGTAGGTCGGATAGTTTCCCACCACCAGCCCCGCCTCTGCCTGCACCGCCGGTGCAAGGTCTGCACTAACCAGCAGGTTCAGCTCATGGGTGACGTGCACATTATTCAACAATCCTCCGGTCAGAGTGTAACCGTCGAGGTCGACGGCGTTTCGCCCGTCCAGTCCATGTGCTCCCCGCCCGATAAGGTCTACCGAACCGCGCATTCGCACGCGCTGGCGCAACTGCTGTTCCAGGGAGCGCACACGGCTTTCTGAGCCGTTAACCTGCTGGCGGAGCTGGCGCACATCCTCGCCCAGCACCCGCAGGTCCCGCCCGAATTCATCCAGCAGCCGTTCCAGGGTGCGCACCTGCTCCTCCAGCTTTTTTAATCGCTCGTCCACGTTGTCCGGGAGATTGCGCAGTTTCTCGCGCTCTTCAGGGGTGAAAACGACGGCGGGTGGAGGCGGCACTACAGGCGGCGGTGGCGGGGCAACGCGCTCCCTCAGTTCCGCTGAAAGGTTATCCACCTGGCGCGACATCTCCTTGAGCGCGTTGCGCAGGGCGACGGCGAATTGGTAGCGGGATAGAGGCTGTGTGCCCCGGAAGGAGCCATCGGGGTAGCCCTTCAGAACGCCCTGCTGAATCAGCGACTGGACGGCATCGTACGCCCAGTGCCCTGGCGGCACGTCATCGGCGACGGCAACCGCGCCCATCCACAGGCTAACTCCCAAAGTTACCAGCAGACCAACGCGATTCATGGCATGACCTCCCAGACGCGAAGGATTGGAAAAAGGTTCGCGGTGCATGAGTGTTTTCCTGCTGGTCCAGCAATGAAAATCCCCTCCGGGCTTGCCGGAGGGGGTGTGGAAGCGGAGAGTTCTGCTTAGAACTTCACGCCGAACTGCGCCACGGCAACGCCTGCCTTGGCTTTGCCGCCGCCCCACCAGACGCCTTTACCGTCAAAGTCGACGACCTGGTAGAGCAGTTTGAGCAGAGCGTTGTCGCTGACCTTGTAGTCCACGCCCAGGGTGACATAGTTCTCCACGGGCTTGGCGCCAGCCGCGGAAGTCTTCAGGTTCCACAGAACGCCCTCGTAGGAGACGTTCAGGTTCAGCTTCTCGGTGGCGTTCCACAGCACGCCGGCTGCGATGTGGGTAATCTCGTCATCCTTGCCGACGAAGCTCGCCGGGCGGTTGCTGCCCTTGTAGAAGCCGCCCTTCGCATCGACGGCAATCGCCCCCAGCTTCCATGCCAGCGCGACGTCCGCGCCCTTGATGTCGGTGGGGTTGTGCCAATAGCCGATGCGTCCCCAGTAACCGGGGGCGGCGAAGTACGGGCGCACCTCGCGATAGCCTGCGCTCAGCGACAGGTTCTCGCCGAACTTGTAGCCAACGCCCACGAGCAACGCCCAGTTGTCCTTGTTGTTGACGTTGCTCTCCTGCAGGAGCAGGTCGCTCTGGGCGTAGTCGGCAGTGATGGTCAGCCGGTCGATCAGGTTCGCCTTCAGGTGACCGCCGTATACGTTCAGGCGGTTCACGTTGCCGAAGGGTGCAACAGCGGTGGTGCCCAGTTTGGCGGTTACCACTTCACCGCTGAGGCTCACCTTCTCGCCAAGGCTGACGTCCACGGTTGCACCTGCGCTGCTGTCAAACGCGCCGATGCCCGCGACCGTGCCAGTAGCCGGGTGAGCGGGATCAATGTTTGGCGTATTGCCGATGCCACCGTTGAGGGACATGAAGTTGCCACCGTTATTGCTGGTGACGGAGCTGTTGCGCGCGGCGAACAGCCCAATCTGCACCGAGCCGAGGCCGAGGCTGGCTTTCGCACCGTCCATGCTGTAGTAGCCATTGTCGTAGCGATCGATGGTGGTGTACACGTCCACATCGGGTCGCCACAGGGTCAGCGGGCTGATGCGGTTCTCGAAGCGACCGATGGTCAAGCCGACCTCGGTGCCGAACACACTAATCGGCGCGTTGACCGCGGCCTTCCACAGGGTGATGTCGGTGTTGGTTGCTGCCGGGCGAGCCCCAAACTGCGAGGCGGAGCCAAGGTAGGGCAGCCAGTTGCCGACCACCAGGCTCACATCCGCCGAGGCGGTCTCGCCGAGCTTGCTGCTGATGTTCAGCCCCAGCTCATGCAGCACCTCGAGGTTGCCCAGCAAGCCACCCGCTGCGGTGGGTTGGGCGTTCTGGTCAATCGCGGTCTTGTTGTCGATGCTGTTGGTGCCGCGCGCCACGAAGGTCACGTCGCCCGTGATGCGCACGCGCTTCAGCTCTTCCTCAATCGCCTCCACGCGCCGGCGCAGGCTGGCGAGGTCGCGCTTGGCGGATTCCACATCCACGCCCAGCGAAGCCATCTCGTCCTGGAACTCGGTGGCAAGCCGGTTAATCCGCGCCATTGCCTCCTCCAGCTTCTGCAGGCGGTCGGCAGTGTCTGCAGGGATTCGGCCCAGTTTGGCTTTCTCCTCTGCGGTGAACACCTCGCCGCGCTGAGGCTGGGGCTGAGGCTGCGGCTGTGGCTGAGGCGTCGGTGTGGAGCGAATCTGCGACCGCACCTCCTCAATCTGCTGACGAATCGCTGCGAGCACATCGCGGATGGCGATGGCGAACTCGTAGCGCGTCATCGGAACTTTGCCCTTGAACGTGCCATCCGGGTAGCCCTTCAGCACACCGAGTTTCATCAGCTCCTCGATGGCGTCATAAGCCCAGTGCCCGGGTGGAACATCTGGGGGCACCTGTGCCCAGGCGTTGCCAGCGAAGGTAATCGCGATGGCGACACCCAAGCCGATCAACAGACGTTTCATCGTACCCTCCTCCTTTACAGGAAGTGTAGTGTACCGTTTGGGGCACGCACTTCCAGAACGAGGAGGCACACCGTTCGCGGGCCTTGCGTGATGGAGCCTTCCAAGGTTACCTCCCATCCGCTCTGCTGCCGCTTCCGGGTGCGCTCTCGCTCTCTTCCGAGAGTGCCCCGTATGCATTCACCGCTTTCGCGGTGGAAATGCCGTATTCCTGCTAACTTCAGGCTCGTTTTACCGAGATCATTAACTACTATACCACGACCCGATGCCAACGTCAAGCATCTACCAGTGATTTTGCCGAAAAAGTTGTTTTGCCGCACTTTTCCCGTCGCGGTATTCTGCATACATTGACGAAGTGTATCGGGCATCGGTTATCATGATGTTGACCCGTATTTTCGCCGAATATCTTAGAGGAGGAGAACTCTGACGTTGGCGCGACAGGTAGTGGAGTGTGTACCGAACTTCAGCGAGGGGCGCAACCGCGATACAGTAACCGCGCTGGCAAACGCCGTGCGCGAGGTACCGGGCGTTCGGCTGGCTGATGTATCGGCGGACCCCGACCATCACCGCGCCGTGCTGACCTTTTTGGGCGAACCTGAACCGGTGGCGGAAGCGGCTTTGCGGTGCGCCCGGGTAGCAGTGGAGCGCATAGACCTGCGCCTTCACCAGGGTGTGCATCCACGCATCGGCGCGGTAGATGTGATGCCTTTCATTCCGTTGAGAAATATTGCTATGTCCGAATGCGCGCAGCTGGCGCGGGAGGTGGGCTATCGCATCGCGCGTGAGATGGACGTGCCCGTCTACTTCTACGAGCACTCCGCCCTGCCGGGCAAACCGTCCGACCTGCCAACCATCCGGCGCGGCGGCTTTGAAGCGTGGGTCGGGCGTCCGCTGACGGGCAGTCGCGCTCCGGATGCAGGACCAGCGTTTCTTCACCCGACAGCCGGCGCGGCTGTCGTGGGCGCGCGCGACCCGCTCATCGCTTTCAATATCAATCTGAACACAGCGCGTGTGGAGGTGGCACAGCAAATCGCTCGCACTATTCGCCAGCAGCGCGACCACGTACCCCAGCTGGCTGGGGTGCGCGCCCTGGGTCTTTTTCTGCCGTCACGAGGCATCGCGCAGGTTTCGCTGAACCTTACCCAGCCCGAACAAAGTCCGCTGTGGTGGGTGGTGGAGTACGTGCGCACTCTGGCTGAAGCACAGGGCGTGCAGGTTCTGGAGACCGAGCTGATAGGGCTTGCACCCGCTTCGGCAATCGTGGGCGTGGCGGCGCAATTCCTGAAAAACCCACATTTGCGCGAAGAGCATATTCTGGAGCTATGGATGGACCCCGAATGGAGTCGTTGAACATCGCGCAGATAGCACTGAGACTAGTGTTCGCGCTGGCGGTGGTCATCTGGGGATGGTACGCTCCGCCCCCGCAGCAGCTGGTCACAGGCATTGCAGGAGGAGCTCTGCTGTTGACGGCGATCAAGCCCGGTAGTCGGCTGGCGGTTCTTCTGGATGTGCTGGCAGTATCCGTCCTGCAGGTCTATTCCCCAATGTGGCTTCCATTGGGGGCATGGGCAATCGTCGTGCATCGGCGATATGCGCGGTCGTCGGCACTCCTGTTGATTCCTGCTCTCTTCATACGCGCATGGCTGCTGGACGAGAACTTCCTGTGGTGGGCGATTCTGCTCGGTCTGGTGTGGGGCTATCTCGGCTTCACTCTGGCAGAACAGCGCAAAGAGGACGAAGAGGACGCAGGGTTGCTGTTGCCCCTCCCCGACGACCTGCGCGAGCAATGGGAACAGGAGCGCGAGGCACATCGCCAGCTGCGCTATCAGTATCAGGAACTGGTGGGCGCACACCGTCACCTGTTGGCTCAACGTCAGGTAGACCGTGCCTGCGTGCAGATTTTGCGAATCGCCCTCACTGCGGAGGGTTCGCGCGAGGGAATGCGCCAAATGGTCCCCGTGCTGTGTGAAGTCACTGGAGCCGTGGAGGGAGCACTGTGGGTGCTTGAGGAGGCGCCATCCGCGCTGCGACTGGCGTATGCCACGGCTTCGCGCGAAGTCCCCACGGTGATAGGCCTGCCGCACACGCAGGAAAAAGGCTTTGCCCAAGCAGTTTTGGAACGGCTTCGCAACGCCCTTCAGGCACAGGACGCCGGTATGAGCCTCTCCCTTCTGCAGGACGAGAAAGGGATTGTGGGCGCGGTAGCTCTGTTCCATCGACAGGATAGTAAGACCGAATTCGCCAGCGATGAACGCTTTCGCCAGGTGCGCGAAACCCTTTCGCTCGTTGTGCGTGCACTCCTCGAGCATCATGCCGTCCGCCAGCAAAACCGGATGCTGAACGCGCTGTATGAGATTGGACGGCTGTTGCTGGATTCGCAATCTGTAGAAGATTCTGCCAGCAAGTTTACCTCTGTGGTAGCGGAACTGCTGTCTGCTCCCTTTGTCACCCTTTACCTGCGCAACCGGGATACCGGAGCTTTACGAATAGCCGCCTGCGTGGGTGAGCCTATCCAGTGGGCAGATGATGACCAGACCGGCGACGAAGAGGGCTTGCTCTCGCGCATCGTGCAGAGCGCCAAACCGCTCTACGTGCCTCACGCATCCGCCGAACCGAAGCTTATCCGTTATGCCTCCAAACGGCTCTTTGCCAGCCTGATAGGTACGCCACTGCTGGTGCGGGAGCGCGTGGAAGGCGTTCTGCTCGCCGGACATCCTCAGCCGGGTTACTTTGATGAGCGCCATCTGGAGACGCTTATCTCTGCTGCGAACCAGTTCGCTCAGGTGATGGAGGTCTCTCGCCTGACTCGCTCCGTGGGGTTGCTGGCGTTAACCGACGGCTTGACCGGGCTGTTCAACCGCCGGTACCTGGAATTGCGTCTGGACGAAGAGGTTCGCCGCAGTCAGCGATACGGCAAGCGGTTCAGCCTGATACTGATAGATGTGGACCACTTCAAGCGTATCAATGACACCTGGGGACATGCGACCGGTGACCTGGTACTGCAGACGGTCGGACGCCTCCTTGCAGATAACTTGCGGGAAACCGAGCTGGTGTTTCGTTATGGCGGCGAGGAACTGCTCATCCTCCTGCCCGAGACCCCTCTGCAGCAGGCAGTGGAGGTCGCCTGGCGCCTGTGCCAGGCGGTGGCAAACCATCCATTCCGTACGGTGGACGGCATGAAGACGTTCAGAGTCACCCTCAGCGCGGGGGTGGCGGAGTATCCCACGCACGGAACCGACAAACTGACTCTGCTCGCCGCCGCCGACCGCGCCCTATATCTGGCGAAACAGCAGGGGCGCAACCGGGTGGAGATGCTATCTCCCGCTGCCTGACCGCTACTGCAGGGTGACCTCCTCCAGCGTAACCAGCTTCGCGCCCCGATTTTGCATCTCGTTCAGCGCCTTCTCGCTGTCGCCGGGCTGGACGTCCACGCCGCGCACCGCATCCCGAAGCACCAGCACCTCGAAGCCGCGCTCAAGCGCGCCCAGCACCGATGCCCGCACGCAATAGTCGGTCGCCAGTCCGCCCACCACCAGCCGGCGGATGCCTCGTTCCCTCAGCAGGTACTCCAGCGATGTGCCATCCTCGGTGCGTGCGTCGAAGGCGGAGTAGGCGTCTTCGTTCTCGCCCATTCCCTTAGAGACCACGATGGCTCCCTCCGGCAGGCGAAGGTCGGGGTGGAACTGTGCCCCGGGCGTGTTCTGCACACAGTGCACGGGCCACTGCCCACCGTACTGGGCAAAGTGGGTGCTCTTTTCGGGATGCCAGTCGCGCGAGGCGATAACGGGCGCACCCGCCTGCTGAAACCGCTCTATCGCACGGTTAAGCACCGGCACCACTTTATCTCCTTCGGGCACGGGCAGCGCACCACCCGGGCAGAAATCGTTCTGTACGTCCACTATCAGCAACGCGGTATGTGCCATACGCTTACCACCTCCTCCAGAGCCAGTATACCCAAAACCGCGCCGGGCTGGGCAACGCCCCGATTTTTGTCCAGATTTTTGCAAAGGTGCCCCAATTGCTTGACAAGCGAGGCACTCCGCTTCTATAGTATATACAGATGCTCATTCCCAGAAACGGCGACGAGAGAAGAGAGGGGAATATCTGCATCTTCGCTGGTTTGTTGTTGCAGTCGCACGTCAACCCGCCCCAGCAAGGGGCAGAATGCAAGGAGGGTGTTGGTATGGTCACGATAGACCAGCTCATGGACCTGGCGTACGAGAAGGACGCCTCCGATATTCACCTCATCGCAGGAGAACGTCCAGTACTGCGCATCTACGGAAGGCTATACCGGCTACAGCAGTTTGAGGTGCTGACCCCCGCGGATACCGAGCGACTGGTGCGCTCCATCTGTCCTGACCGCAACTGGGAGGAACTGCAGACCGACCGCAGCACCGACTTCGGTTACTCGCACCAGAACAAGGCGCGTTTCCGTGTGGCGGCGTACTGGCAGAAGAACACCCTGGCGATGAACCTGCGTCTGATCCCCTATAAAATGCTCTCCTTCGAGGATTTAGGGTTAGGGCGCGAGGTGATTGACCTGCTGTATGAGCCGCGTGGACTGATACTCATCACGGGACCGACAGGTTCTGGTAAAACCACCACGCTGGCAACCATGATCGACTGGATTAATACCCATCGTGATTGCCACATCATCACCATTGAGGACCCGATTGAGTACTACCACTCGCCGAAGAAGTCCATCATCTCCCAGCGAGAGGTAGGCGTGGACGTGCCCACCTTCGCGGATGGCGTGGTACGCGCTCTGCGCGAAGACCCGGACGTCATCCTGGTGGGTGAAATGCGCGACCTGCGCACCATTCAGGCGGCAATCACCGCAGCCGAAACCGGACACCTGGTCTTCTCCACCCTGCACACCACCGGCGCGGCGAAAACGGTGGACCGCATCACCGACGTCTTCCCGCTGGACCAGCAGGAGCAAATCCGCGTGCAGTTGTCCACCAACCTGGTGGCGGTCATCTCCCAGCAACTGCTACCACGTATCGACCGACCCGGGCGCGTGGCTGCGTTTGAGGTGATGATTTGCACGCCCGCCATCCAGCACATGATTCGCGACCACAAGACCTACAGTATCTACTCCGCCATCCAGACGGGTCAGCAATGGGGCATGTGCACGCTGGACTCGTTCCTGCTGTCGCTGTACCGGAAGGGCATCATTGACAAGGACGAGATGATGCGCATTGCCGACCGCCCGGAGGAGATTGCCGAGAAGCTGGGCGAGGCGGAGGTGCACCGTGCGGCGGATGTTCATGCCACCACGATACAGACCACTGCGCAGGCGGTGCAGGCGCCGCATCCTCCAACAAAAGGCGGTTAGGCTATCTGCCCGCCCCGGCAGGGGCGGGCACGCCCCGCACATTTGCTGGAAAATGCCCTGAAGACTTGACAACTCTTGCACCGATAACTAAGATAGGATAAAAAGCAGGTATAATCCTTATACCTACCCGGGTGGCTGCAGATTCTTCACATCTCCGCAAGGGAACTTTAGCGGGTGGTTTGCAGTCAATCTAGACAAACATTGTGCAACGAAAGGTTGTTGGAGACGAAAATTGAGCGACCTCGGTGATAAAACCATCGAGCCAGTTGACCTTACCCGTGCTGCAGAAAGCACATCTGCAGGCGCTACGGGCATTGTGAAGGAGGCGACGCCTTCGGACGGTTGACCTCTTTTTCGCCCATGTGCTCGTGCGCCTCGTGTGTGCGTTCTGCAGCGCGAGGCGCATTGCTTTTACTGGCAATCCACAGCAGGAAGGAGACGGGCGAAAGATGAAACCATCCGAGTTTCTGAGACAGGCAGAGGAGCTTCGACAGAGCGAGCAGTCTCTGCGCTGGGAAGGCACTTTTGCCGACTACCTGGAGATTGTCACCAAAAATCCCCAGGTGGCAGACCTTGCGCACGCCCGCGTGTACGACATGATCCTGTCCGCCGGCGTGGACGAACCCGAAGGCGCACCCAAACAGTACCGCTTCTTCCGCAGCGAAATCTTCGGGCTGGACAAAACCCTCCAGCAAATCGTGGAGGAGTACTTTGCTCCGGCGGCGCGACGACTGGACGTGCGCAAGCGCATCCTGATGCTGGTCGGTCCGGTGGGCGGCGGTAAATCCACCCTCGTGACCATGCTCAAGCGGGGGCTGGAGCGCTATTCCCGTACCGAACAGGGCGCGGTGTACGCCATCAAAGGCTGTCCCATGCACGAGGAGCCATTGCACCTCATCCCGGAAGACCTGCGCCTTGATTTCCGACGCCAGTTCGGCATCTATATTGAGGGCGACCTGTGCCCCGTCTGCCGCTGGCGACTGAAAGAGGAGTTCAACGGTAAAATTGACCAGGTGCCGGTGGAGCGCATCTTCTTCTCGGAGCGCAACCGCATCGGCATCGGCACTTTCAAGCCGTCCGACCCCAAATCGCAGGACGTCTCGGAGCTGACGGGCAGTGTGAACCTGCAGATGCTGACCGAAATCGGCGTGGAGAGCGACCCGCGCGTGTACAACTTCGACGGGGAACTCAACATCGCCAACCGCGGTATCATGGAATTCATCGAGATGCTGAAGGCGGACAAACGGTTCCTGTATGAACTCAACACCGTAGCGGGCGAACAGATGATTAAAGCCTCCCGCTTTGCACTCATCTACTGCGACCTGGTTGTCGTTGCTCACACGAATGAGTATGAATACAACGCCTACTTCTCCAACAAGGAGAATGAGGCGATGATTGACCGCATCTTCGTGGTGAAAGTGCCATACAACCTGCGCGTCAGCGACGAAGTACGCATCTACGAAAAGCTCATTGCCCAGAGCGAGGTGCAGGAAGACGGGGTCGACCTCAAGAAGGTGCACATCGCGCCCCATGCTCTGCGCGTTGCCAGCATGTTCGCCGTGCTCAGTCGCCTGAAGCCGTCCAAAAAGAGCGGTCTGAGCCTGATGACCAAGATGAAGCTGTACGAC
The DNA here is from genome assembly GCA_964579145.1 of uncultured bacterium. GTDB lineage: Bacteria > Armatimonadota > HRBIN16 > HRBIN16 > HRBIN16 > HRBIN16. Next base: position 44,148 of record CAZOGB010000008.1, on the reverse strand, counting down.
GGCGAGAAGCAGGTGGGCGACTGGGACCAGCGACACCTGAAGGAGCTGCAGGAAGAGTATCCCGATGAGGGCATGCAGGGAGTGTCGCCGCGCTTTATCATCAACCGCATCTCCAGCGCCATCGCGCGCAGCGGCAAGTCCTGCATCACGCCGATTGACGTCCTGCGCAGTCTACGCGACGGTCTTGCCGAGTACACCAGCAACGAAGAGGAGAAGCGCAAACTGCTGGGGCTGATCGACGAGGTGCGCAAGGAGTACGACGAGCTTGCCAAAAAGGAGGTCCAGCGGGCGTTCGTCTTCTCGTATGAAAAGGCGGCGCAGACTCTGCTGGACAACTACCTGGACAACGTGGACGCCTACTGCAACCGCACGAAGGTGAAAGACCCCATCACCGGCGAGGATGTGGAACCCGACGAGCGACTGATGCGCTCCATCGAGGAGCAAATCGGCATCTCCGAGAACGCCAAACGCGAGTTCCGGGAAGGCATCCTGCGCTCGGTTGCCTCGCTGGCACGGCGTAACGTGCGCTTCGACATCCACAGCGATGAGCGGCTCAAGGAAGCCATCGAGCGCAAGCTGTTCGCCGACCTGAAGGACGTGGTGAAGATTACTACTTCCGTCACCACACCCAACGAGGAGCAGCTGAAGAAGATGAACGAGGTAGTAGACCGCCTGTGCACCGAACACGGCTACTGCCCCGTGTGCGCCAGCGAGGTCATGCGCTATGTGGGCACACTGCTGAACCGGTAACACCGAAAACCTCCCCCTCTCCCGGCGCGCCCGGGGGAGGGGCGAGACCGAGAGGTGAACGAACATGTGGCATCATCCACCGTTTATCCTGTCACAGGACCCCTGGGACCTGCACCACCGGGCGGAGCGTGACCGCCAGCGACATAACGAGAAGGTCAAAGAGGTCATCAAACAGAACCTGGGCGAGATTATCAGCCATCAGGACATCATCACCGCGCACGATGGCAAGATTGTGAAAATACCCATCCGCGGGCTGGAGCTGCCGCGAATCCGTTTTGACCCCAATCAGGGCAAGCGTGTGGGGCAGGGACCGGGAGGTTCTCAGCCGGGCGACATCATCGGGCGACAGCCGGGCGAAGGAGAAGGTGCAGGCAAACAGGCGGGAACCGAACCCGGCGTGGACTTTTACGAGGCAGAGTTCACCATTGAAGAGCTGATGGAGCTGGTGTTTGAAGACCTGCACCTGCCCAACCTGCAGGAGAAGGGCAGTAAACAGGTGATGGCAGACACCACGCAGTTCAACACCATCGCCCGCAAGGGACCGCTGTCAAACATCGACCGCAAGCGCACGCTGATTGAAGCATACAAGCGCAGCGCCAAAATGGGCAAGCCCGAGTTCAGGATTCACGCCGACGACAGGCGGTTTCGCTCGTGGGAGGTGGTGCCGGAACCCCAGCGCAACGCGGTCATCTTCGCCATGCGCGACGTATCGGGCAGTATGGGCGAGTTCGAGGCATACATCTGCAGATCGTTCTACTTCTGGATGCTTCGCTTCCTGCGCACCAAATACACCAACACCGAGATTGTGTTCATCACGTGCCACACGATAGCAAAAGAGGTGGACGAACAGGAGTTCTTCGCGGCGGGCGATTCGGGCGGAACCAAACTCTCGGAGGCATATAAGCTCGCGCTGGACATTATCGACAAGCGATACAACCCGCGCGAGTGGAACATCTATCCCTTCCTCTTCTCGGACGGCTACAACTGGGGCGATCGTGAAGTGGTGCAGCTGGTGGAGCGAATGGCGTCCATCAGCAACCTGATTGGCTATGGCGAAATCGCGGATGAGCTGTGGGGACACACCGACGCCTTTGCGCCGCTGGGACAGGCGCTGTACGAACGGTTCGCCACCGACCCGCGCGTGGTTCTGGTGCGCATTACCAGCAAAGAGGACGTCTGGCCCGCGCTAAAACGGTTCTTCAGCAAACACCCGGAGGTCGAGCAGCTATGACCGCACAGGAACGCACCGAGCTGGAGAAGTTTATCGAACAGGCGTGGCAAACCGCCATTGACATGGGGCTGGAGCCGTTCCCCGTGCATTTTGAACTCGTGCCCGCGCACGTCATCTACGAAATCGGCTCGTACGGATTGCCTGCACGGTTCTCGCACTGGACGTTCGGGCGCGACTACCACCGTCAGAAGACGATGTATGAATACAACGTCGCACGCATCTATGAGCTGGTCATCAACACCGACCCGGCGCAGGCGTTCTTGCTGGAGAACAACTCACTCCTCGCTAACAAACTGGTGGCGGCGCACGTGATAGGGCACTCGGACTTCTTCAGGAACAATACCTACTTTGCCCACACCGACCGGCGCATGGTGGAACGCGCCCGCCTCCACGCTGACCGCATCCGCCAGTACGAGATGGAATACGGTCCCCAGCGCGTCGAGCAGTTTCTGGATGCGGTGTTAAGCATCGAGGAGCACATCGACCCCGTGGAACCGACCTACCGACGCCCCCAGCCGGAGGAGTATCGGCACCAGAAACCGACGCTGGTGCGCCCAACCAGCGAGTTCGATGACCTTCTGGGACGCGTGGAAACCCCTGAGCCACCCTCCACCCGGCGCATCCCACCGGAGCCTGAAAAAGACCTCCTGCTCTTCCTGCGCGATTACGCCCGCGACCTGGAGGACTGGCAGCGGGACATTATCGGCATCGTGCGCGAGGAGATGCTGTACTTCTTGCCCCAGATCCGAACCAAAATCATGAACGAAGGCTGGGCATCCTTAGTGCATGAGCGTATCCTGGAATCCCTGCCGCTGACGCCTGCCGAGCATCTGGAGTTCCGCCGGATGCATTCGAGCGTGCTGTCGCCCGGCTCGCGCATGAGCATCAACCCCTACTACGTGGGCTACCAGATACTGCGCGACATTGAGCGCCGGTGGAACGGCGAGCCGCCCGAAGAGGACGAACAGCCCGAAACCGACTGGCTACAGCGCCCCAAACCGCGCCCTGAAGGTGAAGGCTGGCGCAAACTGCTGGAGGTGCGCGAGATGGAGTGCGACGTCACCTTCCTGCGCAAATACCTCACCGAAGGGCTGGTGAAACGCCTGGACCTTTACACCTACAAACTGGAAGAGGTGAACGGCGAGCTGGTATGGCGTATTCAGGAGACCGACTGGGAGAAGGTGCGCGATGCCCTGCTGGACTCCATGACCAATTTTGGCGTGCCGGTGGTCACCTTAGAAGATGGCGATTACGACCGGCGAGGCGAACTGTATCTGAAGCACTATTACGACGGCAAGCCGCTGGATATCGAATACACCACGCGCACCCTCAAAAACATCTACACCATCTGGGGGCGACCGGTTCACCTGGAGACGGTGGCAGACGGCACGCGCCTTATCTTTACCTGCGACGGACAGCAGGTCAAACAGCGAAAAGGGTAGACGGGAACCGCGTTCAGAACATCGGTTTCAGTTCCAGCACAGCCTCCCAGACCCGGCTTCCCCTGCGCAGGCGCACCCGCAGGCGAGAGCCCTCCTGGCCCGCCAGCCATTTCTGCACTTCGGAGGGCGCTATCCCGCTGGTGGAACGACCGTTCACCGCCAGTACCTCGTCGCCGCGCTGGATACCCTGTGCCCATGCGGAAGAGAGGGGCGTTACGCCTGCCACCTTCGTCCCTTCTGCCGTCAGGTCCAGCACGATGCCTGTGCTGGCTGGGTCGCCCATGGAGGCAGGCGTGGGCATCCGCTGAAGTACCACCCGCCGCATGGGATAGTCAATCGTCAGCCGGAAGTGACGCAGGATGTTGTTGCCCAGCAAGCCGAACCCCGCTTCCGACAGTATCTGCACAGGCGCACCCTTTGGCGCAGGCGAGGCAAACATCAGCATCGCGTCGGCGATGGTCTCCCCAGCAAGGCGTACCGTGCTGGCACGTGCCGAGCGAGGAACAGCACCTGCGCCTCCTACGCCCAGCGTCAGCCCCAGCGACGCCGAGCGCGGCGGCTTCCATTGCTGTGCCGTATCGGCTGGGATAATGGTCATCGCCGCGCCGGTGTCCAGCAACATCGGCACCTTGCCGATGTCTTCCAGTTCCATCTCCAGCAGGGGCGTCGCGCCCGGAAACTGCGCTTTGATCACCCTGCCAGGCGGCAGCTTTCCTCCCGACTGCTCCAACTTCAGCGTGCCCGAATGGTAATCCAGTGTAATGCGGAAGGGCGAAAGGGCGTTGAAACCCAGTATCCCCCCAAACCGCTCGCCGCCCACCAGGCGTATCAGCCCCAGGTCGGTCACCGCCACCTGCAGGTTGCGCAGCTTCACTCTGCCCAGCTCCAGGCTTGCCAGACGGGTTACGCTCGCCGCGCCCTGTCCGCTGGCGCCCAGCACGTTCAGGCTTTCGCCGGGAGGAAGATTCAGAGCCTGCGCCACAGGCGCATCAATGACCGTTATCGCCGCGCCGGTGTCCAGAAGCATCGTATACTCGCGCCCGTTCAGCCGGGCGTTCACCAGTGCCAGACGCTGGAACATCTGCACCGGAAGCGTTACGGGCAGACCCGATGGCGGTGGTGCACCAGCAGGCTTGCGGAGCAGGGCGCGAAGTGCCGTCTGGGGAAGCTGTTCTATCTTCTCCCAGTGAACCGTCTGCGTGTGGCGGTCATCTTCGTATACCTTCACCTCTGTCGGCGTGCGGAGGCTTCCCACCTGCTTCCAGTCCGAGGGCAAAACGATAAATCGTGTGGGGCGGCGGCGGAAGGAATCGCTCTCATGATAGCCCCACGCCAGCAGACTGCCCTCCGCATCCAGATAAATGTCCCAGGGCTGTCCGCGATGGGGCACAACCTTCAGCCAGCGTGCGGTGCGCCCATCAGGCAGGGTAGTGGAGGCGTAATCTATCACACCCAGCTCGCCGTACGCGCCGCCAAGCAGAACCGCACGCAACCCCTCCACCGAGAACCGGGCAAACTGCATCGCCTCCGCGCTCTCAATGGGCAGTACTGCTCCATGCTGTGTGCGCCAGCCCCTGCCGGTAAGGGCGTCGTACGCGCTTTCGGTGTCGATTCCGCCCACGCGCAACTGCACGTGGAAGCTGGAGCCGTCCTCCGTCAGCACCACCGAGCCAGAGTTGGTTTGGGGGTACAGCACCTGTATCCTGCCCTCGGCACGCCATACGGTGGGGCGAAACCCTGCCTGCTCCGTGCCGACTATCTGGGGGAGAGCGTTCCGCAGGAGCTCACGCGGTGACTGCGCCGGGACAGATACGCTTGCCGCCGCCCACAGGAAGATTACCGTCAAAAGAAAACGCCATCTTTTGCTCATGAGCGGTTCCCTGCCGTTTGCAATTTCAGCTGCCCACACGCCGCGGAGATGTCATGCCCTTTCTCCACGCGCTGGGTGACCGCAATGCCTGCCCGCTCCAGCTCCGCGCGGAAGCGAGCCACTCGCTGGGGTTCGGGGCGGGTGAAGCCGTCGGGAGTATCCACCTGATTGAACGGTATCAGGTTCACGTTGCACACCATCCCCTTCAGCACCCGCGCCAGAGCGCGGGCATGGTGGGGCTCGTCGTTCACGCCGCGCAGAAGCAGGTATTCAAAGGTCACCTTGCGACCAGTGACTTCTGTATAGTGTCGCGCCGCCTCGATCAGCTCCTGCACCTTCCACTTGCGCCCGACAGGCATCAGGCGAGCCCGTAGCTCATCATCTGGCGCGTGCAGGGAGATGGCAAGTGTAATCTGCAGGCGATGCTGTGCGAGCTCATAGATAGCCGGCACCACGCCCACGGTGGAGACGGTGATGTGCCTTTGCGAAATGCCCACCTCTTTGTTGAGCAGAAGGATGCTTTTCACCACCTCCCGCAGGTTCCATAACGGCTCGCCCATGCCCATATACACCACGTGGCTGATGCGCCTGCCCGCCATCTGCCCGATGGTGAGCACCTCGTCCACCATCTCGCCGGCGGTGAGGCTCCGCGAGAAGCCCATCTGCGCGGTCGCGCAGAACCGACATCCCGCCGCACAGCCCACCTGCGAGGAGATGCACACTGAGGTGCGGTCGTCGTACGGCAGGAAGACCGCTTCTACCTGCTCGCCGTCCGCTAAGGCGAAAAGGTATTTGACCGTCCCATCCGCCGACTGCTGAGCACGCGCAACCTGCAGACGACGCAGAGGGAGCCTCTCCGCCAGGCTCTGGCGCAGGGCGAGGGGCAGGTTGGTCATCTGCGCGTAATCGCCGACCGCATGGCGATAGACCCACTGCGCAACTTGCTCTGCCCGGTAGGCGGGTTGACCCAGCTCGCGCACCACCTGCAGAATCTCTTCTCGCGTCGCTCCCGGCAGGACGATGCTGTCCACCCCAGATTTATACTCCGGTATCATTTGTCCATCCAGAATTATACTTTTCGGCTCCAAAGTATAATTTTACTCCGGTGCATCCTGTGTCAGCACATCCAGTATCCGCCGCGCGATGAAACGCTTCCCGTATCGCCGGCTGTCGAGAGGCTCCAGCACACCCATTGCCACCATCCTGGTGATGGCAGACTGCGCACTACGGTAGGTAACACCCAGATATTGCTGTGCCTGCGGCATGGTCAGTATAGGCGACTCGAACAGCAGGTCGATGAGACGAATCTGCAGTGCAGATGCACGAGCCTGCTGTAAGGCATTCCGCCATTCCTCCCGCAAATCCTGCAGATTCCGGGCACGAGAAACCGCATCGCGTGCCTGTTCGGTAACGCCGCGCAGGAAGAAGTAAACCCAGGCGTACCACTCGCCGTGCGTGCTGACTCTCAGCAGACGCTCGTAATACTCCTGCCGATGCTTCTCAAAGAACGCGCTGAGATAAAGCAAAGGCGTTGGCAGAAGGTTCCAGTGCACCATGAGCAGGGTGATGAGCAGACGTCCGACCCGTCCGTTGCCGTCCAGAAACGGATGAATGGCTTCAAACTGGTAATGAGTAAAAGCCAGCCTTACCAGCGGGGGATATTCGTTAGGTTCGTGGATATACTTTTCCAGCGCGTCAAGAGCCTGATGCATCTGGTCAACAGGAGGCGGAACAAACACTGCTTCATTCAGGGTACATCCTGGCGGACCAATCCAGTTCTGACTGCGCCGAAACTCTCCGGGGGTGGCATGTTCACCACGAACGCCGTGCATCAGCTTTTCGTGCAGTTCACGTATCAGGCGCAGACTGACAGGTAGGGTGTTGACTCGCTCCAGCCCGTATTCCAGAGCAAGAACGTAATTATGCACCTCGCGCACGTCGGAGGGTATATCCGCATCTCGCAGAGAGGGCAGAACCAGCTGTCCCGCTTCGTAGACGTAGAGGTCTGCAAGGTCTGCTTGAGTACCCTCAATGCGCGAGGAGAGCACCGCCTCGCGGCGCATGAAGGGTTTAATCAGCAGGTGGGGATTGGGCAGGGCGCGTGCCAGTCCCGCCAGCTCTCCAATCGCCCGGTCGGCTTCGGAGAGGTGGTGCAGTCCTGTGCGGTCAAAGGTCAGTTGCGGCGGCAGGGGCGGTGGCACGAACGCCCAGTAGGCAATGTCTCCTGAGCCGACGCGGAGCACAAATCTCTGCCTGTCTGGTGCGAAGTCGTGAGGCTTCATGATGCCCAGCCGGCTGGCGTTATTCTTCCACAATAATCGGCACGGTGAAACAGCCGTCGCGCTGGTCGGGAGCGTTGGCGAGAATCTCTTCCTGCGGCAGGGAGGGCTGTACGACGTCCTCGCGGAACACGTTGTACACCGGGAACGAGTGTGCCGTCGGCTCCACGCCGGTCGTGTCCAGCTCTTGCAGGCGTTCGAACTGCGCCATCAGGTTGTTGAGATGCTTTTCCATCTGGCGCATCTCCTGCTCGCTCAGCGCCAGCCTCGCCAACCGCGCCACGTGCGCTATCTGTTCCAGGGTCAATCGCTGTGCCATCGGCTTCCCTCAGTCTGTCATTCTTACCAGAGTCAGCGAAACGTCCAGCATCCTGTTATTATACGCCCTTCGGATGGCTTCTGCAAACAGGTGCGCTGTGCCCAGCACGGTGACGCGAGAGTTCCCATGCCTTTGGGGAACGGTGTCGGTGACCACCAGCTCCACCACCTCCGGCAGGAGGATGCGCTCCAGTGCGCCCTCGGCGAACACGCCATGCGTGGCGGCGATACGGATTTCGGGCAGGCATCCCTGCCGGAGCAGTGCCTGCATACACACCTCCAGCCGCCTGCCGGTCACAATCATGTCCTCTACGATGATGGGCTTCAGTCCCTCCACATCCCCGGCGAACCGCACATGGGTGGGGCTGTCGGCATGTCCGCGCGTGTATGCCGCTGCCAGAGGCACGTTCAGGCGACTCGCCAGCGCCCTTGCCAGACGCACCGCGCCCGCGTCAGGTGCCACCACAACGGTCTGCGGGTCGCGCCGAGCCACATAGTGCCTCACCAGCATCGCCAGCGCGCTCAGGTCGTCCACCGGGATATGGAAGAAGCCCGCTATCGCCTCGGCATGGAGGTCCATGGTGATCACGCGGTCCGCTCCGGCGGTGGTCAGCATGTCCGCCACCACTTTGGCGGGTACGGGGTCGCGCGGGGAGGCACGCCTTTCCTGTCGTGCGTAGGCGAAGTAGGGGATAACCGCCGTCAGGCGGGCGGCGGAGGCGCGGCGCAGGGCGTCCAGCAGGATGAGCAGTTCCATCAGGTGGTCGTGGATGGGTGGACAGAGGGACTGAATCACAAACACATCGCACCCGCGCACGCTCTCGTCGCACTCCACCCGTATCTCCCCGTCGCTGAACCGGCGCAGGAGCAATTTGCCCAGCGGTGCTCCCAGCTCGGCAGCGATGCGCTGAGCGAGGTCAGGGTTTCCATTGCCTGCAAACAGCTTCAGTGGTGGGCGTTGTCTCATGGTGAACCGAAGGGGGCGGCGAGCGCCGCCCCCAGCCTCTTAAAAGCGATACCCGACGAGGATGGTGGTGCTATCTCCGCGATAGTCCTGTTCCTTGCCGGTCAGGTGGTAGTCCAGCTCCACGAAAAGCTTTTCGTTGATGTCGTAGCCAAGCACCAGTTTGCCGCCAAAGACGGTCTTGGCGCTGACTCCAGCCGGTTTCAGCACATACGCGCCCGCGCCCAGTCCGATGTAGCCTTTGAACTGCTCGGTGGGGTCTATGGAAAACACCTGCGTGAGGGTGATGGCGGTGATGCTGGAAGTCTGGCCGCCTTTACTGCGGGTGTAGTAGTCTACGCCCAGCAGCATCTCGCCCTCGCCAATCAACGAGCCACCGCGCAGTTTCACGTCTGCACCCACTGCCAGCCACACATCGCCCACCGCGCGCATACTGGCACGGTTGACCACGTTGGCTCCGAGTCGGATGCTGACGTCGGTCGCCGTGTTGTCGAACTGCGCCCGAGCCTGCTGTGCGGCGAAAACACCCAGGGTCAGCGCCAGAGTCAACAGCGCTGCAAGACGAGATAAGCCTTTCACTCACACTCCTCCTTTTGCGATTTCATGGCGACAGACAGCAGTGCCCCCATTGCCTGCTGCCGTTCGCCAGCATTATACGCTTTCGACAGGCTTTTGTCAAATCCTCAATGCTGATGCGAGAATCGGGGAGTATCCCTGTAACTGGAAGTTGCAGGCTACTCAAAACAAAGCCTCCTGCGGAGGCTGAGTTTGCTGAAGCATGGCTTCAGCACTCCATATGAACCTGCGCCAGCAGGTTTTGCCGTGTGTTGCCTGCGATTTCCAATCGCAAGGTTGGGATAAACGGGGGAGAGGAGGCGGACCATGCCGCCTCCCCGCACTGAAGCTGTTATCGGGGCAGGTTCCTCGCGTAGATGACCAGGTCGCCGCGAACTACCTTGCCGGCAAAGGCGAAGGGCTTGTCCGTCTCTCGTGATACGAAGCGCAACTCAATGGCGTCGGGTTCGCCCTCCTGAACACCGGGAGCACGGTTGTCGTTCACCACCACTGTCACCTCGCCGCGCACGCGCCGACCGCCGCGCGGGGTGCTAATGGACAGCACCGCCAGTCCCTTAAACTCCGCCACTTTGCCCGCGTCGCCAATCTGCTGACCGTAGCCGGTGAGCCTCACCAGGTCAATCTTCACCACGGTGCGCGTCTCGGGATTGGCAGTGGTGAAGTGGAAGAAGCCATCCAGAACGTGCCCCTGGGTATCGTTGTTGATGACCTTCTTCACCTCATAGCGGAACTGCGCGGGTTTGTCGTTTTCGTTGACCGCCGTGCCCCAGCCTGTGGAGCCTTTCACCGTGTAGGTCTGCGCCATCGCCGCCGAAGCCACCATCAGAACGCCCAGCCAGAGCCATTTGCGTAACATCGGTCATCCCCCCTTTATTCCTGTGGAATGTTTTCCATCCAGCGTAGACGCAGGAGCAGGGCAAATGTTCAATGCGCGGTCTCAGGCATCCACGCGATAGGGCTTCAGCTGCTCCGCCAGGTCGTGCGTTACCTCTGCCTCTACCAGAATGCCGTCGGGCGTGTATTCTGCGCTGTGCACGCGCCCCAGTTCGTAACACTGCGCCAGCAGACTGCTCTGGGTATAGGGCAAACGCACTCGGATGGGCTGAAGCAGTGAGCGCAGGGTGGATAGGATATGGTTCATGAGCTCAGGGATTCCCTCGGCCTTCAGCGCGGAGATGTACACCGCGTTGGGCGTCTCCGCCACCAGCTGACGCAGGCGATAGGAATCCTTCACCAGGTCCGCTTTGTTATAGGCGGTGATGATGGGTTTGTTGTGTGCGCCCAGTTCTGCCAGCACCTGCATGACCGCCTCGCGCTGCAGTTCAAACTGCGGGTGGCTGGCGTCCACGACGTGGATGAGGAAGTCCGCCTCGGTGACCTCCTCCAGCGTGGCGCGAAAGGCAGCGACCAGGGAGTGCGGCAGGTTGCGGATGAAGCCAACGGTATCCGACAGCAGAACGCCCCAGCCGTCGGGCAGGACGATGCGACGCACGGTGGGGTCGAGCGTGGCAAAGAGGTGTTCATCGGTGTAGATGTGCGCGCCCGACAGGGTGTTCAGCAGGGTGGACTTGCCTGCGCTGGTGTAGCCAACCAGGGCGCCAAAGGGGAAGGGTAGCCGGCGTCTGCCCTGGCGCTGTTGACTGCGCTGGCGAGCCACCTGCTCCAGCTCGCGCTGAAGGTCGGCAATGCGGTCGCGCACCTTGCGCCGGTCCTGTTCGAGCTTGGTTTCGCCTGGGCCGCCGCGCATTCCGATGTGCCCTGCCTGCTGTTCAAACTTGGTGTAAACGCTCATGAGGCGCGGCAGCTCGTAGGTCAGCTGGGCAAGCTCTACCTGCAGTTTGCCTTCGCGGGTGTGGGCGCGCTGGGCGAAGATGCGCAGGATAAGCTCGGTACGGTCAATCACACGCGTCTTCAGGATGTCCTCCAGGTTGCGCTGTTGCAAAGGGGTCAGGTCGTCATCCACAATCACCAGGTCGGCTGCGACCTCGCGCACCTGCGGGAAGAGCAGTTCCGCCTTGCCCCTGCCGATGAAGGTGGCAGCGTCGGGGCGGGTGCGCCGTTGTCGGCTCTCGCCCACCACCTCCAGGCCGGCGGTGTCGCACAGGGCGCGCAGCTCCTCCTCCACGTAACGGTCGATCTCCGGGTCGGGATTGACGTAGATCAGAAATGCCCGCTCGCGTTCCTGCACCGGATGCAGGCGCGTGGTCGGGGTCGGCAATTCAGCGACCTGAACGGATGGATCCACGTTTCGCTGTGGCATCTCTGTGTTTCACCTCTTTTCCTTACCTAACCCCCGGCCCCTTCCCTGCGAGGGAAGGGGAGCCAGATTCCTCCCCGCCTGCGGGGAGGTCAGGTGGGGCTGTCCCGTAATCGCTCCGGGGATAGGGGTTAGAGCATCCTCCCCGCATCTCAGTATATCCCCTCACTGACGCTGAGCGCAACAGCCTAAAACCCCACCGCATACAGCCTGACCACCGCCTCGGCGGTGTAACGCTCGTCTTCACTGCCGAACTGTTCGCGGATATAGTTGCGGGTTTGCGCCAGCAGGTCGCGGTGCGCCTCGTCGGGGATGTTCCAGAGCTGCGAGTACGTGCGCTTTTCCACCTCTTGTAGCACCTCACGGTGAGTGCGCCCCGCCTGCCAGCGAAGGGAAGGATGCTCTATCAGCGTGACCGTTCCTCCCATCTGCCTGACAAACTCCAGTGCTTCGTCCGCGCTGGATGCCCCCAGCACCGGGCTCAGAAGCCCGCGCTCGCGGGCTAAGGCAAGGTAATACTCCCGCGCCGGGAAACGCTTGCCTTCCTCATATAACAGGAACAGCACTCCATCGCGCCTGAGCACGCGCCGGCACTCCTGCAACACGGTGCGCCAGTCGGCAATCAGATGCAGAACGTGCGCGACCAGTACCCCCTTTATGGAATGGGAGCGAACGGGCAGATGACGCAGGTCTGCCTGAACCAGCGCAAGGCTGGGCGGTGCTCCTTTGCGCAACAGCTGACTCATCATTCGGCGCGAGACGTCTATTCCCAGCACCTGCACTCCGCGCCGGGCGAGAGGCAGGGCGAACCGTCCCGTGCCAGTTCCCGCATCCACAAACCACTCGCCTGGTGCAAGTCTCGCGACAGTCAGCATCTGCTCTACCACCGCCTCACGCACCGTTTCGGGCAGGAAGCGGGTGGCATCATAGTCTTCTGCCACGCGGTCAAAACTCAGATACTGGCTCACCGGCTTGCCTTCCATCCGTCCACAATCCGGGTCACATAGGCATGGGATTGGGCGACACGCTCCAGCTGCTCCTGCTCGCTCAGATTCTCGCCCTCAATCCCCTCCAGCTCCATCGTGAACGGTCCGCGAGAACCGCTATCCAGCAGGAGGCGAAAGATTTCGGGAAAGTCCACCACGCCCTGCCCAAGCGTGGGAAAGTACCACGTGCGCGGCTTGCCGTTGGTGTCTTTCAGGTGCACGCTGAAGACGTGGGGCAGAACCTTGCGCAGTTCGGTGACTGAGTCAGTGCCCGCGTTGTAATAGTAGATGTTGGCGGTGTCGAAGTTGATGCCCACGTTGGGGTGGTTAATCGCCTGCATGGTGCGCGAAGCAACGTCGCCGTTGGTGATGAGGTCGGGATGGGTCTCCATCGCCACCTTCACGCCCAGATCGCCCGCGATGTCGCCCATGCGCCGCAGCCGGCGATAGACGTCGGGCACGGGTAGTTCTCCTGCGTGCACGCTGACAAAGGCAATCTTCGCCCCCAGGCGTTGAACCGCTCTGGCTATTTCGGCGAAGCTCTTCGCCCCTTCATCGGAAGAGACGTCGCAGGGGCAGATCACGCTGGAGATATGGATACCATACGGCTGAGCTTGCTTCAGCCATTCGTCGGCGTCTTCGGGCTTGCCGATGCTGACCTCGGCGTAGCGGATGCCAGTAGCTTGCATGTGTTCGAACGCCCGCTGACGGTATCTGCCGTAGCTGTACACGTTGCAGGCGAGGATAATGTCATCCATCGCAGGGTCTCCTCTGTTTGGCTTTGAGGTACGTTTCGCCTCCAACAGGCGGGTTCCTTTTACATCGCCCGCATCACCAGCCCGCTGAGCAATTTGGGATAGAAGTAGGTGGACTTGGGCGGCATCTTCTCGCCGGCAAGAGCCACCTCGCGCACCTCCTGCACGGTCGGCGGGTTGAGCAGGAACGCCACCGATGCCTCGCCAGAAGATACCCATCCTATCGCTTCGCGCTCGTCGCGGGTGTAGCGGATGCCCTCGGCGCGCTCCAGGTGGTGCTGTGTTATGCCGAACAGCGGTTCCAGCACCAGTGACTGCAGCAGGGTGACGTCCAGCTGGCGGTACGCGGGGCTGTGCTCACCAGGCACCAGCGTTTCGGGCGCAATGCTGGGCTTGAGCCATGCGGTAAACGCCTTCCCACCACGAAGCACCACGCCGAAACCTCGCCGAGCCGCTCCCTGCCGAAGCAGTCCCGGAAGCTCCTGCGGAGCGCAGGGGTTCAGCTCAAACCACTGTCCTAACCAATCCGCCAGCCGCGCCAGCGCAGCCTCCGAAGCGGAAGGAAGCACGCGGTGGGTGGGCAGTATCACGATGCCCGGGTCATCAAAGGGAGTAAGGGCAATCATCAGCCAGTCGTAGGGTTGGAGGGATGGAGGATTGCCTTCGCTGGCGCGTCGCTCGCGCCGATACTGCAAACTGGTCTCGTAGCGATGGTGTCCATCCGCAATCCACACCCGCGAGGGGGCAACGGTCGCCTCCAACCGTTGCAGGGTTGTGGGGTCATCGATGCGGTACAGGCGATGCAGTCCATCGGTGTATTCCACCTCTGCCACAGGGGGCGCGGCGCGGCTCAGCTGCTCTAAGATCGGGAACAAACCTCCTTCCACCAGCCCATAGATAGGCTCCAGATTCGCCTGTGTGGCGCGAAGCAGGTGCAACCGGTCCTCCTTTGCCTTCGCCTGCGTGTTCTCGTGCGGGAGCACCATCCCGGTTTCGTACTCTTCCAGCGCCATCAGGCAGACCAGTGCAAGCCGACGGCGCACCTCGCCAGTGACGGGGTGGACGAACCGCTGTTCCAGAAGGTACATGGCTGGCTGGGGGTCGGTATGGAGGATGCCCTGCTCCTGCCACCGGCGCCACAGGCTTTGAGCCTGTTCGTAGCTGTCGGGAAGGGTAAGGTGGGTGATGTTATGGGTGAGTTGTCGGAGCCTCTCGCGCTCCGGCGGCGTGATCACGTCGTACGGTGGCGCAACGCACTCATGGAGCTCAGACAGCCCATACCGCACGCCACAAAACGAGGCGATACGCGCCATGCAGCTACAGCAACGCCTCCAGCTTCTGCACGATGGTCTGCTTGGGCACTACGCCCACAATCATATCCTGCACCTTGCCATCCTTGAAGAACAGCAGAGTGGGTATGCTCTGTATCCCATAGCGCAGCGCCAGCTCCGGCTCCTCGTCCACGTTCACCTTCACCACTCTCGCCCTGCCGGCGTATTCCTGCGAAATCGCATCCACATGCGGAGCAATCGCTTTGCACGGACCGCACCATACCGCCCAGAAGTCCACCAGCACCGGCACGCTGGACTGCAGAACTTCTGTATCAAACTGGTCGGTCGTGACGTGTGTTGCGCTCATGCTTGCCTCCTGCCTTAAAGTCTTACGTCCTCATTATGGGAGATAGAGGGGCATTTTGTCAACCGACGGCGTGCATCCACACGATCAGCCACACGGCAAACCACACCGAGCACACAATCTCAATCACGCCAAGCACTATCGCTTTGAAGTTATGGTTCTGGGGGATGAGCAGGGTACGCGCCGCCGCGGGCAGATACGCCACCGCCAGCAGAGGCTGAAACACCAGCGCCAGCACGCCGGGAACCGCCAGCGCGTACGCTATCGCCACCAGCTTCAGCAGGCGGTTGCGCCGCTCGCGAATCAGCGACTTCACATGCACGGCGGTGCCGAAGAAGTACAGCAGACACAACGCCCACAGGCTCCACCCTTCCGCGTCCAGCCGCCCCCTGCCCACCGCGTACCCTGCCACCACCGCCAGATTCAGCCCTGCCATCGCCACCAGGTCGTTCAGAAGGTGTCTCTCGTTGCGCCGACGGGCGAACCAGGAGTTCACGGCAGAACCTGCAAGCGCAATCAGCCCAACGACCAGCAGGGCAGGGTACATCCACACCAGCGGCAACCCGAAGCCGCCGGCGACTGCTCCGTAGCCCACTGCCCACCTCAGCCAGTATGCCCGCTGAGACGGATAGCGCAGGGATTGCAGGAGGGCATAGGACGCAAGGTAAGCAAACAGCACCGCCACCGCCAGCAGGAGCTTCGAGGGGTGCCACGGTGTGCCCGCCAGACCCACCGCCAGCGGCGCCAGCCACATCATCCACGCTCCGTGCTCGTGCGGTATCACCAGTTGCCGCGAACGCATAGCACTGCCAAGTATACCAGATAAAATCAACTTCCCGTACCGTTGCGGGTAGAGGTCAACCATGCCGTTCCGATAGTGGTAATAGGATGAACGCGCAGACCGCACCAGAACTGAACGTAGCACCACCAGTTTCTCTGGGACGCTACCAGCTGTATCACTGGCAGGACGGCACCTTCTGGATAACGATACCGCAGGGCAAGGCGGAGGTGCCGCTGGTGGGCGTCAACGCGCCTCTGCCTCCCATCACACTCACAACCTCCCGCGAACACCACGCCCTGTTTGTGCGCAACCTGGACGCCCGAAAAGGCGAGGCGACCCTGTGGGATGAGCGCGTGATAGACGATGTGCCGGTGCGGTGGGAAATCCTGCTGGAAGAACAGGACGGCGACCTGTGCGTGCAGATGCACTTCCTCAGCTACGGCTCCCTGCAGGCTGAAGTGCGCTTTTTGTTAAATCTTGATGATGAAAGTTTAGTCAGAATCTTCTCCTGCGCTCATCCCTCCGCGCTGATTGAGACGGCACGGCACAGCATCTCTATCGTCACTCTTCAGCCTGCGACGCCTGCCTGCCTGCGCCAGGACCGGGAGGAGCGACTGGTGTGGTCCCTGCCTCCTGCCAGCCTGCATCAGCAGAGCCTGCACCTGCGCGTCCATGTGCAGCCGTTGGAACGGAAGGAAGAGGCTTCCGTCCAGCATGTGGAGTATAGAGACTCGCTTTTCGCACCCGAGGCGCTCTCGGCTTCCTCCCTCAAACTCCGGGCGGCGGCGCAGAGCGCGGTGGCTCTCTTGCTGAACCCCGACAGGCATGCACACCTCGCGGAAGACCAGGTGGTGCTGTGGGTGGCGCCGGGCAAACGCCTCTTCAGCGCGTTCACCATCGCCGCGGCGAAGGCACTGTTCGACTGGAGGCGGTTTTCGGGAGAGGAATCGGCGGAGTGGACGGCTCGGCTCGCCATGAACAGCGCGATGGAGTTTCAAGTGCTCAACGCGCAGAGCGCCAACAGCGGCGCGTGCTGGGACACGGTGGACGTGCACAGACAGGGCGCGGACATCACCGGACGACGACGATTTAACCTCTATCGCAACGCCCAGCTGTTCCAGCACCTGCTTCTTCTGCACCGGGATACCGGCTCTGAACTCAGCCTGAGGGTGGCGTTCAACGGCATCTCGTGGCTCCTGCTGAAGCGAGGGGCGACAGGCAGATACGACGGCGTAAACGTCCTGCCGGACGGCACGGTGGAGAGAGGCGACGGCAGAGGAATCATGGGGGCGATTGTGTCGGTGATGTGCACGGCATACGGACTCACCGAGACCGAAGCGTACATCCACGGGGCGAACCGCCTGGCGGAATATTTCCTGCGCGATTGCTGTCAGTCGCTGTCCCCGGGTTCTGTCATGCCTGCTGAGCTCCTGCCCGGTCTGCAGGATGACGTGTTCGCCGCCTCAAGCACTATCCAGGGTCTGGCACGCCTCTACCGTGCCTACCCGCACGAGCAGTGGCTGGATGGCGCCCTGCGCATGGCACAGTGGCTGCGCCTGTGGCAGATACAGACGAACATGGATGGGCTTGGCGAGGCGGGAGAGGTGCTGGCAGGGGAAGGGAGCACGGGAGGCTTTGTGGACGCCAGCATTGAGGCGGCAAGGGGTACGCTGTGGGCGTTTTCTCTGAAAAGGGATACCCGCTGGTTCGCCTACGCCACACGCGCCCTGCACACGGCGGCAGGTTATCTCGACCCGCTTGCCGGCTTTCCCGATACCAAGCTGGCTTATCCCGACCATGTACACGCCCTTGCGCTGTTTGTACGTGCCTACCTGCACTGGCTACTCTCCATCCCTGCTCTGGCGCCGGAGGTGGAATGCGACCCCGACCTGCTGGTGTGTCGTTATGGTAATCGCATCTTCGTGCCCGAGCCCAGCCTGTGGCAATCGGTGCGGGTGCAGGCGCGGGGGTTGATAGACTGGGTGGCGCTGGCGTGTCCGGCAACGCACGACGTGCTGGTGGGGGTGCTAACAGGCGGAAGCAGTGGCGCTGCGCAGGTACATGCCGGTGAGCATCGCCAGCTGGCGACCGACCTGATAGGCGGAGATACGGGCGCGATATACCCCCTTCACCCGGTGCCAGGCGTTGGCAGTGTCGGCGTGTACATCCTGCAGGCGTAAACAAAAGTTTGCGTTGTCACGGCGTGTGGTTTCTGCTATAATTCGGCGTTGGACGAGGAAAGGAGGGCGGGTTCGAGGTGGAGGACCAGTTGCATCTGGGCGAAGACGAAAACACGCTGGCTCTGCGCCGCGCGTGGGATCGTGCGATGCACACGCTGGCAAACCGCGTGAACAAGCCCTCGTTCGAGTCGTGGTTCAAAAGCATGAAGCCCGTCTCCTTCGACGGGGAGCGAGCCGTACTGGGCGCACCAAGCCCTTTCGCCTGTGAGTGGGTCACCAAACGGTATGGCAACCTGGTGCGCGAGGTGCTGTCTCAGCACCTGGGCAGGTCGGTGGAGGTCTCCATCATCTACCTGCCTCCTGAAAAGCGTCCCGTGCTGGGAGAGCCGCCCGCCGAAGAACCGCCTGCTCCCAAGGAGATGGTACTCCCCGTAGAACCGGAGCCGGTCGCCTTCGAGAAGCCGGTGCTGAACCCCAAATACACCTTCGAGAACTTCGTGGTGGGCAACTCCAACCGGCTGGCGCAGGCGGGAGCGATGTCGGTGGCGCGCGCGCCGGGGCAGAGCTATAACCCGCTGTTCATCTACGGTGGCGCCGGGCTGGGCAAAACGCACCTGATGCACGCCATCGGGCACTACATCTTGCAGAAGCACCCACGCCTGAGCGTCGCCTACCTCTCCGGCGAGACCTTCGCCCAGCAGTACGTTGCCGCCCTGCGCGAACAGCGCATCGACGCCTTCCGGCAGAAGTACCGCAACGTGGACGTGTGGCTGGTAGACGATATCCAGTTCATCGCGGGCAAAGAACATACCAAAGAGGAGTTCTTCCACACCTTCAACGCGTTGTACCAGCTGGGCAGGCAGGTGGTGTTTGCCAGTGACCGACCGCCCCGCGAACTGCACGCGATGGACGACCGTCTCCGATCGCGCTTCGAGGCAGGGTTGATTGCGGACATCGCGCCGCCAGAGCTGGAAACCCGTATAGCTATTTTGCAAAAACGCGCACAGATCGAGGGTATTCAGGTTCCGGACCAGGTTATTTACCACATCGCCTACGCGGTGGAGGGTAACGTGCGCACGCTGGAAGGGGTGCTCATCTCCATCGCCGCGCGAGCGTCGGTGCACGGCAAGCCCATCACCCTGCAGCTGGCAAACGAGGTGCTGGCAAGGCATTACGTGGACGAAAAACAGGTGCCAGTGATACCCACCGAGCAGGCGGTATTGCAGGCGGTCTGCCAGCGATTCGGGCTGACAGCGCAGGATATCCTGGGCGACCAGCGCAGCCGCGAGGTGCTGATGGCGAGGCAGATAGCGATGTATCTCCTGCGCGAGAAGGCACAGCTTCCGCTTCAGCAAATCGGGCAGATGTTCGGCAAGAACCACTCGACGGTGCTCCACGCCTGCAACCGCGTGCGCAGTAGTCTGCACAGAGACGCCGAGATTACCAGCATCATCCACGATTTGAACACCATATTGGGCAACTGAGGCTTGGTCATTGTTGAAACATTTGCTATAAATGTTCAAAACTTTGTTGAAAACCCCCCGAAAATTGTTGAAAACTCTCCCGGAATGTTCAAAACTTTGTTGAAAACTTGCTCACTTCAGCCCCCGCCGCATCAATTTCAACAATTTTGTGCAGGTTTTCAACAGAGTTTTCAACAATGCATTGTTGAAATCTTTGCTATCTGTGTTGAAAACTGATGGTTTAAATACTGAGTATAATGAAATTATCTTGGATTTTCAAAGACGATAATCGGTAAAATATCAACAACATATGATACCGATACGCGCAAATACTACCGAGTTTTCAACAATTTCAACAAGTACATAATAATAAATAAGGGGAGAACGTGCATTCACAATGTTCAAAAGCGTTGATTCCCGGAAGAAGGGAGCAAACGCTTGCCGTTACGCGAGCGACTTGCCTGTCGTGGTACAAACGAGCTTTCCATGTTTCACCCCTCTCGTACTGATGAGTTTGTCCGCTATGGCTCGCACCTGCTGGGCGGAGCCACGCAATACCACCACCTCCATACAATGGTGTTCATCCAGATGCACGTGCGTGGTGCAGATGATGGATTCGAGATGGTGGTGTTGCAGGTGTGCCAGCATCCGCGCCAGCTCCCGCATCGCATGGTCGTACACGATGGTCACCGTGCCGACAACCTCGCCGGTGTCGCTCTCCCACTCGCTTTCCACCAGCGCGTCGCGCATCAGGTCGCGCACTGCCTCTGAACGGGTGCGGTAGCCTTTACGTTCGATCAGGCGGTCGAACGCTTCCACCAGCTCTGACGGGATAGATACTCCAAATCGTTTCAGCTTTGCCATCGCGTGACACCTCTTGAATTATTGCAACACAGAGTGTCGTTAAGCTCAAACCGCTTCACTGCACCTTCTTGCCGTCGATGAAGGTTGTTTCCTTCAGCGATTCGGTCATCTTCACCTTCCAGCCCTGCGGGGTTTTGACCCACGTGTCGCGTGTGCTGGCTTTGGTATACGCCTTGTGGGGTTTGCCCTGTGCGTCTACGAAGGTAAAAGCCAGCTCCTCTTCAGTGGTCACCGCTACCGTGTTGCCCTTGAACTCCATCTTCTTGATGGTGGTGGTGCGCTTCTGGACCGACCTCATCAACCTGAACTGGTCGCGCATGGCCAATTCCACCATCTGTTTGTTCAGTACTTCCCCTCTCTGGTTTTTGTAAAGAAAGTCTGGCGTCATCTGGCGGAGCAGTCCTTCCAGATTCTTCTGTTTGGTGTACTGCACGGTTTTGGCGTACTCGGCGCGAATCTGCCGCTCGGTCTTTTTGTCCGCCGCTGCGACGGCGACAAGAAGCAGAAGGATGCTCCACATGGTGAACAGTGCTCTCATTTCGATTCTCCTCCTCTCTGGCAATCTTTTTACACACGGAGGTGAGAATGTCCTGTCTGTCCCTGCAGAACAAAAAAATCACCTCTTCCCGCGCAGGGAAGAGGTGAACGAGGAGATACACTCGGCATGAAAGCTAAGCAGCCAGGCGCAGGGGGCGGGTTCCCTCTCCCTCGCGTTCGATGCGGAACTGGCTGACCTCTTGCTGTAGCTGCTGAGCCATGCGGGCAAGCTCCTGCGCGGCGGCGGCTACCTCTTCGCTGGAGGCGTTCAACTGCTGGGCGCTGGCTGCTGCCTCTTCGCTGATGGACGCCACCGACGCTATCGCCGACGACACCTGCTCAGAACTGGACGCCATCTCCTGCACCGCACGCTCGTTCTCCTCTGCGCTCTGCAATACCGTACTGACCGTCGCCAGAACCTGCTGGACGCTTGCCGACATCTCTTCGGCGACTGCCGTTACCGACTGCACCTCGCCAGCGACCTGCTGAGCGCTCTGCACGATCTGAGCCAGTGCTTCACCCACCTGCTCACTGCGTGCGTAGCCATCGGCAATCTGCTCGCTGGTTTCCTGAATGGCGCGAACCGTCTCATCCACCCCGGCACGAACGTTGCCAATCAGCGAGGCAATTTCTTTGGTGGCGGAACCTGCCTGCTCGGCAAGCTTTCGCACTTCATCCGCTACCACGGCAAAGCCTCGCCCGTGCTCCCCGGCGCGCGCCGCCTCAATCGCCGCGTTGAGCGCCAGCAAGTTGGTCTGTTCCGCTATCTGCTCAATGGTCTGCACAATGCTTCCGATTTGCTGTCCGAGCTCGTCCAGTTGCTGAACTTTCTGGGCGGAGGCTTGTGCCTGCTGCTGAATACGGTTCATGGTCTCCAGCATCTGTTCTACCGACTGCCCGCCCTGGCTGGCGATGGCGCTGGCTTGCTGGGCGGAACCCGCCATCTGCTGGGCGGAGCGAGCCACCTCTTCTACTGCCTGCGCCGCCTGCCTCATGCCCTCTTCTGCCTGCTGGGCCGCTTCGCGTTGTGACCGACTGCTCTGCTGGACATTGCGGATGGCGCGGTCCATATTGTCCATCGCCCGCGCCGCTTCGGTGGCTTGCTGAGCGAGCTGCTCACCGCCTCGCGCGATTTCGTTGGAGGCGTGCCCCGACTGCTCGGTGGAGGCGGAAAGCTGCTGGCTCGTGGCGGCGACCTGAGAGGCGCTCTGAATCACCTGAGAAACCAACTGGCGCAGGTTGTCTGTCATCGAGGCAAAGGCGTGCCCTAAGATGTCCCTGTCGGAGCGTGGCACAATCTTCACTGTCAGGTCGCCCTGCGCAATCTGGCTGGCGCGGGCCGCCAGATCCTTCATGTATTGCGCCACTTCCCCGAAGGCACTGGCAATCTGTCCCATTTCATCCCGACTTCGGATGCTGGAGAGGTCAACATGGGCGTCGCCCTGCGCCATGCGCTCGGAGCCCTGCAGGAGCACGCGCATGCTGTTAACAGTGGAGAAGTAGAAACCTGCAAACAACCAGAACGCCAGAACGACAGGCACTATCGCTATGAACGCGTCGAGACTTCGATGCCAGTACTGGTGCACGACGCGCGAGGAAAGGACATCCGACAGCGCCTCGTGCACGGCAGACTGCATCTGGTACTGGGCATCTATGGCGCGAGTGGCGGTGTCAAAGTACTCTTTGGGCGTAATGCCTGCCGCGGAACCCTGTGCCACCCGGTTTGCCACTGCCAGATATTCTTCCGCCTCGCGCCTTGCCTGGTCATAAGTTGCCTGCAGTTTGCTTCGCACAGTCGCATCCGCCGAAAATATCTTCTCCATCGACTCGCTGGCGCTTTCCAGTTGCTGCTTTGCCAACCCGACACACTGGCTGAGGGACAACGCTTCGCGCTGGCTGGATGTTCCTTTTGAAGCAAGGACAGCAATGCCCATCGCGCGGGCACGCCCCATGTACTCTGTTAACCACGGGTATGTATGCACGCTGACAGACATCAGATAGTAAGACTCGTATTCGGGGTCCAGAGACAGGTTGGAACTGTCTGCAACCTTCACAGCAAACCGAAGCAGGCGTTCCACCAAAGCGGTGTGCCCTTCAAAGCTTTCGGTTGGGGAAAGGGACTGCACCCTTTGCTGAAGGTTTTGCCAGTCGGATTTAATGGACTGCCACTCTTCACTCGTTTTGAGCAGACCGCCATACTGCTTTTCCTGCTCTTCGATTCGGCGGATGTCTTCGGCAATATCGCCCTGTTTCTGGGAGACCACCTGAGCAAAGGTGGCGTCTCCTTTTTTCAGCGCGGTGACCGCTCCGCGGTGTTGCTGTATGTGCTGCACCAGAGACATCACAGGCTGAAGGTGCTTCGTTCCTATCATCTCGCGGCGGGCGAACTCGAGGTTTGCTGTATCATCGGAGAACATCTGCCACGAGAGGTAGACGATTGGCAGTACGAACACCAAGCCAATCAGAGCCATTTTGCGTTTCGCAGGCAGGCGTTCCATCAGCGCCATCGCTGGACGAAACAGAAAACTCAGCATTGGTCTGTAACCTCCTAGTCACCAGACGGCGTGTTTTCGGTTCGGACGTTTTCCCGTCATGCTGAAACCGTGCTTCCTGCCATGCATTGCCCCGAGCGCAGCGAAGGGTCTGACGAGATGCTTCCCTATGACTCAGCGTGACAATACGGGCAAGGCGCCTCGCCGACGCTCAACATGGCGGCAAAAGCCTCAGCGTGACAGAGACGTTCCGACTACCATAATCGGCATAGCAACTCGTATTTTTCAGGGCGAATTGTATCCACACGAGGCACACGCGCTCTGAGGGATTTGCGGGAAGGTCCGGCTGAGCCAATCTAGCAAGAGGGGGCGTCGGCTCGCCATAATCTCCACCACTTCTTGATGCGACAGGCGCGAAGGGCTGATACCCGCCGCCCAATTGGTGACGATGGCAACCGTTGCATAGCAGATGCCCAGCTCGTGCGCGAACACCACTTCGGGCACGCCCGTCATGCCCACCACGTCCGCTCCCCACTGCGCGAACATGCGAATCTCCGCCGGCGTTTCGTAGCGGGGCCCGTCCGCGCACAGGTAGGTTCCCCCGAAGTGCACCGGTATTTCCAGCGATTCGGCGGTGCGCTCCAGAACGTGCCGGATCTCGGGGCAATAGGCGTGGGTGAAGTCCGTGTGCACCACCTCGCCCGGTCGGTCAAAGATGGTGAGCGGGCGTTCACGGGTGAAGTCGATAAAGTCGCTGATGAGCACGAAGTCGCCCGGTTTCATCGCCTGGTTCAGCGAGCCAACCGCGGCTGTGGCGATAACGCGCCTGACCCCACACACCTGAAGCGCCAGCATATTCGCGCGGTAGTTGATGCGGTGCGGAGGCAGGGTATGGGCTTCGCCGTGTCGGGGCAGAAACAGGAGGGGAATATCACCCAATCGCCCTTCCAGCACCGTCGCCTCGCCATAGCGTGTACATATCACCCGCTTTTGTTCCACCACGAAACCGGGCAGTTCGCTCATCCCGGTGCCGCCAATCAATGCCAGCATACCCGTCACCTGCCTTTGCGGGAGAATCGTTTCGCTTCCCTGACGAACGCCTCCTCGTCTATCTTCAGGCGCAGGGGCAGAGGGTCTTCCCAGAACTTCTGGAAGGCGAAGCCAGCGATCACCCACAGCTCGCCCGGTCGGCGTTCAAAGAGGTAGGGGTAGCTGAGCTGCCCGCCGCGCTGTTTGGCGAACGCGATAGGCTTTGTCCACGTCCTGCCGTCGTCTTCGGAGAAGGCGATGGAGAGCTCCTCACGATGCCAAGAGGACGGGAACTCCGTATGCTGGGGCATGTTGCTCTTCTGCCACTCGCGCCCTTCGGGGTGCAGGCGGTTCCACACCAGCGCTAACCTGCCGCTGGACAACCTGAGCAGATAGCCGGGTGAGTTGCTGGCGTCGATGCCGCTCGGCTGGACGATGCGCCAGTATCGCCCCTCGTCTTCCGAAATCGCCTGCCAGAACTGGTCCAGGCTGGTACGGATGAGCATCAGCAGGCGTCCGTCGCTCAGCTCCGCCAGCGTGGGTTCGAACGCGCCGTCGTGATGACCGTGACCGCCCAGGTCTATCCAGTTACTGCGTCGCCAGGTCTTGCCTTCGTCGTCCGAGTAGACCGAACAGGTGATCAGGCGTCCGGGGTTGCTCGTCAGGTGCTGAAGGGGCGCGACAATCCTGCCCGAACGGGTCTGAATCAGCGCGAAGAAGTTGGGATTATAGCCGTCCAGCACACGCTGGTTGTCTACCCAGGTCTTTCCGCTATCGGTGCTACGGATTGCCCACACCTCCAGCTTGCAACCCTCTTTGGGTTCCCCTTTGGTTTCGTCCCACTCGAAGCGTCGCCCGGTGAAGTTCAGGTACACCATCACCAGCGTGCCGTTTCGTGTGCGCAGGAGGTAGCGCGAGGCGGGTTCGGTCGGCGACAGCCCCTCACACACGGGCACGGGATCCGACCACGTTCTGCCGTCATCTTTGCTGACTCGAAAGCCCTGATGGTCTACCGTTGCCAGGCTCCCGTCTTCCAGCAGGACAAAGGGTCCGTTGCTGGTGACCTCTAAGGGCTGGCAGAGCGGATGCACCCAGCGGGCATCAGTCGGTGCAGTGCTTACCATCATCGGAAGTAGAAGCCACATATCTGCCTCCTCAGCTCACGATTCCCCATGCTTTGAGCACTTCCACCTCTGGGGGCGGGTTCCACAGCCACTCTATCCGAAGCCAGAGGCCCTCCAGCACCGCGCTGTGATAGTCGCCTGCTTCCCCCTTCGCCCGCAGGAGGTATCTGCCCTCTTCACTCAGCACGTAGAACTCCGCCACGCGCTTCTGGGGGTCTATCAGCCAGTATTCGCGCACGCCTCCCCGCTCGTATTCGGCGTATTTTTGCACGCGGTCACGCTCCTCGCTGTCGGGGCTGACGATTTCCACCACCAGGTCGGCGGGTCCGTCCAGATAGGTGGGTTTGAGGCGGTGCAGGTTCTGCTTGCTCACAAACAGGATGTCTGGAGAGCGACCGGGCAGGTCGACTCCTGTCTTCATCTGGAAGGGTTCGCCGTGCACCGCGCCCAGCTTCCTTGCCGATGCATACAGGCGAAGGATGGTCAGCAGAAAAGCCTGCAGGTTACTGTGTTCTAAAGAGACAGGACTCATCAGGATTATCTCTCCATCCACCCATTCTGCCCAGGTGTCTTCGTCCAGCCACTCCAGAAACTGCTCGTAGCTGACTTTGCCTCTGGGCAGTGCGCGCGTTATCGGCTTCAGCACCTGTTGCGCCATCGTGTATCACCTCGCCCTCATTATAGCACAGGCGGGCGTCTAAATCGTTATCTCCCTTCTCGGCTGGAGGCACTCCTCGCGCGTGCCGCACGCCTCCAGGAACTGCAGGAACTTCGCGTGCAGGCGCCGTGCCACGTCGGGATGCTCTTTCGCCACGTTGCGCGTCTGAGCGGGGTCGGTGGCGGTATGGTACAGCTCCACCTCATCGCCGGCAACGCTGTAAATCAGCGTCCAGTCGCGCTCATGGATGGTGGATGGGCGCGGGGAGAGCACTATCCGCTCCGTGCCGTCCACGGCGCGGCTGACCGTCTCGCCCGGCTGGTGCACAATCGCCCACGAAGTCACGAAAAAGTCGCGCCACTCTACCCGCTCGCCCTGCAGGATGGGAAGCAATGACCGTCCCTGCACTTCCGAAGGTATCTCCACGCCTGCCAGTTCCAGCAGGGTGGGCATCAGGTCAACGAAGCCGGCGAACACGTCATGGGTGGCGGGCTTCATGCCGGGCACGTACATCAGCAGGGGGATGCGCGCCACCTCGTTATAGATGGGTGAACGGTTGAAGACGGGTCTGCCTTCGCGCTCGCCGAACAACGCCTTGCCGATAATCCCATGCTCGCCGAAGTAGAAACCGTGGTCCGCCGTGAACACCACCACCGTATCCTCCAGCAGGTTCAGGCTCTCCAGTCGCGCCATCAGCCTGCCGAACCAGTAGTCCACCATGGTGCACTCGCCCCAGTACAGGGCGCGGCAGTGGTTCAGCTCCGCCTCGGTCAGAAACTCACGCCAGTACCAGTATTGCGGGTAGATGACCTCTTCGCCCTGATAGTCGGGGTCGTACAGGTCGGTATAGTGGCGCGGCGGGTCCCAAGGCTCATGCGGGTCGAACAGATCCAGGTAAAGGAAGAAGGGTTTCTGCGTTCGGTTGCGTTCCAGCCAGCGGATGGCGGTGTTCACCGTGCGGGCGGGGAAGTAGTCTTCTTCGCTCTGGCGGTCGGCGACGTTGCGCAGGTACTGGCGCAGGGTGCGTTCGCCCAGTCGGCATTTGCTCAGGTCGAAGGGATAGTCTACCTGCACAGGGTCGGTGCGCCAGCGGTCGTTCTCCTGCCCCCGTATCCACTCGAAGGCGGTGAAGCCGCGGTCAAAGTGGTAACCGTAGTTGAGCAGGTGCGGCGTGTCAATAATCATCATGGTGGTATAGCCCGCCTGCGTGAGCAGTTGTGCCAGCACCGTTTCATCGCGCGGCAGGGGCGACCAGTCGCGATGCGGGAAGGTCCATTTGCCGGTGAAAAGGTCGGTGCGGGCGGGCACGGTGGGGAAAGAGCCGCAGTAGGCGTTCTCGAACACATGCGCCGTCTGCGCGAATCGGTCAATATAGGGGGTATGCACACGCGTGCCCCCGTAGCAGGTCAGGTTATCCCGACGAAATGTGTCTGAGATGAAAACGATAAGGTTCAGGCGTTTTGTGGACATTATCCAAGTCCCTCCAGTGCTTGTGATAGCAGATAGGCGGGGCGCAACCGGCAGCCAGTACGCTCCGATTCATAGCTGGCGACGGCCACCGCCTGAGAGCGCAGAGCGTCCTCGCCATTGGTAAGCGGTTGCTTGCCTTCGCGCACGCACTCCACAAAGTGGCGCATTTCGGCGGCGAAGGGGTCTACCGGCTCCACGTCCAGCCTCACGAAGCCCTCCGACCATTCGGGTCGCCGGCGCGAGAAGACATGCAAGCCGTTCCAGTTGTGCACACAGCCCTCCGTGCCCTCCAGCCACAGCTTGCGGTAGAAGGCGCGATAGGGAGACATCCAGCTGATACTCAGCGTGGCGAGCGCACCGGTGGTAAACTGCATGTTCACCACCCCGGCGATTTCGCCCTGCATTCGCTCGGGATCGTAGTAGGTCTCGGCGGACACCCACTCCACCTCACCGATAAACCAGCGCAGCAGGTCGATGCGATGACACCCTGCACTGGCAATGGCGCCCCCGCCGAGCCGCTCCCTGTCGCGCGCCCAGTGCCCCGGCGGGATGAACACGTCTTGCAGGTGGTCCACCTGCGCCAGCACGGGGGCGCCCAGCCAGCCCTCATCCAACAGCTGCTTGGTGCGTTGATTCTCCGCCTCGAACCGCTCCACGAAGGCGACCATCAGCCGAACGTCTGCCCGCCGTGCGGCGTGCACCATGCGCCATCCGTCTTCCAGCGTGGTGGCGATAGGTTTCTCGACAAAGATGTGCTTGCCCGCTTCCGCCGCGGCGATTGCCACCTCCGCGTGCAGGTCATGAGGCAGGCAGATGTCCACCGCATCCACCTGCGGGTGCTCTATCACCTCACGCCAGTCGGTGGTGACGAACTCGGCGCCGGTTTGCTCGGCGCGTGCCTGCGCCAGCGAAAGGTCAACGTCACACGTCGCCACGATGCGAACCTGCTCGTCGCCGAGGCTCAGCACTGCCTGCGCGTGGTGCCGCGAGATGCCTCCACAGCCAATCAGACCGATGCGAATGGGCTGGCTCATGGTTCCCCTCCTTGCGATGGTGTCCACCAGAGGGCGAAGGTGCTGAAGTCGCGGTCGGTGTGGTTATGCACCGTGTGGTAGGCGTTGGCGGGGATAAACACCACGTCGCCCTCGCGGATGATGCGCTCTTCGTCTTCGATGCGCAGGGTGGCTTCTCCGTAGCGCACGTAGTACAGTTTGGCAACAGGCACTCGCTCGGGCTTTTGCGCCATGCCCGGCTTGAGCACGCCGAACGCACAGCCGTCAAACGGTGCGCCGATTTCCGCTCCAGCGAACACGCCCTGTGCCAGAATGGTGCCCTCATGCGCGGGGAACAGCGACTTTTCGTCAAAGGAACGCACCAGCATCGCTTTGCTCCTTTCCACGGGCAGAGCGGTTTTCTTCTTCATACGGTGCGAGGGGTAGGGAGTCCTCTCAACCCGCGAAAAACTGCTGGGCGGTTTGCAGAAACCGCTGGCGTCCCTCGTCAGGCATCACCAGAGGCTCGGGATACTCTGGGAACAGGCGATGCAGATTTTCCAAGTCGGCAAGCTGTTCCGAGCTCGCCCCACGCAGTTCGGGCACATACTGTCGGATGTATTCCGCCTGCGGGTCGAACTTCTGTGCCTGCAGGACGGGGTTGAAAATGCGGTAGTAGGGCTGGGCATCCGCGCCGCAACCCGCTGCCCACTGCCAGTTGCCCACGTTCTGGGCGAGGTCGGCGTCTACCAGATGCAGGTAGAACCATCGCTCGCCCCACCGCCAGTCGATTAGCAGGTTTTTGGTCAGGTAGCTGGAGACCACCATGCGCACGCGGTTGTGCATCCAGCCCTCCTGCAAAAGCTGACGCATCCCGGCGTCTACGAGAGGTATCCCCGTGCGTCCCTGCGCCCACCGTTCGAAGTGCCCTTCGTTGTGCTTCCACGGGAAGCCTCGCCATTCGGGGCGCAGTTCCACGTTCACCGTTTCTGGATGGTGAACCAGCAGGTGCGAATAGAAATCGCGCCACGCCAGCTCCTTCACGAACTGCTCGCTGACTCCCCAGGCGTCGCGGAGCATCTGACGCAGAGAAATCATCCCACAGCGGATATACGGACTCATGCGCGATACACCGGGCACGGAGGGCAGGTTGCGTCGCTCGTTATACTGCGCCAGTCCGTGCTCCATGAAATTCTGCCATCCGTTCTGCACCTGCTCCTCCGTGGCGTACCATAGCTGGGCAGGCTCAGCGTCCACCTGCGGTATCGCTACCTCCGGCACGTCCACATTGGGCGTGTACAGACGCTGAGGGACGGGCACGGGCGTGCCGAGCGTGACGTTCGGCAGGAAGTGGCGTTTGTAAAACTGCGTGAAGCTGGGATAGGTGGTGTCGGGTACGGGGCACAGCAGGCTATCGCGCAGGATGCGGTAGCGTATCCCCCGCGCTTGCAGGTGGCGTATCAGCTGTTCGTCGCGCTGGCGGGAGTATGGCTCGACATCCTCGCAGAAGCGCACCTCATCGGGGCGAACCGCATCCCAGAACCGCTCCTGCTCGGAGAGAGGCACAACATACAGCCTGCCGCCCAGCCGCTGGATACCATCCGACAGCTGGCACAGGGCGTGAAAGAAGAGTGCACGCAGGTTGTCGCCGTGCTCCTGCTGATTGTAATCGTCGAGGAAGAAGACCGGAATGAACTCGCCTTCTTGTGCGCCTTCCAGCAGCGGGTTATCGGTCACTCGCAGTTCGCGTCGAAAGATGGCTGCGGTTCGCACGGGTATGCCTCCTGCAGGTTGTATGACTCGTCCACTGTATCTTTACGACAGTCCAGAACAAAAATCCCCCCAGCGGTATGGGGGGCAGAAACCATACAGGGTGGTTAACAGTGGAACACAGGCTATCTTGTTGACGTCTTGCGTGCCGGTTCCAGCACAAACTCTACCTCGTTCGCCCAGTGCGTTGCCCAATCGTTGTGGAACGTCCAGAAGTTGATTTTGGAAACACTGCGCCCCGCAGCCAGCTCCATTGCCTCACCCACGTTGTGGTTCACCCGGACGGAGATTTTCACTGGTTGTCCCGCCAGCAGTTTCTGCTTCACTTCAGGCATCTGCGACCATGGAATAGCCGCTTCAACATATCGGGTGGTTTCGTCGCGCCAGACAACCAGCTTGCCTTCGTGCACGGCTCCGCCGTCATTGGGTGCTTTGGGCTGACGCGGGTAGAAATGCTTGCGAGTCATGCCTGGGCGCTGCAGACACCAGATTTCCGTGCCTCCTCCGTAGCGGAGAGCAACCTGATTCAGGGCGAACTCGTAGTCGGTGTCCGCATACACCATAAATCGGGGCATGGTGCCGGGTGGGTGCGACAGCAGCGGTTTGCGCTCCATCGGCAGAACGTTAAAGGCTATCTGGATGTTGTCCGTGCCGTTGCCGGATGGAAGGTCGGGTTCTTTGCGATAGGAAAAGCGGCGCACGCCATCGGGCCAGACCAGCTTGTGCCGTATTTTTTTGCCCGGCTGTTCGGGAGAGGTTCTCACTTCATAGCAGACCTTTGGGTAGAAATAGGCGTCGTCGTCGCGCGTCTCGAAGCGAACATTTCCCTCGTAGGGCGTACGGTCGGCTACCTTTGCGGCAAGGTAGAAGAACTCCTCATCGCAGGCAAAGTACAGCACCGCATTTCCTTCTGTCATCTCCTTGCTGAAGGGCTTGAAGGGCAGGTATGCCTGCTCGGTGGCGCTGGGCGCAATGCCAACCCCCTGCATCACTTGGGGTATAACACCCTGCCAGTCCTGCAGGTTACCGTCCACCGCAATATGTCGCCGCGCGACCACGTTCACCCGTAGAGTTTCTTGATGCTCGGCTGTGCCGTCTTTCCCAGCATCGAAGCGCACTGTACAGGAGTACAGATTCAACGGGTTCTCCCTGCCTGAGGTCACGCGCAGCTGGAGATGGCGAGTCTCGTGCGGTTTGAGTTGGAGATCTACCTGCGACCGTTCCAGCGCGACATCCTCCATTTGCACCGAGAGCCGCCCCCGAATCGGGCGATTCAGCACGTTTGTCACCGTGATCCGCAGAGAGGGTTGCCGATGCACTGGAGCCAGAAGGTCCCGCAGCACGATTTCCACAGGCTCGATGCCCTCGATGCGTGCGCGACGCAGACTGCTCAGCAGCCGTTCGAACGAACCCGGTTTGCCCTTCGTGCGAAGATAGTAGCCGTACCCGTTCAACGGGATGACGATGCGGTTGCCGGTTTGGGGCATGGGGTTGCCGTAGTGGTCAAAGGTTACGAACTCGCCATGCGGGTTTTCCAAAATCAGCCGGGCATCTCGCAACACCATCTCTCGCGCGATGGCTTGCTTGATGCTGTTCCTCTGGTCGCTTGCGTTGGGAGGAAGCTTTGCCAGCTGCTCCTGGAGCTGCTTGACCCGCTGGCGGTTTTGTAAGCCCAGCACGTTGCGAAAGAGCAGGGCGTTCGAGTCGTATGTCAGACGCAGGTCGCCCACGACCACCACCGTGCCATCTTCCCTACCGTGCAGCCCGTCAAACACGAAGATCCATGGTAGCCCGTTCTTGAACAGGATTTCACGAAAGTTGCGCTGCCCGATGAACTTCTGGCAAGCTGCTACGGCGGCAGCAGCAGACCATACCTGTGTGATGCCGCGGCGGGGTTTGTCTTGCAACACCTGCGGCGTGTACACGTTGCCGTGGTAGATTCCTGCCGTGCGCTGCTGTCCCTGCGCTCGCATAGAGGCAATCACCGCGGCGACGCGGTCTTCCGAGTTAGCAATCCAGCTCTCGGTGTCCCAGACCTGCACGGCACCGTAGGGTGATTTGCGCCGACGCCATTCGGGCACCAGCACGGGGTCGGCGGCAAGAGGCTGGTAGTGAATGCTGACGAAATCCAGCCATTTGAGAAACGTGTCCGTTCCGTCGCAGAAGAGCTTATCACGGGTATTAGACGAAGAACAGGCGCCACCGATAAGCACTCTCACGTCTGCATTCGCTCTCGCCGCCTCCACTCCTCGTGCCATGCGCGTGTATAGATCGCGATAACGGAGCATGTCCGCTCCCCACCCTGAAATGGACAACCCCTCCCATGGCTCATTCCACAGCTCCACTGCATTTAACATGCCTTTGGGCCAGCCGTAGCGCTGCACAATGAGCTGCGTCCAGCGTTCAAAGTCCTCATCATATTCGGGTAACCATGCATAGTCGGATTTCGTGTCCAGCATCTCATCCTGCTCATTCAGGTGCGGTCGCGGACGTCCAAGAGGCATCGGCGCGCCTCCCTCGCCGATGGTAAACATGACGGTGATGTTGTACTTGGATGCCCATCCCATCCACTGGTCGTAGAGCTTCAGTTGTTCGTCAAAGCGTTCCGGTCTGGTGGTAACATATCCGATGCCCAGGCGACAGCCCTTGATGCCGAGCTTGTAGAAGGTGGCCATCACCGCTTCGCTCATCTCATGCGGCCAGGGCAGGTCCAGGGCGAAGGTGGGAATGAACACCTTGCCGGCGTCGGGACGAACAACGCGCACCAGCGCAGCTCCGAAAGCCCTGCCTGCTTTGCCAAAGTCGAATACCAGCGCATATCCCCCCAGCTTTTGTGGCACCTGGGGTTGTATCCTTAACCTCAGCGTGCCGCGAGGTGTTAGCTGAATCGTAACAGGTGTTCGCCCTCCCACGCCAAGCCGATACACATGAGGAACCCACCAGTCCCCAACGCTCACCTCCGTACGGTAGTGGATGGTTTCGAGGAATCCCTGCAGGTTTTGCACTTCGTCCGTTTTGTTCGTGAGCTCGAACTCGAAGGTCGCATCCTCGCCCTGCCACAGCACGTTTGCCCCTTCTACATCACCAGCCCGCACGCCAGTCTGCTTGACTTCCACAACAGCGCTGCGTTGCGCGGGGGTCAGCCCGAAGGCTTCTGCGTAGCCTGGCATGTCAGACCCGGTAACCATCTGCGCCCCTGCGCGTGTGCAGGAAGCGGTGATGACAACAGCTGCGATGAGCCATCGTAATAATGACCGTTTCACTTTTCGCCTCCTCGTGCGAACGCCTCGGCAAGAGGATGAGAAAAGGAGGGAGATTGCTTCGCCGAGGCACTCTTTCATCCGCAATCTCCCCCGGGTCCTCCTGTTCCCTTACCTAAGATATGTCCGATTGACTTACTTTTGGCTCAAGGCGGCACGCAGCGCAAGCTCGCCGTTGCCGCGTGTCAGCGCATCCAGCTGGGCACGCTCCTGCGGGGTCAGTCGGTTGATGTCCCCTCCGCTCTTTTGCGCCAACGAGCGAATCCACTCTGCAACCCGGTTATCGCGTGTCTCCATCGGAGGGGGATATTCCGGTCTGGGACCGAAATATCTATATGCTTGCCATCCGAGCGCTGCTACAGCGAGCACAATTAGCGCGATGGCAAGCTGTGCTGTGAGATTGTTTTTAGGCTGGCCTCTGCTCATGAAATCACCTCCTTTGGGGGCGAGGGATATTCCATTCCCTCGCCCGAGTTTTCAGTCCAGGTGGGGCAGGAAGTTCTCCGCTCGCAGTGACCCGAACCGAAACGCCTTCGCATGTCCATCCACGAAGACCATGTTGACGGTTCCGCTCTTGTATCCCGTGCGGTTATGGCGGTAACCGGGCGACTTGTTGCACCAGGCAGTGCAGGCAACGCCCGTGTCGTTTTCGCCGCCGTTGAACTCCCACGGAAAGATCGCGGGACCGTCGGTGTAGTCAGCGTTACGCGCCCACCAGTCGTAGAAGCGGTAGGTGTCGGGGTGGTCTTCGGGTAGGCCGAGGTCGAGCAAGGGACGGACCCAGTCGGTCGGTGGATCTGCCCACTGTCCATACCACACCTTGTTGCCGTCGCCTGCGAACACAATCTGTGCAGGTCGCCTGACGGCAGCCAGAGTCTTGGCTTCCTGGTCAAACCAGCCCGGTCCCTCGCATCCCAGATCGCCTGCGTTCTTCACCCCAAGCAGCAGAGCATTTGCCGTGTAGCTGTTGTTATTGCCCTTGCCGTCGCTGGGGCAGTGCCAGAAGCCACCGCCGCCGGTGTTCCAGTTGCCCGCCTGCAGTCCCACCTTGATATAGGGTTCGATCTCGACATACCAGGTGGGCGAACATCCACCCCAGGCACGCGGAAACTTCTCGTCCCAATCTTGCAAATACATGCTGGCGCCCAACCCAATCTGCTTCATGTTCGACAGACATGATGTCTTTCGCGCCTGCTCACGGGCCTGGGCGAACACGGGGAACAGGATCGCTGCCAGTATCGCGATAATCGCGATAACCACCAGCAGCTCGATCAGCGTGAAAGCGTGACGCTTCATTGTGTGTAAACCTCCTCAATGAGATGTTTATATGTCCTGCGGCTTTGCCGCCCTGGGACCGTTTTTCAGATGCGTACTCCGTACGCGCCCGATATGAGGATATTCCCATCTATCCAACTCGTCTGCAACCCTCGCGGCGCCCGAAAGCACATCTATCAACCCCCTTGCGTCGGTAGATACCGCCGCAGAAGATGGCTCCTTACTGGCGCAAGCGATGGTAGGATGCGGATAATCCGCTCGCTCGGCTTCTGTTGGGACAACAGGGGAAGCAACAGACGCTCCACCATCGCAGTCGCAAGCGTGCGTAGGTCCAGATCCTGAAAAGCGTATGCCCTGCCGAAGGATAGGAAAAGACCTTCATAACTCTGTCCGCACACCGCAAAGTCGCCTGGCTCCTCGCCAATGAACAAGCCACGCCGAAACAACGCTCTCTCGATGCCATACCAGGCGTTGTTGCCCGCACCAATCACCGCTGCTGTGGGACGCATCGCTTCAGGCAAGGAGCACCAAAGGTCGATAATCCGTTCGGCGTCTTCTGGCTCGGTCACATGGTGCTCGTAATACACAGTGGGAACCTCTGCGCCGATGAGGCTGTGCATGGCTTCCAGATAGCCTTTGAGCAACATTCGGGCAAACTCACGGTCTGGCACGAAGCCCATGTAGGCAATCCGCTGGTGACCGATGCCACGCAGATGCTCCACAGAGGTTGCCATCATGCGCTCGTGGTCAAAGTCCACCTGATACCAGTCGGGATACATTCTCTCATAGCGACCTTTCAATACCACAGGCAC
>CAZOGB010000008.1:0-8278 GCA_964579145.1 uncultured bacterium | reverse complement strand
GCGTTTTACCACTGCGCAGTGCGCGAGCAGCGTAATGGGGGCGGTAACCGCGTACGATTGCCTCTCGGATAATGCTCTGGCGCGTCTCCTCGGATGCCCACACGCCCGGACGGTTGTTCAGCACCCCCGACACCAGACTGGGTGATACACCCAGCGATTGCGCTATCTCTTTGAGCGTGACCTTGCGCATGAAGATAACCTCTCGATATGTATCGTTTCATATAGAACGATTCATATTGTACATGCCTCTACTGCGTTTGTCAAGGGGTTTTGGGGGATTTGGGGAAAATTTTCGAAAAAAGTCCCAGGAGCAGATATCCTGCGGGGCGTTCAGGCGGAACAGTGAGTATTGAGGATGTGTTATCCCGCCAGCGCCTCACTGGCTATCGTGTCGAAGTCTATCGTGCTCTCGCCAGCGGTGACGTACTGGAAGTAGCCCGCGGAGGCTATCATCGCGGCGTTGTCGGTGCACAGGATCAGCGGCGGGATGACCAGCTGGTAGCCACGCTTGCCCGCCTCCTCGCTCATCACAGCCTTCAGGCGTGAGTTAGCGGCGACCCCACCGCACACCGCGATGCGTGGGATACCGTACTCTTCCGCCGCGCGCACCGTCTTCCCAACAAGCACATCCACAATCGCCTCCTGAAAGCTGGCGGCGGCGTCTGCCACGTTTAGCGAATCGCCAGCCTGTTGCACATGCCGGAGCAGGGCGGTCTTCAGCCCGCTGAAGCTGAAGTCGTAACTCCCCTCTTCCAGCCAGGCGCGGGGAAAAGCAATCGCCTGTGGATTGCCCTCTTTCGCCTTGCGGTCGATCACGGGACCGCCCGGATAGCCCAGCCCCAGCAATCGCGCCGCCTTATCAAACGCCTCGCCCGCCGCGTCATCGCGGGTGCTGCCCAGCCTGCGCCGAAGTCCATGCCCTTCCACGATATGCAGGTCGGTATGCCCGCCTGAGACAATCAGGCAAATGAAGGGAAACCGCAGGTCGGGGGCGGTCAGGAAATTGGAGGCGATGTGTCCCTCCAGATGGTGCACCGCCACAATCGGTTTGCCCAGCGCGTACGCCAGCGCCTTGCCCGCCGACACGCCCACCATCAGCGCACCGACCAGTCCCGGACGGTTGGTGACCGCGATCAGGTCGATATCGCCATAGCCGATGCCAGCTCTGTGCAGGGCTTCTTCGATCACCACGCTGAGGCGTTCCACATGCTTGCGTGCAGCCACTTCGGGCACGACGCCCCCCGTCAGCGCGTGGATGTCCACCTGCGAGGCGATAATGTTGGCGAGAATCTCCACCCCGTCGCGCACAACGGCAACGGAGGTCTCATCGCAGCTGGTTTCAATACCCAGTACGTTCATGCCTGTGCCCTCAACAGTTTCCAGCGGTTGGCGCGTAGCAGTCGCTGATACTCCGGTGTCTGGACGTCGTCCGTCCACATGACCAGTGCGTCCTCGTGAGTATCGGCGTAGTAGCCTTTGCGGATGGCGGCGGCGCGGAAGCCATACTTGGCGTACAGGTTCTGCGCTGCGACGTTGGACATCCGCACCTCGAGGGTCACCCGCCGGGCGCGTCGGGCAATCGCCACCTCCAGCAGTGCCAGCAGGAGCCGCTCGCCGATATGCTGGCGACGGTATTCGGGATGAACCGCCAGCGTGGTGATATGCGCCTCGTCCATAATCACCCACATGCCCCCGTAGCCCACTATCTGCTCGTCCATCTTCGCCACCAGATAGCAGGCTGGCTCGTGGTTCAGTTCCGCGTAAAAGGCGTTTTCGTGCCACGGCGTGGGGAAGCACATCCGCTCGATGCGCATAATCTCCGGGATGTCTTCCTCCCGCATCGGCTGTATCACCAGCTGAGGGACGAAGATTGCCATAAGCCGGGTCACCTCTTCCTTATTATACCAGCGACGAGGGTTATCCTGTGTCGGATCGAGCGATAAGGCGCGTGCAGGAGGCTCGTCGTCGCCCGGCAAATAGTGCTTATACATACATAAAGAAGGCGAGGTGGAGCGATGAAGCAGTGCCTGTGGTGGATCGGATTTTGTTGCCTGCTGACCCTTACGGTCGGGGCGCAGCAACCCCCTTCAGAGGATTGGCAAACCCTGCGCCGGCACATCCCGGCATCCTTCTCCCTGCCAGAAGCCCGCTATACTCCCGTGCGCGCCTGGGAGGCGGAAGGCAACGAGGCAGGTTCCCATATCGGCGTGGTGGTGGACGATCCGACGGCGTCCGGCGGACGCGCCCGCGAGGTGCGAACCTCTCAGCGCAAAACCTTTGACGACCTGAGAACAGAAGTGCTGTTCGGTCCCTATATTGAGCTGCCGCCGGGCGTGTACGTGGCGCTATTCCGGGTGAAACTATTAGACGATTCCCGCGATGGCGAAGCGGTCGGAGAAATGGACGCCTGCGTGGGCTACGGTCAGCAGATATTGACCGCCCGCGAGTTCACCGATACCGACCTGAAGCAGAACGAATGGGTAGAACTGCCTCTGCTCTTCCGTTACGACGGCGGCAAGCTGGAGTGTCGCCTGCGGTGGACGGGATACGCTTCGCTGAGCGTGGACCGGGTGAGCCTGTTCCGTGCGGAGGGAGTACAGGCTCCTGTGGGGATTCCACGTGTGCCGCCACCGCAGCCGTCCGGGAAGCCCAATGGTCTGCGCTACTCGCCCGCCCCGCCTCTGGAGCAGATTTTCCTCAAATCCCAGCCGCCGGCGGACACCCTGCTGGTGCTGGACCTGCGCCCTCTGCCCGCTGACTGGCAGCTGCTGTTGTTCTCCCTGCAAGGCATTGTGAACCGCCATCGCCCGCAAATCTACTACTTCTACAACAGCACCGACCCGATGTGGCTGGACTGGATGCTGAAGCGCAGCTTCGTGAAGAGCACCCAGAGGGTGGATACCCCCGATGACCTGTTGGCGCGTTTCCGTTCGGCGGTGAAGGGGATGGTGGTTTACGACCCCGCCCTGCCCGCGACACGCAACGTGGCGACCATGCTGGCAGGAGTGCATGATGCAGTAGTTGCCTCGCCGCGGCTCGCCCGACAGCTGCGCCTGCCCATCGTCGCCGACCTGCGCGGGCGGTGGAAGAAGAGCGTGGACGCCTATCGCTGGGCGCTGGACACACTTTGGAACCAGATGAACCACCATCTGGTCGCCTGCTCCTATCCCGACCACCTGGCTCTGCGCGACTATCTGGTTCAGCATCGGGTGTTTATCTTCTGGGTGTCGGGACCGATTGACGGCACACGCCCATACTCCGACCCCAACGCCGAAGCCCGCCTGGCGGAAGAGATACTTTCGCGAATGCCACCCAACACCGCCGTGCTGAGCTATCCCTGGGCGGGCAAGGACATCGGCATGGGCGAGGGACCGGGCGTGACACTGTTCGCGGAGTTCGGGAAGTATCTGGTGGGCACGATTAACTGCGCCAATCTGAGCGTACATTCGGGCATCCGCATTGACCGCTTCCAGCAGAAGCCCGCTCCCCAGGCTCCGCCCCTGCAGGAAAACAAGGTGTACGTGAGCTTTGTCATCTCCGATGGCGATAATCTGCCTGTGCTGACCAACGGTAACTTCCCGCAGCTCTGGGCAGACCACGCGCGGGGAACCTTCCCTATCGGCTGGACCATCAGCCCCGCCGCGCGCCTGTTGATACCCGACGTGGTGGACTACTACTACCAAACCTCCACCCCACACGACAGCTGGATGACGGCGGTTTCGGGCATCGGCTACACCTATCCCGACCACTACGGCAAACGGTTCCGGGCGCAGGACCGCCCGCGCGTGTACGACGACTTCCTGAACCAGACGCAGGCGGGCATGGTGCCGATGGACCTGCGGATGGCGTGGCCCATGGGTATCAGCGACCCGAATCTGATTGCCCGTTACGCTCAGAAGGTCACCGCCCTGCAGGCGCTGTTTCCCGATTACGGCAGACGAGTCACCCGCTACGAAGATGCCACCTATCTCACCGAGCGTAACGTGCCGGTGTTCCATGCCGCGCTGGCGTGGCCCGAGGGGCTGTCGCGCGAGGAGCGGCTCGCCGACCTTGTTCGGCAGGTGAAGCTGATGACGCCTGCCCAGCGTCCCGCTTTCCTGCACCTGTTCGTGCTGAACTGGTTCGCCGACCTGCCCCTGCTGAAGGAGCTCCTGCAACGTCTCGGCGATGAGTACGTCGCCGTGCGCCCTGACCACCTGGCGCAGCTCTATCTGCAGGCGATGGAGCGGGAACGGGTTCTGCTTCGCGCCCCCGAGCGCGTGGCGACGTTGGGAAACCAGCCGGTGCAGTTTACCCTCTCCCTGCGCAACACGAGCAGGGGAGAACTGTCCCTCGCACTGGAGACCAGCCTTCAAGAGGCAGCGGTTTCCCCGGCACAGGTAACCCTGCCTGCGGGAGCCAGCACAACAGTGCGCGTGAGGGGCTTCCCGACCGGCAACAGCGTGCGACTGAGCGCACGAGGCAGTTTCGGTCAGCGCGTGGTGCAGATTCCTGTCCTGCGGGTGGATACGCGGGAGGTGCTGGGCACTTTGCCCGCCGTGCAGAACACTCAGCCGGTGGCGTTCTACGAGGCGGAGGTGCTGGGACACCTCTCCGGCGAGCAGGCGAACGACCCCACTGCCAGTGGCGGACGGGTATGGCAGGCGATGCTGGGTTCGGCACAGCCGGGGCATATTGTGTACGGTCCGTACGCCGGGATGGAGGCGGGACGGTATCTGGTGCTGTTCCGCCTGAAGCGACTGGGCGAGGCGCAGGGTAACCTGTTGAAGGTGGACACCTGCGTGGGTGGAGGCACACCCGTCACCGCCGAGCGCATGGTGCGAGCAGAGGAGTTGCCCCTGGGACAATACCGTTACGTTCCACTCATCACGAACCACCCAGGCGGAGCTATTGAAACGCGGGTGGAGTGGTTCGGCAGGGCGGGAGTTGTGGTGGACTGTATCGCCGTGTGGCGGCTGCGGTGATTCCTGTTTCCGCCTAGCGAGGTCTGCTCTCCAGCGCGTCGGCGACCCTCAGCATCTCGTCGGCGAGATTCACCGGGCCGCCAGGATGGTCAATAAGCACGTACCGCGGGCGCACCTTCTCCGCTGCGCGGCGTATTGCCGGCGCTGCCGATGGGTCGTCGATGCGCTCCAGCGCACGTGTTGCCTCCATAATCACTTCCCGGTGCGGGTCATCCAGTGCACGCAGAAGATAGGGCACAGCCTTACGGTCTTTCACCCTGCCAAGCGCTATCACCGCCCATTTGCGCATCCCCTCTTTGCGGTTCACTACCATTTCGCGGAGCATCTGCAGAACCTCCGGCTTGCGCCTCTCGGCGAGGACAGGTAGCAGGTAGCGTCCCTGTATTCCCAGCGGCTGCAGCAGGGAGCGGGCAGACGCAGGGGTATCCGCGTCGCCCAGAGCGATGAGGCGCGCGCCTATTCGCACCGCACGGAAGAGCGGCGGGAATTGATTTGGGTTCTTTGCCTCCCGACGGAACGCCTCACGCAGGATGACAAGACCGCTGGCGTCGCCGAAGAAGCTCAGCTCATATGCGGCGGTGAGGCGTACCACAGGGTTCGGTGCGGAGAGCAGTTTGCGCAACATGTCGCGGGTATCTCGCCCGCCAAGCATTGCCAGAGCGTGCACATACATCGCGGACAGGCTGGGGTCGGCGCCTTTTGCCGGTACACGCTGTGCACACTGGAAAAGAGCGGAAATACACCTCTTCTCCCTGCGCAGGAGCGCTTCCTCCACGGCGTTGGAGGCAGTCGCCACATCGTCCGACCGAATAAGTTCGCAGAGGGTCTCTGGGGTAGCGGTCGCTGCGAGGGATACCGCGCGTAACTGGCCTCTGATGAACTCTTCCGTCGTGCCTCGATTTGAGCCATAGCGCAGTCTGTCCTCTATCTCGCGCAGGTAGGGTTCGACTTGCTCTGGCTTGAGCGGTCCCGGTGGGCGGGGCAGGCTAATCCCAGGCGAATAATATAGACAACGGTCCTTGTAGGCTTCCATCAGGGTGTATGCCCGCTCAGGCAAAGGCTTCCCCACCTGCGCCCACAGGATACTGTGAACGCATATCGCCAGCAACGGTATCGCCGCTAAGATAGCGACCCGCATTGCAGACCCCCCTTGCACAAGCAGGCTTTCGCCATCTCACCGTCCACAGCGAGGTGAGAGTTATCGATTACATTATACCCAGGTAACCCTCCACCCTCCAGACCTTGCCCAGCGGCAACTCGATTCGCGTCGTTAAGCCGCCTGGGTTCAGCGCAAGAAGCCGTTTTCGCCCGTTTGGCAGGGTGACCTGTGCTATCAGCAGGTCAGGATGCGACTCTGGCGGGGGCAGTATCTCCACCGCCAAAGGAACACCCTTCAGGTTCAACGCCCACACCGCGTGCAACTCGCTCGCTTTTCGGCGCAGTAACAGCATTGGCACGCGATGCTCGGAGTGTTTACCGACGCCGGTAGCGGTTATCAGCTCCGCCGGGGCGGGCGTGGCAACCGTTACCGATATCGGTGATCGATCGCTGCCCCGACGAATCGTCAGCGAAGTAGAGGCGTCTACCCTGCGGATGGCGGCGTTGCTGAGATACTTGTAACCCCTGCGGGCAGGTGTCTGCCATGCTGTGCCTGCTGGCAGGTTCTCCCACTCTCCCTGCAGGTGCAGAGCGATATCTATGGTATGTTGCCTGCGACAGTGCACCCTGTCCATGATTGCTATCAACTCCTCGCTGAGCAGAGCAACCGCCCGGATGAACTGCGCGTCGGCATAGATGGCGCCCGCATCTGCTACCACGAAGTCTACCCCATCGATGGCGCCAAACTGCAGACATCTGCCCTCGGTGGGTTGCTGGTCGCTTTCATCGATGACCACCGTGTTATGGGCAAGCGTGGTGCGGTACCAGTCGGCGTGGATGGGCACGCCGTAACGCGCCATTCCCGGGTCGGCGGCAAGGGGTTCGCCACCGGCGTGAATCTCGAGATGCAGCTTGTCGGGATGCCCGTGTCCACCTCCGTGCGGACCGTATTTCAGGCAGAGCCACGTTGCGCCCTGTCCGCGTCCTTTTGCCAGAACGGCGTAACCCGAGGTGGGGTAGTTTGCACTGCGCCACTGCACGGGGCGCGCTCTGGGCAGAGTTTCCACCCCAAACCAGAGGGCATAGTCGTTCTCGCGGTTGCTGGAGGCGAGCAGAGGCAGGTAAAGCGGGTTCTTATAACGGGCATAAGCGAGCTCATAGGCAGGCGCCTGCGCCCGCAGGTTCACCTCCGTGCTGTCGTTGAAGGCGGGCAGAGTCAGGCTGGGGGTTGCGAAGCGCAGAGGGGCATCGTACATCCGCTTCAGCTCGTCCCCGTACAGGTCGATACCGCAGTTCCGCGCCGCTTCGGTCAGATGCCAGAGGGCAGACAGCGTGTAAAAATGGTAGCCCCACGCACCTTCCCACCACATTCCGTCGGCGGTCACCCCCTTGCGCATCTGCGTCCAGTAGCCGCGCTCCGGGTTGAAGATTGCCTGCTGAATCAGCTCCTCCTCTCCCATCAGCAGTCCCGCCAGTCCCACCGCGCTGTTCTTCCAGCACTGGATATTGTGCACGCCCATCTGATGTGGCAGGATGACTTCGCGCGTGGCGGGTAGGAATAGCTTTTGCGTCAGCAGGTCGCGCTCCGATTCCGTAAGCACCTCCCAGATGAGGTCAACGCCCTGCGCCATAGGTATCAGCCATACCGCCTCGTCAAGGGTTTGCGGTCCCACCTTACCGCCGCCGATGCGGGCTTCGCCGCGAATGGTGTGCAGGGGATAGAAGGCGTATCGCTCGGCATAGAGGCACGCAATCTCGCGCGCTTTGTCTGCATATTGCCGATTGCGGGTGACCTGATAGAGGATGCCCAGGTCGCGCACCCGGTTCGCCAGCTGCCCGTGCAGGGTCATCAGCACACAGCCGTCATAGTCCTGCTCGGGGCGAGAGGGGTCACTGCGAAACCGTTTGTTGTCAACAGGGCAAATGTGCTCCCACTGCCACTCACCCACCTTTTCGCCGGTGCGCAGAGCGGCGCCGTGTTCGGGGCAGGCGTAGTAGTGGTACCAGTTGCCGCCTCGCGGTGGGAGAACCACTGCCTCTTTCAGCCACGCCTCGGCGTTTTGCACAAGGGCAAGCCAGCGTCTGTGCGCCCAATCGCAGCGCTGGATGCGCTCTTTCAGCAAGCCGATGCCTTGCTCGTCAAAAAGCAGGCGCGGGTGTGGTGGTAAAGGTCTACCGCTCAACAGACATCCCTCCTTCCACATCACAGCGTTCGG
>CAZOGB010000007.1:34694-83718 GCA_964579145.1 uncultured bacterium | reverse complement strand
GCTGAGGTAGCTAGCGTAGCCCGCGGATTCTCCTCTCCCCGCGTCGGGGAGAGGTTTTTTGTGTCCTGGCTGTAGTCTTTCCGATATTTCTATGTGCCGAGTGACTAGTCGTTTGGCGAGAGTTGGGTCAGATACCACCCGTCCTTTGGCATCAAAAGTAAATGAAAGCCGGATGCAATCTTTGTATTGTACAAGTGCCTCCCTTCCGTTCAT
This sequence comes from uncultured bacterium, assembly GCA_964579145.1. Classification (GTDB taxonomy): domain Bacteria; phylum Armatimonadota; class HRBIN16; order HRBIN16; family HRBIN16; genus HRBIN16. The sequence continues at coordinate 83,505 of CAZOGB010000007.1, read as the reverse complement.
TGTCAGAGCTTGTTTGCTCCTCGGCCGTCCCCGTGTTTTTTCATAGACCAAACGCGGAACAATAGAAAAAAGGCGGAGGATAAGGCTAAAACAAATAAGCTTCCTCCCACGTCACCGAAAAAAGGGTTGTGAAAATCAGGGCGTATCTGTCCATACACAGAAAAGCCTGCTACCAGCCCCACTACGCCGAGAAGCCAATCCAGAAGCAGTCGTTTGATGTTTAGAGAGTTGTGCTTTTGTGGCTCTATGGTCGTCCACCCCATCCCGACGTTCTTATGCGCTATCGTCTTTCTGGTCTTCAATCAACCGTATCTGCAGCAGAGTTATCGTTGCATAGGCTACTGTGATGAAGCCGGCTACAATAGCTGCCCGTAGCACGTTAGGCATAACGATATGCCGGAATACATCAAGGCTCACATGCCCGATACTGAACCAACGTGCTGCTATGGTTACAGCGGAGACTCCCGTAAGCAGAAAAGCGAAAGATGCAACGAAGACAAGTACCGCCCTGCCCAGCACCTGAGGGAATGTTCGCTGCATCTTGCCACAGCACCTCTTTTCTTCACAGGGATGGAGTGTACTTATTAACCACATTTCGCTAGCACAGCACGAGGCTCTCTCAAGGCATTCCTGGCCCTCGGATAGCACTATCTGCTACGGGATCTATCGCCTTCTTCAAATAAATAGACAAAGGTATCAGGTCCTTTTCCTCTAACCCGCCAGCGATGAAACCGGCAGTTCCGCCGACCAGTGCCATTACAGGGATGCCAACCACCGGGTTCGCTGTGAAAAACCCACCAATGGCACCCGTGAAAGCTCCCATCGCTCCCCAAACTATCGCTCCAAACCACCTCCAATACCCACTCGGATCCACCCCGTTCACGGGGTCATCTTCGCAATAGAGATACCGGTTCAGCGACAGGGGCTGATACAGGTTGCCAAGGTACTTGTCCGCGGTTGTCCACCGCTGTGATGTTATTCCCAGCATTGATGCTGGTGTTGTGTTCCGCTCTAGATATATGGCAAGATTCGTGCCACAGAAACGTTTTAGCGATGGATTGCAGGAAAAATTTCTTGGTTTTTTAGCGAACACTGCTGGACAATGTTCTCTTTCATCTGCATAACAGATATCGCCGTCGCGTCGCAGTCCCTCTCGCCACGTCGGGGAGAGGCTGGGAGAGGGGTTGCTCTGTATCTCCTGCCGAGCCGTGTTGCCCTCTCCTTGTAGGAGAGGGTCAGGGTGAGGGCTTTCCGGGAGCATCGCCCCTGCCGTCGGGAGAGGGTTAGCCCACCAACCGATTACCACGAAATCTCCCAGACCACCGCCCCATGCGCGGGGATGCTCATCCGGCGTTCAAAGCGAGAGGGCACTGTCTCCGCCTTTCCCGTATCCTCTGCTCCCGAAATCTGTTTCAACTGCACCTGCTTGCCCGTAATGCCGTACGCTGACGGATTGAAACGCATCTGCGCTGTCACCGGCTCGTCCGCGACGTTGATAAAGAACAGCACCAGCCGTTTCTGCTCCCGAATCTGCCACGCGCCGGTATACACAGCGGGTGCACTGACCCACCACTCGCCTTCCCACTGCCAGTCAGCACGGACGGTGGGGATGTTCCCCTGCAGTTTCGGGGGACGCGCCATCTCTCCGTGAGTGAAGAACTGCCGATACCGCCAGCGCAATTGCACCATCTGACGCAGGAAGCGCGCGCTGACCTCTTCGCGCACGATGTTGGGGTCTATCCAGCCGATTTGCTCGCCAAACACCAGCTGCTGGGCGGACTTCATGCGCAGGGCGAGGTCTCTGGTATCTCCACCGCGGTAGGCGCGCCCGAACATCTGTATCGCCTGCGAGTAGACGGCGGGAAAGGCAGGAACTTGCCCCTCGTACTGCCAGTGCCAGGTCAGGTAGCCGTCGAACCACGCGATAAACGGCTCGGCGTTGCATTCGGTGGTCAGGGCGCGGTCGGCGGGCATCTCCTGCCGGATCCGTTCCAGCATCTGCCAGTAGCCCTCGTTCCACCAGTGTCCGCCGCCCAGCGGATGCCCATGTGTGGGGTCAAAACAGAGCACTGGCGGCGCCGCGGCAACCTGGTCGATGTACACGGCGTTCACCCCGTACTCGTTGAAAAGGCGAAGCACTATCTCGCGCACTTTGTTCTGCCATAGTTGAGTCGTCGGGCACATGACCGCCAGACGCACGGGACTGCCATCAGACTCTTTGCTTCCGTATATCTCGGTGTAGGGGGCTCCGTTTTCGTCTTTGGTGGCAGCGGGTTTCGCCACTGTGCTGAACTGGAAGTCCTCCATACCCCTGTCGCGCGTGTCCCAGAGCCGACCGTTGATATAGGGCATGACGAACACGCCCACCTCCTTTAACCGCTGAACCCCCTCGCCAAAGCCCGGCTTGACGGGGAAATAGTGGGGATAGTCGTTGTCAAAAGGTATCTGGTGCCAGTAGTACCAGTGAAAGCCTATCGGCACGCCGCAGTATTTGGCGAACTCTTCTACGGGCGGCACCACCTCCTGCGCTCCGCCGCTTGCCAGCGACCAGGCGGGCAGGTCGCGCATCCATTCGCGAAAGGTTTTCAGCGGACGGGGAGCCGTCCATGCGCTCACGTTCTGCAGGCGAGAGGAGATGCTTGCCCCACGAGGATACCATTGCGCCTCGCGAATCACCCACTGGCGGTAGATTCGCGCTGCGTCGTACCAGTCGCCACGCAATAATTGCCACACCGCCTGCCCGCTGAGGGTGAAAGAGTTGCCCGCTCTGCCCATGTTGGGCACAGGGATATCGAAGAACAGGTGTACACTGCGCTGAGCAGGCTGACCGCGCAAGCCGAGGTCTTTGGTGCTGCCCATGGGGTCGTGCAGGGCGAAGTACAAGCCCGTGGGGCGCGGAGACTCTGCATACGCCGCCATGAACTGCATACTGCACCAGCCGTTCGGGTAAGTGCTGCGGTAGCTGAACTCGCGGCGCCAGACGCCTTTTTGTATCTCGCCTGGACCGCGCGGGAAGAACACCGTCGCGTCCTCCCCCAGCTCCGCCACCGCCACCTGCGGGAAGATTACCCGCCACAGGCTCCATTGCTGACTGGCGTTGTACACCTGCAGGTTCCAGCGGATGGCGTGCTGGCGGCTGTCGGTCTGCGCCTGCGCGGTAACGCTGAGACCGGCAAAGCGCGTGTCGCGGGGCTTGCTCCATCTCAGTGTGAAGCCACCACGTGACTTTTCTACCCGCACCTCCTGCCAGCCATCCTCAGCGTGCAGGGCGGTCGTTTCCCGCGTCTGGGGGTCTCTCAGCGTCAGTGTAAAAAGGGGCGGGTTGTCCGTGCCAAGCAATTCACGCTCACGAAGCAGGTCGTACAGGCTCTGCACGCGAATGCCGCCATCCGTCCGCTCAAGCACGATTCCCATGTCGCCGGCGGTAAACTGGAACCATCCTTCGGGCAGATTCCCAGCAAGCATCCTTTCAACATCCGAAAACCTGCCCTGCGCCTCCAGTCGTTCCGCCAGGGCTAACGTCCACAGCCTCCTCTGGCGTTCGCGTCCCGGCAGCCCCAAAGCCTTCTGCCGAAACGCCTCAATCCGCTGGTGGAGTGCAGGCGTGGTAACCACTGACGTAACGGGATGACCGTACTGCCGAGACGCCTGTCGGATGGCTTGCACTGGGTCATTGGCGGAACCAATCCACAGCCACGTGCTCACCTGCAGGTGTGTGCTGTCCCAGCTCTGCCAGGTGGAGTGCAGGTAGGTGCCGTATGCGCCGCGACCATCATGGATAATCAAGGGCTGTGCCCACATGCCGATGGCGTTCTGTCCATCCAGCAGGGCGCCCCATCCCTCCAGTCGGATGCTCCCACCATCGGCAACCAGAGGCTCCTGCCGCAGCGGCTCGCCGCCCGCCCACCGGGTGAAGCTGGTATCGGGGAAGTTCAGTTCCAGAAAGTGGAACTCGTCCCAGGCGAAGGGCGTTTTCTGCTGTACCTGCGCGGTCACGTAAGCCAGAGGCAAACGCTTGAACACAAACCAGTGGTACACCGCTTCCGGCTCCGAAGGGGGACGCCTGCCGCCCTGCTGGCAGTAACGTGCCCGCACCCGCACGACGGTGCAAATCCCACCATCCGAAACCACCTCCGCGCGAGCTTCAGGGTCATAGCGCAGATGGAAACTGCCCAGTTCGCGGTGGTGCACCCTGTCGTTCCACACAAAGGTATCGAACCGCTTCCCGCTCCGACGGAACAGGATGGCGGAGGGGTATCCCGCCTGCCGGCTGTCAGTAAAAAGCATCTCGAAGTGCTCGCCAGATACACTGGATGCGGCTTTGGGACTGGACCCTGATCCCTGCAGGCGCAGTTGCACCTTCCAGTCGCCCGCGCCGGGCAGCTGCGCCAACAGCGTTCCCGTAGCCTCACCGTGCCTATCGGGCACAAACTGCACGGGGATGGACTTGCCGCCGGGAATCACGAATGCGCTGAGTGCCACAGAGCCTTTGTCGCCGAGCAAAGGTTGAAGGTTCACGCGTGCAATCACCAGTCCGTGCGAGGGGACCCCACGAGCCAGCCATATCATCTCCTCTGCCGATACCGTCGTCATACCTGCCTCCATCAATATCCACAGTGTGACCAGTGTGCGTACCATCCGTGTCATGAGTATCTCCTCCTATCGGCTTAACGCAAGGGTCCGCACAGGATGGCAAAACGCCGTGCCAGAGCATCTGTCGTTTCTGGTATTCGGGCAAGGACACCGGAGTCCTTCCCGGAAGGAGCACTCCGGCCCGCCTACCGCTCCACGCGAAACTCAACAAGCGAAACGACCGCATTTGCACCCAGCTTCAGGTTCTCCATGACCACAGGGATGACACCTGTTCTTGTATCGTCCGGGGTTATCTCCACCTCTATCCATCTGCCCGTCTGAAAACCTTCAAATATTCCTATCTCTCTTCCCCCGACGGTAATCTTCTGCCTTCGTCCGCCGGCGAAGTTATCCGGGTCTATGATGAAAAGCCTCAGCGTTCCCTTCGTCTCCTTGGGGCAAAGGATGTCAAACCGCAACTGTTTCCATCCCGCCCAGCAGTGATTGACCTCACCCTGCCACAGAACAGGCGAGTGAAACGAGTAGCCTTCCTTCCACCGATAGTCCCAGCCCTCCTCTACAAACTCGGCATCCCCATCAGGATGACCACAGCGCAGGCTCAGGGTTATTCCCTCTGCTCTGAATCTCTGGGCTACTTTCTCCCTTTGCGCAATCTGCTCGGCATCGGGAGAGGGCAGGCGAAGCGCATAGGCGGGCAGAGGCGGGATCGGCAAATGTGGCTCGGTTTGATACCAGTAGACGGTTGTGGAAAACTCCAGCGTGTGCGCAGGCTGGGAGAACATCTGCCTGAAGCTCGGATGTTCGTTCTTGCCAAAGCCGATAGCCACCTTCAGCGACCTAATGAACCAGATACGGTCGCTTATCAGGAATTTGTAGGCGAACGCACCGGTTTTGTAGTAAGGGTGCCAGCCTCTGTGCTGGAAGAGGCTTTTCTCTTCGGGAAAACCCCACGAAAAGCCGAAGCCGTCCTCCATTCCCTGCCACTCGATGGATGGTTCGTTCTCTCCATTGATGTAAAACTTCATGTTCTGGTCAACCGGATACCCAACACCCCCAGGAGACACACCCCGCACCGTCACGTTCAAGCCCACCAGATGTCCCCTGCCCTTTGCCTCGAGGACGATATAGTCCCTTCTGCCGAGAAGTATCTTTTCCTGCCTCCAGCTGGCATGGAAGTAAGGGGCTTCGGGCGGCAATGACTTGACGGAACGCCACATCGCATAGAAATAGCAGGGAGCGTAAGAGTGAATTGCCTCCTCCGGGATGTGCTCGTCATCACAGTACAGCACAATGCGCGCGGATTTCCTGAAGGGCATCGGAAAGTAAGCGTTCCAGCCCCGTTTCTTGTCCACCAGCACGGTATCTATCTCCTCCATCGTGCCGTTTGGGTCGCAGAAGAAATCCACGAGGGGTACACTAACGCTGGGTTCCTTCTCTCCATCCCAGTAGACGCGCATGACCACGCTTCTGTCCAGCTTCATCTTTTCGGGGAGGGCGAAATGGAGCATCGTGATGATGCCTGGTCCCTTCAGATCGGCGACAACGACCTCTCTTCGGGTAAACCGTTTGTCTTCGGGATTTTCCCACCAGAGGGCGTTGACTGCCTTCGTTTCGCCGGGAATGGGTGAGAAGAGGGAAGAGATGTCGGGGATGCTCAGCTCCTGACCGAAGGACGGCGAAGCGAACGGCAGTAGCCAGAGAGATATAATCTTTCGCATGGTGATCACCTCTCGCGGGAGACTTGCTTTTTCACTTGTTGTAGCAGAACGGGAGGCAAAAGTCAATACAAACACGGTAGCAGGCACAACAGCATTTACCGGCTCAGGCGAACGTTGTCCAGATAAAGCACCCCTTCCGGCTGTTCAGCATACCACATCAGCTCGGCGACCGACGAGAGGTCTATCCTGCCCTGCAGAGAGGGAATATCGTATGCCAGTGTGTTTGCCCCCGAAGAGATGCGGGTACTCCATATCCAGTGTCGTTTGCCGTGTACGTCCGAAATGCGCAGGTTCACCGTGAGGGGTGCACCGTCGCGATAGACGTCCACCTTCAGGGTGCGCCAGCCTCGCCAGTCAGACGGAAACCCGCCCATCGGCAGGATAACGGTTTCACGCCTGGGAGAGAGTGTCAGGCGCAAGGCATGTTTGCCCTGTGTGGCGTGCTCAGACACAATCGCGCGAGGAGCAGTGCCTCCGTACAGGGGAAGCATGGTACTGCGCTCGAAGGAGAAGAGTAATCGCTCGGAAGAGGGCGGTTTCATCGCCTGACGCTCCCTGCCGCACCCCACCAGCCAGCCCGCTGTGAGGAGCAACCCGATAGCCCCCACCCAATAGAGCGCGTTATTACTCATGCCTGCTGATCAGCGTGATACCTACCAGTATCAGTAGCACACCCACCATGTGCCACCAGCGTACCCGCTCGCCCAGCACGGATACCGACAGCAGCACCGTCACCAGCGGATAGCAGGCAGCGATGGGCACCACGATGGAGGTCTTGCCTCCCCGCAGCGCCGCGAAGTACAGCACCTGCCCTACTCCCGCCGAAATCAACCCTGCCAGCATCACCAGCAGGGCATCCTGCCAGCGCCCCATCTGACGCGCCGTCTGGGAGCCGTGGTTCCACAGCAGGTAGATTACCGCCATCCCTGCCACGGTGAGGCTTCGCAGGAGTACCGCAGCCATCGGCGTCACCGAAACCAGCGCACGCTTTTCCAGGATGGGAGAGGTTCCCCAGAAGACCGCCGCCAGAAGAGCCAGCCATATCATCACTGCGCCCTCGCCTCATTCAGCGACTGTTGAAGCAGGCGCGCGCTTTCCACGTGCCAGATGGGCTGTATCTCGAACTCGGTCACGTTCAGCGGTGTCTCAATCTGCACCCGCGCCACATAGCGGTCTCCCACCGCGATGACCAGCGTGCGCCCTACGTTGCTGGCGGAAAACTTCCACAGCCTGCGTCGCCCCTCGTCGGTCAGGCGCACCTTTACAATGCCATAGTCCCCGGTCATCGGCGGCGGGGCGGGCGCGGTGCGCAGCTCGGCGTTGGGTTCAAACTGCGCTTCCGTCAGCACAATCGGCGCACGCTCCAGCAGCTGGTCAACCATGATGGCACGCGCCCCCGGACGGATGGCAGGCTCTTCGCCGGCAGCAAACGACCGCGCCTGCACATCCTGCTTGTGGTACACATACACGGTCTTGTTCGCCACGATCGCTGTCATGTCCGCAGGCAGGGCGATGAACATCACCCGCGAACGCTTCAACGGTGCCTGCTCAATGCGTTGCAACTGCCACTGCGTGAACAGATGGCTGCCGAGAAACCACAACGCAATCAGCAGGACAACCGGTATCACGAAGCGCAAAGAGGGCAAAGCACGAAACATCTCACTCGGTTCCTTTCTCCCTTTTGTTCAGTATACGAACTCGCGAATATCATAGGTTGCGCGTTGCACCCCGGGCGGTAGGTTCACAGATTGCTCCATCTCCTGCCTCTGTCTCCCCATCTGTTCGGGAGTGAGGGGGCGAATACCTGCCTCCTGCGCCAGCTGAGTATACTCGCCCGCATACGGTTCGATCAGCTCAGAGAAGTACAGGATGTCTCCCCTGCTCCACGGCAGTCGGTTCAACAGAGCAACCGTCTCGCGTACATGCGCTTCGGCATGGCGGTCGCCTCCCGCACCCAGGAGGACGATAATGCCCACACTGATACCTGCTTCCTTCAGCGCGTTCACCAGCTGCAGCACCTCCTCGTTGCTCTGGGGTTTACGCAGGAAGCGAAGCAGAGGCTCACAACCCGTTTCCACGCCGATATACACCCGTCTCACGCCCACCTGCTGGAGCTCGCGCAGTTCCTGCACGCTCTTGCGGTAGCCCGTGAAGGCGTCGATGAAGGAGTACATCCCCTGGAAACGAACCGGATGCCGTTCGCGCCAGCGATTCAACTCCTCGCCCGTTAGGTCGGTCGGCTCGATGGGAAAGGCATCGCGCACTATCTGCAGTAACGGCACCAGCAGCCTCTGTGGTGCCACCAGCGCGTTGGCATCGGCAAGGAAGATACGATTGCGCAGCTGCAAGGTGTCTCCGAAGTAGTCCTGCACCATGGCGATATGTTCGCGCAGTGCTTCGGGCGTCTTGATGGCAAAACGGCGGTCGCGGTAGAAATCACAGAAGGTGCACCGGTTCCAGTGGCATCCCTCGGTGACCTGCAGCACCAGCGCCAGATACTGGTCGGGGGGCAGGATGCTCACAGGTTTGTAGACCTGTAGGAACCGCCGGGCGTCGTGGTGATGCGCCTGCACATCCCACCGGCAAGCCTTTTCCAGATACTGTCGGCAGATGGGGTCCGCGCCCTCGGGGTAAGCCTCGGTTGCCTGCAGTACCATCTGATGCACCCAGCGCAGGACGCTATCTGCCTCCTCTGCGGTCAGCCGGCGCAGGTGACGCACCCCATCGGGGGTAACCCATTTGCACACCATGCGCCCGTCCAACCCACGCTTATAGTTCACCCCATCAATGAACGCCATCCACAGCCTGCCGGTAGGGTCGAAGGTATACACCTCGCGCTCGTCCAGCATCAGGGAGATGGCGTGTCGCTTCACCCCCACCCACACACGCTCCGCCAGCGGCGGGGCGGGGTACTCAATACCGTGCAACAGTCCGGGCGAAAGTGTCTTCGCTTCCATAGGCTACGTCAGTCGCACCGGCACGCCCCGTTCGTGCAGGTAGCGTTTCAGTTCGGCGATGGTGTAGTGTCCGTCATGCACGATGCTGGCTATCAGCGCGGCGTCCGCCATGCCTTCGGTCAGGGCGTCGTAGAGGTGTTCGGGCTTGCCTGCCCCACCGGAGGCGATAACCGGGATGCTGACCGCCTGCGCCACCGCCCGCGTCAGTTCGATATCGTAACCAATCTGCGTGCCATCGCGGTCCATGCTGGTCAGCAGGATTTCGCCCGCCCCCAGCTCCTCCACGCGCTGTGCCCACTCAATGGCGTCCAGTCCCGTCGGCTTGCGCCCGCCGTGCGTGTACACTTCCCAGTATGGCGTACCATCGGGCTTCGTTCCCACGCGGCGCGGGTCTATGGCGACCACCACGCACTGACTGCCGAAGCGTTCGGATGCCTCGCGGATGAGGTCGGGGTTTTGCACGGCGGCGGTGTTGATGCTGATTTTATCCGCCCCTGCCTTCAGGATGCGTCGAAAGTCCTCCACGCTTCGGATGCCGCCGCCCACCGTGAAGGGAATAAACACCTGTTCCGCCACACGCGCTGCCATCTCCGCCACGATGTCGCGCTGTTCGTGGCTGGCGGTGATGTCCAGAAAGACCAGTTCGTCCGCGCCCTGCGCGTCGTACAGCGCACCTAGCTCCACCGGGTCGCCCGCATCGCGCAGGTTCACGAAGTTCACACCCTTGACCACCCTGCCGTCCTTGACGTCCAGACAGGGGATAATCCGTTTGACCAGCATCGCCTTCTCCCCTATACCGTAACACCCTTATTGTACCGTCTTTTCGCGTGGGGAGCGACAGAGCGAGGGTGCAACACGCTACCGCATCAAGCGGGTAGCACGCTCATGACGGGCGCGGCGGAAGTAATCGTCCCACAGAAGCAAATCATACCGCCTGGCAATCTCAAGGGCAGTGGTATCGGTGCGATGACAGGTCAGCAGGAAGTGTGCCTCCTCCTGCAGAATGTCTGCGTCCACCTCGCGACCGTACTCCTGTTTTATCTTCAGGAGTTTATCGTGATTGTAGTCCAGATGTGCCACCAGACAGTCCAGATTCACGTCCGCGCTAACGATGGGCTGATAACCCGGCTGCGCACGCCGGCGTATCCGTCCTAACGGGTCTACCAGCATCCCCTGCGGCGAACCGATAGCGCTCAGGAACCACCAGTGGTACTCCAGCGCCCTGTGCTGAATCTGCATCCCGCCCGGGTACATGGAGCTGAAGCATACCAGTTCCGCCCCCTTCGCGTACAGGTCATCCGCCACCTCGCGGAAGTTGAGGTCAAAGCAGATGGCGAAGCCCACCCTGCCGAAGTCGGTCTCTATCACCGTTGCCTCCGCGCCCGGCGTCACCCCCAGCGACAGCTCGCCTAGCGTTGGGAACATTTTGGTGTAAGTGCCTGCCACCTCACCCTTGCGGTCCAGCAGGATGACCGCATTGTGCACCGCACTGCGATGCTTCAGCAATATGGGACAGGCGATATACGCACGGTGCCGGCGAGCAACCTCGCGGAGACGAGAAACCGTCTCGCCGTCCAGCGGCTCGGCGGTGTTGAACCAGTCGCGCTCGCTCATACCCAGCCCGGTGAACGTTTCGGGAAGCAACACGAGGTCGGGCTTGTCCCACAAAGCCTGCTCGACGAGCTTCAGCGCGGTTTGCAGGTTCGCCTCGCGGTTGCCCTGCCCGCTGAAACTGATACTGCAGACCCTTGCCCAGCGTGCCATACCGTTTCCCCCTTATGACAGCCATTCGTGCCGATGCTCCGCCACGAAGGCATTGTCGTTCAGATGAGGATAGCTTCGGTAAACGCGGTCAATCTCCTCTGCCTGCCCCGGGCTGAGCGTCTCATGCGGGTCCAGGCACCAGATGCCCTCCAGCAGTCCCTGCCGGCGCAGAACCTCGTGGATGCCTGCGATACACCCCTTGAAGGCGTTGGCGGCGTCAAAGAAGGCGGCGTTGCAGTCGGTCACCTCCACCGCAAGGCGCAGGAAGTCCGCGGGCACACTTTCGGTGCGCGACACCGCATGACACCGTTCCAGCAATTCCACCGCCCGCTTCGTCCACACCGCCCAGTGCCCCAGCAACCCGCCTACGATGCGCCGCTCCACCACCCTGCCCTCCACCGAAAACCGATAAGGCGTCAGCAGGTCCAGCACGATGTTATCGTCGTTGCCGGTGTACAGGGCGATGTCGTCGCGTCCCGCTTCGGCGACCGCACGCACCACGTCCAGCGTCTGGTACCGGTTGAATGGGGCGATTTTGACCGCTGCCACATTTTCTATCTCCGCGAAGCGCCGCCAGAAGCGGTAGTTCAGCACGCGCCCTCCCACCGCCGGCTGAAGATAGAAACCGACCAGAGGGATAATCTCTGCCACACGCCGAGAGTGCGCAATCAGCTCGCCCTCATTTGCATCTCTGAGCGCGGAGAGGCTCAACAGCCCAGCATGAAAGCCAAGACCCGCTGCCAGCTCCGCCTCGGCGACCGCCTGCGCGGTATCGCCACAGATACCTGCGATACGCACGAGCGGCTCCGCGCGCTGCGAGTCCAGCCGACCGAACTCCTCCTGCGCCAGCTCTAACAGGGGGCGAAACAGCCCGACCTGCGGGTCGCGGATGGCGAACTGCGTGGTATGCACGCCTACTGCAATGCCGCCCGCCCCCGCCGCTGAGTAATATCGCCACAGGGCGCGCTGCCTGCGCTCGTCCCAGCGACGCTGAGCGTTCAACGCAAGAGGACTGGCAGGTATCACCACTCCCCGCCGCAGTATCTCAAAGACGCTCATGGTAAATCCTCTCCACCAGTTCCATCGTTTTCACGGCATCCGCGAAACAGGTTTGCGGCTGTTGACCGCTCTTCACGCAGTCGATAAAATGGCGATTCTCGTCGTAGAAGCCCAGCACCCGGTGAGGCGCGGAACTGCCTGCTGCTTCGGTGTTCAGGATGACCTCTGGCTCCAGCGAGCCGTCCCGGTAAATCAGGGCACGGTCGTCAGGCTCGGCGTAGGCGGAAATATTGTAAGCGTGCATCTCCACCGAGTAGATACGCCTGCCGGTCACCCAGTTGGTCAGCAAGATACCCGTTGCGCCGCTTTCGAACTCCATCAGCGCGTTGAAGGCGTTGTATACCGGCGCGTGCAGACGGTCTACCTTGCTCACCAGACGCTTGACCTCGCCGCCCATCCAGCGCAGATTGTCCACCGCATGAATAGCATCGCAGGTCAGGATGTCCACTGCGCCGCCGTAGTATGCTTCGGTTCCTCCGCTCTTTACGAACCGTGCAAGGCACTGGGTGATAGCGCCGCGCTCCTCCACCTTTCGCCGAGCCTGCACCACCACCGGCACAAACCGCCTCTGAAAGCCCACCATGGTCAAACAGCCGTTCCGCTCTGCCAGTCGGGCAAGGTTGCGCGTCTGTTCGGCGGTAATGCCGGGAGGCTTTTCGATGAACACGTGCAAGCCGCGGTTGAGACAGTCCACCACGAGGTCAAACATCTGGTGCGGGGGCAAGATGATATACACCGCCTGTGGCTGGGTTTCGTCCAGCATCTGCCGGTAGTCGGTGTAGGTACGCGGGACGTTCCATTGTTGGGCGGTGGCGGAGGCGCGTTCGGGCGAAAGGTCGCACAGCGCCACGATTTGCACGTCTTCCATCTCCGCGAGGGAGGGATAGTGCGCAAAGTTTGCGTGCGACCCTGCGCCAATGAAAGCGACAGTGACCGTGCTGTTCATTCGGTTCACCTCATGACATGGGGTTCACCCCATCTCTTTATCCTCTTCGCTACGCCGGAGTGCAAACCTTCCGGTGTTCCGTATGCAGGGGCAATCTCCTGTGGTTGCTCGCCGCCGCTTGACGGTCTTGGCTTTTCATATTACTATACTGGTGTCAGCACTCTGCAGGACAGGAGGTGCGAGCCATGCCTGCACGCAAATTGAAAGAGTTTCTGGACAGCCACAACGTGAAGTACATCAGCATCACTCACTCGCGCGCCTACACCGCCCAGGAGGTCGCCGCCTCTACCCACATCCGCGGCAAAGAGTTCGCCAAGACGGTGATGGTCAAGCTGGACGGCAAGATGGCGATGGCGGTTTTGCCTGCTACCCGCAAGGTGGACCTGGATGCTCTGAAGCAGGTAGCAGGCGCCCAGAAAGCCGAGCTCGCCACCGAACAGGAGTTCCAGTACCTGTTCCCCGAGTGCGAGACGGGCGCGATGCCGCCTTTTGGCAACCTTTACGGCATGGAGGTGTATGCGGACACCAGCCTGCGCGAAGATGAGGAGATTGCCTTCAACGCCGGTTCCCACATCGAAGTCATTCGGATGGCTTATCAGGACTTCGAAAGGCTGGTGCAGCCCAAAGTGGCAAATATCGCACAGGCGGAAGCGAGATGAAAAGACACCCGTCGTTGCACCCACTCAGTCATGACCATCATCACGGGCTGGTACAGGCGCGGCGTCTTGCTCGCTCCGTCGGTGCATCAGAGGAGGAGAAGCACAACCAGATTGAGGCGTTCCTGACGTTTGCACGCGGGCCTCTATCCGTACACTTCCGCGAGGAAGAGGAGATACTACTGCCCGCGCTGGAGCCGCATCTTCACGTCGCCTCGGATGCGCAATGTCAGCGCCTCCTGCAGGAACACAAACAGCTCTGGATGCAGGTCGAGGCTGTAGAACGTGCCCTTGCCAGCGGCACCCCAACCGATGAACTGATCCTCGAACTGGCGAACAGCCTTGAAAAGCATATCCACTTCGAGGAGCGTGAGCTGTTCCCACGCATCGAGAACATTCTGCCAGAGGAGGCACTGCAGTCGCTGGGGGCGCGCCTGCGCCCCCAGCAGGGTACTACTCCTACCGCCTGAGGAGCTGCTCCTCCAGCGCGATGGCATGCGGGTGCAGGATGTTGTTCTCCTTGTGGATGTGAAGATGCAGGTCCTTTTCCAGAGCCTGCAGCGAGTCCAGCAGGGCACGAGTGGTCGGACAGGCATCCTTAGCAGGGGTGTATCCATTGGTAAGGTGATGCAGATTCTGCAGGGCTTCCGCCGCGCTGTCGTGCTCATACTCCATCATGCGGATGGGGTTCGCCACCGTGCCGAAGTGGAAGCGCAGAGGCGCGTTCGCCTGCTCCATCTGCATGATGGCAGGGAACAGCACGTGCTCCTCTTTCTGCATGTGCAGTTGCAGTTCAAAGCGCAAACTCTCGTAAACCTCGCGCACCTCGTCCCATTCGGGATGTCGCTCGCGATGGGCATCTGCCACCTTGCGTGCCAGTTCGCTCAGGCGAGGCAGTTCCCGGCGCAGATATTCGTGGTGCGTTTGCACGATATGCTCGCACAGTTCGGTGAGGGTCGCCTGCGACCAGTCGCGCTCCTCGGTTTCACTGCTTTCCTCTACCTCCAGCAATCGCTGCACCACCTCGTCCACGCTTACCCCCTTCTCCTCGCAAGCCTGCCGAAGGGGTTTCTTGCCTCCACAGCAGTAATCAATGTCCAGCTGCTCGAAGACCCGGGCGCGCGCCGGCTTCTCGATCACCAGCTGCGCTACGGTGGTACTGACGTCAATGTTTGCCATCGTCTCTTCCTCCTTGTGTTATTGCCTGAGAAGTATCAACAGCATCACCACCGGCGTCTTTGCCACCACACTGTGGGGCAGGTTCGGAGTCATGTAGACCCAGGTGCCGGCGGTGGCGGTGCGTTCATCAGACCCCAGCGTGAGCGTCGCCTCACCCTGCACAAAATGGAGCAGAGCAGGCATAGACGCCGTGTGTTCGGACAGGTCCTGCCCTTTGTCGAACCCAAAGAGCACTACCTTCACATGCTCATCCTGATACAGCGTGCGGCTCAGGATACCATCCTGCGGGATTTCCACTTGCTGTGCCAGGTCTGTCAGGAACAGGTATGGGCTAGCCACTTCGTGTGTCCTCCTCAGTTGGTAAGTACTGATTCGTGTTCGCGAGAAGCTGGGTACACCTGCTCCTCCACCGGTTTGAGCGACCAGCCGGTGTGCAACCCGGCAACGAACCAGGCGAACGCGACCGTACCGACGGTGAAGACGGTATCGCCAATCGCCCGCATCCAGCGAAGCATCTGCAGCAGCGGCTGCTGGAGGAACTCCGCCGAGCGTGCATACCACAGCCCCTGGTCAATGCTCGCCGCTGCCTGCAGCAGCCCGATAGGCAACAGACTCAGCAGAACCATTAGCGACAGCCCGATGTTCATCGACCAGAAGGCGAACCGCAGGGTTCTGGTGTCCCATTCGCGGTGCATGGTGAAAGCACGCAGGCAGAAGAGCATCAAGCCCAGCCCCAGCAGTCCATACACCCCGAACAGGGCGGTATGCCCGTGTACCGGCGTGGTGTTCAATCCCTGCATGTAGTACAGGGCAATCGGTGTGTTAATCAGAAAACCGAACAGCCCCGCTCCGACCATGTTCCAGAACGCCACGCCCACGAAGAACAGAATGGGCATCCGAAACGCCTGCACCCAGGGGCGAACGGTGCTCAGCTTCAGGTTCTCATAAGCCTCGTACCCCACCAGCACCAGCGGCACAATCTCCAGTGCGCTGAAAGTCGCGCCCCAGGCAAGCACCGCAGTCGGTGTGCCGGCGAAGTACAGATGGTGCATGGTGCCGATGATGCCACCGGTCAGGTAGATTGTGGCGGTGAACAGCGCCGCACTGGTAGCGGTCGTCACCTTCACCAGCCCCATCCGACTGAACAGGAAGGCGATGGCCGCGGTGGCAAACACCTCGAAGAAGCCCTCTACCCACAGGTGCACCACCCACCAGCGCCAGTACTCCGCCATCGCCAGGTGCGTGTGGCGTCCCCACATCAAGCCCGCACCGTAGAACGAACCGATTGCCAGCGCCGACATCAGGAACAACGCCAGCAGGCTGCGGCTGTCGGAACGGGCGCGAAGGGCGGGCAACAAGGCACGCCCCACCAGCCCCAACCACAGGAACAGCCCTGCCAGCAGGAGAATCTGCCAGAAACGACCGAGGTCTACATACTCATAGCCCTGGTGCCCAAACCAGAAGCTGACCTCCAGTCCCATGCGCTGCTGGACCGAAAGCCACTGCCCCGCCATCGAACCCACAACGAGCACCAGCAGGGCGGCGAACAGCAAGTTGACTCCCAGTTTCTGGAACTTCGGCTCATAGCCCGACACCGCCGGCGCCACGAAGAGCCCCGTCGCCAGCCACGCGGTCGCTATCCAGAAGATGCCCAGCTGCACATGCCACGTGCGCACCACCGCGTAAGGTAGATACTTTGCCAGCGGGATGCCGAAGAAGCTGAGCCCTTCCACGCCGTAGTGGGCGGTGAGGATACCGAAAACCACCTGCGCCAGAAACAGCGCCGCCACCACCCAGAAGTACTTGATGGTGGCCCGCATCGAGGGTGTTACCTTTAGCCCGCGCAGAGGGTTCTCTGCAGGCACAGGAGCCTCTTCTCCCTCCTGACGACGCGCGGCAAAATACCACACCATCCCCCCAACGCCCGCCAGCAGGGCGAAAACGCTGATGATAGACCACAGCACAATCGCGCTGGTGGGACGGTTGTCAATCAGCGGCTCGTGGGGCCAGTTGTTGGTGTAGGTGATGTCGCTTCCGGGGCGATTCGTGCCACAAGCCCACGCCGCCCAGAAGAAGAAGGCGTTCATCGCCGAGCGATGCCGAGGGTCGGGCACGCTGTTGGGTGGAATCGCGTAGTCCTCACGCAGGGTTTGCAGGTTCAGGTCGTTGCCGAACAGAGCAGAATAGTGTGCGCTGACGGCGCGGATTGCCTGCGCCCTCAACGGCGAAACCACGATGTCGCCCGTCTGAGGGTCATAGGTGTTTGTGCGGATTTCTCGTTTGACCTGTTCCCGAAGAGGAGCCTGCTGTTCGGCGGAAAGGCTGGCATACGGAACACCGTAACGCTGTTGCGCCAGAATGTCCAGCATCGCCACTGCCTCGCGATGCAACCAGTCTGCCGACCAGTCAGGCGCGACGTACGCACCGTGTCCCCAGATGGAGCCGACCTCCTGGCCGCCCATTGACTGCCAGACGTTCTGTCCCTGCAGGATCTGCTCGCGGGTAAACAACACTTCCCCTTCGGTAGTCACCACGCGACGGGGAATCGGTGGAGCCTGCTGATATATCTCAAAGCCGTAGTATCCCAGCACGGCAAAGGAGAAGATAACCACGGCTGCCAGTCCGAACCAGAGTTTGGTGTATCGCATCTGCGTCTCCTCCTTTAGAAATTACTGGATAATCATATATGTTTATCCAGTTTGCTTTTATTATACCGCTGTGATAAAATAGATGTCAAGGTCTAGTATTGTGGAGGAGAAAAAAATGATTTCGCAGACGGCAGAGTATGCCTTGCGGGCAATGGTGTATCTGGCTCAGGAACCTGACCGTCCGCACACCAACCAGCAAATTGCTCGCATTACGCGTGTGCCGATGGGCTATCTGGCAAAAGTTCTGCAGAGTTTAAGCAAAGCGGGCTTGATTACCTCGCGCAGGGGGCTGGGTGGAGGGTTTACGCTGGCGAGACCTGCACAGGAAATCACCATTTACGAGGTCGTGCAGGCGGTGGACCCGATTCCACGCATTACCTCCTGTCCGTTAAAGCTCAAGGCGCATCGGGAGAAACTGTGCCCCCTGCACCAGCGTTTGGACGATGCGTGGGAGCTGGTGGAGCAATCGTTCCGCAGTACCACGCTCAGCGACATCCTTGACGAAGCGGGCGAAGGTGGTGTGCTGTGCGAGGAGTGAGCCGGAGCGCGGAAGCGGGCTTCCGCGCCCCCTGTGGCAAGATCAGTTGATACTGCTGACCAGCGTGAAGATGGGCGTCATCACCGAGATGGCAATGAACCCCACCACGACGCCAAGGAAGATAATCAGCATCGGCTCGATCATGGACGTCAAGCCCTTCACAGTGGCGTCCACCTCTTTCTCGTAGAAGTCGGAAACCTTCACCAGCATGTCGCTGAGGCGACCGGTCTCCTCACCCACGTCAATCATGTGGGTGACCATGGTGGGGAACAGTCCACTGGCGCCCAGTGGGGCGCTCAGCTTTTGTCCCTCGCGCACGGCGTTGCGTGCCTGGTCAATCGCGCCTGCCAGCACGCTGTTGCCGGCGGTCTCGGCGACAATCTCCAGCGAACGCATCATGGACACGCCGCTGGCTATCAGCACGCCGAACGTGCGGGCAAAGCGCGAGATGCTCATTTTCAGCACCAGGTCGCCGATGATGGGCAGTCGCAGTTTCACCAGGTCAATCTGGTATCGCCCTTTGGGGTTCTTCCCGTACTGTTTGATGAACAGGAGCGCGCCCACCAGCAGAGCAGGCGGCACGTACCAGTATGCCACCGCATAGTCGCTGAGATTAAACAGAAATTGCGTGGCGGCAGGCATTTTCACGTTCATGCTTTCGAAAATCTCCTTGAAGCGGGGTAGCACGAACGTGAACAGCGCGAACACCATCACCATGGAGAATATCAGCACCAGCACGGGATACATCATCGCCGACTTAATCTTCTGGCGGATTTCCAGCTCCTTTTCCAGAAACTGCGCCAGGCGGTCGAGTATCTGGTCCAGAATACCGCCCACCTCTGCGGCACGTACCATGTTGACGTACAGCTTGGAGAACACGTGCGGGTGCTTGCTGAGCGCGTCAGCCAGCGACATGCCTCCTTTCACATCCTGTCGCACCGCCCCGATGACCTCGCGCAGGACGGGGTTTTTGGTCTGTGTCTCCAGCGCGTCGAGGCTCTTCAGGATGGGAATGCCAGCATCAATCATCGTCGCGAACTGGCGGCTGAACATCACCAGCTCCAGCAGTTTGACCTTTTTGGAGCGGTTCAGCTCCTTGAGTGCAGTCAGGCTTGACCCCTGGCGCTTCGGCTGAACGCTGAGCACATGGTAATGCTGTTCATGCAGCCATGCCAGCACCAGCTGCTCGCTGTCAGCCTGCATCACGCCGCGCAGGGTGCGTCCGGATGGGTCCACGGCATTATATATGAACTGGGGCATTGTCCTCACTCTCCTTGTTTATCGTGCCTGGATAAACCGCATGAAGTTCTCCCGGTCGATACAGCGTATGACGGCTTCCTCGAACGAGACCAGCCCGTTGAGGTGCAGGTCAGCCAGTGCGCGGTCCATCGTCTGCATTCCCTGCTGGGCACTGGTCTCCATGATGGAATAGATCTGATGCACCTTGCCTTCTCGAATCAGGTTGCGGATAGCAGGTGTGGCGATCATAATCTCTATCGCCGCCACGCGCCCGCCTCCCAGCATCGGCAGGAGTTGCTGTGCGATAACCGCCTCCAGGGTGTTTGCCAGCTGGATGCGTATCTGCTCCTGCTGTTCAGGAGGAAACACGTCCACCACACGGTCTATTGTTTGTGGGGCGTTGCGCGTGTGCAGGGTGGCAAACACCAGGTGTCCGGTCTCCGCCAGCGTCAGCGCCGCGCGAATGGTCTCCAGGTCGCGCATCTCGCCCACCAGAATCACGTCCGGGTCTTCGCGCAGAACCGCACGCAGGGCGTTGTGGAACGAATCGGTATCCATTCCCAGCTCGCGCTGGTTGACCATGCTGTTCTTGTGAGTGTGCAGATACTCAATTGGGTCCTCTATGGTCATGATATGGCAGTTGCGCTCGGTGTTAATCACGTCAATCATGGACGCGATGGTGGTGGACTTTCCAGAGCCTGTGGGTCCGGTGACCAGAATCAGCCCGCTGTGGCGCCGGGTCAGGTCGCGCAGGATGGTCGGCAGGCGCAGCTGTTCCAGCGTGGGGATGGCGGATGGGATAGCACGCATCGCACATCCCACCGAGCCACGCTGTCGGTACACGTTGAAGCGGAACCTGCCCACCTCCTTTACCCCGTACGAGAAGTCCAGTTCCTTCGTCTTTTCAAACTTCTGTATCTGCTCGCCGGTCAGGATGTCGTATACCAGCCGCTGGATGTCGCGCGGGTTCAACGGGTCGAAGGGCAGCGGGTGGAGCCGTCCGTCCACCCGAACCATCGGAGGCAGTCCAGCGGACAGGTGCAGGTCAGAGCCGCCTTTCTCCACGGTCATGCGCAGAAGGTCATCAATATGCACCTCATCAATGGGAAGAGTTTCCCCGTCGGAGGGATGACCTACTTCGCGTTCAACCACTACCGATGCCCTTTCCGGAGAGTGGGCAGGATAGCCGTCTTCCTCCAGCGGCATCAGGTCCTCAATGTCCATTACCTGCCGCATGTTGCCGTGCTCCATACAAATTCACCTCCTGTCAGGCTGCCATGTTGTGCAGTCCTGCGCTGCGCTCCACCTCCACCCTGCATCCGGCAAGCAGGGCTTCTGTTTGCTCGGGCAATATGCCCAGCGTTTGCATCGCCTCGCGGCTGATAACAGCCTCCCACAGATCCTCATTGATACCGTCTTCCAGCATATTGGAGATGTCGCTGGCTATTGCCACCACGGCGACCAGTTTGGGCGCAGTCGTCGCAGCGGAGATGTAATGGTGATAACCGATTGCCTCCGCCAGTACCGTCGGCAGATTCCAGTGAATGGCAAGCGCCAGTCCAACGTCCGCATGGTTGAAACCCAGAATCTGCTCTTCCGCCTCACGGTGTTGGATGGTCAACCGTTCCGCCGTCTGCACCACCTGCATCATGGCTTGTGGATAGTACTGCTCCAGCACCGCCTTGCCGATATCGTGCAGTAAGCCCGCGGCGAACGCCTCGTCGGGTACCACATCGGGCGCGAAGGAACAGACCAGACGCGTCAGCAGGGAAGTGTCCACCGAATGCTTCCAGATGCGCCGTTTCAGCAGACTCTGGCTGTCGGATTTGCCGATAAACATGTTGTAGCATGATGCCGTCATGGCGATGTTGCGCACGGCGCGGAAGCCCAGAAACATCACTGCCTCGCGCAGGGAGCTGACCCGACGGGGCAACCCATAGTAAGAGGAGTTCGCCAGCGTCAATACCTTGCTGGTCAACCCCTGATCCTGCCCGATAACCTCTTCCAGTTCCTGCGTGGTGGCGCGAGTATTGCTGGTCATATCCAGCACCTTCATCACCACCTGCGGAATCATGGCTATCTCGCCGACGCTCTGCACCACTTCCTGGGGCGATTTCGGAAATACCCCTACCTGTGAACCCATCTACCTACCTCCGATACGTTATGCTTTTCAGCCTGAGTAGATCACTCGCAACGATTCTTCCAGTGTGGTGATGCCTAGCAGGATTTTCTGCATGGCATCCTCGCGCAGAGTGCGCATTCCCGCCTCGATGGCGGCTTCACGAATGGCGTAGGACGATGCCCGCGCCAGAATCAGCTCACGCACCTTATCGGTCACCGGCATCAGCTCGTAGATGCCCGTGCGCCCCTTGTAGCCGGTTCCTTTGCAGGCATCACAGCCACGCCCACGGTAAAAGGTCACGTTAGAATGCCCGTCAAGGTTCATGCCCAGCCTCTGCATGGCATCGCGCGGCGGCACGTAAGGCTCCTTGCACTTCGAGCAGATGGTGCGCAGCAGACGTTGAGCCAGAACCCCCACCAGCGAGGAGGCAATCAGAAACGGCTCCACGCCCATATCCAGCAATCGCGCCACTGCGCCGGGCGCGTCGTTAGTGTGCAGGGTGGACAGCACCAGGTGACCCGTTAACGCCGCTTCAATGGCAATGATAGCGGTCTCGGCGTCGCGAATCTCGCCGACCATGATGATATCTGGGTCCTGGCGGAGCATCGCACGCAGTCCCGCCGCGAAGGTCATGCCCGCTCTGGGGTTCACGTTGACCTGGGTCAGCCCCTGCAGCTCGT
Source organism: uncultured bacterium (assembly GCA_964579145.1). GTDB lineage: Bacteria > Armatimonadota > HRBIN16 > HRBIN16 > HRBIN16 > HRBIN16. The sequence continues at coordinate 61,406 of CAZOGB010000007.1, read as the reverse complement.
ATTCCACCGGGTCTTCAATTGTCAAAATGTTCTTCTCGCCCGAATTGAGCTTGGACAGAACCGAGTATAGCGTGGTGGACTTGCCCGAACCGGTCGGTCCCGTCACAAGGATTATTCCATATGTGCGGGTTATCATTGCCTCAAACATTTCCAGCGTGTGGGGAAGCATACCGAGCTTATGGAAGTCCACGGTAATACTGCTTCGGTCCAGCACGCGCATAACCACCTTCTCGCCATGAACGGATGGCAGGGTGGACACGCGGAAATCGTAGCTTTTGCCGTCTATCACCGCGGAGATTCGGTTATCTTGGGGCACGCGCTTTTCGGCAATGTCCATATCCGCCATGATCTTGAAACGGCTGATAAGCGAAGCCTGAACGCGCTTGGGCAATACCATGGCGTCCTGCATGATACCGTCAATACGATAGCGCACCTTTACATACTCTTTAGCGGGTTCGATATGAATATCGCTGGCTTTGTCCTGAATGGCTTTGGTGATGATAAGATTCGCCAGGCGCACCACCGGCGCATCTTCGCTGAGCTCACGCAGCTGTTCCACGCTGAGGTTCTCTTCCTCATCGCTGTGGGAGGCGCTCTGTACGTCTATCTGGGAGTCGTCTATCTCGCGCACCACCTGGCTCAGGACGTCCGTCACCGCTGTTTCCTGGCGATACGCCGAGTTCAGCGCGTTCAGCACGTCCTCTTCGGTGGCAATGACCGGCTCCACATCCTTGCCGGTGATGAGGCGAATCTCGTCGATGGCGAAGATGTCCAGGGGGTTGACCATCGCCACCGTCAGGCGTCCGTTATTGATGCTGATCGGAACCGCCTTGAATCGGCGGGCGATGTCCTGTGCCAGCAGTTTCAGCGCTTCAGGGTCGGGAGGCTGTTGGGACAGGTCCACATACGCCACACCCCAGTGCTCGCCCATGCACCGGACGCGGTCGCGTTCGGTAATCAGCCCCATATCCACCAGCAACTCGCCGATGTTCTCGTGCGATTGCAGCTGTTTCTGCTTTTCAATCGCCGTCGCGAGTTGCTCGCGGGTAATCAGCCCTGCCTGTACGAATATCTCACCGGTTGTGGATGCCATCGCTACTGCCTTGTTCCCTGGCGAGCAACAATACCCGCCCCTTTCGTGCGAGAAGAGTGGAGGGTGAGTGCGACGTGGAGCATCGCGGCTCACCCTCTATCACACCCTGTATCCCCAATCTATTCTTTCCACAGACTGGCGGTCAGGAAGACCATTATCTCCGAATTGCTGCGCTTGGTGTTCGTCTGCTTGAACAGATAGCCGAGCACCGGCAGGTCGCCCAGCAGAGGCACTTTCTGCACCAGCTTCAGGTCGCGCTGGGAAATCAGACCGCCGATGACCAGCGTCTCACCATTGCGCAGGCGCACCGCGCTGTCGGCGAAACGACGGGACACCTGGGGTATCTCACCACCGACAGGCGTCTTCAGGAAGCCAGTAATGAGGCTGACTTCGGGGTGAATCTGCAGGCTGATGTCGCCATCCGGGTTCGCCTTCGCCACCACGTTCAGCTGGATGCCCACGTTCACCTTGCCGGTAGTTACGCTCACACCGTTCTGCGTGGACTGCACGCTTTCGATGTAGCGCACTTCATCGCCGATGAATATCTGCGCCTGCTTTGTGTTCAGCACCAGCAGTTTGGGGTTTGCCAGCAGGCGAGCCTTGTTGTCTTTGAACAGCGCATCCAGCTTCGCGCTGATACCGATGGCGTCGCGCGTCAACCGTCCGAACACGATGGTGCCGAAGTTGCCCCGGTCCGGCGGGTTCGGGGTGCTCAGACTGAAGTTGGCTTTGGTGTTGGTGAAGTCCCACAGCACGCCCAGCGTGTTGTCCGCATCGGTGCTGATTTCCACCACTCGCGCCTCGATCAACACCTGAGGGGGCGCTACGTCGATACGTGCCAGAGCCTCCTTCGCCCGCTCCACAGCAGAACGCGGCCCGGTCAGGATGAGCGTATTAACCTGCTGGTCAACCGAGGCGTCCTCTTTGCCGCCGCCCTGCTGGTTGCCGCCAGCTTGCTGTCCGCCGCCGGAGCCACCGCCGCTCTGCAGTGCCTGGTCCACGCCTTCTTTGCCCACGGTACGCCCCGCCGAATCACCCAGGGGCGCGGGCGCCAGCAGGTTGAAACCGGGTCGCGGTCCCATGATGATGCTCACTTCCGGTACCAGCTCCGACACGATAGTGCGCAGGTCGGTCGGTGAGGCGTGCTTCACGATGTAGGTGTCCACCACAACGTCCTGGGCGGATTTGCTGAGGGTGCTATCCACCATTTCGATGAGCTCGGTGGCGGTGCGCACCTCCGCCTCCGTCCCCGACACCAGCGCCACCTTCGTGCCGATGCCCTTTTCGGTGGTTTGAACGCTGGTCAGGTTCCACGAAACCTGCACTCCCGGAGCCTGCTCCTGAAGCACCTTGCCCAGGCTGTTGGGGTCGGCGTAGCGATAGGCGACTATCTGCGTGATGCGTGGCGATGGCGTGGTAGTCTGCGTACCGCTCAGCAGGTTCTGCAGCCCCTGCGGGGTTGCCACCACATAGGTGTTGCCCAGTTTGGCGTAGCGATAGCCACTGAGCCGGGTGACCAGGTCCAGCGCCTCTTCCACGCCCACTCCGGCGAGGCTGACGGTCACCGTGCCCTTCACGTCGGGGCTGGTGACGATGTTGGTCTGTGTCTGAAGAGAGAGCGCTTTCAGCACGTCCGCAATCTCGGCGCCCACGAAGTCCACCGCCACCTGGGGTGCTGCCGGGCGCGGAGGTGCGGAGGCGATGCGCGTTCCCCCCGCCGCCGGCTGGCGAGGCAGGCTCGGCTTCGACTCGGGCAGCTGCGCCACCTGAACGCCTTCCGCCTGCGCCTCGTCCGCCGGGGCTTGCGCCTGTTTTATCTCGGGCTTCTGCGGCTGGGGCGAGGCTTTCGCTCCTTCGCTCGCCGGAGGCTGGGTTTGCGGCTTCGCCTCAGCAGGCGCAGGTTTTGTGGGTTCGGCATCCTGCGCAGGCTGCGCCTCGGCCATTGTCGGCTTTGTGGGTTTATCTTCCCGGGCAGGCTGTGCAGGAGCCATCGCCGGCTTCGGTGTATCCTGCGGCAATGGCGTGTTCTGTGGGCTGGCAATCGCCGGCTGAACCGGGTCGGTTTCGGGAGACCGCCCCTGCTTCCACACCGTCAGCACCAGCGTTCTGCCGTCGTCCTGCCGCATAATCTGTGCTGGTCGCCGCTCGCTGGTCGCCACCCAGATGCGGGTGATGGGTGGTCGTGACTTGTACCAGCCGTAGCGTGCCCACAGGATACCACCGTTGCGCACACGCTCGTGCTTTGCTTTGCCTATCAGACCCGCAGGCACATCCACGTAAACCCAGCCGCGTTTGCCGTAGAAGTGCAGCCCGGGCGTGTTCACAGGTGCGCTGAACTGCATGACCACCTGGAAAAAGGCGTTGTTCTGAACGAACTTTACCTGCACGCTCCTGGTGCTGGGTGCGGCGTGCACGACGGCGGCGACACCCAGCACGAGCAGTAGTGTGACGAACGGAGAGATGGTTCTACTTTGCATTCGTATTACCTCCCGGACGCAAGGTCACAGTCTTGCCGTCTTTCTCAAGAACGATTCCTTCTCGCGACACTTCGCGCACAATGTACCCGCCTTCCAGCGAGTGCCCCGGCTTGACGATGCGCTGGTCACCCCCATCCGTGCGCAGTATCGCCACCGGATATGCACCGACCACCACGCCCGTGACCGTGATGTTCGGCTGAGCTTCGGGTTGCTCGCCGGGAGTGCCGGCAGTTCTCTCAGATGGCTGGGGTGCGTTGTCCGAACCTCCCGCAACAGGCATCACGGGCATCGGCGGCAGAGCGCTGATGCCTGGCGCTGACGCCACACGCGGGGGAGTGACGCGCACGTTCTGCGCCCGGGCTTGCTGTTTGAGATTATCGAACTGGGGCGGTATCACGAACGGGTCACGTGCCGGACCGGACGCGGTGAGCCATTCCGGCTCGGTGGTCGTCTGCTGGTTTTCTTCAGCAGGTTGTGCCTGCGTCGTCGCTGACGATGTTTTCGTGCTGGCACCGGTAGAGCCGGAGAAGAACAGTTGATACCCCGCGTAGCCCATCGCTGCCAGGAACAGAACGCCCAGCACGATGACCTGTTGCACTTGCTTGCGATCCAGCTTTTTCATTGCGAAGCACCTCCTTCCCCACTGCGGAAGATGAAGGCGGTCAGAGTAAATTGCGCTTCTACCTCGAAGGGGTCACCGGGGTCTTTGCGCTGGCGCGGGCGCAGTTGCACACGCTCTACCGCCAGAATCTTGGGGAAGCGTGTGAGGTCTTCGGTAAAGCGCATGACGTCCCAGAACTGCCCCTGCACCGAGACATCGATCACCTGCTTTTCGTAAGGCTCGGCTGGCTTCTTCTTCTCTTCTTTCTTCTTTTCCTCGTCCTCGCTCTGCGCTTTGGGCTGGGGCTGGGCGTTTGACGGACGTACTGACAGCACCGTCAGGCGATGCGACTTCGCCGTGGTCTCCAGCTGCTTGAGCAGGGTGGGGATATATGCCCGCTCGCTGACCGACAGTTCCAGATGCTGGAGCTTCTGGGAGATATTGGTGTACTGTTCCTGAGCCTTCCCCAGACGCTGGGCAATGGTGCGGTTCTCCTCAACCTGCTTCTCTGCCGCCTGCACCCGTGCTTGCAATTCGGAGTAGGACGTGTACTGCCAGTAGATGCCTCCTGCCCCTGCCAGCAGCGCGACGACGCAGATGGTCACCAGACCATGCAGAACCCTGGTGCCGTCTCCACTACGAGCTGCCAGTTTCATCGTTGCCCTCCTCCGTTGCCGGCGTTTGCACCCTCGCAGCCACCTCGAAGTCCACCGTCTCAAAGTTGTTGTAACTGCGCTGTTGGGTGAAGTGCAGTTCCACTTTTTCAAAGGTGGGGATGGTGTTCAGGCGAAGCATCATCTCTCCGACCTGTTGCTGGCTGAGGGTAGAGCCGGTCAGGGTGATGACGGTGGTCTGACCTTTCTTTTCGGTATCCTGCACCTGCGTGCTGCTGATGCCGGTCAGCCACACATCGGCAGGCAGACTTCGGGCGATGCCGTTGATAGTGGCGTACCAGCGCCGGGTATGCTCCTGCGCATCCGTGAGCGTGCGCAGTTTGGGCATTAACGTCTGAGTCTCGCGCTCGATTTTGGCGATGGCGTCGAGGGTCGGCTGAAGCCGTTCGATCTCGCGCTGAGCCCGCTGTAGTCGTGCCTGAAGCGACATCGTGCCCAGGGTCAGGAACGAGAACAGGCTCGCCAGTACGCCCACCTCTATCAGCAGGACGGTGAGCAACTGTTTGCGCCGACGAATCAGCTGCGCCTGTTGCTGCCTGCGCTCCGATATCATGTTAATCAGTGGCATAAACGTACCTCCTTTGCCCGTGCCGATCAGGCGGCGTGACGCTGTCGTTCGGCGAACGCCTCACGCACTGCCAGCCCCACCGCAATACCCAGCACGGGCGTGAACATTTGCAGGGCTTCGGCAGAGATATGCGCGGTGTCAAAATCGGGATTGTTGAAGGGGTCGCCTGGCTCGACCTCCAGACCCAGCCTCGCCGAAGCGTACTCTGCGAAACCGCCGAGCTGCGAACTGCCCCCGGTGATGACAATCCTGCCGACCTGCCCCTGCGGACTGCCCTCCGGGAACTGCGATTGATAGTAGTGAAGCGAGCGACGAACCTCGCGCAGAAGCTCGTCCACCTGCCCCTGCAGAGCCTTCAGCACTGCCTCTTCCTGGGAACTGCCGACGCCCTCCCCGGCGCCCTCCGTCTCTTCTACAGAAGCACGTGATCGGGAGCTGCGTCGCTTGAGCAGATGGCGCAGGTCCAGCGTCCGCTTAAACCGCTCTGCCTCCGACCAACTGCAATGCAGTAACGACTGTACCGTCTGCGTGAAGGCATCGCCGGCGATGGGAATGGTTCGGGTCAGGAAGAAGCTGTCTGCGGAAACGATGTACAGGTTGGTCGCAGAGGCGCCGATGTCGGCGAACGCCGCGGGAGCTTCTGCCAGGTTCGCCATAGCCACCCTGTTGATTTCGAACAATGCCCGATACAGTGCGAAAGCCTCGACCTCAATCGCCACCGCTTCCAGCCCGGCGAGCTCTAAGGTACGAACCTGCGTATCTACCATCTCACGCGGCGCCACCACCAGCAGAACCTGCATCTGCCTCTCCGCCTGCTCACCCTCTCCCTGTTGACCATCCAGGTCACCGAGGATTTCAAAGTCAATGGTGCTGTCCTCGACGGAAGTGGAAACGTACTTGCTTGCTTCGTAGCGGATGGTCTTGCGAAGCATCGCCTCGGTCATTTTGGGCAGGGTAACCTGCCTGACAATAACCGGCGCACCCGCAACAGCCGTAACGGCTGCAGAGGCACGAAAAGCGTTCTCTCGCAAGAGCCGCTTGATGGCGGACGCCACCTCTTCGGGCTGAACGATGACCCCGTCCCGAATCGAATCGGGAGGGGTGGGACACTGGGCAATCTGCAACAGCCTCCATCCGGTGCGGGTAGGTTCCACCTGCACCGCCTTGATGGTGTAGCTGCCCATATCCAGCCCAACGATACCCTGTTTGTTGAAAACACCCTTCCAAACAGCCATGGGTTGCCACCTCGTTTGGTATGAGGAATCCTTCCATATCTGCGCCGGTTTGCCGGATGTCCCTCATGCTGAATTATCGTGAAACTGGCGAAAAAACTGGAGGGTAGCAATGGAGTACAAAGACCAGATAGATACCAGTTTCGCTTTTGTGTTGCCTGCACACGCTTTTTGTGGTATCCTGTTTAGCGGTGTCCACTATGGAAAAAACCTCGGTACAGACCATCGGCGAACCCCAGCAGATGCGTTTGCCCACTGTGGCGATTGTCGGTCGCCCAAACGTGGGCAAGTCCACCCTGTTCAATCGCCTGGTGGGAAAGCGCGTGGCGATTGTGGAAGACACCCCCGGCATCACCCGCGACCGCCTGTACGGTGAAACCGAATGGCGCGGGCGTGCCTTTCAGGTGGTGGATACGGGCGGCGTTCTGCTGGAAGACAGCGACCCACTCATCACGCAGGTGCGCATTCAGGCTCTGTCCGCCATCGAGGAGGCGGACGTGATTCTATTCATGGTGGACGCTGTGGAAGGTATCACTCCTGCCGATGAGGAGCTGGCAGACGTGCTACGCACCACCACCAAGCCCGTCCTGCTGGTCGCCAACAAGGTAGACAACACGCGGCGCGAAGCCGATGCCGCCGAGTTCTATGCGCTGGGCTGGGATGAGGTATTTACCATCTCCTCCATCCACGGGCACGGTGTCGCAGAGGTGCTCGACCGGGTCATCGAACTGCTTCCGCCTGCCACCCCAGCCGAGGAAGAGGACACCACCATCAAACTCGCCATCGTGGGCAGACCGAATGTGGGCAAATCCTCGCTGGTGAACGCTATTCTGGGCGCACCGCGCGTGATTGTCAGCGAAATCCCCGGCACCACCCGCGACGCCATCGATACCCCCTTCGAGCGCGACGGGCAGAAGATGGTGCTCATCGACACCGCGGGTATCCGCCGACCGGGCAAGGTGCAGGGCTCGGTGGAGTACTACAGTGTGCTCCGTGCCCAGAAGGCGATTAAGCGATGCGACGTTGCCCTCCTGGTGCTGGACGGACCGGAAGGCGTTACCGACGGCGACAAGCGCGTGGGAGGCTATGCGGTGGAAGAAGGACGCGCCTGCGTGGTGGTGGTGAACAAATGGGACATGATGAAAAACCCTACCAGCAAAGCGCTGATGATGGACTTCACCCGCATCTTCCGCAAGGAGTGTCCGTTCCTGCACTTCGCGCCGCTGGTGTTCACCAGCGCACTGACGGGAATGGGCGTTTCTGCGGTGGTGGATACCGCACTCGAGGCGGCGGAGGCACATGCCCACCGAATCCCCACCGGCGTGCTGAACCGCCTGATTCATGACGCCGTGGACGCCCGCCCCTACAGCCGGAAAGGCAAGATGCTGAAGGTCTACTACGCCACCATGCCCTCGGTGAAACCGCCAACGGTGGTACTGTTCGTGAACGACCCGGATATCGTGCATTTCTCGTACCTGCGCTATCTGGAGAACCAGATACGCCAGCAGTTCCCGCTGGAGGGCACACCCATTCGCATGGAAGTGCGCGAAGCCACGGGCAAACACCGAACCGACTGAGGAGCCGATGGAACAACCGGGAAACCCTCTGGACCACCTGACCGACGCGCAGTTGCAGGAACTGGGCATCCGCGAACTGCAGCGGGCGCGCACCATTTTTGAAATCCTGCGCGGCTGGGGTCCCCATGCCGAAGCCTTTGACCAGATGCTTCCTCACCTTCTGCAGGCGATGAAGCTGTCGCCCGACCCTGACATGGCGCTGAATAATTTCGAACGCTGGCAGGCGAACCTCGCCAACCGATTGCCCTACTACCGCTTCCTTGCCGAGAACCCCACCGTGCTGGAAATCTTTTTCACCGTGTGCGCCACCAGCCAGTTCTTCTCCGAAATCCTGATTCGCAATCCTGAGTATTTCGAGTTTTTCTCCGACCCCAGCCTGCGCCGCCGCCCCAAAACCGCCCCACAGCACTATCGCGACCTGCGCAACCTCCTGCGCACCTGCACCTCCTACGGCATGAAGATAGACGCCATGCGCCGCTACAAACAGCGGGAGGTACTGCGCATCGGCGTGATGGACATCCTGGGCGTGCTGGAGCTGCCGGAGGTGGCGCGTGCGTTCAGCGATTTTGCCGACGCCTGCGTGCAGGTGGCATACGAAATCGCGCACGAGGAGCTTGCTCAGCGTTATGGGATGACCGGCACGCCCGCCTTCGCGGTAATCGGCATGGGCAAACTGGGCGGCAGGGAGTTGAACTACTCATCGGATATAGACCTTATCTTTGTGCACGACGACGAGGGAGGCGTCACCGGCAAGCTGACCGGCGCGCAGTATGCCGAACGCCTGGCGCAGGAGATAGTGAACGTGCTGGCACGCAACACCGAGCGGGGCTTCGTGTTTCGGGTGGACCTGCGCCTGCGCCCAGAGGGCAGATACGGTGCGCCCAGCCGCTCGCTGAGCAGTTACCGCCACTACTACGAGAGCTGGGCGGAGACCTGGGAGCGGCAGGCGTTGATTAAGGCGCGATTTGTAGCGGGCGATCCCCGCGTGGGCGAGGCATTTACCCGCATGGCGGAGGAGTATATCTACCAGAGCTATATCCCCGCCGAGTGGGCAGAGGACATCCGCCACAACAAACGCCGACTGGAGCAGAAAGCTGCTCTTGCCGGCGAGACCGATACCAACGTCAAAATCGGCGAGGGGGGCATCCGTGATATTGAGTTCGCGGTGCAACTGCTTCAACTGCTGGTGGGCGGTCAGCATCCCTCCGTGCGCACGGGCAACACCTTAGAAGCGATTCAGAGACTGCGCCGGGAAGGGTTCCTGACCCCCGAAGAAGCCATTATCCTGCGAGAAAGCTACTGCTTCCTGCGCACGGTGGAGCACCGCCTGCAGATACTGTACGAGCAGCAGACCCAGAAGATCCCCACCGCTCCACGCCAGCTGGAACTGCTTGCCCGACGGATGGGCTTCGAAAGCGCGGAGTATTTTCTGGAAACCTACAACCGCGTGCGCGCAGAGGTGCGCGAAATCTTCCTGCGAATCTTTTACGGGGACGCCGGCGACCGCATGATGCAACAGCAGGAAAGCACCCTGCGCGACCTGCTGAACACGCTGGACGATCCCCGCGCCCAGCAAAAGGTGCTTCAGCACCTGCAGGAAGCGGGTTTCCACGACCCGACCTCTGCCTTGCGCCTTCTGCAGATTCCGCTGACCGGAACCGACGCGGGCATTGAAGGAGGCGAGGAGGCGCATTCGGTGGCACGCGGCGCGGCAAGCCCTGCCATGCGTCAGAGCTTCCTGCGCATCGCGCCCATGCTGATTACCTACGCCTCGCGAAGCCCCTCGCCCGACGACGCCCTGCTGGGCATTGAAACGCTCGCGCTGGCAGTGCCCAACCGGGCGCAGCTGTATACCGCCTTTGCCGATAGCCCCGAAGTATTGCGCCGACTGGTGGAATTGGCTGGGGTTAGTCCCCCTACCCTGCGCCTGTTGAGCGCGCATCAGGAACTGCTGGATACCCTTTTCAGTGAGGAGATTATCGCCAGCGAGCCCAAGACGCGGGAGCAGATGCTGGATGAACTGCAGGGACGATTGAGCGCGTGCCGCGGCAATGCCGAGCGCACCGTTCAGACGATAGCCTCTTATATCCGTCGCGAACGCCTGCGCATCGCCGCGCGGGACGTATGGGGCGAAGCACGCGGTGCCGACACCGCTCGCGACTTGACCCACCTGACGGAGGCGGTGCTGGAGTGCGTCCTTCAGGTAACACAGGCGCACGCGATAGAACAGCACCCCGAATGGGAAGAGGTCTTGCGTTCGTTAGCCATTATCGGCATGGGCAAGCTGGGCGGCTGGGAGATGGGCTACGCATCCGACGCCGATATCCTCTTCGTGTTCCAGCACCCCGCGAACGTTCCCCACTCCGAGGCTTACGCGGTCACCGCGAAGATGTGCGAAGAGTTCCTGCAGATGTGCCGGGACGTTCATGCGCTGGATGTGCCCTTTGAGGTGGATGCTCGCCTGCGGCCCGAGGGACGCTTCGGGGCGATTGTGCGCACGATAGACGACTACCGCCAGTACTACCTAACACGCGGCGAAACGTGGGAGCGACAGGCACTGATTAAAGCACGCTTCATCGCTGGAGACAGGACCGTCGGCGAGGCGTGGAGCGAAATGGTGCAGAACGAGGTGGTGTACGCGCGCGGGCTGAGCGACGAGGAGCTGGAGTCCATCCGGCACATCAAGCGGCGCGTGGAGACGGAACGGCTGAAGCCCGAACACCGCTGGCGCGACGTGAAACTGGGGCACGGCGGAATGGTGGATATCGAGTTCACGGTGCAGACCTGGCAGCTGCGCGTGGGCAAACAGCATCGGAGCGTCCGCCACACCAGCACGCTGTCTGCCCTGCATGCCCTGCGCATGATATCGCTCGTTTCACCCGCCGATAACCGCAACGCCGGAGAGGCGTACCAGCTGTGGAGCCGCGTGCGCAACATCCTCACCTTGCGCCATGGTATGCCGCGCGACGTGATACCCGACGAGGAGTGGGAACTGCGTGTGCTGGCGCGGGTGCTGGGCTGGGAAGAGCACGAACAGATGCTGAAGGAGTTCGAGTATCTGTTCCACGAGGTGCGGGCGTGGGTGGAACGCGACCTTTTTGGGGCAGGAAGCGTCACGACATAAACGCAAAAACCCCCTTCCTTGCGGAAGGGGGCGGAACCTGAACACTACTTGCTTGGCTTCTCGTCTTCGGGCACTTCGGGTGGAGGCTGCAGCGGCAGACGGAAGTAGAAGGTAGAGCCTTTGCCCTCTTCGCTTTCCACCCAGATGGTTCCGCCATGCCGTTCCACCAGATGCTTCACCAGGAACAGACCGATACCCGTGCCCCCTGCCTCTCGCGTATCGCGGTTATCCACCCGGTGGAACCGCTCGAAAATCTTGGGCAGGTGCTCTTTCGGGATACCGATGCCCTGGTCGCTGACGCTGATAAGCACCGTTTCGCCTTCCGGCACGCCCTTTACCCGCACTTCCCCGCCGCGCGGAGAGTACTTAATCGCGTTGTTAATCAGGTTGGTCAGTATCTGGTCAACCTTATCTTCGTCCGCCACGATGATGGGGAAGTTCTCGGGGAAGTCGAGAATAATCTGGTGTTTCTGCGTGTACGACCGCTGAATGGTGGCTACTCGCTCTGCCAGAGCGGGCAGGTCGATCGGCTTGGGGTTCAACTGCAGCGCCCGTCCCGATTCGATGCGCGAGACGTTCAGCAGGTCGTCGATCAACCGCTTCAGGCGGTCGGTTTCGGTATCGATAATTTGCAGGAACTCGCGCTGTGTCTCGCGGTCATAGAACCCCTCGGTATCCTGCAGCAACGTGGACACAAACCCCTTGATGGAGGTGAGGGGGGTGCGCAGTTCGTGCGAGACCGTCGAGACGAAAGCGGTCTTCATTCGCTCCACGTTGCGGATTTCGGTGATGTCGTTGAAGATAGCCACCGCGCCAATCAGGTCGTTCTCTTCATCACCGCGCACGATGGCTGCCTGCACCTGGAAGATGCGTTCGGCGTCGCTCTCGTGGTCTTTCACGGCGATTTCGGCGGCGCCCTCGGTCTTTTCCGTCAGTGCGCTCTCGAACAGCTCGCGCACCTTGTCGATGTGAATGACCTCCTTGTAAGGCTTGCCGATAACGTTGTCACCGTTCTTGATGCCAAAGATGCGCCGGGCGGAGGCGTTCATCTGGGTGATTCGCTCGTGCTTGTTCACCATCACCAGCCCCGCGTAGAGGCTCTCGATGGTGTGCACCAGCTCTTCCTTCTCCTCCACCACCTCACGGTACATCTGGGCGCTGATGATGACCGCCGCCGCGTTGCGGGCAAGTCGCTCCAGCAAGCGCACGTCCTCGTCAATGAAGTTGCCTCCGTAACGCTTGTTGAACACGTGCACCACGCCGATGGTGATGCGGTCGATCACACGGTTCTCTTCATCGCGCTTCTCCACGATGAGCGGTGCGCTGACGCCGTTACGGATACGCAGGAGTGCTACATGCTCCTGAAGAGTGCGTGGGTCATTGATGGCATCGTGGAAGATGATAGGCTGTGAGGTGCGGAAGACCTCACCGCTGATGCCCTGCGTGGCGCGGACGCGAAAGCTTCTGATCTCCTCGTCGGTCAAACCGAAGGCTGGGCGCACCGCATAGAGCTCCCCACTCTCCCTGTCGAATAGCATGAAGACACATTTCTCCGCCTGCAGAATCATCGCAATACGATGCACCAGACGCTTGAGTGTCTCCTCGAACTCGGTGATGGCGGTGGGGGTCTCTACCGTTTCGGCGGTACTGCGATATTTCTGCTCCAGCTCCCGATAATTGCGCTGTAGCTCCTGTAAATCGCGCTCCAGCTTCGCGATATATCTGTCCTTCTCTTCCAGGCTTTTCTGGAGTGCTTCTATCTGTGAGCGCAGTTGAAACACGTTGTCCATATGCGACCTTTACCTCTCCTGCTTCTCTGCGGATGGGTTCCTCTGCACCGAAAGGATTATAACATACAGCCCTTGTGACTGCAAGCCGACAGGGCACGAACCGGGCGGGGGCTGTCAACCATTTTGTTAGGCGTTGCCCCCTGTAGAATAGTTCCACAAATGCCGCTTCTGTCCTTACGGGGACTGAAGGATGTGCAGGAAGTCGCGGACAGAGTCCATCTGCATCTCTACCTCGCGACGACACCAGTTCCATGCTTCCACATCCAGCTGAAACACCTGCTGAAGCTCGGCGGGTATCACGGGCATCTGGTCATGTGAGTCGTCGGTTCCCACGCTGTGCGAAATGATATCCCCCAGGTAAACCGCACCGACCTGCTGGAAGAACGGCGAATCGGCGACGGGCGCGTGGTGATGGAGCATCACTTCCGCGAACACGGGAGGCAGGTTCCAGTGCTCCACCATCCTGGCGCCCACCTCACAGTGGGTGATGCCGAAAACCTCCTGCTCAATGGCTGGAGCCTCCTCCAGCGTGTCGCAACGCTCCACCACCGCGCGATATTCCTCCGGGAAGTTCTGGCTCAGGAAGAGAACCCCCAGGTCATGGAGCAGGCCGGTCAAAAACATCTCTTCGCGCAGGATGAGGTCCTTACGCAGATGCCTGGCAAGGGTTGAAGCTGCCAGCGCCGTTTGCAGAGAATGCTCCCAGAAACGCTGTCGGTTCACCGGACAGGCTGCCCCATGCCGAAGCACCAGCCGCACCGCCGCAACGCCTATCGCCAGGTTACGCACCGTCTCGAAGCCCAGTAGAATGACCGCATGGGACAGAGTGGTAATGCGTCGTGGGAATCCATAACGCGCCGAGTTCACCAGGCGAAGCACCTTGGACGATAGCACCTCGTCCATACCGATGACCCTCTGCAGCTCCTGGGCGGTGCAGTTCGGGTCGTTGGTCATCTCCATCACACGGGTGATTACCGCGGGCATCGGAGGCAGACGGTCCAGGCTCTCCCGGATAGCCTGCTCCAGCCCCTCCGTGTTCAAGGGCTTTCTGGATGTGGATATGTAGGACAACTCTGCCATAGGCTCCTTTCTCCGTTAAGCGGCACGCGCCGAGACATTGTTGAAGATGTCGGCAACCTCCAGAATCAGGGCGATTCGACCGTCGCCCAGAATGGTTGCTCCCGAGAAGCCGTTGATGTCTCCCAGATGCCGGCTGAGCGACTTGATGACTATCTCCTGTTCGCCAATCAGGTGGTCCACCACCAGACCGATTTGCCGTTCGCCCAGTCCAATCACCACCACGAACATGGGTTCATCGCCCTGGCAGGGAGACACATCCGAAAACTCGTGGTAAAAGTGTTTCTTCAGGCTGACCAGCGGCAGAGTGCGTCCTCTCAGCACGATGACCGGCTGTCTGCCCGCGAACTGCAGACTGCTGGGATGTATCTTCAGCGTTTCCAGCACCGAACCCAGAGGAATGGCATACACCTCCGCCGAGACTCGCACCAGCAGGGCCCGGATGATTGCCAGCGTTAGCGGCAGACGGATGGAGAACCGCGTACCTTTGCCGGGCGTGCTGTCCACGTCCACGATACCACCCACCCGCTGGATGTTACTGCGCACAATGTCCATGCCCACGCCGCGCCCCGACACTTCCGTTACCTGTTTGGCGGTGCTGAAGCCTGGCGCGAAGATAAGACCCAGCGCCTCGCGGTCGCTCAACCTGTCGGCGGCGTCGCGGGTTAACACCCCTTTGCGTACTGCCACCTCGCGCAGATGTGCTGGGTCCATCCCTCGCCCGTCGTCCTCTATCTCGATGAGGATGTAGTTCTCCTCATGGCGTGCGCTCAGGCGGATGGTGCCCTGGCGGGGCTTGCCCAGCGCCTCGCGCTCCTCTGGCGGTTCAATGCCGTGGTCCACGCTGTTGCGAAGCATGTGTATCAGCGGGTCGCTGATAATCTCAATCACCGAACGGTCCAGCTCTGTCTCCTGCCCCTCCATCACCAGCCGGACCTCTTTGCCGAACTTCTGGGCGAGGTCGCGAATCATGCGCGGAAAGCGATTGAACACCTGTTCAATGGGCAGCATCCGCGCCTTCATGATGTGTTCCTGCAGTTCGTCGGTGATTCGCCCGATATGCGCCGCCGTCTCCAGCAGGCTATCCACCATCTCATCGTGCGGGAGGCGTGCTTCGAACTCACGCCCGAGCTGAGCCACCCGCGTGCGGTCGATCACCAGCTCGCCTACCAGGTTCAACAGAGTATCCAGCCTCTGCACATCCACGCGCACCGTCTGAGATACCGCAGGCGTCCGGCTGGCGGTTTTGTCTGCTTCTGCGGCGGCAGTCGCGGGCTCGGGCGAGGGAGGTTCTTCCGTCCCCTGTTTGGCTGAGACTGTTATCGCCTCGGTTGCTGGGGCTGGTTGTGGCGCAGGAGACGCCTGTCCCTCCTGCCAGGGCTGTACTTCCACATCCCGAATCTCGCTGATTTGCAGTAACACATTGCGCAGGCTGTCCACCGGCTTATCGGTAGCCACCAGCAGAACGAACGAGTCCCCAAACTGTTCGTTATCCAGAGCCTCTTCGTCGGGGTTGGACGCCAGCACTGCTCCACCATTTGCATCTATCGCCTGCAGAACCATCAGCGCACGCACCGATTTCATCAGCGTATCTTCCGCCAGGTGCACCGTGAACAGGTAAACGCTCAGACCGTTGTCGATGGCGGTCAGCGCTGCCTCACGCTCATGCTCCTGCAGAGAGATGCCTGCATCGGCGTGCTTCTGCTCTGTAGGTGAGGCGCTGGATGCTGGTGCGTCCGCGGTCGATCCGTTCAAAACGTCGCGCAGGCTTCTGACCAGTTCCTCGCAGGTGATGTCGGAGGTGCCGCCTTCGGCAATCTGGTCGCGCATGGCTTTCAGGGTGTCCAGTGCGTCGAACAGGCGGTTGACCATTTCGGTGCTGACGCTTATCTCGCCCTTGCGCAGGGCATCGAACACATCCTCCATCGCGTGCGTCAGCTCGCCCATCGCCGTAAAGCCCATGGCGCGGGACGAACCTTTCAGCGTATGTGCGGCGCGAAAAATCTCGTTCAATATCTCCTGAGAAGGCGACTGCTCCAGCTGCAGGATGTCCTGCTCCAGGATGTCAATCTGCTCTCCTGCCTCCTCCAGAAAGAGCGTGATATACTCGCTGGTGTCCATGTTACGCAACCTCGCGGCAAAGATATAACAGGTTCACAGAGCAACCCAAAGAGCGTTACCGGTCGGCTCCCCCGACCACCTTTTCCACGTCCAGCAACAGCACCAGGCGGTCGTTAATCTTGCCCAGCCCGCTGATGTAGTTCGCGCTTTCGGAATCCGCCATCTGGGTGGGCGGCTCGATCTGGTCCTCTGGCAATCGCAGCACTTCCGAGACGGCATCCACAATCAACCCAATGCTCTCGTCACCGATTTCCACCACGATAATGCGCGATTGCGGCGTCTCTTCGTGAGAGGGCAGACCCAGACGTGCGCTGAGGTCCATCACCGGCACGATGCGTCCGCGCAGGTTAATCACTCCACGCATGTAGTGAGGCGCACGAGGCACGAAGGTGATGGCGCGCGTACGGATGATTTCGTGAATGTAAGAGATGTCGATGGCGTAGGTTTCCTCGCCCAGCCGAAAAGCAACAACCTGCCTTTCGGTAGTGCCTGCTATGGTCGTAGCGCTCATGCAAACTGTCCTCCAGTGCGTTCAGGGTAGTATCCTTAAAAATCTTCGGCTACTTCGGGTGGCTTTTGTAGGGACTACTGGGGCGAGGTTTCGGAGGCGCAGGGGAAATAGATACGAAACGTGGTTCCTTTTCCGGGCTGGCTTTCTACCTCAATATGTCCGCCGCTCTGCTTCACCACCCCGTACACCACCGCCAGTCCCAGACCGGTGCCTCTCTCGCCTTTGGTGGTATAGAACGGCTCGAAAATATGCTCCAGATGTTCCTGTTCAATGCCGGAGCCGGTGTCACTAACCGCCAGCATCACATATTCGCCTGGCGACACGTCGGGGCGAGATTGGGCGTAGGTTTCGTCCGCCGTTACGTTCGCGGTTTGAATAGTCAGCGTTCCGCCGCCGGGCATGGCGTCGCGGGCGTTGATAGCCAGGTTCAGGATAACCTGTTCCAACTGCGCGGGGTCTGCGCGCACTGTTCTCAGTTGAGGGTCTGCCAGCACCTGCAGTTGAATCTGCTTTCCAAGCAGGCGGCTCAGAATAGGGATCAGGTCGTCCAGCAGGCGGTTCAGGTTCACGAGTTGCGGCGCGAGTGTCTGTCGGCGGGCGAACGCCAGCAGGTGCTTCACCAGTTCCGCCGCTCGGTTGACGGCATCCATCAGTCGCTGAATATCCTGTCGGGCGGGATGCTCGTCCGGCAGGCGGGCAAGCGCAATCTCGGCGTAGCTCATGATGGCGGTCAGCAGGTTATTGAAGTCGTGTGCAACCCCTCCTGCCAGCCTGCCGATGCTGTCCAGCCTCTGGGCGCGCAGGATTTCTGCCTGCAGGCGTTTGTTCTCGGTCACGTCCACGTCCATGCACACTATCTGCACCTGCCCCTGCTCCAGGCGAATGGGAAACAGAGAGGAGAGGATGTAGCGTGATGTGCCCTCGGCGGTCTGGGTCTCCCATTCATGGAGGGGTTCCGGCTGGAGTGTCGTGGCGATGCGCTGTACCATCTGTTCGAATCGTTGGGCGTCTTCCTCCGCGAGCAGAAACTCTCCCAGCCGTTTGCCCAGCACCTCCTCTTCCCTGAAGCCGTACAGCTCCTCCGAGGCTTTGTTCCAGAAGAGCACCCGACCGTCGGCATCGTATCCCTGGATGGCTACCGTCGGGGCGTTGTTGATAATCTCGTGTAACTGCGCATAGGCGTGCTGGATTCGTTCTTCAGCGCGACGGTGTTCGTGCACGGAGACGGCAAGAAGCAGGGAAGGAAGCGTGGTGACCATCATAAACGTCCACAACAGCGCGATGCTTTCGTGCAAGCCGACACTGGCGAAGGGTCCCCTGCCCTGCACCGTCCACCACGTGGCGAACAGCGCGGCGACAAAACTCGCCGATGTGCTGCCGTACTGCTCGAAACGCAGGGCTGACCAGATAAACAGAGGAAACACAGCGAAGGTCAACGGGTAGTATTCCACCTCAGTGAAGGGAAGCCAGCCTCCGAAAGCGACGGAGGTCATAATTGCTGTTAACGCAATCATCAGAACGAACTCCGCCGCTCGCTCTATACGCCAGCGAAACGGGCGGCTCCACACCAGCACCAGCGGGGCTACCAGCAGGTCGCTGATCATGTTGCCCAGCCACCAGATGAACCACACCTTCGGGAACTCCGCCCAGCTTGCCGAGCCGGCGAGCCCAAGGCTTGTCACCCCAATAGTTGCGCTGAAGAGGGTGCTGAGAAGCCCTGCCCACAGGATGAGGTTCCAAACGTCTCGGATGCGCGACAGGCTGATATCAAAACGGGCGAGCCGGGTCAGGAAAAAGGCCCCCGTGAAAGCCTCCAGCGTGTTGCCGACAGACACGGCAAATGCCACCCACAACGGCACATCCGCTGTCGCAACGGTGAGAAACGCTCCCAGCGCCACTCCGGGCAGTAACCTGAAGCCGCCGAGAAGCACCGCCGCCAGCGAAATACCCGTGGGCATCCAGATAAGGGTCGCCATTTCATGGGCGTAGGCGAATAGCAACCCTATCTTTGCCGTGACCAGATAGACCGCGGCGAGCAAAAGGTTCCACAAAATGATACGCCAGTTAACAGCAGGTGATGACATCGCTCTCCCCCTGCTTCACGGCGACAGAGTGGAAAGTGTTTCTATTATAATATACGTATATTCGGTCGTTTGCAGTTATTCCTTCTATCTGAACCCTAAAAAGCTTCGCGCAGCCACCGCACGTGCGCCCTGCCTGATTGCCACCACACCTCAATCACGTCGAAACGGCAGGGAGCCTCCGGGCAGAACAGGTTCAGGTACAGCTCGGCACACTGGCGCAGGCGGGCTTGCTTGCGTTCGTCTACCGCCTCGCGGGGTAAGGCGTACCCGATGTGGTGGCGTGCCTTTACCTCTACGAACAGTATTGTGTCGCCCTCCTGCGCGATAATGTCCACCTCGCCATGCGGACAGCGCCAGTTGCGGCGGAGTATCGTACAGCCTTTCTGGCTCAGGTACTGCGCTGCGATACGTTCGCCAGCGCGGGCGGTTTCGTGGCTATCCATCCTGCCCTCCTAACGGGAGAACGAGCAGGTTCGTGCAGAAGCTGGCACGATGCTGAGGGCACAGACCATATTGAAGAATCGCCTGCCGGTGCGCGGGGGTAGCGTAGCCCTTGTGCTGGGCGAAGCCGTACTGCGGATACAGGCGGTGCAGGCGGTTCATCAGATGGTCGCGCACCACCTTTGCCACGATGGAGGCGGCGCTGATGGCGGGAACCTGGGCGTCTCCGTGCACCACCGCCGCAGCCGGGCAGGGCAGTGCATCGGGGAGATATGCGCCGTCAACCAGCACCATCTGCGGCGCTATCCGGGCGTTTTCAATCGCCCGGCGCATTGCCAGCAGGGAGGCGTGCAGGATGTTCAGCCTCTCGATCTCCTCCGCCGTTGCCAGTCCCACCGAAACCACCGGCGCGTGACGATATATCCACCGACAGGCTTGCTCGCGCACGGCTGGGGACAGCTTTTTTGAGTCGCGGATAAACGGTGGGAGGTTGGAAGCAGGAACGTCTGGAAGCACCACGCAGGCCGCCACCACGGGACCTGCCAGACAGCCGCGTCCTGCCTCGTCTACCCCGGCGATCAGGGGTGCTACCTGACAATGCGAATGCGCTGAGGCGGCCAGAACAGGATCCATGCTTTGCCCACCACCCTGCTGCGGTCCAGCAGACCCCACTTGTGTCCATCGTTGCTATCGTTGCGGTTATCGCCCAGCATCAGCAATTTGCCGGGCGGTATCTTATCGGAAGGTGCTTCCCGGATATACGCCTCACGATGGGGGTCGAGGATCAGCTGGTTGTTTTCCCTCACGTTGCCGTAGCGGTCGATCTCGTACACGTGTCCGTCGATGATTTTGAGGTTATATTCAGGCGGCTCCGCGATGTACGGCTCGTTCACGGGCGTGCCGTTTCGGTACAGCACACCGTCCTGTATCTCGATGGTGTCGCCAGGCACTCCCACACAGCGTTTGATGAACTCAATCTCGCGCGGGTCGGCTTCGGGGGGAGCCTTGAACACCAGAATATCGCCCGCAATCGGCTCGCGGAAGCGCAGGGTGAACTTGTCTACCAGAATGCGGTCCTGTTCCAGCAGGGTTGGGCGCATGGAGCCCGAAGGGATGTAGAATGCCTGAACAACGAACGGGCGAATGACCAGAAAGACCAGAATGAAGGCGAGTACCGCGGACTCGAGCAGTTCGTTAAACGAGCGCACGCGGGGGCTGGGTAACGGAGCCAGCCCCACTCGCACCAGGGTCAGTGCCAGAGAAATCAGCAGCACATAGCGAACGTTAAGGTTCGCTATCCACTCTACCCATTCGCCGGTCATCGTGGCGTGCGCAGTTCCTTAATGCGTGCGGCTTTTCCAATCTTCTTGCGCAGGTAGTACAGTTTGGCGCGGCGCACTTTACCCCGGCGCACCACCTCTATCTTCTCGATACGCGGGGAGTGAAGCATGAAGGTTCGCTCCACGCCCACCCCATGCGAGATTTTGCGCACGGTGAAGGTCTCGCTGATGCCTCCATGCTTGCGGGCAATCACCACGCCCTCAAACACCTGAATGCGCTCTTTGTTGCCCTCAATGACCTTTGCGTGCACACGCACCGTATCGCCCGGTCCGAACTCGGGCAGGTCGTGACGCAGCTGGTCTCTCGTGATTTCGGCGATAATCTCCTGTGCCGATGCCATATTTGAACCCCTTTTGGTATGGATAGCACAAAAAGTTCGCGAACGCCCTGCGCGTTCGCGCCACTACAGTATACCAAACCTTTGGCATGGTGGGCAAGGGGTGGAGGGTTTTATCGGCGCCTCTTCGCTCGTCCGCCGGGCAACGACCATCGCTATCACACCCAGCGCAACCGCCATTGCCGCCACAATGCCCATCCCCGACATATCTTCGTTGCTCGCTTTCGGGTTCAGCGCCAGATGCACGTCCAGCAAAGCAAAGCCCAGCAGGACGCCGAGCAATAACGCGGCACGATGCCTGTCCGCCCACAGCCTGCCATCTCCGCTCATGCGCCACAACAGCCATCCAACCAGAACGGTTGCCCCGACAGACACCAGCAGATACCATCCGGCGGGAAGGGACGTGTGAGGACCGATGAACATCCCAATGAAGAACAGAAACACTACCAGAAAGCCCCACACACCGAACTTCCATACAGCGGAAGCCTTTTTCTCCTCCATGACCGCGCCGGGGCGAACGGGCAGACTCTTCGCCAGCCATGCCAACAAAACAATTAGCCCTCCGGCAACCACAACCGAGAGCAGGTCAGGCTGGTAGGGGAAGAAACGAAATCCTATCCACACATCCAGCACAAAAAGCCACAGCAACAGGCGACGTGCCCACGGCTTCAACCACAACTGCTCGCGTTGCCGATGATGCAGTATCTCCACTAGCACAACGGAAGCGCCGATGCTGTAAAAGGTGTGGTACAGCGTCAGGTAATACGCCCATATCCAGTTTACCCCTGCCCATCGCCCGTACTCGCCCAGCTTGCCCACGTCCTGCCAGTGCGGGTTGAAAAAGCTCTTGCACATCAGCCCCTCTTCAGCAATCGCATAAGCCACTCCCAGCAACAGCAGACTGCGCCAGTCTTTTCGCCACAGCAGGGTATATTCGCGTGCCAGCAGGGCGCCACCACCGTAGAGCACCCCAAGCATCACAAAGGCGCCGGGCTTAAAAAACTCCTTTGGCGGGGAGGAACCGCTGAACAGCTCGCCGAGCACCGGAGCCAGAAGCCACAGCGTCAACCAGGCGGGAACGCGCAAGCGAAACATGTGCCCCTCCTTTCAAAGGGTACAGACGATACGACAGCGTAGAATGTTACAGCACACAATGGGAGGGGAGCAGATATGGTGCGTCCGTCGGTGGGATATGGTGGCGAGCTGGATGAAGGGGTGTGGGCGCGCATCGAAGCGTCCATGAACTTCCGCGAGGGGGACCGCGTGCCGATATGGGACTATATCGACAACCCCGCCACGGTCAGACACTTTCGCCAGCCTGGCGATGACTATGCGACCGCCATGGTGCGCGTGTATCACGGGCTGGGGATTGACCTCTGTCGCGGTTACGGACGCAGTTTCGAGCAGACGGAAGACGGCACTGTTCTGGGCGCGGGCAGAGGTCAGCATCTGGTGTCGGGGCAGACGGCGTGGAAGGTGCATTACGAAATTGAGAGCATAGAGGACCTGCGGGAGCATCTGCGCAAGGCAGAACCCGTGCCCTGGGAGTGGATTCGCACCGAGTGGGTGGCGCATATCCGGCGGGAACAGGAACGGTTCGCCCCGCACACGATGTTTGTGCCGCCGGGGGGATGCGGGTTTCACGCCGCGTACGGCTTGATGGGACAGCAAAGGTTCGCCTATGCCATCTACGACGCCCCGACGGAGGTGGAGGCTTTGCTGGCGCTGGAAGGCGAGACGGCATACCGCTTCGCGAAGGTGGTAGCAAAGAAGCAGTTATGCCCCCTCTACTTCATCGGCGACGACATCGCCTACAAGAACGGCCTGCTCTTCTCGCCAGCGTTCCTGCAGCGCACCTTCATTCCGATGCTCAGGCGGTGCATCGAGCCGCTACACGAGGCGGGCATCCGGGTCATCTTCCACAGCGACGGCAATCTGTGGCAGATTATGGATGACCTACTGGATGCGGGCATCGACGGCTTGAACCCCCTGGAACCGATTGCGGGCATGGAGCTGGAGCCGCTGAAAAAGCGATACGGCGACCGGCTGGTGCTGGTGGGCGGCATCGACTGCTCGCAGTTACTGCCGCTGGGTACGCCCGACGAGATACGGCAGGCGGTCAAACGCGCCATGCAGGTGGCGGCGCCAGGAGGCGGACTGTTCATCGGCTCGTCCAGCGAGGTGAACCCCGCCACCCCACTGCAGAACGTGCTGGCGTTCTACGAGGCGTGCCACGAGTACGGTCGGTATCCCATCGTTGCGGACTAACGGAGGGCGGGCAGAACCTGCAGGAGTATCCTTCGGCTGGCGCGGGCGGCGCCGCGTCCACTGCCGCCATGTTCCAGAATGAGCGCAAACGCCAGCGGACGCCCGTCCCATTTTACCACCCCGGCAAACCAGCCATGCGCCTTGCGGTTGCCTTCGGTGGTTTCGGCTGTGCCCGTTTTGCCGTACACCTCCCAGCCGGTGCCGGTGAAGATGGCATAGGCAGTGCCCGACTGAACCACTTCGGCAAGCATCCCCTGCAGCGCTTCGGCGGTGGCTTCGCTGAGCACCTGTTTGGGGGAGGTCTTGCCGTCTGCAAAGATGGGCTTCTGCCAGTTGCCGTTTTGCGCTATCGTCGCCATCAGGTTCGCCACCTCCAGGGGAGACACCAGCAGTTTGCCCTGTCCGAAGCCATAGTCGGGCAGGTCGGGCGCCATCTCTTCCGGGCTTGGCACGTGCTGGAACCCAAGCGCCCGGGCGGTTTCATACAGCGCGGCGGGCTGTAGGGCGATGGCAAGGTGGGCAAAGTAGAGGTTGCAGGAGAGGCGCAGGGCGTCGCGAAGCCCCAGAGTACCATGTGCGCGCATAGACGGGTGGTCGCTCAGGCGGGGTTTCACGTAGGTTTTGCCATCCACCTTCCAGCGCACGTTGTGTTCGCGGTGGCGGCAGTTGTGGCGCAGTGGCACGCCTCCCTCCAGCGCCGCCGCGGCGGTCACCACTTTGAACACGGAGCCGGGTGGATACAGCCCATCTACGGGGCGAAACACCAGCGGCGCATCCGGGCGGGTGCGCAACTTCTGCCACAGGCTGGGCGTCAACTGGTTGGGGTCAAAGACGGGCGTGCCCACAGCCGTCAGCACCCGCCGGGTCGGTGCGTCTATCAGCACAAATACCCCGTTGCCGCCGGGGTACATCTGTTGCAGGGCGCGGAGGGCGCGTTGTTGAGCCTTGCTGGAGATGGTCAGAGTGACATCCTGCCCTGCTGGCAGGCGGAAGAACGGCAGGTCTTTGCGTCGGTATAGCCTCAGCAGGTCGCGAGGGCTATCGTAGCCGCGCAGGCGTCGGTTAAACCGCGCCTCCATGCCGGTGGGTCCGCCAAACCGCGAGTCCAGCCATCCCACCAGCTGGGCGCAGGCAGAGCCGCAGGGATAGACGCGCCGTCCGTTGCGCGTTTCAGCCAGCACCGCACCCGTTGCGTCCAGTATCCTGCCACGCGGGATGCGCTGGGCAAGCGCGGACAGGCGAGGATTGAGCACGCGATGGGGTTCATTCTTCGGAAGGTGCACCGTGAGCGGCTGCACCGCGAGGTCGTCCGCTTTCCAGCCCTGGACCCACACGCAACGCCCGCCGATAGCTCCCAGCATTAGCCCGGCAAACGCGAGCGCCATCACGCGCAATCGCAACAGATACCTGCCAGAGGCACGGGGAGCAGGATGGGGTGAGGGCGAAGCGGTGACGCTGTACAGCAAGCCGAGCATGGCGAAGTTCGCCAGCAGAGCGGAGTTGCCCTGCGCGATAAAGGGTAGCGACATGCCCGTCATCGGCAGGAGGCCGACGATGCCCGCACAGATGAGCAACACCTGTGTGCCCTGCAGGACGGCGATACCTGCCGCCAGCAAGCGGTCCTCCGTCGCGGTAGCCCTCTGTGCGATGCGAAACGCCCGGCCAATCCACAGCGCATACAGACACAGCAAGCAGAGCGTGCCCACCAGCCCCATCTGTTCGCCCCAGGTGCTGAACACCGAATCGGAGCGGGCAAAGGGAACCAGCTCCGGCTTGCCCAGCGCCAGCCCACTGCCGAACAGCCCGCTGGTGGAGAGCGACCACAGGCAATGCGCCAGGTGTCGGGCGTTCTCTTCGGAGATGCGCCAGGGAGACAGCCACATGGCGACACGGGTGGGCAGAACGCCCACGCCGAGCAGTTCCACCAGCGCCACGCCCGCCACCATCAGCACGCCGCCCACTGCCAACAGCATCGCCCTGCCCGTGACCAGATACAGCATCACCAGCAAGGTCAGATACAGCGTCAGGGCGGGACCGAAATCCCGTGCCAGCGCAAAGATGCCCAGCATCACCGCGAACAGCACCAGCAGGGGCAGTATCTCCTGCCAGCGAATCTGCCACCAGTGTGTGCCGGTGCGCACGGGACCGCCTGCACCAAACCGCCAGGCGCTGTATCCCGCCACAAGGAGCAGTAGAAGCGGTTTCATCACCTCTACCGGCAGGAAGCCGAACACCTGCAGGCGCGTTCCGCCCGGTCCTCTGCCGAACAGCAGTAAAAGCACTCCCAGCAGGAGCGCCAGCAGTGCCCAGAGATAACGGTATTCCAGCAGTTCCCTTCGCCGGGTGTGGTTCATGCTCGCCAGCAGGGTGACCAGCACCGCGCCCAGCAACATGCCCATCACGTGCCGGGTGGCGAAGGCAAGGTCCCCCCTGCCCGATGCCCCGAGCAGATTCGCCAGTCCGACGCCGCTGAGCGCAAACACCACCGGCAGGAGGATAGGGTCACCGGGCTGGGTTCGCTGACGGATCACTCGGTGCACAAACAGGGGTAATCCACTCGCGACGATGACGCACAGCAAGGCGACCAAATACTGCTCCCCAGCGAGCGAGCCGTTGGCAAGCAAACCCAGCCAGGCAAGCAGTCCCGCCACCAGGCTGAGCAGTGCCGACAGTAGCATCAACACGCCTTCCTGTTTCCACGTGCGCATCTCTTGCCGTTCCTGCGAGCCTTTCCTGACTCTGCATTTTCCCGACAGAAGCGTACGATACCTGCAAAAGTTACAGAATGGGGAAGGAATCGACGTTTCCAGTAGGAATCTGCATAATAGCAGGCGAATCCCTGCGTAAATATCTATTCCAAGGGAGGGGTTATCTGATGGAGGGTTACTGCGTCAAGTGCAAGGCGAAAAAGGAGATGAAAAATCCCACCGCCATCACGCTCAAGAACGGACGCCCGGCAACCGTTGGCACTTGTGTGACCTGTGGGACGAAGATTTACAAGATTGGCAGCAGCAAGTAGAGGGTGCAGCGGTGTGAGAGGTTGCGCAAGGGCGCATGAGCCGACATGCTTCTTGCATGATACGCGCAGATGTTGTATAATGATGAGTGCGTTGGATGGGGCTGTAGCTCAGCTGGGAGAGCGCTTCAATGGCATTGAAGAGGTCAGGGGTTCGAATCCCCTCAGCTCCACCAGCTTTTTTATGCAGGTGGACCGTTAGCTCAGTTGGCAGAGCAGCTGACTCTTAATCAGCGGGTCGGAGGTTCGAGTCCTCCACGGTCCACCATTTTCACCGCTTGCAGTGGCGGACAAAATCGGGTATACTGCATGGTGGCGTGGGGCAGTAGCTCAGCTGGGAGAGCGCTACAATCGCAATGTAGAGGTCGGGGGTTCGAATC
>CAZOGB010000007.1:27071-34594 GCA_964579145.1 uncultured bacterium | reverse complement strand
GTAGCTCAGCTGGGAGAGCGCTACAATCGCAATGTAGAGGTCGGGGGTTCGAATCCCCCCTGCTCCACCAAAGATGACCTCTACTACCAGCCTTCCCGCTATCGATGTCCCTTTGTAAAACGCCTTTTTCCCGCGAAAGCATGGCTGTCGGACATATCGTTCTGTAGGGGCGCACAGCCGTGTACCCCTACACTACTACTCAGCCGTGGCAGAAAGTGTTCGGCGTCTTATTCAAACCTGTCCGCCCGGAACCGTTCAATGGAGAACTTCTCGCCCGGCGCGATGCCCGCCTTCATGCAGGCGATGCGCAACTGCTGTTCCACCGTATTCACCTCGGGCAGGTCGGGCAAAAGCAGTCCGCGCCTGCCGTCCTCCGTGCTCACGATGACGCCGTAACGCTGTGGGTCCAGCTCCTCCGGCGACGAAACCGGCTCGGGCGGATACAGCACGTACACGGTGTAATGCAGGTCATGCAGTTCCGACACGTCCACGGGCGGAAAGCGCGGGTCCTTCAGCGCGGCGTCCAGCGCCACCAGAATAATCTCCCTGCCGATGTCCACATGCAGTGGGCGCAGGGTGCCGATACATCCGCGCAGCTGCCCATCGGAGGTGTGAATGGACACAAACACCCCCTGCCATTTGTCCGTCGGAGGCGGTGGCACGTCGGGCGGCGGTTCAATGATTTCGTGATTGCGCAGGAACGCTTCTACAGCATCCCGCGCCAGCCGAACGTATGGATGCGGTGATCCGGTCATCGGTTTCTCCCCCAGAGGTGCACTCGTGGTTCTGTGCCCGCTCGCAGTCGCTGGAAGTTCGGGCGGTGCTTCCAGGCAATCCACAGTGCGGCAAGCAGGGCGATAGCATGCACGGCGGCATCGGTGCGAAACACCCACATCCACACTAAGGGCAGTGACAGCGAACCAATCACCGACGCCACCGACACATAGCGCATCAGCACCACCAGCACCCCCCAGGTGCCAAACGCACACAGCGACGCCCACGGCGACAACCCCAGAAACACGCCCAGACTGGTGGCGACTGCCCTGCCCCCGCGCCCGCGCAGATACGGGGAGAAGCTGTGCCCCACGATGGCGCCGATGCCCCCTGCGATGCCGTTCCAGCCCATCTGCTGGCTCAACACCACAGGAACCAGCCCCTTTGCGGTGTCCAGCAGGAAGACGAGGATGCCCGCCACCGGTCCCAGCACGCGGTAGGCATTGGTCGCGCCGATGTTGCCACTGCCCACCTCGCGCAGGTCTACCCCTTTCCACAGTTTGGCGATCAGCCACCCAAAGGGTATCCCCCCAATCAAGTAGCCCACCAGCAATGCCAGCAGGATGTTAGCGAACATTTCCCGTCCCTCTCCCGTATATCATACGCCCGGCAACCTATTTCGCGCATCAGGTGCTCGAACTCCTTCTAGTGTATGACGTGGATTGAATAGGCGCTGCGTTTGTGTGACGCCAGTGCAGAGGGGCCGCTCAGTGGAATATCTGCAGAGTGGGAACATCCCACACCACACCAATCAACGACCACAGCGCACCCATGGTGTAATCGCCCAGAACTAGCCCCAAAAAGAACGGTAACGTGCGCCGATACATGCGCAATCCCCCATAGCGCAACACGAAGAACTTCACCAGCCACGCGATAAAGAACGGCAACCACAGCCACACCAGCCCGGGACCGATGCAATATCCCAGCGGATGAAATGGAAAACCCACGAAGCGCGTGCGCATGGCATAGAGGAACAGCGTGAACAGGCTGGACACCCCCACCACTGCCCAGCGATTCATCTCCGCCTTAAACCCCGACTTGATGGCGCTATCCAGCCATCCAAAGCTCTCCACACCCGTCCACACGGCGAATCCACGACACTTTGCCAGTGCACCCTCGCGATACAGCACATGCAGACACGCCCACTGCCCCGCCACCGTCGCCACCGCCAGCGATAGCAGTATCGGAAGCACCAGCCGGCGAAGCGGGAAGCCGTGCTCCTGCGCCAGCTTGAAGCCCTCCATCTGGCTGGGCATGATGTGACTGCGGTTCAATCGCCAGAACCAGTGGCTGAGCGCAGCCGCGGACATCGTAGCAGGGGGCATCAGGCTGGAATCGAAGAGCCGAAACAGGCGTATCGGCTCCAGGTCCCACACGGTGTGCTGTCCGCCCGCCTCCGCTCGCACGCGCGTGATGCACAGCGCCAGCAGAAAGTAGGTGGCAACCATCATCAGCACCCACAGCAGGCTCATTCCCGCCAGCCACCAGAATCCCGCAAACGCCACCAGCCCTACCAGCGCGCCCCACAGCGCCACGCGATACGGCAGAGGTTCTCTTGCGTCCAGCGTGCGGTCGCCACGCCAGACAGCGGTAAATATCTCCTTCAGATACCCCCTGCTGGCGTACACAAGCAGTATCCCGAAGGTAACCCACGCGCCGATGCCCTGCTCGCTGACGTAGGGAAAATCGGGAATGTTGCTGTAGCCCAGCTGATAGCCGATAATCATCTGCGCTTTGATGAACAGGTAGAAAAACCAGCACGAGAAGGAGACATCCAGCGGAACCAGATACGCCAGCCCAATCGCGAAGGGATAGAACGTGCGCACGAACCAGCCCACCGCCGTCCAGGGCGGCTGGGTGAACTGGATGGGAACCGCCCGCGTTTGGAAATAGGGCAGGCTGGGAAACCATTCGTGCAGACCGTTCAACAGGTCAAGCCCCGCTGCCGCCGCAAAGCCAATCCACAGGGCACGAGAGCGTATGACCGCGCTGGGAGCAAACGGCTCGGTGAGGGCGAGGGGCAGGCGTACGATGGGAAATGAGAGGCGGGTCTGGTCCATCCACGCGCGGCGGAACAGCACGTTCAAACACAACATCGTCCACCCAGCAATCAGGATGAAAAGGCTCCAGAACACCAGCGGCGCCAGCCACATGCGCAACACATCTAAACGGTACAGCGTGCTGTTGCCTTGAAAGAAGCCCTCCAGCAGCTCTTTGTCCCACACTAACAGCCAGCGAGGCAGATGGGGAAAAAGCGTGTCCTCCCAGCGGTTAGTTGGTGTGGCGAACCATCGCGCCCACCCCATCAGCGAGATGAGGTTGATGATGAAATCGTGCGTGGCAATGGTGCAGGACATCACCAGCATCAAGTAAATCACCACCAGCTCCGCCGAGGTGAACGTCCAGCGCGGCGCAAAACGGCGCAAAAGAGCATTCAGAAGCACCAATACGAACAGGTAAAACACCGGCGTCACGAACAGCGGATTGAGGGTGAGGATAGCGTACCAGCGCAGCTCGGCAACAATCACCCAGTACACATTCAGCGGGATCAGCAAAATGCCCAGTACAAGAGCGCGAAGCGAGATGGTTCCCGAGGGGTGACCAGCTCTGTGTCTGTCGGAAGAATCGGTAACTGTGCGCTCTGCAACTGCGTCCACTTCGCTGTACCTGTTTGGGCTGGCGGAAGCAAGCTTCCGCGCTCCACACTTCGGCTTTTGAACTTCCGCAGCCCACAGATTCGGCTTGAAAGAACTTTTCCCCTTCACCCCTGCCCCCTTTGCACATGCCCGCGCTTTGTGCTAAGATATGACCGCTATGCGAATACTGGTGACGAACGACGACGGCATCTTAGCCGAAGGGTTGCTGGTGCTCAAGCGCGCTCTGGACCCGCTGGGCGAGGTGTTTGTGGTTGCTCCCGAACGCCCACGCAGTGGTTCCGGGCACTCTATCACCCTGCACAAGCCGCTCCGACTGCATACCGTTCGCCTGAGCGACGGTTCGCTGGGCTACTCTACCAACGGCACGCCCTCCGACTGCGTGACACTCGGCACGACCGTGGTCATGAACGGGCGGTGCGACCTGGTCTTTTCGGGCATCAATCAGGGGGCGAACCTCGGCTGGGACGTCACCTACTCGGGCACGGTCTCCGCGGCGATGGAAGGGGCAATCTTCAACATCCCCTCCGTGGCGATTTCGGTGTGCTGTGGCGACGACGAGCCGCCCGAATACGACGCCGCTTTCCATTTCGCCCGCAGGCTGGCACAGGTTCTGCGCGAACGCCGACTGCCTGCCCACACCCTGCTGAACGTGAACGTGCCGAACCGTCCCATCACTGAGGTGAACGGCGTGGCAGTCACCCGGCAGGGCACACGGCAGTACGTTGATCGGGTGGAAGCGCGTGTGGACCCCTGGGGGCGCAAGTACTACTGGCTCACGGGAAGCCTCGCCAACGAGGAAGTGCCTCCCGACAGTGACGTCGCCGCCATCCGCGCGGGCAAGATTTCGGTGACGCCCATCCATCTGGACCTCACTGCCGAGGCACTGCTGGAGGAGTTGCGCACCTGGCCGCTGGAATAAAAGGTAAAATAAAACACACAGGTTTTTTAGAAGGAGGGATACGCTGATGCGTTTTCGTCGCTGTAGCGTCTGGCTGGTTTTCGCCCTGCTGGTGGCGGGGCTGGTTGCCCAGGCAGGGGATGTGCGCAGAGGTTCCACAGGCATCCACTCGTGGCGAATCTGGTCGCACATCTACACGCTGGCATCGGAAGAGTTCGAAGGGCGCGGCTCGGGCAGTGCTGGCAACGAAGCCGCTGCGCACTATATTGCCGAGCGTTTCGCGGAATACGGTCTCAAACCCATTGGCACCTCGCGCTACCATGACCTGCAGGCGCCGATGGATGGCAGCGGATACTTCCAACCGTTCCGCGTGTATGTTGGCGCAGAAGCGGGCAGGGCAAACCGGCTGGAAGCGCAGGTCAACGGTAAGAGGATCACCTTCAAACTGCGCGAGGACTTCATGCCCGAACCGGTAGCCACCACCGGCATCGCGAGCGGCGAACTGGTGTTTGTGGGCTACGGCATTCATTCCAGCCTGGCGGGTCACGAGGATTATGCTGGTATTGATGTGAAGGGCAAAGTGGTAGTTGCCCTGGAGGGGACGCCACCCGTTACCGAGGGACCGAACCTGCTTCGCGCCTATCAATCCGCCCGCGCGAAGGCGCGTACCGCCAAAGAACAGGGAGCGGTGGCGCTGGTGATTGTGCAGAAGGAAGATGCTCCCCTGTCCGCGATGCTGGCGGGGCGCGGCGCCGACTCGGGCATTCCGGTGGTGACCCTGCGCCGGCAGGCGGCGGAAAGGCTGTTTTCGGCTTGCGGTATCTCACTGAACGATTTGTGGCAGAACCCGAAGAGCAGACCGTTGGAGCACGCCTCCGCTACGGTGCAAACCGAGGTCATTCAGCGATATGGCGCCACGGCAAACATTATCGGGCTGGTGGAAGGCACAGACCCCCAGTTGAAGAACGAGTACATCGTCATCGGAGCACATATGGACCATCTCGGCTGGGGACTGCAGGGAGGTTCGATGTACACCGGTAAACTGCCCGCGATACACTACGGGGCGGATGACAACGCCTCTGGCACGGCAGGCTTGCTGGAGCTGGCACAGTACTTCGCCGCCAACCCACCCAAGCGATCACTCATCTTCATGGCGTTCTCCGGCGAGGAGTTGGGACTGCTTGGCTCGGCGTACTACACCAACCATCCGATTATCCCGCTGGAGAAGACGGTCGCCATGCTCAATATGGACATGATTGGGCGCCTGCGCGACGACAAGCTCAGCATCAGCGGCGTGGATACCTCCCCCATGTGGCGACCTTTGTTGCAGGAGCTGAACGGCGAGGCGGGTTTTGACCTTTCGCTCAGCGGCGGCGGCTTCGGGGCGAGCGACCACTCTTCTTTCTTCGCCAAAAAGATTCCGGTGCTGTTCTTCTTCACCGGCATGCACCGCGAGTACCACACCCCTGCCGACAAGCCTGAGACCATCAACGCACCTGGCGCGGCGCGAGTGGCGCGGCTGGCTGCAGAGGTAACCGAGCATATCGCCAACCTGCCCGAGCGCATCGCTTTCAGCGAGCCACAGCAGGCTCAACCCCGTCGCCAGGGACCGGAGCGTGGCATCCGCGTGTACGTGGGCACGGTGCCGGATTACAGCGAGGATGTGAAGGGCATGCGCCTGACCGGAGTGCGCGAGGGTAGCCCCGCCCAGAAGGCAGGACTGCGTGCGGGAGATGTCATCATCCGCTTTGGCGAGGCGAAGGTAGAGAGCATCTACGATTATATGGACGCCCTCAACCGTTACAAACCGGGCGACACGGTGACCGTAGTCGTTCTGCGCGACGGCAAGGAAGTGGAGCTGAAGCTGACACTGGAAGCCCGCGCCGAGTAGACAACTGTTGCCAACCTAACTCTCAGCCCCTTCCCTACGAGGGAAGGGGCTCATGTCAGAAGAGGGGTTCCGTCCCTGGATGGCGAGGGTTCCGCCGAGCCGTTTGAGGTGTCAGCCCCCCTGCCGTCCCCCCGCAAGCAGGGGGATTGTTAGCCCCCCTAGTGTCCCCCCGCAAGCAGGGGGACACTTCCTCACCGCCTGCGGGGAGGTTAGGTGGGGCTGTCGCGCGTCGGGGAGAGGTCGGGAGAGGGGTCCCGTCCCTGGAGGGCGAGGCTCCCGCCGAGCCGTCTCTCCCCTCGCCCGATGGGAGAGGGGCTGGGGGTGAGGGCTACAAACGCAGATTCGCCCTCCAATGGAGCCATCAATCCTGAGGGGGAGCGACGTCGCTGAAGAAGGGCAGATAGTTGCGCCACACCTCGTTCTTCGTGCCCTCAATATATTTGCTCAGGCTGATATAGGGCACGTAGCGCGGACGGCGCGGCTGGCGAAGCAGTGTCATCCCCGTCTGGTGCAGAGGCTTGTCGCCCTTCTTCAGGTTGCACTTGCGACAGCAGGTCACCAGGTTCTCCCAGTCGTCACTACCACCCAGCCGGCGCGGGATAACGTGGTCCACCGTCAGGTCCTTGCCCCGATAGCCGCAGTACTGGCAGGTATAGTCGTCCCGAGCGAAGATGGTGCGTCGGGTGAGTTTGAGCTCTGGCAGAGGGCGCTTGACGTGATAGCGCAGCTTCACCACCGACGGCACCTGAATCACTTTGTCCGCCGTGTGCAGAGCGATGCCATCTGCGTGCAGAACCTCCGCCTTGCCCAGCAGTACAAGCACTACCGCCCGCCGAACGTTGCACACGTTCAACGGCTCGTAGTCGTTGTTCAATACCAGTACCTGTCTGTCCGTCTCCAACATCGATCCCTTCCTGCATGGTGTAACGAAAAAGCCCACTGCGGACACGGCAGCGGGCTTGGCTGGACTAGCTGTCTCGAAAACGCATCACGTGTCCGAAGCGATGATGACGCCAGTGCCTGTCTTGCTGTGCGGGCATTCCTCCACACAGCCAGCGACCGGCTGTACGCGCGTTATCCATCACCAGTTGTGGGTTCCAGAATCGCACAGTCCACCTCACAAAGTATAGCAATTGTATTATGCCCGCAACAGGCAGGAGTTGTCAAGAGCCTGTTGCCCATGACGGCGACCTTGCGATCGGAAATCGCAGGCAACACGAGACACAACCTGCTGAGGCAGGTTATATAGCCTCCGCAAGGAGGCTTTGTTGGGGGTAGCCCGCAACTTCCAGTTGCAGGGATG
>CAZOGB010000007.1:0-26971 GCA_964579145.1 uncultured bacterium | reverse complement strand
GCCTCCGCAAGGAGGCTTTGTTGGGGGTAGCCCGCAACTTCCAGTTGCAGGGATGCTTCTACCCCGATGCGGCATTCGAACAAAAACGGGGTAGCCCGTCAGGGCTACCCCCGCTCGCGTTCACCAACTGTAGCAGTTCCGGCTATGTACGCCTGCGCAGACGGCTCATCAACGGTGCGGTCAGCCCGGCCGCGAACAGCAGTATCGTGCCCGGCTCGGGAATGACCGACCCCGTTAGCTTGCCCGATCCTTCCTGTCCGTCTATGCCCTGCACGTGAATCATGGTGTGGAACAGTCCCTGGTCAGACGTCGTTGCAAGGAAGTGGTTCTCGGTCAGCCCGGTACCCTGCAGTATCCACGACACCCACTCTGTGCCCGTGAGTCTTTCCTGTCCTGAGTTGGGCAGGTTGATCTCCAGGTCGAACTTCTCACCACTGGGGGCATTGTGCCCATTAGACGAGCCATTCACGCCGTTAACGTTGCTGCCTCCAGATGTGTTTACCGAGCCAGGAACCAGCGACACGGACACAAATGGGTCGATGTTGAGCCACAGGGTACGGATGAACTCACCCGGGGCTTGCAGGTTCGCCTGCAAAGTGAACTTCACCTGATTGGAGGCATGGTTTTCGATGGTCAGGGTTGCCCACGACGATGAACCCGTAGGTGTGTCTCCGGTGAACACGGTGGTGTAGCCATAGATAACCGCTGCGTTGGACTGTGCCGCGAACACAAGCATCGTCAGAGAAGCCGTCGCCAGGAACGTCACAA
The DNA here is from genome assembly GCA_964579145.1 of uncultured bacterium. Taxonomy (GTDB): domain Bacteria; phylum Armatimonadota; class HRBIN16; order HRBIN16; family HRBIN16; genus HRBIN16. The sequence goes on along the minus strand of CAZOGB010000007.1, from coordinate 26,203 downwards.
ATAGCTTTTTCATGTGCGTCTCCTTTCTTTCGTCACGGAAAGTGTGCGTGCTTACGGTGAAAACTTAGCTATTCTAAGAATAGCACAAACCGTAGCATCAGGTCAATAGGCCAGGCGGGGTTTGTGGCGATATTTTTTTGACGGAATACCGGTATTCGGCTGAGCGGGGGCGGAAAACCGTTGCCGCCATCGGATGGCTTCCCCCCCGTCCCCACTCAGCAAGTGTGGTTAATCCGTGCGGAAGGGCGGTCCGGCTTCGGGTATCTGCAGCTCTTCGGGGGAGATGGTGTAACGCTCCACCAGCCCAATCATCGCCTGCGCCAGCACTGCGCTCACCGTATCAGGGTCGACAGGCTTGGACAGGTCGCGCAGGAGCGGGGACTCCTCCGAGACGTAGCCATGCTCTACCAGGAACTTCAGGTCGGAAAACGCCCAGTGCTGCGGCTTCAATGGCACGGCGATGGACACCCTCGGGGTGCGTGCCTTCAGGTCTTTCAAGCTCTCTTCCACCTGTCGCATGAATCGCGCCAGCGTCACCGCCAGTTCATAGCGGGTCACGGGCTGGTCGCCGCGGAAAGTGCCGTCGGGGAAGCCTTTCATGATGCCTTTTGCCACCACTTCCTTCACCGCTGGCGCCGCCCATTGGTCGGGGGGCACGTCCTTGAACTCCACATCCTGGGCGAAGGCGGGCATGGTAGCGATGGCGATGGCTATCGCGCCTATCAGATAAGCCGTGCGGAACATGTTGAGAATACCTCCTCCTGTTTAGAACTCCGCTGACACCACATTGCTTTCGCGGATGGCGGCGAACTCCTCCAGCGCTCGCCCCGTGCCGATAGCCACACAGCTGAGTGGGTCTTCCGCCACCTGCACGCGAATGTTGGTCACCGATTCCAGCAACCTGTCTATCCCGCGAAGCAGTGCCCCTCCGCCCGTCAGGGTGATGCCGCGTTCGATGATGTCCGCTGCCAGTTCGGGCGGAGTCTCTTCCAGCACCGAACGCACCCGTTCCACGATGGCGTTAATAGGCTCCTGCAACGCCTCCCGAATCTCCTCAGAGGTCACGGTGATGGTCTTGGGCAGCCCCGCAATCAGGTCTCGCCCGCGCACCTCCATCTGCAGTTCCTGCTCCAGCGGGTAGGCAGAGCCAACCTTTATCTTTATTTCTTCGGCAGTTCGCTCACCAATCATCAGGTTGTACTGGGCGCGGATGTAGCGGCTGATGACCTCATCCATTTTGTTACCGCCCACCCGCACCGAGCGGCTGATGACGATGCCCTCCAGCGAGATAACCGCCACATCGGTCGTGCCTCCGCCGATGTCCACCACCATATTGCCGCCCGGCATACTGATGGGCAGTCCTGCACCGATTGCCGCCGCCATTGGCTCTTCGATGGTATACGCCTCGCCTGCGCCCGCTTCACGTGCCGCCTGGATGACCGCCCGACGCTCCACACTGGTCACGCCCGATGGTACGCACACCAGCACCCGCGGTTTGAAGAAGCGGCGCCTGCCACACACCTTCGCAATCAGATACTCCAGCATCTTCTCGGTGGTGGTGTAGTCGGCGATGACGCCGTCCGACAGCGGGCGAATGGCAACAATGTGTCCCGGCGTGCGCCCCAGCATCAGGCGGGCTTCCTCGCCAACAGCCAGCACTTTCTTGTTCTTGGTCGAGATGGCAACGACCGACGGCTCGCGCAGAACGATGCCCTTGCCCCGAAGATACACCACGATATTTGCTGTGCCAAGGTCAATGCCCAGTTCGGGCGTCAAACGGAACACACCGGCACCTCTTGTGCAGAGACTAAAGCGGGTTCATCGCTCGTGCGCAGGATTTGCGCTCCCAGCGACTGCATCTTCGCGACAAGGTTTTCATAGCCGCGGTCGATGTGGTAGATGTTCTCGATGGTGGTATCGCCTTCCGCACCAAGCCCCGCGATGACCAGTGCCGCCCCTGCCCGCAGGTCGGTCGCCTCGACAGTCGCGCCATACAGTTTCTCCCCCCCCCGCACGACCGCCGTGCGGTTCTCTTGGGTGATGTCCGCTCCCATCTTGCGCAGCTCCTCCACGTAGCGGAAGCGTCGCTCGTACACCGTCTCGGTGACGATAGACACCCCTTCTGCCACACACAGCAGGGCGGTCATCGGCTGCTGGATGTCGGTAGGAAAGCCCGGGTGGGGCATGGTCTTGATGTTGACTGCCTTTGGTCGCCCCTGCAGGCGCACATGCACTCCGGTTTGATTGCTCTCCACCTGCACGCCCGCCTCCTGCAGTTTGAACAGCACAGGCATCATGTGCTCGGGGTTGGCGTTGGCGATATACACGTCGCCCCTCGTCATCGCGGCGGCAATGGCGTAGGTCGCTGCCTCCAGGCGGTCGGGAATGATGGTATACTCGCCGCCACGCAGGCGCGACACGCCTTCAATGGTGATGTATGAGGTGCCATGTCCTTTGATACGCGCCCCCAGTGCGATGAGGAAGTTCGCCAGGTCCACCACCTCAGGCTCTTCCGCCGCGTTTTTAATCACAGTAGTGCCCTCCGCCAGCACGGCGGCGGTCATCAGGTGCTGGGTGGCTCCCGCACTGGGATAGTCGAGATAGATGATGTTGCCTTTCAGCCGTCCTGCCTGCGCAGTGACAAAATCGCCATCCATCTCCACGTCCGCACCCAGCAGACGCAACCCTTTGATATGAAAATCTACCGGGCGCGCGCCGATGTCGCAGCCGCCCGGCAGAGGTACTCTGGCAAAACCGAAACGCGCCACCAGCGGACCGGTCACGCTGAACGAGGCTCTCATGCGTGTGACCAGATTGTGGGGGGCTTCCAGATTGCTGATACGGCTGGCATCAATCAGCAAGGAGTGCGGATGGATAAACTCCACAACCGTACCCAGTCGGCGAAGCATCGCCATCATGGTGTAGATATCGGTGATATGGGGAAGGTTGTGTAAAATAACTGGCTCAGACGCTAAAACTGCACCTGCCATGATGGCAAGCGCAGCGTTCTTGCTTCCGCTGACACGCACCTCACCCTGTAAAGGTACACCCCCGGTGATGGTAATTCGTTCCAAGTAAGGAGTCCCTCCTGATAATCAACGGTAGGATAGATACAATTCCCGAGTTTCACCGTGAATAGTATACAGAGGACGTACCTGCGGTGTCAAGCGGTTGAACGCTTTTTGCCAGCATAAAGTGCGCCCGCCTTTTTACCGAAAATAATCATCAGAACTCCCGCAATAGTTGGAGGGTGTCTCATGCGTTCAGCCATTTTTCTCTGTGTGCTACTATGCGCAATGCTGGCGGTAGCCTACGGCGATCCGTCTCCGGGCGTTCAGGACCTGACCCAGCTCAGTATCGAGGAGCTGATGCAGGTAGAAGTTGTTACCGCTTCGAAGAAGGCACAGGCGATTCGCGATGTGCCCGCCTCGGTGTACGTGATCACTGCCGAAGACATTCACCGTATGGGTGCAACCACCATCCCCGAGGTGTTGCGCCTGGTACCCGGCGTGCACGTCGGTCTCATCGACGCGAACAAGTGGGCGGTGGCGGTGCGCGGGTTCAACGGGCGCTACTCTAACAAACTGCTGGTACTCATTGACGGGCGAAGCGTGTACACCCCCTTCTTCTCCGGCGTTTACTGGGACGCCCAGCCCCTGCCGTTTATGGACGATATCGAGCGCATCGAAGTCATCCGCGGTCCGGGCGCGTCGCTCTGGGGCGCGAACGCGGTTAATGGCGTGATCAATATCATCACCAAACCCGCGAAGGATACCCAGGGCACCCTGTGGGTATCGGGCAGCGGAGGCGAAGAAAAGGCTTTTGGGGGACTACGCGTCGGGGGAAGAATCGGCGACAACGGCTACTACCGGGCGTATACCCTCTACTATGAGCACGATAACCTCGAAGAGGACAGGGTACATGCTCCCAACAACGACAGCTGGCTTGTCCGACGGAGCGGCTTCCGCGCGGACTGGAACCGCTCCCCGAACGAAAACTTCATCCTGCACGGAGAGGTGTACAGCGGACGTGCCAGCCAACGCCTGAGACTACCCGACCCCACCATTCCGGGCGACCGCATCGCGGACGACCGCTATACCCTGACTGGCTACTACCTGATGGGAACATGGAACCGCCAGCGCGAGACAGCGGAGGATACCCTGCACATTTACTATACCCACGAAGCCCGCTCGCCTATCGAGTTGACCGAGTTTCGGGATACTATGGATGTCAGCTGGCAGCAGAGGGTTCAACCACGCGCGGGACACGACCTGTTGTGGGGAATAGAGTACAAACGCACGCAGGATAAAACCAGCGGAAGATATATGAGGCTAACCCCGCCAAGTCGAATCGATCGGGTGTTCGGCGCGTTTGTGCAGGACGATATCACCCTGAACGACCGCACCCGGCTGACCATCGGCTCGAAGTTCGAGAATAACAGCTACACCGCCTGGGAGATACAGCCCAATCTGCGCCTGCTGTGGAAACCCGGTGAACGCAGCGTGTGGTGGAGTGCAGTATCTCATGCGGTGCGGATGCCCACTCGCGCCGAGCGAGCAGTGGCCATCGACGCCTACTACGAAGGCATGGTGAGCGGTCTGCCCCTGTTCTCGCGAATCTACGGCAGTCCCGACTTCCGTTCCGAACGGGTAACCGCTTACGAACTGGGCTATCGCTGTCAGCCCCATCCCAGGCTCTGGCTGGACATCTCGGCGTTTTACAACGTGTACCGCAACCTGCGCAGTTTCGAGCCGGCAGACCCGTTCCTCGAAAACGACCCAGCGCCGCACCTGGTTCTGCCCGTGTACATGGGTAATAAACTACACGGGAGAACATATGGCTTCGAGGTTTCCACCAGATGGAACGTCACCGATTTCTGGACGCTAAAGCTGGGTTACGCCAACATCACTTACCGTCTCCAGCATGACCCGGACAGCAAAGACCCATTCAACTTCCACAGCGATAGCACCAGCAACACGCCTCGCCATCAAATAAATATCAGTTCGCACCTGAACTTGCCCGGAAGTTGGCACCTGGACGCATACCTGTTCGTAGTAGACAGGCTGTACGGTATGGATTTTATCTCGGGATACTACCGCCTGGACGTTTCGCTGGGTTGGCATATCACGAAGGATATACAGTTCAACCTGACCCTGCAGAACCTGCTGAAACGCAAAATGCGCGAGTTCGAACACCCGCTGTGGGAGCGGGATAGCATTCCTGAACGGGCGATATACGGGAGACTGGTGTGGCAGTTATAGAACGGACACCATTTGCAATATTGGTACAAAGGGTTACAGCGACTCTGGTTGCTGCGATACTGTCTGCCACACTTCTGGCACAGAGTTACAACGAGGCGGAAGTCAAAGCCGCCTTCCTCTTCCACTTCGCGCACTACGTGGAGTATCCGTCGGGCGCCTTTGAAAACCAACGATCACCGTTTGTCATCGGCGTGTTGGGCAAAAGCGCGGTGACCGATGCTCTGCAGAAGGTAGTTCGAGGAAAAAATGTGAACGGAAGAAGCATAGTGATTCGGCAGTTGGACATGGACAAAGAGCTGGGCAAATGTCACATCTTGTTCATTGCGAAGGATGATGCTGACAAACTGCCTGCTGTTCTGGAAATCCTTGCCGATGCGCCTGTCCTGACCGTTGGCGAGAGTGCCAATTTTGCCGGCAAAGGAGGTATCATCGGCTTCTTCACCGAGCAGAACCGCGTTCGGTTTGAGATCAATCCGGATTCCGCTCGTCGGGCGCACCTGACCATCAGTTCGAAACTGCTCAGCCTGGCGCGAATCGTCAGGGAGGGACGGAGGGACTAACGGGCGATGCTACAGCGATGCAACCTGTCCATCGTGTGGAAGATAGTGCTTGTCAGCTTTGCGAGCACCACGCTGGCTTTGCTAATAGCCTCTATCACGCTGACATTCTTTAACCTAGCCATGTACCGTCACAACGCGCAACAGCATGCGTTCTCGGTGGCAAAGATTACCGCTTCCAACGTTGCCGCAGCGGTGACCTTCGGTGATAAAAAAGCGTGTACGGAGGTGCTGTCCGCTCTGCGCACCAGCGATGGCGTACTTGCCGCAGCGGTGTACACTCCCGACGGCAGGCTCTTCGCATACTATGTGCGTCCCGGCGTTTCGCCTGAGGTTCTCACTGGGCGCGCATCGATGCAGAACCCGCGTTCCCAGGCGCACTATCTGGAGCTGTTCCTTCCCATCACCAACGAAGGCGGGGAGAACGTGGGTACGCTTTATCTGCGTTACGACCTGATTGGCTGGCGGACACATCTGCGCAATTATATCCAACCCTTTGGTATCCTGCTGGCAATTTCCGCGCTGATATCATTCGTGCTCGCACGCCGGTTTCAGCGATGGATTACCGACCCCCTGCTGAAGCTGGCGGACGCGATGCGCTATGTCTCCGAAACACGCGACTACTCGATGCACATCGAGATACCCTCTCGCGACGAAATCGGTGCGCTCTCGCGAGGCTTCAACCAGATGCTGGCGGAGATTAAAGCGCGCGAAACTGCCATGCAAAACATCAACGCCGATCTGGAGATGCGTGTGGAGGCACGCACCCAGCAGCTGCAGCAGGAGATTGCCGAGCGCAAGAAGGCTGAAGCGGAGCTCATTCGGGCGCGCGAGGCAGCGCTGGAGGCATCGAGGCTCAAATCGCAGTTCCTCGCCAACATGAGCCACGAAATCCGCACCCCAATGAACGGCATCATCGGCATGACCGAGTTGTTGCTCCAGACAGACCTGAGCAGAGAACAGCGCGAATATGCGGAGACCGTCAAGCAGAGCGCGGAGTCCCTGTTGTCCATTATTAACGATATTTTGGACTTCTCGAAGATCGAAGCGGGCAAGATGACTATCGAACAGGTGGACTTCGATCTGCGCGCCCTGGTGGAAGAGGTTGGGGCTGCCTTCGCGCGTCACGCCCACGAGAAGGGTATTGAACTGCTTACGGAGGTTCCTCCCGATATTCCCACCGCCCTGCGAGGCGACCCGGTGCGCATCAGGCAGATTCTGTCCAACCTTACATCCAACGCGGTTAAGTTTACGGAACAGGGCGAAGTGGTCATCAGCGCGGAAGTGATGCACGAGACGGACGAAGTGGTACGCGTGCGTCTCTCGGTAAGGGATACTGGCGTCGGTATCGCGCCAGAACAGCAGGAGAAGATTTTCGAGAGCTTCACTCAGGCGGATGGCTCGGTCACCCGCCGATACGGCGGCACCGGGTTGGGATTGACCATCAGCCGGCAGCTTACCGAACTGATGGGCGGCAAAATCGGGGTGAAAAGCGAGCCGGGCAAAGGGAGCACCTTCTGGATAGAGCTGCCTCTGCCGAAGGCACAGCGAACCGTGCACCACGAGGCCTATCAGCAAATTGCCAGCCTGCGCGTGCTGGTGGTGGACGATAACCCCACCAATCGACGCATCCTGCGCGAGCACCTGCAGTCATGGGGCTGTGTGGTGCAGGAGGCGGACGATGGACGGCAGGCACTGCAGATGCTGACCGCTGTATCGCCCTGCCCCTTCGACGTGGTGGTGCTGGATTATCAGATGCCCGAACTGCACGGGGTGGAAATCGCGAAGCAGATCCGCTCCAGCGAGCAAGCCGCAAACTGCAAGATTATCCTGCTTTCCTCCGTCGGCTCTGCAGGGGTTCAGGCGACAGAGAAGCCAAGTGTGGACGTGTGGCTGACCAAGCCGGTGCGCCGGTCTCAGCTGTACAACGCCCTTTGCGAGGTGGCTGGTGTCGCCAGAGAAGAGGAAGATTCCCCAAGCATCCCCCAAACGGAACGGCGCGCGGTCGGCGTGCGGGTGTTGCTGGCAGAGGATAACGAGGTCAACCGTAAACTTGCCCTGCACATGCTCAAACGTCTGGGCTGTTCGGTGGAGATTGCCACCAATGGACGGGAAGCGGTGGAGATGACCGCCTCCCGAGCCTACGACATCGTGTTCATGGACGTGCAGATGCCTGAAATGGACGGCATCGAAGCCACCCGCCTAATCCGCGAGCGGGAGATAAACGCACACAAACACCTGCCCATTATCGCCATGACCGCGCACGCGATGGAAGGGGACCGCGAACGCTGTCTGTCGGCAGGCATGGACGACTACCTGAGCAAGCCGGTGAAGATTGAACAGCTGGCGCAGATGGTGGAGAAATGGAGCCCTGTGCGTCGCCGCGCCCATGCACTGCTTGTGGACCAGGTCGCCGACCGCTTTGCCAGTGAGGCGCGCTGGATGGTGGCAGAAATCAGCCAGGCACTGCAGGAGGGCGATGCGAACTATGCCCGCCACCTGCTGGCAGGGTTGAAACGCCTCAGCATCGCGGTCGGGGCGAAGGAGATAGAGAACCTGTGTGGTGAGATGGAACAGACGCTTTCCACAGCGACTGCCGCGGAACATTTGCGCAAAGCCGAGAGGCTACTACAAGAGGTGGAGATTTTCGAACAGCGTCGGCAGACCGACCGGGAGGTTGCTGCATGAGGGTGCTGATTGCCGAGGATGATGGCGTGTCGCGCCTGGTACTTCGCAAGGCGCTGGAGGACTTAGGCTACACCGTGCAAACCGCGAAAGACGGCGCAGGGGCATGGGAGGCTTTTCAGAAGGAAAGCTTTCCGCTGGTCATTTCCGACTGGATGATGCCGGGCATGGACGGCATTGAACTCTGTCGCCATATTCGCTCACGTTCGGGCAGGGGATATACCTACTTTATCCTGTTGACCGCTCGGGACACCCGGGAAGACCGCCTGCATGCCATCGAGTCCGGGGCAGACGATTTTCTATCCAAGCCATTAGACCGCGCGGAACTGGCTTCACGTCTCAGCGTCGCGCGGCGCATTCTGGATATGGAGCACCGTCTGCGTCAGGCGAACGAAGAGCTCGCCCGCCAGAAGGAAGAACTGGAGCTCAAGACCCAGGCGCTCGAGATGTCGCAGGAGATGATTGAGCAGGCGAACCTGCGCTTCCGCGAGCTGTTTGATAACGTGCCGGTGGCGTGCTTTACCTTTGACGCGGAAGGCACTATTTACGAGTGGAACCGCGCGGCGACCAATCTCTACGGCTGGCAGGAGTACGAGGTGCTCTCCTCTTCTATGTTCCGTACCATCATTACCCCGGAAAATGAACAAGCAATGCGCGAGATTATCAGCCAGATTATGCGCGGCGAAAAGAACATTACCGTCGAGCACGTGGATCACTGTCGGGACGGCAGCAGGCGACATGTCCTGCGTGCCCTGTTCCCCTTGCATGGAGCCAGCAGTGAGGTGGTGGGCGGAATCTGCGCCACTGTGGACATCACCCAGCGCGTGCAGTATGAGCGGGAGCTGCGTGCGCTGAACGAGCGACTGGAGAGCCTGGCGTTCACCGATGCCCTCACCGGGCTGTTCAACCACCGCGCCCTGCAGGACAGACTTGCTGAGCACTTTGCTCTGGCACGTGAAGGAAAGGGTAGATTCTCCTTTATCCTGCTGGATATCGACCACTTCAAGCGCTTCAACGACACCTATGGACACCGGGCAGGCGACGAAGTGCTTAGGCTGGTGGCACAGATACTTCGTGAGCACTCTCCACCAGACAGCGTAACCGCACGCTATGGCGGGGAAGAGCTTGCCGTGTTGTTGCCAAACTCTTCTCTGGACGAGGCGATTGCCGTTGCCGAGGGGTTGCGCTGTGCCATCGCGGAAGCGAAGAATCCTTATCGCCAGATTACCGCCAGCTTTGGCGTTGCAGAGTACAAGCCCTATATGCACAATCACTCTGAAGTGGTGGAAGTAGCCGACGCGGCACTGTACGAAGCCAAACGCGCCGGACGCAACTGCGTGCGTCCCCTGCTGTCCGAGAAGCAGCAGGAAGCCGCTTAGCGAATGGGATCAGCCGCGCACCTGCTGAGCCTGTTCCGCCTGTTCCAATCGGCTTTCCAGCGCTGAGATTTTGTACTCCAGATGCTGGAGATGACTGTCCAGGTTCAGCACGTGGTCCGTGTGCATCTGCCGTATTTCCGCCACCTGCCGAGCCAGTTCCTCCAGCCTGCGCCGGACCTCATCATCATGCTGGCTCCTTGCCTGCGCTTTAATCGCCGCAATCTTCTGCAAATGCTCCAGAAAAATCGCCAGCGCGCCCACGCCAAACGCCATGCCAAAGAAGAGCAAAAAAGCGTGCCAGAAACTCACTTTGGCGCACCTCCTGCGTCTATTCTATCATATCTTCCCCTATCGTTGTGACGTAAGTCCCTGTGCAGGGAGAACTCACCTTCTGGGCGAATATGGCACACGAAGGCGCATCACACAGGAGGTTCCGGGACATGGATAAAGTACGCTTGGGCATTATTGGCGTGGGGGGCATGGGTTCCGCTCACGCCAAAATGATGGCGGAAGTAGAGGAAGTGCAGCTCAGCGCGGTCGCGGACATTGACCCCAACGTCGCACAACAGGTGGGCGAACAGTATGGCGTCCCCTTCTTCACCGATTACCGGCAGTGCATTGACAGTGGGCTGGTGGATGCAGTGATTATCGCTACGCCGCATCCGGTGCATCCCGAGGTGGCGGAATACGCTTTCAGCAAGGGATTGCATGTGCTGACCGAGAAGCCGATGGCAATTAACCCCGTCGAGGCTGACCGAATGATTGAGTCAGCGAGGCGTGCCGGCAAGGTCTTCGCCGTTATGTTCCAGATGCGCACCGAGCGCCCCTACCGAATCGCCCGAAAGGCGATCCAGGACGGCATCATCGGCGAACTGATGCGCACCGAAATGGTGGCGGCGTACTACCGCAATCAGGCGTACTACGACTCGGCAGAGTGGCGGGCAACCTGGGTTGGAGAGGGAGGCGGCGTGCTGGTGAACCAGGCGCCTCATGCGCTGGATATGTTCTGCTGGCTGGCGGGCCTGCCCTCGAAGGTCACCGCTTCCACGCGCACCCGCCTGCACGAAATCGAAGTGGAAGACGAAGCGTTCGCCGTGCTGGAATATGCTAATGGCGCACACGGGTACCTGTACACCACCACGAACGAGGCGCCGGGCACCACGCGCTTTGAAATCGCCGGGGACAGGGGCAAGGTGGTGATAGAAAACGGGCAGGTAACCATCCGGCGCGTGGTTCCTCCCATTCGCGAGTTCACCTTCAGCGCGACGGACATGTGGTCAGGCCCCAAAACGGAGCCGGTAGAGATGGATGTGGAGGAGATGCCTGCTGGACATGCCCAGATTACCCGCAATTTCGCCCGGGCGATTCTGTATGGCGAGCCACTGCTCTCGCCGGGCGAGGAAGGCATCTGGTGCGTGGAACTCGCCAGCGGGATTATCCTCTCCAGCAAGCGGGCCAAGACGGTCTCCCTGCCGGTAGACCGAGGGGAGTACGATACTCTGCTGAAGGAGCTGCGCGCCAGCTCCCAGCCGAAGCGCAGGGTTCTGGGTCAGCGCGTATCCGACCCCAATATCGTTCGGTGAGAGGGTCATGCAGAGGGTGCGTTTTGGGGTTATCGGTGTGGGTGGCATGGGCGTTGCCCATGCTCACCTGATCCAGCGCGTCGAGGGAGCGCAGCTGGTGGCGGTCTGTTCAGCATCCGAGGAGCGCACCCGGCAAATCGCCCACCAGTTCGGTGTGCCCGGCTTTACCGACTATCGCGAACTGCTTCAAAGCGGCTTGGTAGACGCCGTGCTCATCGCTACGCCGCACCCTCTGCATGCACTAATCGCCGAAACCGCCTTTCAGCACGGCGTGCACGTGCTGTGCGAGAAGCCGCTCGCGATTAGCATTTCCGAGGGACGGCGCATGGTCGAAACCGCCCGACAGCACGGATGCCTGCTGGGCGCGATGCTTCAGATGCGCACCGAGAAACACTTCCGCGCCGCCCGCATGGCGGTAGAAGAGGGCGTGATTGGCGACCTCGTGAGGGCGCAGATGATAGCCACCTGGTGCCGTAGCGAGGCGTACTACCGGTCGGCATCGTGGCGCGGCACGTGGGCGGGAGAAGGCGGCGGCGTGCTCATAAACCAGGCTCCGCACCACCTGGACATCTTCTGCTGGCTGGCGGGTCTGCCGGCAAGGGTAACAGCGCAGGCGCGCACACGCTACCACCAGATAGAAGTGGAGGATGAGGCGTTTGCCGTGCTGGAATACCCTAATGGCGCGCATGGTTACCTTTATGTAAATGTGCACGAAATGCCCCCCACACGCCATTTTGAGATAGTCGGTGAACGGGGTAAGCTGGTGATAGACGGCGAGCAGGTAACGATAACCCGCACCGTTCCCCCCATTCCCGAATACCTCCGGCAGGCGCAGGATATGTGGGAGGTTCCCTCTACAGAGACGTACACCCCCGACGCGGCTGATGGAGAGGTCGGGCATGAGGCGGTTATCCGCAACTTTGTGCGCGTGATACTGGGACAGGAGACGGCATTAATTGCGCCCGGCGAAGAGGCATTGTGGAGCTTAGAGATGGCAAACGCTATTATACTCTCCGCCCTGCGGGGCAAAACGGTGGAACTACCTGTGGACGGACAGGAATACGATGCCCTCCTGCGGGAACTGCAGGCATCCTCTCAGCCCAGGCAGGCGGCGCAGGAGGTGCGCCGTACCGACCCTAACATTGCCAGAACCATCCGCATGGAGCAAGGCACGCAGGATGAAGGATAACACTCAGGTGGTGGTGCGCACGGAGGCGGTCTGCAAGCGATTCGGCGCGGTGCAGGCAAACCGGGACATCAGCATCGCCGTCCGGCAGGGAACCATCCATGCGGTGGTAGGAGAAAACGGCGCGGGCAAGACCACCCTCATGAACATCCTGTACGGCGTGTTTCCACCCGACAGCGGCACGGTGTACCTGTACGGACAGCCGGTGCGGTTTCGCTCGCCGGCGGAGGCGTTGCAGGCGGGCGTGGGGATGGTCAGCCAGCACTACGCGCTGATACCGCGCCTGAGCGTTTCCGAAAACCTTCTGCTGGGCGGTGCCGGCAGGCTGCTCGCTCCCCTTCCCCGTGCGCAGGTGCTGGAACGCGCTCGGCAGCTGGCAGAAGCGATTGGACTGCAGGTGGACTGGGACGCGCCGGCGGGGTCGCTCTCGGTATCGCAACAGCAGAAGGTGGAAATCCTGAAGCTGCTCCTGCGCGACGCGCGGGTGCTGATTTTCGACGAACCGACCGCCGTCCTGCCTCCTGCCGATGCGGAGTCCTTCTTCGCGCTTCTGCATCGCTTCACCGAGGAGGGACGCACCGTCCTGCTGGTCACCCACAAGCTGCAGGAGGTGCTGGAACACGCCGACGAGGTAACGGTCCTGCGGGCGGGGGAAGTGGTTGCCTCCATGCCGGTGCGCGAGAAGCCCGGCGCCGAACCGCAGGTGGATGCCTCAACGCTGGCGAGGCTTATCGTGGGCGAAGGCGGCGTGCTTCCAGAGGATGAGCTACTGCTGGGCAGAAGGCTGAGCGAGACGCCGCGCCTGCGGGTGGAAGGTCTAACAGTGGCTCCAGTGCGCAGTCGCGTTGGTCTGAAAGGGGTATCCTTCGAGATTTACCCGGGCGAGGTATTCGGTATTGCGGGCGTGGACGGCAGTGGACAGGCGGAGCTGATCGACGCGCTGATGGGACTGGTCACCCCCCTGCAGGGCAGGATATGGCTGAACGGCGAGGAGATAACCCACCTGCCCGCCGGGGCGCGCCTGCAGATGGGGATACGCTATATCGCGGAGGACCGACACCTGCGCGGGGCGATTCTGGAGTGGTCGGTCGCCGAGAACTCTGCGCTTGGCTTGCACCGGCAGGGCGGTTTCGGGTCGGCGTTTTCTCTGTCGTTTGCACGCATGAAGGAGTTCGCGGCGAAAATCATCTCGCGTTTTGCTGTACGCGCTCCTGCTCCCGACGCGCCCTTTTCGGCTCTATCGGGTGGCAATCAGCAGAAGGTAGTGGTTGGGCGTGCGCTGATGGAAACACCCGCTCTGCTCATCGCGGGACAGCCCACGCGCGGACTGGACGCCGCCAGCACCCGAGCGGTTCACCACGCCATCCGCCAGGCGTGCGAACAGGGAGCCGCTGCGCTGGTGGTGTCGTTTGACCTGGATGAACTGCTGACCCTGTGCGACCGCATCGGCGTGCTGTTTAACGGGCAGATGGTGGATATTATGGAGGGCGAGCGGCGGCGCCGCGATGAGATTGGCTCAGCGATGGTGGGCGCAGCAACAGGAGGTGGCACATGAGGGACATCGCTCATGCGCTCCTGTTGCCCGTCGTCGTGCTGGCGATGGCGCTGGCGGTGGCGGCGCTGGTGATTACGCTGGCGGGCAGTCCTCCCCTGCCTGCGCTGATAGCGTGGTGGGAAGGGGCGGTGGTTGCACCGGGCGCGCTACCTGAAAGCCTGCTGAACGCCACTCCCCTGCTGTTCACCGGACTGGCGGTGGCGGTGGGTCTGCTGGCAGGGCAGTTCAACATCGGGGTGGAAGGGCAGCTGCTGGTGGGTGCGCTGGCGTCCGCGTGGGTGGGGTTTGCGGTGTCGGGCTTGCCTGCACCGTTGCACGTTCTGCTGGCTCTGCTGGCAGGGATGGTTGCTGGCGGAATCTGGGGCTGGATACCGGGCGTTTTGAAGGCGTGGCGCGGTGCGCACGAAGTCATCACCACTATCATGATGAACTACATCGCCATCTACCTCACCCAGTATCTCGTGACGAGGGTGTGGAAGGACCCGAACTCCATGTCGCCTCAAACGCCCGAAGCGCTCCCTACTGCGTGGTTACCAATTATGGTGCAGGGCACGAGGCTGAGCGTGGGACTGCTGATTGCGCTGGCGACCGGGCTGGTGCTGTGGTATCTGCTGAAGCGCACGGTGTGGGGCTATGAGCTGCGGGCGGTGGGAGCAAATCCCGAGGCGGCGCGAGCGGCTGGAGTGAACGTGTCGCGGGTGATATGGGGCAGTATGCTGTTCAGCGGAGCGATAGGCGGGCTGGCGGGCGCGGTGGAGGTGCTGGGCGTGCACCATCGCTACTACGACCAGTTTTCTCCCGGCTACGGTTTTGACGGCATCGCGGTTGCCCTGCTGGGCAACAACCATCCCATGGGCGCGGTGGTGGCGGCGCTGGTGCTTGGCGCGATGAAGAACGGGGCGGTGTACATGCAGTCCGTCACAGTGCCAGCTGTTCCGCGCGAGATTACCACGGTGGTACAGGCGGTGATCATCTTCTTCCTGGCGGCGATGCGTTTCCGGCGGAGGGCAGGATAGATGGGTGAGATATTTGACATCGAGCTGTTCCGCAGTGCTCTGCGCCTGGCGACACCGTTAGCTCTGGCGGCAATGGGCGGCATCCTGTCCGAGCGCAGCGGCGTGGTGAACATCGGGCTGGAAGGGCAGATGCTGATGGGGGCGTTTGTGGGCTGGGCGGCGGCGATTGCGCTGGGCAACGGCTGGTTGGGCGTGCTCTGCGGGACGATCGCCGGCGCCCTGCTGGGACTGATTCACGCCCTGCTGACTCAGCGATTCCGCGCCGACCATGTGGTCAGCGGGATGGCGGTGAACCTGTTCTCGGCGGGGGCGACGGTGTTTCTCCTGCGCCGGTTCTTCGAGCGACCTCCCAACGCACCCGGCGTGCCCGAGTGGAGTCTGCGCTGGCTTGAGCCAATCCCTCTGCTGGGCGGATTGCTGGCGGGGCAGAGCCCGTTCGTCATCCTGATGCTGGTGCTGCCCTTTGCCCTGCATGGGCTGTTCTACCATACCATGTGGGGGCTTCAGGTGCGCGCCTCCGGCGAGAGCGCACGCAAAAGCCGCCTGGCGGGTATTAACGTGGTTGCCATTCGCTACCTGTGCGTGACGCTGAGCGGTGCGCTGGCTGGACTGGCGGGCACGTATCTCTCGCTGAGCCAGCTGCGGGTGTTCACCGAGGGCATGAGTGCAGGCAAGGGCTTCATCGCGCTGGCAGCGGTTATCTTCGGCAGGTGGACGCCGCTGGGAGCTACGGCCGCCGCCCTGGGCTTTGGCTTCCTGGATGCACTGCAACAGCGACTGCAGGGCGAAACGCTGTTCGGGGTGCGAGTGCCTTCGGAGGCGTTGCTCTCCCTGCCCTACCTGCTGACGATTGTCGCGCTGGCGGGGCTGGTGGGTCGCTCCGTACCACCTGAGGATTTGGGCAAGCAGGAGGCAGAGGAGTAGCCTCCCGCCCGGCTACACAATCTGCACATCGTGCCCGCCACGCTGTACCTCGCCGATTAATGTGGCTGACTCGCCCTGCATCTGCAGGAACTCTATCAGCGGCAGGCTCTGCTCGCGCGGTACAATCACCACCATACCGATGCCCATATTGAAGGTGCGAAACATCTCCGGGTCGGGCACATTGCCCTTTTCCTGAATCAGCCGGAAGATGAACGGAACCTCCCACGAGCGACGGTCGATAATCACCCGGCAATCGCTGGGCAGAACGCGGGGAATGTTGTCATAGAATCCGCCGCCGGTGATGTGCGCCATCGCGTGGATGTCGAACTGCCCCATCGCCTGCATCAGGGGGCGCAGGTAACAGCGATGCGGGCGCAACAGCTCCTCGCCAACAGAAGTGCCCAGTTCGGGCACGTAGCTATCCACACGCATCCCCGCCCGTTCAAACAGCACATATCGCGCCAAGGAATAACCGTTGGTGTGCAGTCCGCTGGAAGCCAGCCCGACCACCGCGTCGCCCGGCTCCACGCGGCTGGTGTCGATAATCGCATCTCGCTCCACCACGCCCACGATGGTTCCCGCAAGGTCGTACTCGCCCTCGGCGTACATGCCAGGCATCTCGGCGGTTTCACCGCCCAGCAGGGCACAGCCCACCTCCTGACACGCCTCAGACAACCCGCGCACCACATCCACCAACACGTCGGGCTGAAGCTTACCGGTGGCGAAGTAGTCCATAAAGAAGAGTGGACGCGCCCCCTGCACCAGAATATCGTTCACGCAATGGTTCACCAAGTCATGTCCAACCGTGTCATGGCGTCCCATCGCGAATGCCACCTTCAGTTTCGTGCCCACACCGTCCACGCTGGCTACCAGCACGGGCTGGCGATACTGGCTCAGGTCGGGCTGAAACATCCCCCCAAACGCGCCCACATCTGCCAGCACTTCGGGCGTCTGCGTGGCGCGGATCATCTCCTTCATGCGCAGGAGCGCGGATTGCGCTGCGTCGATATCCACTCCCGCCTGTCGGTAGGTAATTGGCTCCTCTGGCATCTCCCGTCCCTCCCTGCGAGTCGCTACGCGCAACATTATAACCCGACCGGGACGGCGCGTCAAACAGCCCCCGCATATTGACTTTTCGCCCTCTTCTCGGATACAATGGCATGGGTGCAGGAGGCATCAATGCAACACGCGCCACAAGACCATATCCGAAACTTCTGTATCATCGCGCATATCGACCACGGAAAGTCCACCCTTGCTGACCGCATTCTGGAGTTTACGGGCGCGATTGACCCCCGCCAGATGCAGGAGCAGGTGCTGGACCAGATGGACCTGGAGCGCGAGCGGGGCATCACCATTAAAATGACCGCCGTGCGCCTCACCTACCGTGCGCGCGATGGACAGGAGTACGAGCTGAACCTGATCGACACGCCGGGGCATGTGGACTTCACCTACGAAGTCTCGCGCAGTCTGGCGGCGTGTGAGGGCGCATTGCTGGTGGTGGACGCCTCCCAGGGCGTGGAGGCACAGACCATCGCCAACGTGAACCTGGCGATGAACAACGGGCTGGAGATTATCCCCGTCATCAACAAGATTGACCTGCCCGCCGCCGACCCCGAGCGCGTGAAAGAGGAGATCGAACACATCCTCGCGCTGGACCCATCCGAGGCCATCCTCGCCAGCGCGAAAGAGGGCATTGGCACGGAAGAGATTCTGGAAGCGGTGGTGCACAAGATACCGCCGCCGCGGGGCAATCCAGACGCTCCCCTGCGCGCGCTGATTTTCGACTCGCACTTCGACCCCTATCTGGGCGTGGTGGTGTACATCCGGGTGGTGGATGGCGTGGTGCGTCCCGGAATGCGCATCTGCTTCATGTCCACCGGGCGCGAGTTCGAGGTCACCAGCGTGGGCTTCTTCACGCCGCGCCTGCAGGAGGGGGACGAACTGCGCACCGGCGAGGTGGGCTACCTGACCGCCGGCATCAAAACAGTGGGCGATACGCGCGTGGGCGATACCATCACCGACGCCGAACGCCCCGCCTCCGAACCTCTGCCCGGATACAAGCCCGTCAAGCCGATGGTGTACTGCGGGCTGTATCCCGTGGACGGCGAGGAGTTCACCGACCTGCGCGACGCGCTGATGAAACTGCAGCTCAACGACGCCGCGCTGGTGTTTGAACCCGAAACTTCCGCCGCGCTGGGGTTCGGCTTCCGGTGCGGATTCTTAGGCTTACTGCACATGGACATCGTGCAGGAGCGATTAGAGCGCGAGTTCGGGCTGTCGCTGATTGCCACTGCGCCCAGCGTGGTCTATCGCATCACCACCACCAAGGGCGAGGTCGTCCTGCTGGACAACCCCGCGCACTGGCCGGCGCAGACCACCATCGCCAGCGTGGAGGAGCCGTATATTCGCGCCACCATTTTCGTGCCGGCGGAGTACGTGGGCGCGATGATGGAGCTGGCAATGGAGCGGCGCGGCGAGTTTGTGAAGATGGAATACCCCTCGCCCAACCGCGTCCTGCTGACCTATGACCTGCCTCTGGCGGAAATCCTGCTGGACTTCTATGACCAGCTGAAGAGCCGTTCCAAAGGCTACGCTTCGTTTGACTACGAACCCATCGGCTACCGACAGTCGGACCTGGTGAAGCTGGATATTCTGATTAACGGCGACCCGGTGGACGCGCTGAGCTTCATCACGCACCGCGAGCGTGCCTACAGCCGTGCCCGCGCTCTGGTGGAACGCCTGCGCGAGGTGGTGCCGCGCCAGCAGTTTGAGGTGCGCATTCAGGCAGCTATCGGGAGCAAAATCATCGCTTCCGAGCGGATACCGCCCTTCCGCAAGAACGTGCTGGCGAAGTGCTACGGCGGCGACGTCACCCGCAAGCGCAAACTGCTGGAGAAGCAAAAAGAGGGCAAGAAGCGCATGAAGCAGTTAGGCAACGTGGAGATACCGCAGGAAGCGTTCCTCAGCGTGCTCAAGGTGGCGGAATAACACCTAACCCCCAGGCCCTTCTGCGAGAGAAGGGGATCGACAGGGCTTCCCTTATGTTATAATGATAGCGACAGGAGAAATGTTTATTGCAACTTGTAGGTTTTTCTGGGCAACAAGATGAAGGCCACACGCTATTTTACAGAACAGGTACTCCGCAAGCGCCCGTATATACAACCAGAGTGGTGCGAACAAATTATTCGGCAACCGCTGAAGAAAGAGATGCAGCCTGACGGCAGGGTTAGATATTGGGGGTACGTTCCAGATCTGGGACGTTATCTGCGTGTGGTCACGTTGGAAGATGGGGAAACGGTACATAATGCTTTTCCCGACCGTAACTTCACACAGGAGGAAGAATAGATGCGTTTGCACTACTATCCAGAGACAGACAGCCTGTACATAGAACTCCGCGAGAAGGCAAGCGTGGACTCGATAGAGGTCGCGCCGGGTGTGGTGGTGGACTTCGACGAGCAGGGTAGCGTGGTTGGCATTGACCTGGACCATGCGGGGGAGCGGTTTTCGCTGGAGCGGTTAGAGATAAACGATCTGCCCCTGCGGCTGGTAGTTGCGCAATCAGTATAGATCCGGGAGCAGGCGGATAAAGAGAACTCTCCAGTCCGCCCGCTTGTTATACCCCTACTCAATCCCCTGCGCTGCCAGCCAGCGCTCGGCGTCAATGGCTGCCATACAGCCTGAACCGGCGGCGGTGACCGCCTGTCGGTACACGTGGTCTGCCACATCGCCCGCGGCGAACACGCCCTCCACGCTGGTGTACGTGCCGTTGCGCACCAGGATATACCCCTGTTCGTCCATCTCCACCTGCCCAACGAAGATGTCGGTGTTCGGCTTGTGACCGATAGCCATGAATACCCCATCAATCGGCTTGTCCCACGTTTCGCCCGTCTTTACGTTGCGCAGGCGCACGCCCGTTACCCTGCCCACGTTCACGTCGTAGATGTCGTCTACCACCGTATTCCAGATGAACTCGATTTTGGGGTTTTCAAAGGCACGCTTTTGCATAATCTTGCTGGCGCGCAGCTGGTCGCGCCGGTGCACCACGTACACCTTTGTAGCGAACTTGGTGAGGAACAGAGCCTCTTCCATCGCCGTGTCGCCGCCTCCGACCACAATCACCTCTTTACCCCGGAAGAAGAACCCATCGCAGGTGGCACAAGCAGACACCCCTCTGCCCTGCAGGGCTTTCTCTGCATCCAGTCCCAGCCATTTCGCGCTGGCGCCTGTAGCGATGATAACCGCATGTGCTTCGTAAAGGTTCTCTGCACTGTCCCACAGGCGGAAGGGTCGCTGGGAGAAGTCTACCTTCGTGATGACATCGGTGATGATGTGCGTGCCAAACCGCTCCGCCTGCTGACGGAACAACTGCATCAGTTCGGGACCCATAATGCCCTCGGGAAAACCGGGGTAATTTTCCACCTCCGAGGTGATGGTCAGCTGTCCGCCCGGTTGCAGACCTTCGAACAACAGGGGTTGCAAGTTCGCCCGGGCGGTGTAAATCGCCGCGGTGTATCCCGCCGGTCCCGACCCAATGATGATGACCTTGTGTGTCAACTTCCGAACCTCCTCGTTGAGCGTGTGTCGCTTTTGTCATAGATATAGATACGTCATCAGTGGCTACGGATATATCCCCCTGGTGAGGATAGCGTCCGCTACTCTGCCCACGCCGATGATGTAGGCGGCGGTGCGCATGTCCACTTTGCGCGTCTTTGCGGTGTGCACCACGTCCTCGAACGCACTGATGAGCACCCGCTCCAGCTTCTGGTTCACCTCGTCCTCGCTCCAGAAAAAGCTCTGCAGGTCCTGTACCCATTCAAAGTACGAGACAATCACCCCGCCTGCATTCGCCAGAATATCGGGCACGAGGAATACCCCTGCCTCGTTCAGGATGCGGTCTGCCTCCGGCGTGGTCGGACCGTTGGCGCCCTCGATAATCACCCGCGCCTTGATGCGTTCGGCGTTCTGGCGGGTAATCTGATTGCCCAGTGCGGCGGGCACCAGAAACTCGCATGGCAGTTCCAGCATCTCCGCGTTGGTCAGTACATCCCCTTCGGCATACTGGGGCAGTGTGCCCTCCCGACGCACGCAGTGCTTCAGCAGAACGGGTATGTCCAGCCCTTTGGGGTTATACACGGCGTTCAGCGCGTCGCTGACCGCAACCACCTTTGCCCCCGCCTCGTGGAAGAACTTGGCTGCAGTGCTCCCCACGTTGCCGAAGCCCTGAATCACCACCCGTGCGCCCTGCAGGGGAATGTTGAGCATCTGCGAACACCGATTGGCAATCATCACCAGCCCACGCCCTGTCGCTTCAATGCGCCCCTCCGAGCCGCCAATGGGTATCGGCTTACCGGTAACCACCGCGGGAACGGTGTACCCCCTGTGCATGCTGTAGGTGTCCATAATCCACGCCATGACCTGCGGGTCGGTTCCCACGTCGGGCGCGGGGATGTCGCTTTCGGGACCGATGATGACGCTGATTTCGGTGGCATAGCGCCGGGTAAGCCGTTCCAGCTCTTTCAGCGAGAGCCTTTTCGGGTCGCAAATCACTCCACCCTTCGCTCCGCCGTAGGGGATGTTCACCACCGCGCATTTCCACGTCATCCACATCGCCAGCGCGCGCACCTCGTCCAGGTCCGCCTGGGGGTGGTAGCGGATGCCGCCTTTACAGGGACCGCGCGCGCGGTTGTGCTGAACCCGGTAGCCGGTGAAGATACGCACTGAGCCGTCGTCCATCTGCACGGGAAAGTGCACGGTCAGCTCGCGTTCGGGGTATTTCAGGAACTCGTGGATGTTGCGGTCAAGGTTCAGCAGGTCTGCCACAATCGCCAGCTGCTCCAGCGCCATCTGATAGGGGTTCGCGCCATTGCGTCCCTCGGTGTGCGTTGTGGTCATGATGTTGCCTCCCTCTGTTGATGTGTTACGATGCGTATACCAGTCCGGGACCCGGTGGGATCATGCGCCGCACCCACGCTGCGACAGGCAGGACAAATAACAGGTTATACACGCTTTCGCCTGTTGCCTGCACCACCCACCGCCCCGCGTCCTGCTGTGGCGAGAACAGGAAGAACACCGCCTCGCACAGCATACTACCCGCCAGTGCGGATAGAATCAGCACAATAGGATTATGGCGAAACACGCGCAGTTCCAGCAGTCCCAGCGACGCGCCCAGCACCATTCGGCTGACCAGGTAACTGCCAACGGACATGCCCACCACCGTGCCCATCAGCCAGCCCGCCAGAAAGCCGCACGCGGTTGCCGCATGCACGGAGGTGTTGACCGCGATGGCGATGAGCACTACCTTGTTCAGGTCGGGCTGTACCCCGAGGATGCGCAGATGGGGCGCCAGGCTCGCCTGCAGGGCGGTGGCAAACAGTATCAGCAATACCAGTTTTAGCCAGACGGGCAACCTCATGGCGGCACCACCTGCGGGGGATAGAGCAGTATCTCCTCCAGACGCGTGAGGTCTACAAAGGGCTTTACCCGCGCCTCACGCATCCCCGCCTGCCTCTGCTCCATCACCTCTTCGACGGTGCCGATGGGGATGCCTGCCGGATACACCCCTCCCAGCCCGGAGGTAATTACCACGTCGCCCGGGCGCACGTCGGCGTCCTTCGCCAGAAAGGTCAGCACCAGGTAGTCCTCGCCGCGCCCCCGGCACACACCGACCGCTCGCGACTCGGCACGCTGGATACGCGCCCCCACGCTGGCGTTCGGGTCGGTGATTAACAGCACGTGTGCGGTATGGCGGGTGACGTCGTACACCACGCCCACCAGTCCAGTATCGGTAGCCGCCACCATCCGCGGGCGCACCCCGTCCGCCTTGCCCCGCGCCACAATCAGCGTATGGAAGTAGGCAGAGGGCTGGATGGCGAGCACCTTTGCCACCAGTGGTCGGGTTTTGGCGGACTGCGTGGCTCCCAACAGGCGGCGCAGGCGTTCGTTCTCCTGGCGCAGTTCTTCCCAGCCCACCTGTGCCGAGCGCAGGGCTTCAATCTGTTCGCGCAGGCGGCGGTTCTCCTCGCGCAGGTGTCGCCCGTGCACCACGCCGTAGC
This sequence comes from uncultured bacterium, assembly GCA_964579145.1. GTDB lineage: Bacteria > Armatimonadota > HRBIN16 > HRBIN16 > HRBIN16 > HRBIN16. The sequence continues at coordinate 3,005 of CAZOGB010000007.1, read as the reverse complement.
CGAAGTCGGAAAGGAATCGCCCTGTGGAGCGCAGAGCGGACTGCACCGGTGCGAACACTGCCATCACCGCCTCGGCGAATGGGTTGGCGGCACCGCGTTGCACCGCACGATTATGCTGGATACCAATCAGCAGGGAGAGCAGGGCAAGCCCCACAATCACCCAGAACCGCTTGTCGCGCCACAGGTTGCGCATCACACACTCTACACCCGGGGAAGGTCTCCCCCTTCGATTCACCAGAGGCGCGGCGGTTTCCTTGCCCTGCTCTATCTGAGGCTATGGCTGACTCTCTTCCTTCCACTCGTGCGGGATGCCGTAGTCGTTTAAGAGTTTGGAAACCTGATTATGCCAGGCAGAAAGGACATCCTGAGAGCCCTGCACCCTCAGCTCCATTGCCACCTGCCCCTGTTTGTTCTGCAGGCTTTCCAGCAGCTGTTTCAGCGGGTAGAGGAGGCTACTGCTACTCTCCACCCGAAGGATGCGCTGGATAACCACCTGCTCAGGAGGCGGTGGCTCGGTCTTGCTTTCATCCACCGGCACCAGCACCGCCTGTTTGTCGTCGAGAACCTCCTCGGGCACGTCGTCAATGAAGGTTTGACCCTGAGCCTGTACGGCAAATTGCCCTTTCCTCACGCCCTCACGGATGGTCTGCTTGAGGGCTTCGTGCGGGTTGGCAACGATGGGCTGGTCGGGCGACCCGGTCAGTGCGGTTTGCACCGCTACAATCGCCACCGGTCCCTCCTTCACGTTGGCAACGTCCACAATGTAATCCGGGCTGAGCGTCTCCACCAGCAGACCCTGCTCCACGAGGGCGGCGTACACCGCTTCGCTCAGCGTCTGGGCGTCGCGCCGGAACATCACCCGCAGTTCGCTGACGCCCTCCGGCGATGGTCGGAAAAGGCGGGTGTACGCTCCCTGTAACAGCCCGCGAATCTCCGAGTCCTTCGCCCGAATCTGCTCCTGAACCTCCTTGTGGTCTTCCTCTTCCAGTTCTCGGAACAGGCTGGTGTGCGTGAGTGCCTGCAGTGCCAGCAGACGTCTGACCGAGACGCGCACCGCCTCCTCCCTGCCCGGGTCGGGCGCGAGGAATATCAGCAGGTTGCGTCTGGTCACCCGACCGACCACCTGTTTCATCCATTCGGTCGCCCGCTGGATGTCGCTGAGGCTCAGCGGCAGGATGACCAGCGTCGCCTGCGACGGCTCATTCACCAATTGCGGGTCGAGCGGAGCGTGCAGAACCTGCAGGGACGTGCGCCCCCGTCCGCTTATCTCGCCCAGAACCCGCCCAATCTGCTCATCGATCTGGTCGCTGGTGACCTCCTGCTCGTGGTCCACTATCACCTTGTTCAGATTGGGGCGAGCGGTGAACAGATACCGTCTGTCGCGATAGCGCAGATACCACAGCTGCGCCTGCAGGCGTTTCAGCACCTCGCTCACCTGAGCGGGGTTGATTTTGGGGCGAAGCATTGCCACGCGCAGATCATCTTCGGTACAGCCCTGGATGTCCGCGCTCGCCGAAACGGTGTACAGCAGGGCGCAGGTTGCGCATCCCTGCGCCAGCTCCTCGCGCTGGTAGTCGCCGCCCAGCTCGCGGTCCACCTCGCGCGCGCGCCCGTTCACGTCGCCCGTGATGATGGCATCGTAACTGCTCTCCAGCAGGCGCACCACCTCCGACCGCACGTAGCGGTCGGCAAGGTCAATATGGTGAGGCTGAATCAGATAGGCGGAACCCGGTCGCTGGTTCCACAGCCGGCGCATCACCAGCGCCAGCAGTCGCAGGGCGCCGCGCGTGCGCTGAAACTTGGGATGGGGTCCCCAGCGCTGATACAGCAGGTCCACCAGCACCGGATGGAACGGGTACGCCTTCAACATGCGCTCGCGATACTGCGGACTGCGCACGGTATCGGGGAAGAAGCGGGCGAACTCGGCGTAATAGTCCTGAAAGGCGTTCATCGCCTGTCGGGCGGACTGTTCCGTGCCCACGCTTTTGAACAGCCGGCGCTGCAGCACGCCGAACACCTCGTCCTCCGCGACGGGCGTCTCGATCAGCGCGGCGCGCTCGAGCACCAGATGCATGTGCTGGAACATCCGCTCCGCCTGCTGGGGGTCGTCCACGGGAACCTCTAGGGAGGAGGCGGGCAGAGAGACCACCATGACCGCCCGATCGAGCGCGCCCACCGCCGAAGTGAGCGCACGGATGAACGACGCCGTTTGCGCCATCAGCGTACTCTCCTCGACCCTCACGCCGCTGGCGCGAGCCAGATAGTCCATCACCTCGTCCATCAGGAGGATCAGGGGCTGACAGCCGCGCAGTATCGTCTCCAGCTGGCTCTGACCGGGCGCCACCCGCGCCTCATCCGCTTCCCGCATCACCTCGTACAGCGCCCTGCCGCCCAGACGATATGCCAGCTCGCCCCACAGGGTGTGCAGGTGCACGCCGTCCACCTGCCTGCCGCGTGGGTCCAACGCCACGCCGTCTAGCACCACCACCCGCACATCCCGCGGCAGGGTATCGGTCTGCAACAGAGCGCGCAGCTCCTCGCCCACCGGCTGCTGTTCTACCACGTGCGCATACTTCGCCAGATGGTACAGCGCCACCATGGTGTGCGTCTTGCCGCCGCCGAACGGGGTTTCCAGACGCAACAGGGGCGCACTGCGCCCGGGCAAGCCCAGCAGACGCGCCGCAACCCCCTCCATCAGGTGGCGCAGGCTCTGCGTCATGTAGGTCTTCTTGAAGAACCGTTCCGCCTCCACGTAGTCGGGGTCGGCGGTGCCAACCTCCACCTGGTGCAGGCTCGCCGCGAACAGCGATGGGTCAATATCCCGACTGAACACGTCGGGATGAGGTTCGCACACCTCCCAAACGCGCTTTGCCATCGCAACCTCCTCCTCCTTCTGCCATATCCAACCCGCCTTCCCGGCGCGGGAAAGCCCTCAACCTCTGCCCCTTGTCCAGACTCTCCCCGATGCAGGACAGCCCCTCCTAACCTCCCCGCAGGCGGGGAGG